>CAZRLF010000004.1:0-171598 GCA_964601045.1 uncultured Bacteriovoracaceae bacterium
ATCACTGACTGAGTCTCCGGTCGACCCCGTCAACACCTTCATGGGGAGCACCATAGAGAGCTTTACAACTGAAACGTTAAGTCTGAATTTGATCTATTTATAACCATTGGTGGGGACGCTAATCTTCAGTTATACTGCTCCCCGTGAAGGTGTTGAAGGCTGGTTCTCATTGCGATATATATGAACCCTGCAGGTGTCTTTTATTATGATGAGAAATTTAAAAAGTGGTGTGAACCTAGTCGTCCTATCCAGCCTTTTGCTTTATTCAAACTTCGTTTTTGCAGCCAAAGATAAATGTGCAGAAGCTGCCGCTCATCTAGCCAACGCTGCGATACCTTCATCAGTTACTCAAACTAAGCAAATTGAAAACCTCCGTGCTGCTGGTTTCGTTCAGGTCAATCAAAGTCACTATTATCGTCGCGGCGGTTTTCTCATTCATGCCCAGCAGGATGGAAGTTTGAAGGTGTTCTTAAGCGCTTCATCTGATCTAGCTAGTTCTAAAGCAAAATTGGTCGGATTAGATGTAACACGCGATCCGGAATTCGAAGATAAACTTACTCTTGTAGTCAACGATGGCGGCCGTTACGAACGTGTAAATTCAATCCGTGGTTCAAGTCGTGGATACGGCGGAGACGCTCCAGCAAATATCCGTCACATTGCACGACTTTCTGGGCGGGATCAACTCATTCGCGCGGGTTTCATTCAAGATCCCGACGTTCCTTCATTATTTCGGATTGATATAAATTCTAAACATGGGCGAAAGCCTGTTTCGATAATGGCGGTTCTGGATGGGGATAAAATTGTACAAATCCTTACACCTGCTTCTGAGGCCATCGAGCAAAGAGTAAATGCAGGAACCGAAATCGGTGGTTTCCGTTTGCTGACAGATGGCGATAAGCCCGGAATGTCTGCGCTTCGCTTTCGCAGAAACTTCATTGAATTTGAAGTGAGCGATTCTTATGAGGGCGGGAGATTTGTAACCGGCGCTCAAAAAGTTTTGAGGGATCTCGCGGATATTTCAGACCAAGAACTTCGTTGGGATCTTCCACAAGTGCAAACTCAAGAAGGCGATCATTTCATCGGAGGATTCAACGTTTCTGCCTGGGAAAGAACAAAGCCGAAAGACTTCTTCGCGGATAAAGGTAAAGAGGAAGCTCCTTCTTTGGCAAAACTAAAGGGAAGACTAAATCCTGGAAAATCTTCTGGAGCGGGATTTCTTGGCGAACGTGAAAAATTTGAAGACGTATTGGCTGCCGATCACAAACATGTTACTGAAGACTTAAAACTTACGCATCAAGCACTGGCTGAACCTCTTCTCAAAATGATGGCAGCTCACTACTTTGGCTTCCCCGATGAGTTCACCTACATGGGTTATCGTTATAAATGGAGCGAAGTGGGTTGGATGGGATCTCAATTCTCACCGTTCAACGATGGCACAAGCGCTTCGCATGATATTACTCTTACGAATTTGGATTCTGGTGCAACACTAACATTCTCAGCATTGGTGCCGCACATGATCTATCGCTATGGATTCTACGAAGGAAAAGGAACTTCGTATCGTGTTGAACCCGACGCAATATTAAATCTTCTTCCGTTCTTGAAAGATGGGAAGAGAAAAGAAGGCTCTGCAACTTCTGTGGCGAGCGGTGAGAAAGTAAGTGGCTTGAACTTCACGGAACGACGCGCACTTTATCAAGGAATGAAAATTCAATCGGAAGGTTCTAAGGTTAATGTCGTTGTTGAATATGAAGGTGGAAAGACGACAACCCAAGGGTTTCGGAATTTTGATGAGGTCTTTGTTTATAATGGCGGAGGCATGGGTCTTAAATTAGAAGAACCGATTGGTGTGGATTCGAGAGATACTGCATACGTCGTAACAAGAGAAGTTGATCCTGCTATTGAACGTGGGCCGAATGGAGAGACTATTCTTGTCCTCTCGAAACCCGAAGTGAATGGAATTGGCGGTTGGAACGCAGGAAAGCCGAAGACTGTTAGAGTCGTGCTTTCAAAAGAAGTTGCACCCGTTCATTTTGATCTTGATGCACTTACGCGCGGAGATCGCGATAAAACTGTCGAAAATTTTGCTGCTTTCCTTGGTCGAACCTACGCGAATCCATCAAAGCCAATTTTTATGAATCTTTATGGACAGAAGAACTCTTTGTCAGAACCAGCGCGAGTTCAACAAATTGCGTATGAGAATGGCGAAATCAAATTCTCAGTTTCCATTCCTGGTCTTCCTACAAGTGTGATACGAGCCACTGTTGATCAAATCATCCCGCACGAAAAGGAAACCGAAGTTATCTTGAAGGTTCAAAACCCTGAACTTAATGCCTGGGGTGGATCTGATGTTCGCTTAAACTTCGCTATCGACGTTGGTCACGGTATTTTTGCGCGTTAAAAATGTCTCGCCACTCTGTAAGGTTCCAGAACGGTATCGAGCGCGAGCGTGGCGGACTTGAGATGCTTTTAAAACCGCCAGATCAGGGTCAGGGCATTCCTCGAATAGTTGGAACAAGCTGGCTCGATACTTATCATGCCAAGGCAAATATATCAGGTGTGAGGCCGGTTCAAAGCGCGCAGCTTTTCTCGTCAACTTGGAAAAAGGGTTACGATCAGAGAGTAATCTGGACAAGTCTTAGTAGCGAAATTATTTTTTTCCAAGTCCGGCCACATTATTTTGGGGTGCCGTGAAGTTTTGAGAGCAACTTTCGATGTCCACTGGACATCGAAAGACAGGAGAGCAACGTGAGAGCTTTACAACTGAAACGTTAAGTCTGAATTTGATCTATTTATAACCATTGGTGGGGACGCCAATTTTCATTTTTTGCGTCTTTCATTTTCGACAATACTTCAAGGGACCCTCAGATAAATGTTTTGACTTAGGAAATTCTCTACGCTCAAAGGATACAGATGAAAAGAAGGCGGCAGATTTTTTTGTTTAGTTTTATTGCAATTTTAACTGCGTCTAACTTGGTTTCTACTAAGTCCTTTGCTTTGATAGACCCGGGTTTTCCTCCAGCAAAACTGAGCGTCCTTGTGGGATGTGTTGGGTTGATTGCTTTTCTAGCGGCGGCGCCCGTTCCGGACACACCAGATAATCCTTTGGCATTTAAATCGAAAGCAAAATACGAAGCTGCTGTTCAGTGGGCCAATGAAAGAAAGCAGATGCGTCCGTTTCTTTTATGGGGTGGTGGAGTTGTTACTCTGATTGGAATAGGCGGTTTAGTCATACGAGAACGTGATCTTAGAAGGAAATCTGACTGGCTATATCGCAATTCATCAGCCAAGTAATTAGAGACCCAATGCTTCACCACTAATCGTTACCACCAGACTAACTTTTGATTGATTCAGTATCGAACATTTTTCTAACTTGCCATTGTGAGTCGTGGGTGGAGGCATCTTTTTAGTGCATTGATCATATTATGGTCGGTCAATCTTTCTGGCCATCCAGCCAGCTGTGCAAACCCACTTAAATTGCTTTCGAGTTTCGAACGAGCTCAATTAGGTAAACGAAAAAGCGATAAGTCACAATTTAGGTATACCTCTGATCGAGAATGGATTCGACTTCGAAAGATCTTAGTTGAGCGAAGTACTCGATCAAATCCTCTTCTTGATCCAACGTTCACCGCCTATACACCTGGCGAAACTTTGCAGCTGATGAAAAAAAAGAAAATCCATGAGTGGCATGAAAAAATCGCGAGCTGGAAAGTTCCCCCCGATGTCGAATGGATTGTGTTTGTTCCTTGCGCAAAGACAAAACCATGGGATGCCGCCACAATTGGTTTATACGGAAAATACAATCAGATTCGAGCACTGAGAGATCAGGGCAAAATTGGTAAAATTTATTTCGTGACAATCAGCGAGCCACTAGGAGTTGTGCCCGAAGCTTTTTGGAGAACCTTTCAGCAATATGACAATCCGGGACTTTTTTCGGAAGATGTCATGCGGTCGGGGCTTATGACTGCGGATTGGCCTTCGATTGGTTTCCCAGAAAAGCGCATTGTTCCTTTCGACCCGCACGCCTACGACCAAGCCATCCAAAAATTGGCGTCTATAATTGCTCGTTTCATTCAAGCGAATTCAAGCAAGAAATTTATTAGCTTTGTTGAAGATTTTGCGGGGGTCAGCACTCATTCCGATATGCTTACAGTAGTAGAAAAAATTGTCGGGCCTACTATCGATCTTTCTCGCCGATTTACGAAACGTCCTGCTCCGCGACAATCTTCTAAAAACCATATTCTTAAGATTTTGAGTCGCTTCGGTTTAGTTCCCAATTCCCTGGTCATTTCGGATTGACCGTAAGATCTCGGGGGATGCCAACCTTTTGAACCTGTCAGAATCGTACATTTTAGCGTCTCGAAAAGATCGATAATAGTAAGTCTGTGCATTTAAACTCCAATGCGAAGTGTCTGGTTGAGCTTCTGCACTAGCCTAGCGTTCATTTTTTAATCAAAATTAGGACTGGCGGTGGTGTTTTGGATTGGCTCAAAAAGCAGTCTGACAGACGAATTTTGGCAGGGATCGGGATTCTAAAAGCTCTTTGGCTTGTTCTTTTTTTTACGCTCTTTAAAAATACCGCTTGGGCAGGGCATATTTATGTCGATGTTTGGAGTTGGCTAGAGTTTTTAAAAAACTCTCGAGAGGGGCTCATTCCATATGTTGAATTTTCAAAAGAATACCCACATCTTGCTGGCTACTTTTACTGGTTGCTGAGCCCGCTCTTTGATCGAAGCTCCGAGCAAATTCTATACTTACATTCCACGATCATGTGGACGCTCGACCTTTTGAACACCTATTTATTTCTTAAAATCATTCGATTTTTAAAACTCCCTTATCTTTTTTGGGGCCTCGTACTATTTCAATTTAATTTGACTGCGTTGATATTGAGTCCCTTTCGCTACGAATCACTTTTGCTGGTTTTTATTCTGAGTGGCTATCTCTACCACCTACGAGGTAGATTCCTAATATCGAGTCTTTTTTGGTCGATCGGATTTCATATCAAGTGGATAACCATCTTTTTCTTGCTCTCTCGAGATGCGGAGTTGTTCTTTTTACGAGGCAAAAAAATTCGTGCGATCCAATCGCTTACCATTTTTGGTCTGATCGCTGTTATTGTCTTTGTTCCTCTCGCGGTCTTAAACCTGTCGTCCCAAGGAAATCTTAAATTCATGTTAGATCCTTTTCATTTTCACATTCATCGCCCACTTTATTGGGACACTCTACTGGGTGTGATGGAGTTATGGTGGGGAGAGAATTCGTGGGAGTCATGGGCACCCACCTGGAGTTTGGGTCTCATTTTGATTTCAACTTTTGCACTTTTAAAATTTAAGCTTGAAGCTCGCATTATTTTAATTGGAATTTCAGTTTTGATATTTAATCGAGTTTATTCTCCTCAATTTCATCTCTGGTTTTATCCATTTTTAGTTTTGCTAATACTCCGCTCTCAAAGATTAAAGCAAATTCGCTATTGGATCGTTTGGGCGAGTCTCGACATCACGAGTACTCTTATTTATCCATTTTCGTTTACTTATAGTCTGAGAGAGCTGATCGTTTTTGTTCCTTATCAGGCGTTAGATCGAGGAGGACTGTGGACCAAGCTATTTAGTGCTCTTATTGTGGCTCGAGCATTAATTTTAGGGGTGCTTGCCTTCCATTTAATGAGAGACCAGAGACGAGAAGAGGCTTAATTCGAAGTCATTGAAAATAAAGGATTTTATTTTTTAAAAGACGACTTTGGTTCTGTTCATCACGTGCACCAATTCGACCAAAATCCTGCATTTAATCCGCAAACTATCAAAGAAAAATTAGATCTTTGAAATAGACTGCTGGTCGAACCAGAGGCCTTGATTAATTCACAAAATTTTCTTAGAAGACTCACCTAATGAAGTGGCGTGTATCGATTGTTTTATTTTTTATTTTAATGGTTCCTCAGACGCAGGCTTCGAATTGTATCGATGATCTGCTTCGACTCGATCTTTCGGGCATTTACACAGTTAACCGGCCTCATACAAATCAGGGATTCACTGGCAATCGAGATATTGATCACCTTTCTGAAGAGAGAAAACGTAAGGAATTTTCTATTGGAGGAACATTTTTTACGAAAGACCCGTGGTCAACTCCAAGTTATTTTGTGGGAGTCGATCATATCAATACATTGAAGGGTAAACCTGTATATAACATTCAAACTACCGCGCCTGTTCTTCAAGCCGATGTAAATGGCAATCACGAGATAATAGTTCCTCGTTATTGGTCACCTGGGGTTCACTTTGGTGTTAGGTATAATCATTTCGCGATTGCAGAAAGTAACAAAAAACTTGTGATGGTGTTTTTCGATATGACTAAGGGGATGCCTGATCTGATAAAAACTAAGAAAGATGGATCGCGTGATTTTGAAAATTTAGATCAAAAGGTTTTTTATATCGACGGTTGGAGTGAGAATCCAATTGAGATCAAGTTGAAACCCTGCCGTTTAGGATCATGCAAATTGGATGATTATATGGAGATTCGAAAATTTCAGGTTGGCGATGGAGCGATCTTTAGAGGTCGAGGTCATCATCAAGAAATTGAAGAGTCGGTTGAGCTCTTAAGTCAAACACAGCACGAATCTCCTGGCGAAGAGCTGCAAGAATTTATTGGTGCAATTGATTTTAAGAGAATCGGTGGATTTTTAGCTCGAGAAATTTTGATGAGTCA
Organism: uncultured Bacteriovoracaceae bacterium; assembly: GCA_964601045.1. Lineage (GTDB taxonomy): Bacteria > Bdellovibrionota > UBA2394 > UBA2394 > UBA2394 > JAQBPA01. The sequence continues at coordinate 6,694 of CAZRLF010000004.1, forward strand.
CGATATGGGAGATCTTTATGTGAAAGTAAAGATTTCAATTCTTCTCGAGCGTTTGATGACAGCGCAAGAAATTAGAGAAAAGTTTGGAGGATATTCTGATCTTCAAGCAGCTCTCGGTAGCGAGCAAGTGAATCAGTGGACTAACCATGAAGTCATGCCCGAAAATTTTATGGAGGTTGTAATTGAGGCTCCGCTTAAGGATCTTCCTCAATTAACGAATTCTCAGGGAGTGCGCATCATTTCTGAATATTTTTCACCTGCATCAAAATTGTGGAACTTGAGGTGACGATATCATAGACCACCGACGGAACAATTAGTGGATTCCATCGAGGAGTTTCTGGGGCCTTTAAAAAGTTGGGCAGCCTCAGGCTTCACAAACATTTGATCAAAAAATTCCATAACCTTCTTTACAGTTTCTGGGGTCACATGTCTTTCATCAAGGTCCCAAGGATTCTTTACGCAGCGATTAACAAATTCAAAACTTGGAAAGTAGAATGTATCTGGATTGGCCTTTACGACTTCTTCTATAGCCACTCGCAAATTTGCTTTTGAATAGCCGTCTGCAGTGATGACGTGATTCTCTGGATAGCGAAATGTAGCCGCAAGTGAAATGGGTGAGAGAGTAAAAATAAATTTCATCTCAGGATTAAACTGACGAATGATTTTTATAAATGACTGTAGGTTCTCTATGTTTTCTCTTACGCTAAGTACCTTGGGTCGAGTTAGAGCAGTTAAAGCAGGATGAAGATTTGGGTTGTGCGAAAGCACCGAAGAGTCTTCGATAAATTCCCAAACTTCGGATAAGCCCAGAGTGGCAATAAAGACTTTAGCTTGCATAAGAGCACGTCGGCAATTCTCAGTGTGAATTTCATAATTTTTATTATAATTCTCAATGCTATCGAATCGAACATTTTCACGAAAGGGATCATACCATATTGAAATAGGTAAGTTGTAATTTGGGTGATTCTTATCGCACTTCCACACATGTTGAAAGAGTTGTACATGTCTGGTTAGAATTCTGGGCAGTTGTCGCAAGCCGAATGCTCGTTCTGCCATTTGTCTTAAATTTGCGCTATTAAATAGTAATCCCCAGTTTGCAGAAAAGCGCGCGTAAACCTTGTCGGTGCCGTCGATCTCGCGAGGCATTGCGATTATTCCATTTGAACCGTCGTGGTCTGTTTCAGTGACGACATAGTTGAAACCTCGTCTTTGAAACGAAAAAGCGATTTCGTAAGCAAAGCAACTTCCTGCAGAAGCAATGGGAGTGTTTTCATCAATGAATCCATAATTTTCTACGACTGGAAGCGTCTGATAAATCGAGGGGGTCCCAATTGTTGGGTCTGGCCAGTATGAATACTTTGCGTCTTCCTTCCAATAGTGACCTAAACTACTTAACACTTGATTTCGGTAAGTCTCTACACAGCTGATGAGTGCGTGTACCGCTTTAGTCTTTTCGGGTGGCGCAGATCGGAGTGAAATTTCAAATTCGGACTTTAGAAAGTCGAGGAGGCGCCAAACGTCCGGAATTTCCTTCACTCCAATTTTTTGAACAACATCAAATATACTATTTTGAAGATCCTTATTGTTAGGAAAGATCGCGGATAGATAAGGAATAGCTTCGTCTGAGCTTGTCCATTCGGTGAGCTGTGTTAATGGGTAGACTCTTGTGGCCATCCTTCATTTAAAACGATTTATAGCTATGATGCGGAGTACTTTAATGAAGGATGACAGTTTGGCAGACAAGTTCTCTCATCGCAGCAGAATTGTCTTTTAACTTGGTGCGTTGAGTAGCTTCATCGATGCCTAGCGGTTGCTCTTTCTTTTTTGTATTTGGCCTGTCGCGAAGCGGGCCAAATACTATTGATCTGTACTTTCCCATTCGCGATAGAGCGCATCGATTTGCGCCTGAAGTTCTTGCATTTCTCTTCCGCGTTTTGAAAGTTCGGCTATATTGCTCATGACCTCGGCCGTAGAACATTCGGCCTCAAGTTTTGCATAAGCCAATTCTGCGCGCTCAATTTTTTTAGTAAGAGCTTCTACTTTTTTTGAAGAAGGTTTTGGCTTGGAAGCTTCTTGCTTTTGCACTGTAGGAGCTGATGATTCTGATTTTTTATTCTCTTTATGGTTAATCTGATTAGCGTGCCATGATTCCCACTGAGCTAAATCCGCAAAGGTATGAAGGGTTCCAGCCTTTTTTTCTTTTTCTAAAACCGGAAAAGCCAAAATTTGAGTAGCAACGCGGTCGAGAAAAAATCGATCGTGGGTGACAAGTAAAATGGCGCCTTCGAACTGAGTGAGAGCTTCTTCAAGAACATGCAGAGTTGGAATGTCTAAATCATTTGTAGGCTCATCTAAGACAAGCACATTGGCTTCGGTTAGCATAAGTTTAGCGAGAAGAACTCGACTCTGTTCTCCTCCGGAGAGGCTTCCGATATTCATATCCATTGTATCGTACGAAAAAAGAAATTTTTCGAGATAACTTCGAATATGCAAGGGGCGTCCTCGATAGATAACTTGATCACCATGAGGACAAACTGATCTTAAGAGAGAAACATCGGGATCAAGCTGATCTCGATTCTGTTCAAAGTAAGCGACTTGCAGTCGATCTGAATGACTAATTGTTCCTGAATCCTGCTTCTCAAGTTGAAGCAGAACTCTAATCAGCGTGGATTTGCCGCTTCCGTTTGCACCTAAAACTCCTACGCGAGTGCCCGGAGTGAGAAGCAGATCAAGATTTGAAAAGAGTGGGCGATCTTTAGAATAAGATTTAGAAATTTTTTTAGCATCAACCAGGCGCTTGGGACTATTCTCAATCGATTCAAAATCAATCGAGACTAATTTTTTAATATTGCGAGAGGCAAGCTCTTTGACTTCGCTTTCAAGCTCGGAGTGTCTCTGAATTCTAGCTTGCTGCTTGGTGGTGCGAGCTTTAGCTCCAGCTTTGACCCACTCGGTTTCGCGGCGTAAATTGCCTCGTAAAATATTTTCTCGATTTTCTTGAGCGGTCATCATGCTTTCTTTTACTTCAAGATATCGAGAGTAAGGTCCCTTAATACTTAAAATGCCGCCAGGATTTCTGCGATCAAGCTCAAGAATGCGGTTTGCTACTCTTTCGAGAAAAAAACGGTCATGGGTAATAGTGAGAGTGGCAAAAGGAGCATCAGAGATTAATTCTTCAAGCCAGAGAATTCCTTCGACATCGAGATGGTTGGTTGGCTCATCCATCAGAAGAACATCCGGATCACTCATAAGCGCACGAGCAAAAGCGAGGCGTTTCTTCCAACCTCCGGATAGATTTTTGACTAAAGTATCAGGTTCGAGTCCACCAGCGTCGAGTTTGAGCTTCCAGATAAGTTCGTCACCTTTTTCGGCAGCCGTCCATTCATCTAAATTACCACTCTGCTCAAGCAAAATTTCGCGAACGGTTTTGTTAGAATCAAGAAAGGGAACTTGTTCTAAGTGCGAAACTCGAAGGCCTCGCTGAGAAACAACTTCTCCGTGATCAGCGGTAATTTGACCTGCCAAAATTTTAAGTAAGGTTGATTTACCAGCGCCATTGGGGCCAATTAATCCAACTCGTTCTGCTGACTCGATCGAAAAATGAAGATCAGCAAAAAGAGGTCGAGAGTCGAATGCCTTAGTAATTTCTTTAGCGGAGAGAAGAATAGCCATTTAGATCTGAAGTTGCCCAATAAAAGTAAATCATGCAAATGCCTTTAAGGGGTTAAGTTTTTCGGTAGTATTAAGCGATATGCGGGATTGTCTTCGAAAGAAAATTATTTTTTCCAGAAGGGAAGTCCGCCACTTAAATCAATATTTTGCCAACCGGGTTGATCGTAATGGGCATAGTTATCGTCCTGCATAAGGCCATAACCTGAACCTGGTTTAAAATTCCATCGGGCAGGGTTTCCATCAGCGCCTACGCTCACGTATTTATTCAGTGGCTCAAATTCTTCTTTCGGCACTCCCATACCAGTAAGCATATTGGCCCAGAGCTGATTAATAGGAAATCCTTTACGGGTATGAATTCGGTCATCACCGCTCTTAAAATTTCTAAAATCAATGTATCGATTTGTATTAAAAGAGTCTCCCGCACTACCAAAAGTAACGATAGGAATGTTCCAAGTTTCATGCCCGCGACGAGAATGCTCCTGAATGATGGCAACAAGAGAGCTGTCTAGCAAAGTTTTTCCGTCGGCCAGAGCTATGGCATCGAGTTTCTTTGCAAGATCTAACCCCATATCTTTATAAACCACGCGATTATGAGCAAATAAATTATCGTATGCACTTTGATTGGCAATATCAGAGTAGTGCGGGTTACCTTGATATAGAGTGCCAAAATCACTCAGCATGTATTTTCCGTCGCCTGTGTAATAATTATTTTGCTCTCTTCTGTCGAATTCGGGCTTGCTTGAATCTGTGTCGCAAGTGTTATTCGAATTATAGTCGACACAGGTTTCATTTTGATAACCTTGATGTGACCAGGTGTGCCAGCTTTCTCCATCTCCGAGAACTGAGCGCGGGTTTCCTAAAAATGAATGACAGAGTCCGCAAGCAGCGAGTGCGACGATTACATCATTGAATGCTTTTAAGAGAGCAACCTTATCTGTATATGAACTTGCGGGTCGTCCTGGAGCACAGGCAGGAGGAAGTGCATTAATTTTCTTTTGAGTGTCATTTAGCAAATCAATTTGCTGATTAATCAGCGCTTTATCTGCAGCAGCTAACCTGCGATTTGAACTTAAACTTTTATAGTCTTCGAGAACTTGATCGATGAGCGATTTTTTTAGGGCACTAGCTTGAGTGCCTCCAAAAAATGCATTCCAAAGTGTTGCGGGGCTGTAATAATAAGAACCAGATTTTTGAATGCCGCCATTAATTTTGTCTTTGGGATTGGTAAATGTAAAACAGGATTCGTAGCCTGATGTGTTATCACCAGAAGCAGGTCCCCAGCTGACTGAACTTCCGAGTAAGCTTGAGTTTCGATAAAAATTCGAGGAGTAGGCCATGACTTGGTCAATGGTTGCAATTTTACTCCAAGGTAAACCAGCGGCTGCTCCCGAGGCTACATTTCCGAATTGTCCATTGTGGTGATACGACTGAAAGCACGTATAATCAAAACCTTGCAGCAGCGCCATTTTTCGAAGCACTGGATCAAAAGAAGTATCTATTAGTTCTGAAATTTGTCGACCTCTACCGGCAGCATTATTTTCATCTCTGAGAGCTTCTAGACTTTTGTAATGAATACGATGTCGATTGGGTAAATCTAAAGCCTCATATCCTGGAAGAGAAGTAAAAGTACTAGCCTGTCTTGGATCGGAATATTGAGGATCAGTTGGAGGCATGAGTCGTGAATCAGGGCCATACATTTTGTGCAGACCATTGTAAGCGCAAATTCCAATAAATGTTTTTTGAGGAGACGCTACTTCTTGGGCAAATATTTTTTTAGAAACAAGAGAAGGTAAAAAAGGTAAAAGCAAAATGGCTTTGCCTGAGCTTTGCAGAAAATGCCGTCTTGTTATTGGATCCCATTTCATAAATCCTCCGAGCCGTCTACTTGACCTTTCTAAATCTAAAGGCATTTCTTTTAACAACTTCGCTCATCATTTTCTTAAGGCTTCCGTTACTTCCGGTAAGGTCAATTCTCATCTGCTCTAATCCGCAGCCATCAGTTGTTTCTGATTCTTCACGGCCTAATGTGTATCTAAAATAATTTCGGACCATACACATCTGACCAACCCCACTTGATGCAATATAACTGGCCAGCTCAACTCCGTCAGCAACAGATGAAGATGTTGCTGATGTTAGGCTGACTGTCGCTTGAGTATTGACATCAAGCATTGTCGCAGAAATGGAACCGTTTTGCAGAAATTTAGTTTCTCTGGTTCGGTGAATTCCAAACGGATTAAAGTTCTCTGTTGCAAATCCAAACGGGTTAAATTTGCTGTGGCAACTGTTACATGTTGTTCCGCTCGTCGTGTTATCAACCAAAGTTCGGGTTGTTTTTGAAGGATCAAAAGGAATAGGTACGACGTTAACGGTGGGGGGAGGCGGTGGAATATCATTACAAAGAATGGCAGTTTTGATTCGCTTTCCTTTATGAATAGGATTGGAGTACTCACTAGTCGAACTTGTATAGGCAGCTCGCGTTAAAATTCCCGAACGCGGTTGACCAGACGGAAAATTAACTAAAGTAGAGCTTCCATTCCATACGGTCGTAAGCCCATAAATTTTAGCAAGCTGAGGGGTTCTCGCAAATGAATGCTTATCATTCATTAAATCATCGTATCGACCATTTGACGATGCGAGTGTGTAGTACTCTGTTAAATCTAAAACTTCATTGATCATATCGGTTTTATAATTTTTGTAGGTAAGATCAATACCTGATGCATTGGCTAAGTTAGTAATCGCTTGAGAGGGAATCGAGCCAATTTCAGGAGTCTTCTCTAATTCAAGCCATTCGTAATAGAAGTTTCGCACCCCATCTCTAGCGTTGGCGTGGTTTATCACAAAATTAACAATGACTGACAAATCAGCATCAATTGAAAGATCCAAAGCGCGAGGGCTCAACATAAGTGCATAAAGTTCGTCATTTGGAGGACGCGACCAGAACAGATAAGTGATTTTTGAAAGTAATTCATAATCTGAAAGTTGATAGGTTGCATCGACAGCTTCTGATCCTGCAACTTGGTTTCCTTCAAAATCTAATTGATAGAAAAATCGAGGATGCGCGAGAAGTCGTGTCATCAGAGCTCCAAGTCCATTGGTGTTTTTTCCGGCATAAATACCTTGGCCTTTAAAGAAGTCGGTAAAGTCGCTCTTCAGCTGAATATCGTCAGGATCTAAAGGATTTAAAAGCTTTCGAAATGATTTCTTAAGATAGTAATCAAGAAATGAACTCAGGCAAGATGCGTTTGAACTCAAACTTGCAGCTGTCTGACAACTACCTGAGCTGCCAGGAAAAGCAGCCAGTGAATTTGCATACGCTGTATTACTTGTGATGGCTGATCCAATTTCAAAAGCGATATCGTATAGTCGAACCGCATGATTTAAAAAAAGCCGTTTATCATTTTTTGAATAATAAGGATTAGAGTCATCCGGAATGAGAGCGAAAAGATCATTAATTTTTAAAGTATTCGCCGCGGTTGGATAAGTACTAAAGAGAGTGTTAATGGTTGAAGTTCCAAGCGGATTTAAAACTTCTTTAATGCTATTTATATAGTGAGTCTTTGCTAAACGCTTAAGGGTTGATGCTACAAGAGTGTCTGGAGTGCTACATGTAAACCCATCGCCACCACCTGTAATTGAAAATTGAATTGCAGTAGCCGATGTCGTCGTGTTGCCCAGCGCATCTCTACAATGCACATAGTAAGTATAAGATTGACCACTTTGAAGGCTGCTTACTGTTGCTTGATGTTGCAGGCCCGCAGTATTGGCTGTCATGGTTCCGGTCATTTGAGAAAAACTTAAACCTGAGACATTCGAAAATTTACAGCTGGCAATTTCGTCTGTATCGACCGAGATAACCGTCGAACTTGTACCGTTGCTAAGAGCATTTGAAGGCTTGAGATTTGAAATCACAGGAGGGGTGGTCTCGTTATTTTGATAAAGAGCGCTGATTTCTCCTGCGGTGATAGCAGTATTATAAATGCGAATATCATCAAGAGTGCCTTTAAAGTCTTCACTCATTCCGCCATTTGCTCCAATTCTAACGGCTGTGGCATACGTATTGAGACTGCCGGTCTGGGCTTTGGTGCCTGAAAGAGTTCCGTTGATATATAAACTCATCTGCGAGCCGTTATAAACTGCGCCTACTAAATACCATTGTCCGGCAGTAAGTGCGGTTGAGCTAGCGAGATCAATAACTGCTCCACCGATAGCAAGTCTAAAGGCTGGGGTATGCGATCCGCCACTATAGTTAAGTCTTAGAGCATAACTTGCAAAAGGACTGGAGTTCGATGATGAGCTTGAAGGTTTAGAGACAATCACTTGACTTGCATTCGTCGATTGAAAATTAATCCAAGCTAAAATCGAAACTTGGTTACCAGAAATGTTAAGACTGGGTGAGTTAGCGATGTCGATATAGCCAGTTGAACCATTGAGAGTAATAGCACCGGTTCCAACTCGACCAGCAGCACGAACAACGCCGCCTGAGAAGGTTCCTGTATTATTAAGGCCTGAGGAATCTGAGATGGAAGATCCAGAAGTTTCATCAAGCTTCCAATGTGAAATTAGACCCATAGGAGGCGAGTCAATATTAAAGGAGATTGAAGCATCGAGAGGATTTACATTGTTCGATGTATCAGAACATCGAACATAATAACGGTAATTGGTTCCATTCGCTAAGCCAGAAATATTATGCGTATGAGTTCTCGCTCCTGTTTGACTAAACGTTGTCGACATTAGTGCATAAGCTGTATTTGCGGTGGTTGAAAACTTACAAGTTGCATTCTCATTTGTGGTCACTGAAAGTTGAGTTGAGGTTGTTCCAGCGGTCAGAGTGCCGGTGGGACCCAAAGCTGAGAGAACGGGAGGTGTTACATCTGCCGCGGCCATTTGATTTACCCATAGAGCAATTCTATTGTAGTCTGTTTGCTGAAACTGATTGAGCATTCCGGCGGGCATATCTTGTGCGCCGTTTCCGTACTTCAGGCGTTGATTTAATTTTGAGGTTGTCATGTTTTGGGCAGTAACAAGTCCATTTTGTTGCCACTGAACATCGGTATAGTTGGACCAGTCTGCGTGACATCCATAACAGAAGTCGTTCATCGCCTTCATCGCATTCTGTCGAACTGATCCATCAATTGAAAAACTAATCAGATAATCTTGAGTTGTCATATTGCCGGCGGTATCTCGACATCTCAAATAATAGTTATAGGCTTGACCACTTTGAAGTCCCGTTACATTGGCAGAGTGTGAACGTCCTGTTCCGTTGGCAGTCATATTATTTGTCATTGAGCTAAAGGCTGTCCCAGCCGAAGTAGCGTAACGACAGGTCGAAGTCTCGTTGGTTGAAACAGAAAGTGTGACCGAACTTGTTGTGGCAGATTGCGCTCCGGTAGGTAGACCTGCACTCAAAACAGGCGCTGTCGTATCGCCAAGAATACTAAATGAAATTGTATAGCTACTGGTATTGGCATTGCCGGCGATATCTTGGCAGCGAATATAATAGGAGTAGCTAGCTCCGTCTGAAAGTCCAGCTGATATGACAGTTGAATGCAAAGTGGAATTTGAATTCGTCATTGGCGCCATTGAAGCATAAGCGGTGCTTGAAGTTGTGGAGTAGCGGCAAGTTGCAACTTCATTGGTACTTAAAGAAAGAGTGATTTGTCTCGTGCCGGTAGCAAGACTTCCACTAGGAGTTCCTCCTGAGAGAACGGGAGAGACTGTATCTCCTTGATCAACAGTAAAAGTAATTCGGTAATCAGTTGTGTTTACATTCTGAGCGGCATCGATACAGCGAACGTAGTAGTTATAAGTATTTCCTCGAGTAAGTCCTGAAACATTTCGTGAGTGAGATGTTCCGCCTGTTGTTGTAAAGACATTGCTCATCGACGAGTAAGTGGTATTTGCAGCAGTTGAATATTTACAAGTTGCAGCTTCGTTTGTGACGAGGCTTAGAGTTGCTTGAGTTGTCGTAGCAACGAGAGTTCCTGAGGGGGCGCCGTTTGAAAGAATTGCTGCAGTCTGATCTGTCGAAACATTAGCGATAGTAAATGTAATTCGATAGTCGGATGTATTGGTGTTATTTGAGATATCTTGGCATCGAACGTAATAGTTATAAGTTTGGCCGGCAGTAAGACCTGTGATGGAGCTTGAGTGAGCTCGCGCTCCTGTGATCCCAAATGTGTTGGTCATCGAAGCATAACTCACATTTGCAGATGTAGAATATTTACAAGTCGCGTTTTCGTTGGTGCTAACACCTAAAGTTGCTTGCGTTGTTGATAGAGGAAGATTTCCAGAAGGAGCTCCCTCAGTTAATATTGGAGCAGTGGTATCTGCCGCAGCGATAGAAAAATAAAGTCGATAAGTTCCGTTACTCGAATTAAGAACATCGTCGATGCACGCAATATAGTAGGAGTAATTTGCACCTGAATCTAGATTATTCAAAGTGACAAAGTGCTGAGTATTATTCTGGGTCGTTAGAGCATTGGTCACCGACATTTGATCGTAAGTTTGCTGAGAGGCTGAATATCGACATGATGAAGATTCATTTGTTGAGACACTCATTTGAACACTTGTTGTTCCGGCGGGAAGAACTGTGCCCATGGGACTTCCAGATGAAAGAGTGGGAGCTGTGCGATCGGCATCGATGCTAAATGAAATCGAAAAGTCAGATGTATTTGCATTCTGGAATGCGTCTTGGCATCGAATATAGTAGGTTTTTTGATTTCCATCTCTGAGGCCTGAAACATTAGCCGTATGCGCGAGTCCACTTGAAGATGAAAGTGTTTCGATCATTGAGCTGTAGGCGGTGCCAGCGGTTTCTGAAAATCGGCAACTTGAGATTTCATCGGTTGTTACCGAAATAACGACTTGAGTGGTTCCTCTCGCTAGGACGCCTGAGGGTGAACCTTGAGAAAGGGTAGGGGCTTTTTCATCGAGCGGAGTGATGATCTCAACCCAGGATTTCACTTTGTCGTAATCTTCTTGAGCAAATGAGAATCCTGATGAAAGAGGGGGCATATCTTTTGTTCCAGGACCAAATTGCATTCGCTTAGTTAACTTTGATTCAGAAACATTACCGGCAACAATGAGGCCAGCCTTTTGCCAATCGGCATCAGTTTCAAAACCTCTCCAGTTTTTAAGAACAGAATTTGTGGCGTCGTTATGACAGCTCATACATTTTGCTTCAAGAACTTGAAGAGCAGCTGCACGAATGGCGGTTGCATCGGGTCCAAAACTGGTTTGCTCAAAATCCCCTTTAGTTTCAGTAAAGCTCACGTCTTCGCCGATGCCTTTGCAACCAGTAAGCAAAAAGCTTAAGACCGAAACGTAAATTGAAATTGAAAAAAGTTTCACTTGAGAGACCCCGCCAAGGGATTAGACCTGCAAAGGGGGTGCCAATATGTTTCGCATTGATATCATTGAGGTTTCAGGCTTTTTTTTAAATTGGTCAGGCCTAAATGCCTGAATTGGCTCAATTAGTCGGGCATTTTTGCCCGACTAATTGAGCTAAATACTGGGCTTAAGAGGCTGTGTTCATTGAATTTCTTTAAGAAAAAGTTTTGCATAATTCTCAAGAAAAAATCGATCCCGTCCGCCTTTGCCGTAGAGTTCGTAATCAACATCGTCGTCTAAAAATTCTCCGGGCAGATTTTCGTCAAACTCTGGATCGACTGTAATCAAAACAGACTCAAAATTAGAAAATCCTAAGCGATTTCTTACTTTCATAGCTGGAATGCTTTCTAACTGCTTAATAATCTTGTTTCTAAATTTGAGTCTCTCAAGAGCTGTCATTTTTGAAATGTTAGAAAATGAAAACATAGCGATGAAGTTCTCAAAGCTGCCAGCCATATTTTTTGCAAAGAGTAGAGCTGATTCAGAATTTTCAAATTGCATTGAAGATGGAATTATTCCTGTCTCTGGGTGCCGCTCAATTGCTTTCGCCATTTGAAGTTGGTACATTCCAAGTCTATGAAAAGCAGGCTTAATATCAATATCAAATCTCATTACGTTTCTAAAAACTTGAACATTGACGTCTGCAACAAGTTCATTTCGATAAATAATCTTTGTATTTTCTGTAAGTACGTTGTTGATTTTACTTTCCGTTGTCTTTGATCTTAAATTTGAGGCCGTAATCCGCTCAGAATACTTTTCTTTGAAAGTTAAGAAAAGATTCACGTGTTAAAATTCGAATGCCCTTTGAGCATGGGCTTAAGTCATGAGCCGAGAGATTTGCGACGAGGCAAATGGATAAGCTGGCAAAATAAATAAACAGATATTTTCGAATGTGGTTCACAAGACCTCGCTAATTGCATATTTAGCACCAAAGCTTTTAACTCTGGTCAAATAGATATATGCTGGTTCTAGCTTAAGGGATTTGTTTTGACGAGGTCGCCCCATTGTAAAAGAATGCCCGTTATAAGCTGCTTTAATTGCAGCTCTGGCATGGGATGCTCTTTCGCTAACTTATCAGCTAGTTCATCAACTGATTTGCATTCGTCGAGGGCGTTTATGAGATCGAGACAAAACTGGTAACTCAATTTAAGGGCTGTTTTATCGTTTGCAAGTTCAAAGGGTTGATTCGTCTCTTCAGCCCAAGAGGGCAATTCTTTTTCACGCGTTCGCGCGAGGGGTAAAGCATCAGTTTGTTTTTGCGCGATAAAGCAATAGACGTGCTCTGTTCGCCAGTGACTTGAAGCAGGATGCTGCAAATAGGGAACTGCGCTAAACTTTTCGTTTTGAATTTTAAATTGGGCTTTTTCGATCAAGGCTTTTGTTTCTTCTAAACTAAAATAATGAGCGAGGTGAGTTTTGTTAAAACCAAGAGGACCTAAGTTAATCCAGTAACCCCCGGGTTTAAGAACGCTATTGATAAGTGAAAATAAGCGAGCCGGTGGAGTTGAAATCACATCGATAAGCCAAGAGGTTACTACGCAATCAAAACTTTTTTCTTTAAATCCCCATTCATCGATGTTGTGAACCAGAAAATTAAACCCTTTAGTATTCGGACGGGATGTTTTTGGCTTTGAGCGATAGACAAAACTTTCTAAATTCTTTGGCACAATTGGAAAATCAATCCACTCAAGACATTCTCCTGAAACTATTTTTTTTGCACAGGCTAAGAGGGTCGGACTAATATCGACACAAAGAGTAAAATCGACGTTGAGCCAATGGTGAAGCTCAAATGGATACCGGCAAGCTCCCGCACCGAGAGCCAAAATTTGCGAAACCTCGGGTTTTTCTCTTACCACTTCTTGAGTCAAATCAATCGCTGCCTTGATTTCTTTTTCACCCCAAGACCAGTCGCGCCCTACAAGTTCAAGATGACGGGTGAGCAGATGACCCGATCGTCTTCTTTGATAGCGAGTAGCTAAATCTGAGAAGGGTAAACTATTTTGACCAAGAGGACGAAACAGAGATTCTAGTATTTTGAGTTCATCGGAATAACCTTGAATTAAATTTTTAAGACGCTCGCGAGTGAGTTTTAGGATGTTTGTCGATCGAGACTGTTGTTCAAGACTTTGAATTAATTCTTTAAGCCCAATCAGAACATCATAGGCCTCAAAACTAAGCATCGATTTAAAAGACTCTGATTCTTCAGAAAGAAGTGGAACTCCCAAAACCTCTGAGAATTGAAGGCCTTCTCGCGATTGAATAAAATCTTTCACTTACTTAAGCGTAAGAGAATAAATCCGCGATGACAATATTTGGTCTTAGCGTTGATTTGCTCCTCAGGTTTTGACGGTTTTCACAAATCTCGCAGCTGAAAGCTGATGAAGAAGTGGGGCCTGCAGAGGGGAGGGCTCGTCGAAAACTTTTGAGGCTAAAGCTTCAGCAAGGAGCGGTGCGTAGAGGAGTCCCCGGGAGCTAAGGGCAGTAAGAATATACAGATTGTGAAGTGTGTTTCCTTCGCTATCGCAGACTTCTCCGCAGACAGGCTCAACTCCAGGAACACTTACTCGAAATGATACTCGAGCATTTTTAATTTGGGCAGAAGAGGCGTTGAATTCTTCTATTAAACTTTGAACCTTTCTTAGCATTGTTTGGTTTTCTTCATTTCTTATGTTCTCATCAAGATTTTCGGAATCGTAACTTGCTCCGACAATATGCGAGTTTGAAGAAAGTTTGGGGGTTATATATCCGTCAAAACAAAGAGTAGCTTTCAATTTGTCTAAAACAGAATTGCTTTCGATTTCAATTATTTGACCGCGTACTCGTCTTAAGGGAATCCAAGAACTTTGAGAGAATCGAGTGATATTTTCTGCCTGAGCCATAATTACAATATCGGATTCAAATTCATTTTTTGAGGTTTTAATTTTCCACTCGGTGCCTTGAGGCTCGACAGAGATCACTTCTTCGTTAAGAAAAAGCTCAAGCCCAGACGAACTCCGTTCGAGCAAATTTTGGCAAAAGGCTTTGGGGTCAATGAGGCTTGATTGTTTAAGATGAAGCGCTGGACGATTCAGTCTGATCCCTGCGATTTGAGAAGCAAATTCCGCATCTACAATTTCGGCATAAGATTTTTCGACGGCCAAAGCTTTGAAGCTTTTCTCCCACTTCTCAATCTGTCCGGGCTCCCGTTCAAATTGCAAAAGAGGTTTCTGTGACGAGATCAAATCTTTTTTAGTCTCATGCAAAAACTGATGAAGATACGAAAGCCCCTGATGTGTGAGTGAACCGAGTAAACTCGGAGCGGCAGAAAATATCGGAAGTGTAATTCCAGCTCGATTGCCCGAAGCAGCCTGTGCAATTTGAGGACGAGATTCGATCAGCCGCACCTTCGCTCCACGCTTTGCAAAACTTTCTGCCAAACTTGAGCCCGATAATCCCGCGCCTATAATGGTGACGCTAGGGGAGGATGGCTTTGGTTTTGAGCGGTCCAAAGCCGCAACCTCAGATTTTTCTGCCACGCCTTTAAGCATCTCCCATTTGCGACCAAAGCCTTTAAATTTTTCGATTTTAAATCCGGCGGCTTTTAAATTTCTTTGAACAAATCCTGTCGAGGCATATGTGGCGAATGTACCACCCGGATTCGAAAGTCGATACGCCTCAGTAAAAATTTCAGCGCTCCACATATCTTCGTTCTTTTTGGGAGCGAAACCATCAAAATACCAAGCATCTACTTTTGCATTTAAATGGCGAAGGCTCTCAAGTGCATCACCAATCAAGAGAGTCAGCTGTAACCTTCCGCCGTCAAACGAAAGGCGATGAAAGCCAGCGGGAAGAATTTGATATTTTTTTAGAAACTCACCGCATAGCGGGCTAAGTTCTGGCCAGGCAGAAATGGTTTTTGCAATTTGCTCGTGATTGAGCGGGAATTTTTCACATGAAATATAGTGCAATTGGCCGGTGGGTTGAGCTGTTTGTCTCCAGAGCATCCAGGTCGCTAAAAAGTTAAGTCCTGCTCCAAATCCTAGTTCGCCCACCGTAGTCAGAGCTGCCGAGGCAAAACGCTCATGTAATTTATTTTGTTCAAGCGAAACATAGCGTGATTCGGCCAAGCCATCTTCCTGAGCGAAGTAGCGATCTTGGTAGAGGTTTGAAAAGGGTTGATTAAGCTCAGACCAACTAAGTTCCACGCGAAGTGGATTAGCGCTTTTTATCGATATTCAAAAGCCTAATAAATGTTTCGACAATACGAGTGGCAAAATGTCCGTTCATCTCCTGAGTGATGACTAAAAAGGCCTGAAATGGCGTTTTAGCCTTTTGGTAGCAGCGATTGCTGGTCATGGCATCATAGGCATCGCAAATTGAGACGACTTGAGAAACCATTTGAATCTGGTTTCCGCGTAAGCCAAAAGGATAACCAATTCCGTTAATCTTTTCGTGGTGTTGAACAATGATATCTTTTGATCGAGAAGGCACCGGTTTATTATGCAGAATATCGAGTCCCCATTCGGGATGCTTTTTAACGATCTTCCACTCGTCTTGAGTGAGAGCTGCTGGCTTATTGAGAACATCGATTGGAATTTGAGATTTTCCAATATCGTGCAAAAAGGCACCAATCGCTGATTCTTCTAAAGTCTTGTGATCTTTTACGCCTAGGGCATTGAGAAGACCGATCGTAAAGGTCATCACGTTTACGCAATGAGCGTAGGTATAAACATCGTGAGAAGAAAGTTTGATCATCTCAAAAAATGCATTGCTGTCTTTTGCGACGAGATCCATCGTGTGAGAGACAATCTGCTTCGATCTTGCAAAGGCTTCGGAACTATTTGGATTTTTAAACATGCCTTCGGCAATATTTGTGGCGACTTGATGAAGGACCACAGCTTTTTCTTGAGTCGAAGAGTCAGAAGTATGCAGAACTCGATTTAAATTTGATTCAAGAAATCGAAAATGTTCAAATTCACTTTTGCACCGAATATAAAGTTCTTTAGCTCCAAATTCGATCAATTTGTCGGCGTCGGTTTTAGTCCAGACAGATTTGTTGGGACGATAAAGTAGGTAGTTGCCCTGATAGAGCAAATAAATATCCGCATCGAGGATATCTCCACTTTTATAAATGTTCAGGGGAACTCGGTAATACTTAATAAGTTCCTCATCGCGATCTATATCGGTCGCGACCCCTCCTCTTAAGCCCATACACTAATGATATCATGCGTCAGAGTTTGCAGGCGTAACCAAATAACCTAATAGTTACAATTACTTAATTGGGGTGTGAACTTTAGTGACGTATGGATTTTTCGATATGGCTCAAGATCTGTTGAGCTCGTGGGTTTTGAGGGTCCTGTTTTTGAACCTCTAAGAGGGCCTCTTTTGCAGGTTGGAGACGACCAGTCATAAGTCGAGCGACAGCAAGGTCAAGTCGTGCATCATGAAATTGAGGAAAAATCTGAAGTGCTTTTTCGAAGCAGTCTTCAGCTTCTTTCATTCTTGTGAGCTGAAAATAAATTTGGCCCATATTGCGAAATCCTAAAAATGATTGAGGATGATTTGTGGAAAGCGAGCGCAAAACATCGAGTGCATCACTGAGACGCTGCTGTCGCATTAAATTTACGCCAAGATTCAAAGCAATATCATGATTAGTTGAATCTATTGTAAGGCCATATCGAAGAGTTTCTTCGCTCTTTTTTAAATCGCCAAGCTCCATGAGGGCGTATCCATAATTAGTAATGATCATGGGTTCTTTGGGATTAAGTGCTAAAGCTTTTTCAAAGGCTTCAACTCCATCTTTATATTTTTGAACGGCCAGATACTCGCAACCCAGATCTTGATAGGCCTTCCAGCTTTTAGGCTCTTCTTTAATTTTAGCGATGCCAATTTCTTGATAGAATTTTGATTTTCCGCGGCGCTCTTCTTCTTCGGGCAGATATCCGTAGTGATGAAAAATCAAATCGGACTCGAAGATTCTTCCTTTAAGACTAGGTTCGATCATTTCATGAACTTTGCCTGTCCACCGAATATATGGGCGATTTCTAAAGATTCGAAGAGGCCGCTCCTCATAATAACCGGGGTATTTTTTTTCTTCAGTATACTCGCCGCGGCAGGGTTTAAATCCGCTGACTACCGCTCGAGTAATATAATTTCGTCTTACCAATCGAAGCGCTTCGAACTCTACGCGGCGATCCAGATCAGAAATGATGGAGCGAAATTTTTCGATATCATTAAAATTTATTTTTTCGTCGGCATCAAAACTAAAAATCCAAGGTTGAGTAGCTTGAGCGATAGTTGCGTTTCGGGCATTGGCAAAATGAAATTCCCAAGGAATCTGAAACCATTTGACCTGAAGGCGTTTTAAAACTTCGAGAGTGTGATCGCTTGATCCGGTATCAGCGACAATGATTTCGGAACATAGCGATTGAAGATTAAAGATACACTCTTCAATCCATTTCTCTTCGTTTTTAACAATGAGACAAGCTGAAATCATTGAGTAAGCCCTGCTTGTTTAAATACGTTTTCGAATCTCTTTTGCCAGGTGTGTTCGCGTTGTGCTCGCTCGTATCCTGCTTTTCGAATACTTTCGCGCTCGCTCTCATGGGAAAGGTAATATTTTATTTTTTCAGCCAAATCTTGCGGACCTTCGTAGCAGACAATCTCTTTGCCAGGAGTAAAAAACTCTTCGAGCTCTTTCATATATTCAACCATATAAAATCCCCCACTCATGGGGACTTCAAAATCCCTCAATCGAATCTGCAGAATTTTTTCTTTCTCGAGGTGGGTCCATCCGCAGACGGAAAATCCTAAATTGATTTTGCTACGACTAAAGGCCTTGATCATATCAATATCGCCAATAACTCCAGTCATATACTCCGAAGGTTTCTTGCCTTGAGAGTAGAGGAGGCGTTGTAAGAATCTAATTTCGGGCCGTTGAACATTAAGCCAGTTTGCTCCTGCTACTTTAACCGGAATATTCTGGCTCCAAAGATATTGAATATAATCGGGTCGATTGCCATAGCACTGACCGACAAAGCCAATATCAATATCTTGTGCGATAGAGTAGGGCTTATAAAGCTGAGGGTTTGCAGCTTCTTGGCAATAAATCGGAGTGGCCCCCATTTTTTTATAGTCTTCGAGACGAAATTTTTCGGGCACTAAGCACCAGTCATAGTGTGGCGAAATTTTTTCAACGAGGTTGAGTTGATAAGAGCCATTACAATACCAATTCATTGTGGGAATTCCCATCGTTTTGATTTCGTCAATGGCCTCCGGAGTAACGCAGGCGTCGTAAAAATAACTAAAAAAAAGATCAATGGGTTTATTTTGGTGAGCTTGCTTAATTTGCTTAAGCAGGGCTTCAGTCACTCGCGGGCGATTTTTTGCGATGAACTCGGCAATTCCAGGAATTTGATGATCGAGCAGCTGAAATGTTTGTCTTAAGTCGTAGTCGAAAAGAACGATTTCGTGCCCGAGGTCGAAAAGCGGATCGATCAGATTGATCTTCCAGATATTCGACTCAAACGAAGCATTCGGAGTCGTATCGGTGGCGGCAAAGATTCTGAGCTTTCGACCCATTCAACCCCAAGATATCACGAGCTTTTTCGAAACTGCCCCGTGTCGAAGCTTGGAACAGTGCGTCTGACGAGCTCAAGCCTTCGTAAAACTTGAGTTTTTTGGATTTAACCAGTATATCGATGACTAATCAAAAAGGGCCATTTTTTAGAGGTTTAGGGCGTTTATTAAGTGAATTTTGGTTTAAAGGTTTTGAGGTTTTTTGCAGTTTTTTTTGCTCTGTGTTCAGGGGCAGATATACTTGCACTTCCGCCCTATAAAGATATTCCACCCCAAACTACTCCCATTCAAATTGGTTCTGTAAAATTTATGCCCAGTCTTTTGGGGCTTTCTGAAAAAAATTATGAAGAAGTTTTAGTTCCGGGATTCAATGAAGCAGCAGAAGCGGCTCAAACTATTATTGCTGATATTTACACTCAACGAAAAATTCTCGAAGAGAATCCTCATTGGAAGGGTTTTCTTAAAGACTCTCGAACCTACTGGCCAGAGCTTGTAGGTCAGCTTAAAGATCTTCATTTTGCGAGATTTTCTGCGATAGATCTTCGCTCGTTAGTGAACACAAAAAATATCAGTGTATTTCAAAGTGGCCCCAATGTCGGTGGTGCAGCTTTTGCTCTGACCCTTGGGCGAGTGTGGAGGACCAGGCCTGAACTAGGAGCTCTTCCTTCAAACGAAGATATTTTTGATCGATGGGTTGAACATCTAAAAGATCTATCCAATGCGCATTTTGGAAATTCTGACCGTCATTTTACGGTCTTTGCTGATGCAGCGAGCGTCCGAGCTGAGCCTGTATTGGTGGGCGGTGAATTGATTACTCCTCCGATGCCTCTACCGCGTGAGGTAATACAGCTTAAACGAGATAAGATTACAGAAGCTGGCGCTGTCTATCTGAGTTTGATTGATGACCGTGATCAATTAGTGATTCGTGACGAAGTTTTGTTTTGGAGAAATCCTCAAACAGGCGAAGAAAAGCGAATCGATGTTTTTGTTTCATTGGCTGAACCTTCTATCATGGACCCATCTCATGAAGCTCAGATCAAAAGAAACGCTCTTAGCTCTCAAAAAGATCTAAATTCGACTCTCAAATTAACTGGAATTCCTGGACTCGTGAGTTCTTGGCTCAGCGGAAGTTTCGTTTGGGTGGGAAACCCAGCCACCGAATTACTTGAAAATGAGCATATGACTACAATGATCACCGATTATATTCGAAGGCAAAAAGGTAGAGCTCCGATTTTATCTTTGAAACAATATTCTGGCCCACTTATTGCCAGACGAAATTTGGCGGCTCAATTGCGTTTTACTCAGAATGGAGCTTCTTTAGATGCAGAGAGCGTTCAAAGTATTCAGATTGATAATGCAGATTGGGTTCCTACCGTTCGCCAACTCGGTTTAGTTTCAGGTGGGGGTGCAAATTTTAAATCTAGTTTAAGTCGGCATATGGTTGCCCGCTTTGATCGTCAACAAAAGACGGGTGGTGACCGCGAAAGTTCCGAGGTCCTCTTAGGAATTGCTGTGCCGGCTGATACGACAGAGCTTAAGTTTTTGTCACCTCTGGTTGATATTGGAGTCAATCAAGGACCGATTCCCGTTCGATTTTCAGAAGAGAACAAAGACTTGATTGCAAGAGACGCGAGGCAGAGGGCTCTAGTTGAAGGTTACCTTTTAAGAGCGATTTATAAATCTCCTGAGGTTTTATTTAAAAAATTTCCGGCTTTAAAACCTATTATCGAAAGAAGTGTTTATTATCGTCCTCAATACATGAAAGATCGGCTTTCAAGAGATCCTAGTATTTTTCTCTCGGCGCCGGACTATATGCAAAAATCGGACGGATCATTTGTTGTTCTTGAACACAATGTGACAAATGTGGGTGGCCTTATTCGTCAGTGGCTTCAGGGGTATTCAGAGGTTCGGGATGAACTGAGAAGAATGTTTGTAAGACTTAAAGCCCTATCCGGAAAATCAAATCCCAAGATCGTTTATTTTTTAGAATGGACCAAACTAGGTGCGGAGTGGTCTGAGATCCAAAAGAAATTTGCTGATGATTTTAGTAGTTTTAAGGATGAACAGGGCCAGGTTGTTTCTCTCGATATTGAGTTAGCAAGTCTTCCGGAAGTAAAGAATTTCTCTCACGAAGGTATTCGAGTTTTCTACAAATCGAATACGTCTGAGAAAAAACAAGTGGATGTTTTTATTAGCCATATCGAACCTGACTTTTTGGATCCTGAAGTTGCAACCGATGCAGAACTTTTAACGATCATGACACCTGAAGAGCTGCATGAGAGAAGAGAGCATGCCATTAAAGGTATTATGCGGGCCGTTCAGAGCGGAAGTCTCTTAGCCGTAAATGAATCAGGACAAGATATCGTCTGTGCAAAGGCATTGCTTCCTTTTATGCCCGAGCTAAGAAAGTATTTTTTAGGAAGAGAAGAGCTTATACCCACTCAACCGAGCCGAAGTTTAAGTGATGAAAATGGTAAATTAAGACGAGAAATTTTAGATCCCGTTCTCGCTGAACCTGGTGAGTTCGTTATTAAAGATTCTGAAATTACCGGCAATGGAGGAGGAGTTCATGTATTTCGCTTGATTCCCGCTTCGCAACATTCAAAAATTTTTCCAGCTGTTGAAGCCAGTCCAACATCTCATATTGTTCAAGATTTCGCCCCCTCGATGGTCGATGAAACTGGAGCCCACTCGGAATGGCGCATTTACCACACCGTAAGCGTTGATCTTAACAGTCAGGAAGAGCCTAAAATTATTGCTGCTTTCACATTACCATATGTCAGAGCTGCAAATGGTAGACAGCTGGTGAATGTATTGCCATCTGCCACAGCCAAGGTTCGCAACCAACCTGGATTCGTTAGACGAGTTAGCGTTATTCCGTGTGCTCGCGTACTAGCGGCACTTCATCAAGGCGAAATTTAGTTCTCTGTCTGATTTGATTTGGGAAGGGCGAGTGCGTTAGAGCTTCGTATGAGTATCGTTCTCAAACAAGAATTCTCAGGTCTTAGGACGATTTAAAAACTTCTTACGATTGAGCGGCGCCATCAGTGTGATGAGGCAGACGAGATTTTCTTTTGCAATCGCAGCATAGGAACTGTCGAGGCGATTTTGTCCGACGAACCTTCTGAATTCAGCGAAGACGGAGACTAAACGATCTCTCAAGGTCATCATTTGTTCAGGTGTAAGATAATCGACGACCATGACGTTTCGAATGAATTTTACGAGGTCGTTTCTAATTCGATCAACTTCAACTGTGGTTTCGTGGACGTCTTTTACATTAGAAAGCAAGAGCTCTGTGTACCCGTCTACAAAATCAATCGTGGCGAGTTGAAAGGCACTCGCATTAACTCGATAGGTGTGACTATCAGCTGATTTGTTTTCACGAATAATTTTGAGGTCGAGCAGAGATTTGAGAATCTGAGAAACTCGATCGCATTCCGGAAACATCTCCACTAATTCGTTTTCTGTGCGCGGTAAGCTCAGAGCTTTCATCAGGCGGTAGTTCCAAGGATTTTTAGTGAGAAAGAGCTCTTGTTCACGGTCAAAAGGTTGTTCAAACTTCGGATCGGGATTGGACTGATGAAGAACCTCAAACGGGTCAACTTGAATTAACTTTGAAATTTGAAAGAAGCGATCCAATGTCATCGCACTTCCGCCATTTAAAAGATGGCGGAGTTGAGATTCTGAAAGCGGAGGCTCAAGGCCATCCGCTAAATCACTGTGTTTAAGCTTTCGCTCTTTGATCTTCTTTTTTAAGAAATCAACCGCGCGTTTTTCTACTGAATCTTTCTTTGTCGTCGCTTGTTCGGGATGCTTTCTCGTTCGGCCCATCTCACGCGTGAGACCACTTGGCCTTGAGGTTCTTGTCAAGCGCATCCAAGAAATCTTCGGTGTAGAGGAAGTGTTTACCTGCCTCAACTTTGCTTCCGTGAATACAAACGGCCAAATCTTTGGTCATTTTTCCGGATTCTACGGTTTCAACGCAGACTTCTTCGAGGGTTTTACAGAATTTAATGAGATCCTCGTTTTTATCGAGCTGTCCTCTGAACTGAAGCCCTCTGGTCCAAGCAAAAATGGAGGCTATGGGATTAGTCGAAGTCTTTTTTCCAGCCTGATGATCTCGGTAATGTCGAGTGACGGTTCCGTGAGCGGCTTCGGCTTCCATGGTTTTTCCATCGGGAGTAAGAAGGACCGAGGTCATCAGTCCCAGCGATCCAAAACCTTGGGCGACGCTATCCGACTGAACATCTCCGTCGTAGTTTTTACAGGCCCAGACAAAGGCACCTTCAGACTTCATGGATGAAGCCACCATATCGTCAATAAGCCGATGTTCGTAGACGATTCCTTTTTCTTCGAATTTTGTTTTGTATTCGCTTTCGTAAATCTTTTGGAAGATATCTTTGAATCGACCGTCGTATCGCTTAAGAATGGTGTTCTTCGTAGAAAGATAGAGAGGCCATCCTTTAAGAAGAGCGACATTAAAACAAGATCTGGCAAACCCTGAGATCGACTCATCAGTATTATACATTGCAAGAGCAACGCCATCGCCCTTAAACGAATAAACTTCGTGCGACTGAGCAGCACCATTTTCGGGAGTGAATGTAATAGTTAGCTTTCCCTTACCCCTCACAACAAAATCAGTTGCTTTGTATTGATCTCCAAAGGCGTGGCGACCGATCACAATGGGTTTATTCCAATTCGAAACAATACGCGGCACGTTCTTACAAATGATTGGTTCTCTAAAAACAGTTCCATCTAGAATATTTCGGATCGTTCCGTTTGGGGATTTCCACATTTCGGAAAGATTGAATTCTTTAACCCGTGCTTCATCGGGGGTGATGGTGGCGCATTTAATGCCGACACCACATTCTTTAATAGCATTGGCAGCATCGATGGTGACTTTATCTTTGGTTTTTTCGCGATATTCCATTCCCAAATCAAAGTACTGAATCTTTAAGTCAAGGTAGGGAAGGATGAGTTTATCTTTAATCATCTTCCAAATGATTCGAGTCATTTCGTCGCCATCGAGTTCTGCCACCGGATTTTTAACGCTAATTTTCTTCATAGCCCTATTCATAATGAGCAAAGGGGTCTTGTCGACTGAATTCTCTAAAATTTGATGCTTGGCTTAAAAATCTATGAGAATCTTGAGTATGTTTGAGCAATTTCTAAAATGCTTTATCCCTTTATTTGTGGCCATTGATTCTGTTGGTGTTCTTCCGCTTTTTATCAATCTCACTCAGGGTATTAAAAAGGAGCAAAAGCTTAAATTAATTTCCGAAGCCACCATAGCTTGTCTTTTGATTTCAATTATCTTTTTATTTTCAGGGCGGCTGGTTTTTGGTTTCTTGGGAATCAACGAAAGTGATTTTAGAATTGCGGGCGGAATTCTTCTACTTTTGATTTCAATCTCTGATATTGCTTTTTCTGGGTTACGATTGCGTTCACATCAAAGTGGAGAAGTCGGAGTTGTGCCGATTGGAATTCCACTCATTATGGGTCCAGCTGCTCTCACTACGATTCTGATTTTAGTTGATCAGCAAGGAGTGGCTATGACTCTCTTTGCTCTCATCGTTAATTTGGCAATTGTGTGGATAGCTTTTCGAAAGTCAGACGTGATTCTGAGAATTTTAGGTGATGGAGGTTCAAGAGCTTTCGCAAAAATCATGGCACTTTTTTTAGCGGCCATCGCTGTGATGATGATTCGAGTCGGGCTTTCAGACTTTTTGCCTAAGGCGAAATAAATACTTACGCTTTCTTTGGAGTCGAACGCACAAAAAACAAGCCCCAGATAATTAGAATAACTCCGATCAAGGCGTTCCATCTGGGGATATGTCCTTGCGCAAGAAAATCGAGTGTGAGAGCTGAAACCGGAATCAAATAAGTCACTACACCAGTTTTTAGAGCGCCAATATTTTTGAGCAGCATAAAATATATCAAAAAGGCGAGTGCACTCGGCACAATTCCCAAATAGATCACTGCTATAAAAGCTTCTCGTCCGCCAGCGTCCCATGCGGGCCAATGCCAAGGTTCAAACAACGCACTTAGAATCCAGAGATAAACGGCGCTTAAAAGATGTTGATGAAAAACAGCGGTTTCAAAATGCAGACCTTTTGTTTCAGTGAGAATTTTTTGATTAATTAAATTTGAAACTGTGTAGCAGAGCGCCATTCCTAAGATGGCGAGCAGAGCCCACAGATCGGACTGATGAAGAGAACCTTCAAGGGCGGGATAGAAAATACAAACTAGTCCGCAAAATCCAATAAAGACTCCAATATAAAGAAGGGGATGGAGCTTTCCTCGATGATGAAAAATCAGATAGAACGCCGTCCATAATGGAACGCTTCCATTCAAAATACTCGCCACTCCCGCTGCGACACGTTGTTCTCCCCAAAATAAAAGTGAAAATGGAATTCCAATTGCAAGCAGTCCAACTGGAGCGACGTAAAAGTAGCTCCCTTTAGGGGGCAGAAGTGGAGTTTTCTTAAAAACCAAAATTGCATAAAGACCAAGGCAGGCAACACTCACTCTTACGGCCGCACCAAACCAAGGCGCCAGATAATGAACCAAAATTTCAATTCCGACGAATGCGCTACCCCAAATCAGACCGAGAATAATAAATAATGTAAGAATTCTAGCGTTCATAAAAAACGAAACGAGAAGCTAATTACCAGCCTAAAACGTAAGCAAAAACAAGAGGAGCAACAATGGTTGCATCTGATTCAATGATAAACTTGGGAGTTTCTATTCCTAGTTTACCCCAGGTGATTTTCTCATTCGGCACAGCTCCTGAGTAAGAGCCATAACTGGTTGTTGAATCGGAAATCTGGCAGAAGTAGGCCCAAAGTGGAATACTATCCATTTTCAGATCTTGATGAAGCATTGGAACCACACAAATCGGAAAATCTCCGGCTATGCCTCCTCCAATTTGAAAAAAGCCAATGGCAGATTTTTTAGACGTCTCAATATACCACTGAGAAAGTTCCATCATATATTGAATGCCGCCTTTAACCGTATGCGGGTTTTTAATCTCGCCAGAAATACAATGTGAGGCAAAAACATTTCCAAGTGTGGAGTCTTCCCAGCCTGGAACAATAATAGGCAGATTCTTTTCTGCCGCGGCAACAAGCCAGCTGTCTTTGGGATCAATTTGATAAAACTTTTTTAAGCGACCATCTAAAAGAATTTTATAAAGATATTCATGAGGAAAAAACGCTTTGCCAGATTTGTCAGCATTCGCCCATTCGTCGAGTACCACTCGTTCAATCCGACGAATAGCTTCTTCTTCGGGAATGCAAGTGTCGGTTACCCGATTAAGATGTTTTTCTAATAATTTTTGTTCATCTTGAGCGGTGAGATCTCGGTACTGAGGAATTCGAACATAATGTTCATGAGCAACGAGATTAAAAATATCTTCTTCAAGATTGGCACCTGTACAGGTGATTGCATGTACTTTGTTCTTACGAATCATTTCGGCCAATGAGAGCCCAAGTTCTGCGGTACTCATTGCACCTGCCAAGGTGACAAACATTTTGCCGCCTTGTTCGAGATGTTTCACGTAGCCCTCAGCAGCATCAACGAGAGCTGCCGAATTGAAATGCCGATAGTGATGCTTAATGAATTGTGAAATCGGCCGTGAACTCACAGACATCCTTATAGAAAATCCATAGCGCAATGCACAAGCAAAAAAGGCTAATAAATCAAATCATTGCTGCCTTTTTTTGGGTCTGAGCCGAAGTTTCGATACAATAGTCAAGAGAGGTTGAATGTCTGTTAATTCGTCCAAACTTAAATTGGATGTTATGGGGTCTCTTGATACGACCCGATCATCGATGGCACTCATGGATGCCATGAGAATACTTAAATCGACTCGATCAAGTGCTACAGATGTGGCTCGCGCGCTTTCGTTCGATCCAAATTTGGCCGAAAGTCTGCTTAAAGAAGTGAATTCTCCTTATTTTGCATTGAGCAATAAAGTGGCAAAGCTGGATCATGCAATTGCTTTGCTTGGCTTTAACAGAGTGGGTGAGCTTTTGCACCGATCTGTTCCGCCCGAAATGTATCAGCATGCTCAGACCTCTTGTTACGAGATGGTCGGATTTCAGCGTCACGGTGTGGCCGTTGCTTGTCTAGCCGAGCAAGTGGCACGAGCTCTTAAATACAACGAGCCCAAACAATTTTTTGAAGCTGGAATGATGCACGATATCGGCAAATATCTCTACCTCACAAAGCTCTCGGCAGAATTTCAAAAACTTTCAAAAGAAATCAAAGAAACTGGTGTGCCTATGTATCAAGTTGAGCGAAAACTTCTTGGGGTCGATCATACGGAACTTGGAGAAATGATGGCCGACGCTTGGGGTCTGCCCGACGAAATTAGAGTGGGCATCCGATACCATCACGGTATTACCGATCATGATCTTGAAAAGCTGACTTCTCGTGAAACACTTATTGTTCAGGTTGTTACATTTGCAAATTTACTTTCGCATGGAACTCACTATGGCGGTTTAGCTTGGGCCGCTAAACTTCCGTATGATCCGGTTCCGGCACCTCCAGGTCACCTTCTTGAAGCAGATGTTCGGCAGCTCGTTCGACTTGCTGAACAGCAATACAAAGATCTCATCAAAAATATGGCGCTTGAGTAATTCACTAAAGATTTCATGACTGCGCCAGGACCTTCTGTATAAATTAGAGTCTGAAAAAGGAGAGTTATATGGCTCATCATTCAAGTCCTGATACAACCCCCGAACTCGTCGAAGCGGCGCTTAAAAACCTCGAAAAAAATGTGCCGATTATTCAGAAGCGATTGGCGAGAGCTCTTACTTTGTCTGAAAAAATTCTCCTTGGGCATCTTGAAGATCCCGTCAATCAAAAGCTTGGGCGAGGTGAAGCCACTTTGCGATTAAAACCCGATCGTGTGGCGATGCAAGATGCAACAGCTCAGATGGCCATTTTACAATTTATGCAGGCCGGGATCAGTCGTGTGCAAGTTCCTTCGACTGTTCACTGCGATCATTTGATTCAGGCGTATAAAGGCGCCGATAAAGATACGTCGACAGCCATGACGACGAACAAAGAAGTTTATGATTTCTTAGAATCAGCCTCTCGAAAATATGGAATTGGTTTTTGGGGACCAGGTGCAGGAATTATCCATCAAGTAGTTCTTGAGAAATATGCGTTTCCGGGTGCTTTGATTATTGGAACTGACTCGCATACTCCTAATGGCGGCGGCCTTGGAATGCTCGCTGTGGGTGTGGGAGGAGCTGATGCTGCCGAAGTGATGGCCGGTTTGGCATGGGAAGTTCTGCATCCAAAAGTTATTGGGGTGCATCTTAAGGGAACCCTTAAGGGTTGGTCGTCACCGAAAGATATTATTTTAAAAGTTTGTGAACTGCTTACTGTGAAAGGTGGAACAAACGCAATCGTCGAATATTTTGGACCAGGCTGTGAAAGTATTTCGTGCACGGGTAAAGGCACC
Organism: uncultured Bacteriovoracaceae bacterium; assembly: GCA_964601045.1. GTDB lineage: Bacteria > Bdellovibrionota > UBA2394 > UBA2394 > UBA2394 > JAQBPA01. The sequence continues at coordinate 34,787 of CAZRLF010000004.1, forward strand.
ATTTGTAATATGGGTGCCGAACACGGCGCCACGACCTCGGTATTTCCATTTGATTCGAGAATGGAAAAATATCTGCGATCAACTGAACGTGGAAAAATCGCTGATCTGGCTAATCAATATGCTGCGTTTTTAAAGAACGATCCGGATATCGAGAAAGATCCAAAAAAATATTATGATCGGGTTCTTGAAATTGACTTGGATACACTTGAGCCACATATCGTAGGTCCTCATACTCCAGACCTTTCGAGACCGGTTTCGCGTTTAAAAGCAGATGTTGCTAAGAATCAATACCCTGAACAACTCACTGCTGCCTTGATCGGAAGTTGCACAAATTCTTCTTATGAAGATATCGAACGAACAGTGGCCGTTGCTAAACAAGCACTTCAGGCGGGAATTAAATCTCCCATCTCTCTTCTCGTCACCCCTGGCTCTGAGCAGGTTTTTGAAACAATAAAACGCGATGGATTTTTAGAGATTCTTGAGAACGTCGGAGCAACGGTTTTGGCAAATGCTTGCGGACCTTGTATCGGTCAGTGGAAGCGCGATGATATTAAGGTGGGGCAAAAAAACTCGATTATTACTTCATACAACCGAAATTTTCCTCAAAGAAATGATGGCAATGCTGAGACGATGGCCTTTATTGCGAGCCCCGAAATTGTGATGGCGATGGGTCTTGCCGGAAGTCTCAACTTTGATCCAGTTCATGATGAGCTTAAAACTGGTGGCAAAACTTTAAAGCTTCTTGCTCCGGGAGCTGCATCCGATATTCCTCCTAAGGGATTTGCGATTTCGTGGAAGGGATATATCAAGCCTGAAGTTGATGGGGCGAAGGTTCAAGTTGCGATTGATCCGAAGAGCGAACGACTAGCTTTTTTACCTCCATTTGCAGCTTGGGATGGAAAAGATTTTTCAGAACTCCCTATTTTATTAAAGGCATCGGGAAAATGCACCACTGACCATATTTCTCCGGCCGGACCTTGGCTTAGGTTTCGTGGGCACCTCGATCGTATTAGTGACAATATGTTTTTAGGTGCGATCAATGCGTTTACCAAAGAAGCAGGTAAGGGCACAAATCCACTCACTGCAGAGAAATCGATTGGATTTTCCGCCATCGCCAGAGATTTGAAGAAGAAAAATTTGCGCTGGATCGTTATTGGTGATGAAAACTATGGAGAGGGAAGCTCACGCGAGCATGCTGCGATGGAACCTCGTTATCTTGGTGCCGCTGCGGTTATTGCTCGAAGTTTCGCACGTATTCATGAAACAAATCTAAAGAAGCAGGGTTTGCTTCCACTTACCTTTGCAAATTCTAAAGATTATGAGCAGATCGATGAGTCCGATCGCATTAGCCTTAACGGACTTTCAGGCTTAGCTCCGAAAAAGTCGGTCGAGTGCGTGATCAAAAAGACAGATGGCAAAATGATTACAATTTCTCTTAATCACTCGATGACCCAAGAGCAGATCGAATGGTTTAAGGCGGGTTCCGCTTTAAATGCAGCTCGAATGAAAACTTAAGTTTTTAACTGATGAGTGATTAAATCGCTCCGGTTTAGCTCTTTTTCAAAACTTTTTTGACTCCACGCACAATTGTTCTTGCGTCGTTCTGACGACCCGCGCAATACTTTTTAATGTTAAGGGGGGAATATGGGGAAAATTAATCTAAAACAATCTATTTTATCGACATGTGTTGTATCACTGATGGTACTTGGCACATCGAGCGCACTACTTGCTGAGAATAAGATTCTAAGCAGGCTTGAGCGTGGCGAGGTCGTATCAGGAAAAACAGGGGCTTCGTTTTTTGTGCAAGCACTTGTGAATAAAGAACCAGAAAAAGTGGCATCTGCCTTTGTGAACTTATCTAAGCTTCCAACGGTGTTTCCACAAATCGCATTTGCTAGACCCTATATCGGATCTGACGGCAGACAATTTGTCTACCTTAAGCTTCGAGGTGTCGGTGACGGTGTTGGCATTCTTGCTGAAGTCAAAAATGCAAGCAGCGAAGCTTTCAGAAATGCTAAAGAACTAATTGTGAGTTCTGAAGTTTCAAAGGGTCGAGATGCTAGTTCAGAAACCACAAGTTTTACCGGTGAAGTTAATCATCTTCAACTCACACGAGAAATCGATACTGCAAACAAATCTGAATCGGCTACTCGATTTTTAGGTGAGACGAGTGGAATTATTCTCGAAGGTCCAATCAACAGCATTATGGAACTTCCTGGCGTAAGGATGACTCTTCATTTGGGTTATTCAAGCTACGTATCCGTTGGTGGCAACAAAGCTAAAGCTTCAAAAGCCTCTGAATCATCCGATTCATCCAGACAGACCTACCTTGTTGCTAAGGTTGTTTTTGGAAATCAAGCTCCTAAAGAAAGCTTGGGAGACTACAGGGGTTTTGGTGAACGACGTTTAAGTTTGGCAACGCTTATGGGCGTGAACGCAATTCAGGCACTGAGAGCATCGCTCGAAAAAATCTAAGCCTTTCAAACGGCTAGGAGGGGAAAATGAAATTGAAAAATATAAAATTAATAAGTTGCGTGGCTTTGGCGTTAGCCGGGTGCGCTCAAAACACGAGTGATCCTCGATCGACTCTGAGGTCCGATGCAGAAATTGTGAAGGCTAAAGCAACCGCCAGCATTCACCCCACTCAAAAATATATTCTTGGTCAAGTTCAGGTAGAACTCGCCAATGAAGAACTGCTTTCTGCAGTCATCGAAGACATGAGTGCTAAGCACGGGGTGAATTTATCTTTACTTGATAAAATTCCTGGCGAGCCCATTTATCTTTTAGAAATTAACAGCACCACACCTGTTGATGATGTGATCAAAACATTATCGGGTGACTACCGAGTCGCAATGGCTGGCCGCAATAACCATATGCAAGCCGAAGCCTTTCGCACAAATGATCCACTCGGATCAACTCAATGGGCTCTCAATAATCGAGGTCAAGAAGCTCCTCGAGCTCTTGCAGGAAAAGTGGGCGCTGATATCGGAATGGATGGAGTTGCCGCCGAAGGTAGCCATGATGTGGTCGTCGCGATCATTGATACAGGCGTCGATTATTTTCATGAAGACCTAGCAATCACCGAAGAAGTTGACGGTCACACCATCGTACGACCCGGAAGCAATATCTGGATCAATACAGGTGAAATTCCTAATAACGACATCAACGACGATAATAACGGCGATGAAACTCACGGCATTCAGTATGTCGATGATGTTTACGGATATGACTTCGTCGGGCGTAAAGGCGATCCGCGCGATGATCACGGCCACGGAACACACGTTGCTGGAGTTATCGGCGCTCTTCGAAACAATTTCAAAGGTATCGCTGGTATTAATCAAAAAGTTTCAATCATGGGACTTAAATTCTTGAGCGCTGAAGGTGGAGGATCCGATTTCGACGCTCAATTAGCTCTCTACTATGTCATGAATATGCAAAAAAGATTTCCCAATAAGCGATTCATTACATCGAACTCATGGGGTTCGGCAGGTCGTCCAAGCACGACAGGTGATAAGGGAGACTTCTTGCTTAAAGCCTTCGCTAAAGCATCAAAAGCTGGAATCTTAAATATCGCTGCGGCCGGAAATGATTCTTCAAGTAATCGTTTTGCTCCTCATTATCCCAGCAATTATTCAGCACAACTCGACAGCTTTCTTTCAGTTGCTGCTACCAATAATTTGGATCAATTAGCTTCGTTTAGCTCTTATGGCTACGAACTCGTCCAAATCGCAGCACCTGGTGTACTTATCATGTCGACTGTACCAGAATATCTTTTTGGTCACGGCTACGAAGCATGGAGTGGAACGAGTATGGCAACTCCACAAGTTTCGGGAGCGGCAGCTTTGCTCTGGTCACAAAACATGAATGCAAGTTCAGCTGAAATCAAACAACGTTTGATGGATACTACAGATACACTTCCTCAGCTTCATGGATCGCTCATTGGAGCTGGTCGTTTGAATGTAAAAAAAGCATTGGCAAATGCTCGCAATAAAGCGCCCCGAGAAGTGGCAAGAGAAATAGCATACAGACTGGAATCTCGTCGGGCATCTCCAGATAAAACCTATGATGTACTCGATAAAATTGAGTACAAAGGAGCTAAAGAAATCCAAGTTTGCTTTGAGAGGATCACTCTTGAGCCAGATATGGATTGGTTAGAAGTCATGAGCGCAGATTATCGCGTTCGCGATATGATGACTGGTCGTTACGAAGATACCGACTGGGAAGATAAGCAAAGTGACCTTTGTGCTGCGCCAGTTTTGGGTGAGACTGTTTATTTACGACTCGTTAAGAATGGAAATCCCGAAGGGATTCCTGGTTACGTCGTAAAATCACTCAAGGTTCGCATGCCAGAAGTTGAGGCCACAACATCTCCTGTGCAAGCACCTGTTCAAGAAGCTAAAGAACAACCTAAAGAAGATGGAAAGAACTAAGCTAATGAAGAACCAAGCTTTTAAATCATTTTTGATTCTTGCAATAATGGCGGTGGCAGCATGTAGACCTGCTCAAAAAGATCCGCCCTTTAATTTTAACCACAACCGCCAGGATGCAAAGGTTCAAGAAATCAAACTTGATCCTCAAAATCCGCTCAATGCAATCGGCGCTCCTTCGTTCTGGAAGAGAACAACAGGAAAACTCGTCGACGGTACTCGAGTCAAAATTGGAATGGTGGGTACTGGCGTTGATTATACCAATGTCGATATTCGTGACTCACTTTGGATCAATCTGGGTGAATACGGAGATTCAAGTCGTGCCAATGGTTTTGATGACGATCAAAACGGTTATACCGACGATATCATAGGATATGATTTTTTCTCCGGAGACAGTCTTCCTTATGATTGGAATGGTCACGATACCTATACGGCTGCTTTGATCGCATCAACAGCCAAAACAAATTCCAAAGTTGTAGGCGTTGCCCCCAATGCTGAACTGATTATCGCTCGATATATCGGTCCTGATGGAAGGGGTAATGGCATGGATGCTGCTGAAGCGCTTCTTTATGCTGCCAACGCTGGAGCTAAAGTGATCTACTTCAACTGGCCTGAAGGTGGTTTCAATGAAACTGACAGCCCTCTTGTTGTTTCGATTCTTAAAGAGATCACTTCAAAAAATGCGATTGTTGTTACTCCAGCTGGAAACAGCGGAAATCAATCGATTCCCGTATTTTTGAAGGAAGCTGCTTTAATTCCCGGAGTCGTTGTTGTGGCTGGTCTTGATCAAGACGGTAAAATCAAAGCGACATCAAATTCAGGAAAAGCATTAGCACTGACAGCTGCGCCTTCAGTTGGTTCCATTTCTTATTTACCTGGAAGCGAACTTTCGAATGATATTTCAACAACTTCAGTTGCCGCTGCTTATGTAACTGGGGCTGTTGCTCTCTTATCAACTTTGCCTGATCTCGGAAATGCGCAAAAAATTAGAATGGCATTATTAGGAAATGCTGTTGATCGCAAAGCGAGTGCGAAAGAGCCTTTGAGTGTTCTTTCGGATGGACCTTTGTTTATCGGAAATTTCTAGAATCCTATCACACCTAAACGAAGTGACGGCGTGGGAGAAATCTCACGCCGTTTTCGTTTTTATGACGCATCACGCTACTACTTTTCAAATTCTGCTTCGTTGTGGTAGCGCATCGCATGTATTGTAACTTTCAGGGGGAGATTCACATTGTCAATACGTCGCAGCATTGTATCTACGATACTTATTATAATTGTTTTTAATTCGAGAGCAGAGGCGTTTCTGCCCACAGCTGATCCAAGAGCCTTAAGCACAATATTAAATGAAGAAATTCAAGTAACAATCAAAGATGCACGAACTCACGGAGACTTTCAGGCCCGACTCTCCGGGCGAATGGAAGAAATTTCGATTCGCAATCAGGGAGAAACCTATCGCTGGATGGGGATGAACTCCGACGTAGGCACAGTGCAAGCTTGGGGAAGTCCACTTATACAATTGGAACCAGGAGCGTCGCTTCAAGATATCGATCAGATGCTTCGCTATTTTGTTGAAGAGAATAGGAACTTATTTCGAGTGCGTTCAAATGAACTTCTCTTAGATAAAAATCGCACAAAATTTTCGGGAGTTTACAAATACATAACCTATAAAAGATTTCATTATATTGAAGGTCAGCCTTACGGAGTGGAAGGTGCATTTATTACTTTTCGATTTAAGGCCGATCGTCTGATTGAATTTACTAATTATTCTTTTGGGGAAATCGGACCCGAAGAAATGCCAAGAACTTCAGAAGAGGATGCTCTTCAAGCTGCGACCGAAGATATGTCGATGAATGAGCAGCCCGGTAGTATCAACCGAAAAGTTGTCACTGAACTTCAGCCTTTTTATTCTCCAGAAGGAAAAATGCAATGGCGTCTCGTCTATCAAGTAGAAATTAAAAGGAATGCGGGCGAAGGGACCTGGAAGTATTCGGTGAGTGCACGCGATGGAAGAATTGTTCGCTTGATGAGTAATCTTCACTCGGCAGGTAATATTGCTGCAGAAGTTTTGCAGCGCAAACCAGGTGACGATATAGTTCAAGTACCTCTCGCTGAAGCAAACGTAAGAGGTATCGGAGGAAAAAACGTAGAGAGAACTCAGCTCGATGGAAGTTTTCAGATGGAAGCCGAAGGGGCCTCAGCTGATTTAGCGGGGTTAAGAGCCATTATCAAAATGAATGGTGCTCGTTCGGTCTCTCAAGCCATTCCCGCAGATGGACAGCTTATGTTTAGTAGTAGCCAGTTTCTTTCAGAGAGCATGGCGTATTATTTCGTCAATCGAGTGAATCAAATCGCTAGGATGTTTATTAAATCAGCGCCTCGAGATACACAAAATGGGGTTAAAGATTTTCTCAATACTCCACTTACTGTGAATACTCGTGTTAAGCATCCCATTATCAAGGGCTGCAATGCTTGGTTTGATACCGAAGAGAAAACATTGAACTTCTTAGAAGCTGATCAAAAGTGCGAAGCTTCAAGTCATTTTGCAGATGTCATTTATCACGAGTGGGGCCATGGACTTGATGATGCCCTCGGCGGAATTCAGGACGGGGCTTTCTCTGAAGGAGTGGGTGATATTGTTTCATTCTTGATGACTGGAGATCCAAAACTGGCTCCTGGCTTTGTGAAGGGATCCGATAAACCAATTCGATCAGTAGAAGTCATTAAGACCTATCCCAAAGATCGAAGTCGTGATCCTCATCAAGAAGGACTCATCATTGCTGGCGCGTGGTATGAGGCGATGAGAAATATGCAAAAGACTTACGGCGAGGAAGAGGGACGAAGCAAAACCGCCGAAATTTTCTTTAAGCATCTTGTTTCAACCGATTCTTATCTTGATAGCTATATGGGCGCTCTTACGGTTGACGACGACGATGGTAATTTGAATAACTGCACTCCCCATATGTGCTTGCTTAACTCTGCCTTCGCTCGTCGAGGAATAGCTCAAGCTGATCCTCGCTGCGCCGGAAGCATCAGTTCGCTTCCGGCTTGCGCCGAATCGACGATTCGAACTCAAGAAGTTGATGTTAGTGCTGAACCTTCATTTGACTGGGATATCTAAGAGGGTACTGCGGTTAATCTTTTAATCTGCTTCCAAAAAACTGAGTCAGTGTGAAGTTTTTTTGACAGAATTTTTAGAGCATCAGTTTCAGTTAAGTTTTGAGCTTTCTGAAATTCCTCTTCAAAAACAAGTTTCGTGGCTGCCATGGCGAGCGAAGGAAAAGCTCCGTCATCTATTTCTCCATAGCCGACAATGAGCAGGCGATTCCAAAGCTCCTTTAGTCTTCGATTATAATCAGCCTCGAGGAATTTTCCTTGAAGCCCTGTTTCTTTCTTAAGCTGTTTGGTTGAGAGGGGTGAATTGTCTTCGAGAATACGAAGAGTCGAAAGACTTCCGTTTGAAAGCTCACCAATCGTTAGCGAATCAATACGAGGATTTAAAAGTCGAAGCAGTGCCACAAAAATATCTTTTGAAAAAAAAGTGGCTCGACCTCTGTACCACTTGGCATAAACGACATGCCCTGAGGATGAAAGCTTTTCTCGCAGAAACCATAGATCCGCCACGCGATTATCAGAATTGTCGTTCCACTCCCATTTCATTTTTGATCGAGGGTAGAAATAAGACCAGAGGGATGGCGGTTCTTTTTGATTGTCGATTGGATAGACGAGAAGAATGCCCTTTTCGTTAATGGCGGATAGAGCAGATTTAATGTTCATTTGAGTTCAAGAATATTTAATTCAGAGATCCAGTTATCTATCGTCTGGCGGGGTAGGCCTAAAAGAACGGCGATTTGACTTTTGTTATTTCTGCCCACTTTTAGATGTGCCCACAAAAGTAAATCAGTTTGTAATTTTATCTTTTCAAATTCAAATGTTTCTAAAGGCTGCTCAAAAGTCTCTATCGAATCAAAATAGTTTTTAGATTGGAAATTAAACTGAACCACCCACCGCATAAGTGTTGGTCGAGAGATTTCTAATAAAGTCGCAGCTTCAGTTTTGTTGCCCTTAGTAAGTGTGAGTGCTTGATGCAAAAGCCTCTTTCTCATTTCTGCTTCTTTTTGATAAAAAAGCGATGTCGAATAGAATACGTAAGGCGAAGGTTTAGCTTCGATTCTTTGATTTAGTTCATCTTCGATGCGTTCTTTTTGAACAATTTCGTCATCGATCTTTCTAATTTCTAAATCAGATGCATTGAGTTTATCTGATTCTGCTAGAAGTGTGGCTCTCATTAAAACATTTTCAAGCTCTCGAATATTGCCTGGCCACGTATGGCGTAATATTTTTACCTCTGCTTCTGGCGATAAGGTAAAGTTTCGCTCAGCGGCTTTTACTTTTAGAATATGCTTGGCTAAATCTAAAGTTTCGGTCTTCCACTCTTTTAAAGGAGAAAGTTTAATGTTGAGTACATCTAGGCGGTAGAAAAGATCTTCACGGAATTTGCCCGCCTCAACACGTTGCCTTAGATCGGCATGTGTCGCGGTGATAATACGAACATCGACATCTATTTCTTTTGTGTCTCCTACTCGTCTTATCTTTTTTGCTTCAATTACTCTTAAAAGTTTAGCTTGAACCTCAAGCGGCAGATCACCAATTTCATCCAAAAAAAGTGTTCCTTTATCAGCAGCTTTAAAGAGACCCTCGGTACTTGCAATTGCACTTGTGAATGAGCCTTTTGTATGGCCAAATAGTTCTGATTCGATAATATTTGAGTTTAACGCAGTGACATTCACTGGCAGAAATAGGCCGGGTCTTTTACTAAGAGTATGAAGCCATTCTGCAAAGCGAGTTTTTCCTGTACCCGTTTCTCCTAAAATCAAAACGGGCAATTGAGTTTCGGCAAACTTCTGAGCACGAGGTTCAAGATGGATAAGCTCAGTGCTTTGATAAAACTTTGCAATTTCTTGAGCGCAATTGCAGAAAGCCGCGTTTATCTGGAAAACCCAAACCAGTAGCGCAAAATAATATTTCATTTGGCAAATGCCTTACTTTTATAAGCTAAAGACTTCAACAGAAATCGACATTTTAAAGCCGGTTAAGTGCTGAAAATGCGCCTGAATGGTCGTTTTTCTCGAAATTTGCATTTGATGTCCCCTGATCGCACCGTTACTCTCTTAAGTGTGCTGAATAATGCATTTTTTATGATTTTAAATAGGTGTCTATCATGCCCAAATGTCAGTTTTTAGGTTCATCAATCGGAAAAAAAATAGTTTTAGGACTTACTGGCCTTGCGCTCAGTTTATTTCTTTTGACCCATGTTGCTGGTAATCTGCTCATTCTTGTAAGCGCTGAAAAGTTTAATCGTTATGCACTTTCTCTGAGTGATTTAGGAGCTCTATTATACGTCGCTGAAGCAGGGCTTATAGCTCTTTTTGTTGTGCATATGGCTCTTGCTATTCGGCTAAGCATTCAAAATCGAGCGGCTCGGCCTCAATCTTATTATATGAATGTCAATACTGGAAGAAGCCGTCGTACTTGGGGCTCTTCTCATATGTTAATAACCGGATTACTGATTCTGCTCTTTATTATTTATCACCTTATTCATTTTAAATTTGGTGAAACTCAAATGCTCAGCCTTCAAGGTCGTGAGATGAGAGATTTAGCAGGCCTTGTTAAATCTGAGTTTCAAGAGCTTCCTGAAGTTTTAATCTATGTTTTTGCTCTCTTGATTTTGCTTCTTCACCTTCGACATGGATTTCGAAGTTTGTTTGAGACTTTTGGCTTGGCTCAGTCGAGATTCGAAACTCTTTTTCGACGATTTACGACTATCTATGTTTACGCCGTGATGGGTGGATTTATTTTAATTCCTTTAGTGATCTATTTTGGAGGTGCTCGATGAAACTCGAATCGAAAGTTCCTTCGGGCGATATTTCAACTCGTTGGTATAGACATAAATCAGAACTAAAATTGGTCAATCCTGCAAATCGACGAAAACATACAATCTTAGTTGTAGGCACTGGGTTAGCAGGTGCTTCAGCTGCCGCGAGTCTGGGTGAGCAGGGTTATCAAGTAAAAGCATTTTTTCATCATGAGAGTCCTCGTCGAGCTCATAGTATTGCGGCTCAAGGTGGAATTAACGCTGCAAAAAATTATCAAAATGATGGCGATAGTGTTTATCGCCTTTTTTATGACACGGTTAAAGGGGGCGACTACCGAGCTCGTGAGTCGAATGTCCATCGATTAGCAGAAGTCAGCGTTAATATTATTGATCAATGTGTTTCACAAGGTGTTCCTTTTGCTCGCGAATACGGCGGTCAACTTTCGAATCGATCGTTTGGTGGAACGCAGGTCTCGCGAACATTTTACGCTCGTGGACAAACTGGCCAACAACTTTTGCTGGGCGCCTACGGTTCGATGATGGCGCAAGTAAACGAAAAAAATGTTTCGCTTTTTTCACGTCGAGAGTTGCTCGATATTGTCGTAATCAAAGGTCAAGCTCGTGGAATTATCATCCGTAATCTTGTGACCGGTGAAATTGAGTCTTACGAAGGCGATTCAGTTGTTTTAGCGACGGGTGGATATTCGAACGTTTTTTATCTGTCTACTAATGCCAAACTTTGTAATGCGACTGCTATTTGGCGTGCCCACAAAAAAGGTGCAGGCTTTGCGAATCCTTGTTTTACGCAGATTCATCCAACTTGTATTCCGCAGAGTGGAGATTACCAATCGAAACTAACCCTTATGAGCGAAAGCTTACGAAACGATGGGCGAGTTTGGGTTCCCAAAAAAGAAAAAGACTTGCGTTCACCTGAGCAAATTCCTGAGGGGGATCGTGATTACTTCCTGGAGCGAAGATATCCAGCTTTCGGAAACCTAGTGCCTAGAGATGTGGCCTCTCGTGCGGCCAAGAAAGCTTGTGATGAGGGTTTTGGAGTCGGAGCGACTCGTCAGGCAGTGTATCTTGACTTTGGAGATGCCATCAAACGTTTGGGCAAACCTTCAATTGAAGGAAAATACGGCAATCTCTTTGAGATGTATGAGCAGATTACAGGCGAGTCACCGTACTCAACTCCGATGCGAATTTATCCTGCTCCTCACTATACGATGGGAGGTCTTTGGGTAGATTACAATTTGATGAGTACGATTCCGGGCCTTTTTGTTATCGGCGAAGCAAATTTTTCGGATCATGGAGCTAATCGCTTAGGAGCGAGTGCCTTGATGCAGGGACTTGCCGATGGTTATTTTATTTTGCCTTATACATTGGCACATTATCTTGCGGGTGCGAGTCTGCCTAAGGTTTCGCATTCCGATGCTGAATTTAAGGACGCCAAAGGCCAAGTTCAGTCGCGTATCGATAAACTTTTTGAAATTAATGGATCAAAAACTGTGACCGAATTTCATCGCGAATTGGGGCGCCTTATCTGGGATAATGTCGGGATGTCTCGAAATCGACTTGGTCTCGAAAAGACAATTTCTAAAGCCAAGCAGCTTAAAGAGGAATTCTGGAAGAATGTAAAAGTTTCAGGTGAAAAAAATAATTTAAATCCCGAACTCGAAATGGCGGGGCGAGTCGCTGATTTTATTGAACTTGGTGAACTTATGGCTCGTGACGCTCTTACAAGAGAAGAATCTTGTGGAGGACATTTTAGAGAAGAGTATCAGTCGGCTGAAAATGAAGCTCAGCGCAATGATGAGAAGTTTTGTCATGCCGCTGTCTGGGAATATGCGGGAGAATCCAAAGACCCCGTTCGACATGAAGAACCTCTTAAATTTGAATTCGTTAAAATCGCGGCTCGAAATTATAAATAGTGAGAATTTTATGAGTGAAGCACATCAAACAATGAAGTTGAATCTAAAGGTTTGGCGGCAAAAAAATGCAAGCGAACAAGGCAGAATGGTGGATTACACTCTTTCAAATGTTTCTCCCCATATGTCTTTCTTGGAAATGCTTGATGTTCTGAACGAAGACTTGATCAAGAAGGGGGATGACCCAATCGCATTTGATCACGATTGCCGCGAAGGAATTTGTGGAACCTGCGGAGTCGTAATTAACGGAAAAGCTCATGGCGGTTATAAGCAGACGACGACCTGTCAACTGCATATGAGACATTTTAAAGATGGCGATACGATTGTGATCGAGCCGTTTAGAGCAAAAGCATTTCCTGTCATCAAGGATCTCTCGGTTGATCGCCAAGCTTTTGATCGAATTATCGCGGCCGGGGGCTATGTTTCTTCTCGAGTGGGAAGTGCGGCCGAGGCGAATTCCATTTTGATTCCAAAGCCAGTTGCCGAAGCTGCTTTTGACGCGGCGACGTGTATTGGTTGTGGCGCATGTGTCGCGGCGTGCAAGAATGCATCGTCAATGTTATTCGTCGCAGCAAAAGTGACGCAGTTTTCTTTGCTTCCTCAGGGCCAAGTTGAGAGGACAGGTAGGGTTAAAAAGATGGTTGCTGCTATGGATGCAGAACATTTTGGGTCCTGCACCAATGAAGCCGAATGTTCAGCGGTGTGTCCAAAGGGTATACCCTTCAAATCTATTACGAACCTCAACAAAGAGTTTATACAATCTCAGTTCAGTTCTGATGTAGACTAAGTCTGTGGGATTAGTGGGATCTGGATCTGTTGAGGAACGTCTTAAGTGGTATGAACGCATCCTCAAACTTAACGAGCGTCTAAAAAGCGAGTCGATTGAATCGGCCTGTCGTTACCTGATGGATGATGCAATTGGCGCTGCCAAAGCTGAGTCAGGATATTTTTTCATCATTGATCAATCTGGTAAATGGCGAGTGATGTTTGCTCGTACCGGAGCGCGTGAAGATCTTCCCAAAGACAATCAGCATTTTAGCGAAAGCATTATCAAAAGAGCTTTAGAGATGAATGCCCCTCTTATTTTAGATGATGCTTCAGCTCATCCTGATTTTAGACAAGCTCATTCAGTCGTCACAGCTCAGCTCAAATCTGTCTTAGCCGTGCCTTTTTATTACGATAAAAAACCAATTGGTTTAGTTTATTTAGAAAACAGAAGTCAGACTCAGTATTTTGCTCCTGAACTTCTTGAGTTTCTCACTCTTTTTTCAAGTCATGCGGCTGTTCCTCTCAGTGCCAAATTAAATTCGATGTCTTTTGTAAGACCGATTGGTCTAGGAAGTGAATCAGGACCTGAATCAAAAAATATTCACATGCAAAAAGTTCTTCAGCATGCGCAGATGGCTGCTAAATCGGATTCGCCTGTTCTTATTTTGGGAGAAACTGGAACCGGAAAAGAGGTTTTAGCGGGAGAAATTCATCGATTAAGTTCACGTGCTTCAGGAAATTTTGTGCCAATTAATTGCGCTGCTATTCCGGAGACTTTGATTGAGAGTGAACTCTTTGGTTACAAGCGAGGAGCTTTTACTGGCGCTAATGCTGATCGAGAAGGTTTAGTAAGGCGTGCTCACAAAGGAACTCTTTTTCTCGATGAAATTGGAGATCTACCTTTGCATATGCAGGTTAAATTATTGCGTGTGCTTCAAGAGAAAAAGTTTACTCGATTGGGTTCGACCACTGAAGAAGAGAGTGAGTTTAGACTGATCTGCGCAACTCACCAATCGTTAGATGATCGAATTGATAAGGGATTTTTTAGACAGGATTTGTTTTTTAGAATTAATACAATTACTTTGAAAATTCCTCCACTGCGTGAGCGTCTTGAAGATCTGATAGCTTTGGCCAACGAATTCTTAGCTGAGGCGGCTGAAGAAAGTAAGCGGTCGGTTAAAGGTTTTGATGAATCTGCTGTTGCACTTTTGTTACAGCAAGAATGGCCAGGAAATATCCGTCAGTTGAAAAATGCGATTCAAAGAGCGGTTGCACTTATCGGTCCGGATCTTAAGAACCATAGTTTAACTGCCAAAGATTTTGATTTTCTTTCTGCCAAGGTTGTTTCGGATGCTCTTCCCACTCTTCATGATGCGAAAGAAGAGTTCATTCGAAACTACGTTAAGAAAGCTATTCTCATTCATAAGGGAAACAAAACGAAAGCAGCCAAAGCCTTGGGTGTTGATCCAAAGACTTTGTATCGACATCTGCTAGAGGATAACGGCGCGGGGGATTAAAAATCTTGCAAGATCAAATGGATCAGTTTGTCTCGGCAGTGCCTTGGCACGATCTAGTGCGATTTACGATATCGTGTCTCGTCGCGGTGCTTTGCGGCCTGATTATTGGAATCGAACGTGAGAGCAAGGGCAAACCTGCTGGTCTTCGAACTCTGGTTCTGATTTCTCTCGGTTCATCTCTATTTGTTCAAGTTTCAATTGTGATCGCTACAAAAATTGGAGATCCCGGTCGAGTGGCCGCTCAGATCGTTACTGGTATCGGTTTTTTAGGTGCTGGTGCTATCATTCAAAAATCGGAGCAAGGATACGTAGCTGGACTCACCACTGCAGCTAGTATTTGGGTCACAGCAGCGGTGGGAATGCTTGTGGGCTTAGGTCACTATGCCATGGCCATTGTTGGAGTAAGCATCGTCGTTTTGGCCTTGAGATTGCTGGGTTCTCTCGAAGGGTATTTGTTTTATGACAGCAATGTCGATCTTAAGAAAATTTTATTCGAATCTAATTTCGGAAAAACAAAATGGGAGATCATGGGTCTTATCGAAGAAAATATGATTCGCCCTGACGAATATATTTTTCACAATGCCACCCAAGGCCGGCCGCGCATGGAATTCAAATATGTTCATAAGAATAAGAACCATCGCGCCTTCTTAGCTCAGCTCGCAACAATGCATCAGATTCTTGAGATTAACTAGGGTTATTTCGGCTCTTAAACGCATTACAACTCATTTAAACCCTAAAATTTATCCTTAGAGATCATCTCAAATTAGAGTAATAGTTCCCTGCGTATGGGACGTCAGGGATATGGTTTTTTGGCCGCCCGATTGGGTTCGGTATTCGTTGCTGTATTAGTCGTCTTTTCATGCACTTCTCAGATCTACTCTACAACACCTTCTCCCCAAGAGCTTATGCATGAAGTGCTTACGCAACGTTCGCGTGTTTTGGAGTTTGAAAAGCTTGAAAAACTTGCTCAGTCAAGAGGCCTTCGTGTTTTTCTTTTTGGTGGCGCAGCGGCGACTTACGCCAATTATGTCCGGCTCGATTTACTGAGACGCCAGGGCGATACAGCTCTTCAAGCAGATCGCTTTGAATATACTTACGATCAAATTTATAAATCTATTCAAGATTTGGATTTGGGAGTTTCGCGAGAAGATGGCAGTCCGGAGTCGGTCGCTGAATTGATGAGTTTTGAAGCTACGGTGCGAACACATTTACCAGGAATTAAAATAGATGTTTATGGATTTAAGACCGCATATACGAATTCTGAAAACAAACCGCGCGAAAATTTAATTCAGAACTTTAATCTTCAAAATCAAAATTCAGACTCACTTTCGAATGGTCTTATTGAGCTTACTCAAAAAAACGAAATTCTCGATATTCGATCAACCTCAGTGATTCCACTTTTTATCGATGATTTAGCAAACGAGCAGATCCATTTTTTAGAATCGCCAATGCATTTTCAAACACGACGTGCAGAGCAAAAAATTAATCCGCCTCTTTTTAGCGTTATTCGATATTTTATTAAACTCGGGCAATTTAATTTGAAGGGATTGCCTAGTGATGAGCCAGCACTCATACGAATCTTAAACCAAGCGGATACTGATCCGGATATATATGGATCTCAAGGTTATGTCAGGTCTTGGCTAACAGTGAATTCCAAGAAACTTATTTTGGGTGCAGAGGATATTCAGAAGCAATTTAATATTCTCGATCATTTTGGTCTCAGTTATATCTTAGTCGGTGCTTTGCAAGGATCTGAAGTTGCTCTGCTTTTGTCGCGCAAACCACTTCTGGGTTTGAATGCCGTTCGCGAGGGAAGAACGGCGCAAAGTTTAGGTCTTCGTCTTTTAACACATGAGACGACCAGTCTTGAAAGTTACGAAAGCATTATGGCAAACCCTCGAGGTAGGCCTAATTTTCTGATCTCAAATAATAGAGAGAATACCGTCGCAGCTTACGGAACGGGTGTTTATGCCAAGGTAGGAACCGAGGGAGCTGCTCATATAAGGCATATCCAAAGAGGTTATCATATTCATCTTGAGCTTGATCCTACAGCTATTGAAGGAGTCGATTTTGAGATAGTTAACGCATCTGATTTTGTCATACTTAAAAATTCAAATAAAGTGCGTACAGTTTATGAACCCGTTCGACGAGATCCCGTGCGAGCTTTTGTTTTACTAGCGAATTCAATTTTTTATGAGCCGACAAATTTGGGTACTGCTGAGAGAACTCTTAGGCGACTGGCGAATCAGAAGCTTTCGGCAGAAGAAGAAAACAAACTCATGGAAAAAGCTTTAACCTATATGTCGAAGAATTCTGCTGTCGCAGTATTTGCTCTTTTGGTCTCGAAACCTCTATTTCAGCCTGTGGCAAAGAAAATATTTTTATTGTGCTTATCTGAAATACCAGCGGACCGAAAAGCAAATTTAATAAATGGGTTTTTGGCGCAAAAATCGGGCGAGCAACCTACTACGAATTTATCTCAGTCTTTTATAGGCAGAATGATCAATCTCTTTGATACGCCTGCGACTTTGGTAGTTGGTGCGTTTATGACAGGAGCGGTCGGATTCGTAGTCGGTGAATTTGGCAGCTCTATAGGCTACAAATTGTCTTCATTAGCGAGCTCTATACTTGGAGGAGTTCTCATTTTATCGACGGGAATGTACATTAAAAAGGTATTCGTTACACCGCGTTTTACGATAAAACATCAGGTTTCTATTTCAAATATCCTTTACGAAACATTGGGTACAAGGGCATCTTTGATCGACCAATGGCTTAAAGAGGCAAACTCATTTAGTTTCTCGAAGGAACAAATGAAATCATGTAGGGCTGTTTTAAGAAAGTTAGGCGTGAAATGAATTTGGGCAAAATGCTTACTCAGTTTCGATTTCAAAAGTTGTTCATTACCTTATTTATCATTTCTTCTTTTGCAGCTTGTAAACGCGGTGAATCTCTTGAGACTTCTTCAAAATTTAAAGTGGGCCTCGTTCTTGATAAAGGTGGAATTGACGATAAATCTTTTAATGCGTCGGCCTACCAGGGAGCTCTGAGAGCAAAAAATGAATTAGGAATTTTGCTTAGAGAAGTTGAAGTTAATGACGATGCTCAAGTTGAGCCTTTTCTTAAACAATTTGCTCAAAAAAAGTTTGATATCATTTTGGCTATTGGATTTGCACAGCAAGAAGCTCTTAGTCGTGCCGCGGAGGCTTACCCTGAAACTCATTTTGCGATTGTCGACGCCGTAGTTGATTTGCCCAATGTCGCTTCATTGATGTTTAAGGAACATGAGGGTAGTTACCTTGCCGGAGCTCTTGCAGCTCTGACTTCGAAGACAAAGACGATTGGATTCATTGGCGGAATGGATATTCCACTGATTCGTCGATTTGAGCTTGGATTTAAAGAGGGAGCGCTCAAAGTTGATCCCCAAATTAAAGTTATTAGCAATTTTGTTGGTTCCACAACTGATTCTTGGAACAATCCTACGAAAGCAAAAGAACTAGCTCTCTCTCAAATTCAGCAGAAAGCGGATATTATTTATCATGCAGCGGGAGCGAGTGGCTTAGGTGTTTTTGATGCGGTTGAGGAACAGTCTCGAAGTAAAAATAGAATTATCTACGCGATCGGGGTTGATTCAAATCAAAACGGTGTAAAGCCCGGCTTTATTTTAACAAGCATGCTTAAGAGAGTCGATAACGCCATTTTTGAAATCATTCGTCGTTCACAAATGGGAGAATTTAAAAGCGGTAGATCAGATTTTGGTCTTACTGATTTAGGGATAGATCTTGCAATGGATGAAAACAATAAACCACTTATTTCGGCAGATGTTTTATCTCAAGTGAATTCTCTTAGATCTCTTATTATTGCTCGGAAAATTAGTGTCAGTGATTTATATAAAGTTAAGGGGCTTGAATGATTTTTATTGAGGGCCGAAACTTAACGAAACGTTTTGGTGAGAGAGTCGCCAATCATTCAGTTTCAATTTCAATTAAGCAGGGTGAGATTCATGGAATTGTCGGAGAAAACGGAGCTGGCAAGTCGACTTTGATGAAAATGCTCTACGGAATGCTGCATCCGGATTCAGGAGAAGTTTTAGTTAAAGGCTCGGTTGTTCATTTGTCTTCTCCAGAGACCGCTCTCAAGCTTGGAATCGGAATGGTTCATCAACATTTTATGTTGGTCGAAGCTTTAACAGTTCTTGAGAATTTAATTCTGGGTGATGAGCCGTCTCAAATGGGTATAATTCATGAGAAGAAAGCTCTGCAGGAGTTTACTCACTTAATCTCCGAGCTTGACGTCTCCATGAAGCCCGATCTTAAAGTTCAAAATCTTTCGGTGGGTTTACAGCAAAGACTTGAGATTTTAAAGCTTCTATTTCGAAAGAGTGACTGCCTTATTTTTGATGAGCCCACTGGAGTTCTTGCTCCTCAAGAGGTCGATCGATTTTTAGATTTACTGCTGCGGCTTAAAACGGCGGGTAAAACCATCATTTTAATCACTCATAAACTTAATGAAGTTAAAAAAGTATGTGATCGAGTCACTGTTATGCGGGCGGGTAAAAAAATTGAAACCGTTGAGACTAAATCTATCGATATTTTAGGACTTACTCGCTTGATGGTGGGGCATGAAATTTCAGGTTTAGCTGAGCGAAGAGGTCGACAAAGATTAGTGAAACGAAAGCCTTTGCTTAAAGCTGAGAATATCAGCGCTGGAAAAATAAAGAATTTAAGTTTTGAAATTCATTCTGGCGAGATATTGGGCGTTGCCGGTATTGAAGGCAATGGTCAAAAGGAGCTTGCGGAAATTCTTTGGGGGATAAGAAAAATAGAATCAGGAAATCTCTATTTTCAGGATCAGAAAATAAACGATTTTTCGATTCTTAGTCGAAAAGGACTCGGTCTTTCTTATATTCCAGAAGATCGTCATCGCAATGCCGGAATTCTCGATCTCAGCCTGATCGAAAACTTCTATTTGGGTTCAGATAATATGTTTCCTTCTTCTTTGGTTTTTCCAAGAAAGAAATTAGCAGATGCTCTTGAAGCCTCAGCCCGTGATTTCGAAATTAAAATGATAAGTCCTGATCAGCCTTTAAAGTATCTCTCAGGTGGCAATCAGCAGAAAATCGTTCTAGCTCGAGAGCTTTTTTCGCAACCTAAATTACTGATTGCTTCTCAACCGACTCGGGGGGTGGATATTGGAGCCATCGATCGCATTCATCGTGAACTCATGGCGCGAAGAGACTCAGGGCTTTCGATTCTTTTGATTTCTTGTGAATTTGATGAGCTTCTTGCTTTAAGCGATCGCGTTTTAGTGATGAGAGACTATGAATTCGTTTCGACTCAAGATGATCTTGATCAAGACTGGGAGCAGTTAAGATATAAAATCGGAGAGGCCATGATATGTCGGTAATTGTTGCGCTTCTCGTGGGAGTTTTAGGAGCCGCTCTGCTTGCGCTTTTTGGAAATGAAAGTCCTGCGAATGTATTTTCAATTTTAATTTCAGGAAGTTTTGGCTCGCTAGACGCCATTGGATACACACTTTATTATGCCACCCCGTTTATATTTACTGGGCTTGCTGTGGCTATTCCTTATCGTGCTGGCCTCTTTAACATTGGAGGTGAAGGACAGCTTTATATGGGGGCTATTTTCACTGTGGCGGCCCATCAGTTTTTTGGCGATTGCGGGGGTTTTACTCCTTGGATTTATATCGGCTTTGCTTTTTTGGGGGGAGCTTTGTGGGCCGGTATCGCAGGAGTTCTTAAAGCTTGGAGAGGTTGTCATGAAGTTATAACGACGATAATGCTTAATTTTGTCGCTTTAAGTTTGGCAAATTATTTTGTGATATCGGTCTGGAAGGATCCAAAAACCTTTAGAGCTGAAACAAGTTTGTTTCCTGAGGTGAGTTGGTTAAAAAATTTGGGTCTTGGTGAAAGCCCGCTTAATTTTGCTTTTATTCTCGCTTTGTTTGCCGCGTTTTTTACTTGGTTTTTACTTTCGCGAACGAATTTTGGTTTTCGCCTAAGAGCTGTCGGGCTTAATCCCTCCGCAGCTGAATCGGCAGGGTATAGCCCTCAAGCGGCGATCATCTCTTCAATCTGTTTAGGTGGCGCGCTTGCCACGGGTGCAGCCATTAATGATCTTCTTGGGCAATCGCATCGAATGATTGATGGATTTAGCTCCGGTTATGGATTTGTGGGGATTGCAGTGGCCTTTTTGGGGCGGAATCATCCTATTGGAATTGTGCTGGCCGCGATTTTCTTTGGCGCTCTGTTCAAGGGTTCCGGTGATTTGGATATCGAAACAGAATCGATCACACGAGATTTTTGTGTGGTGCTACAGGCTCTTTTTATTCTCGCGGTGGCTTCAGAGAAAGGCCTCAAAGAAATTTTTAATAAAGTAAAAGGAGTATTTATCCGTGGATCATGACGGCGGTTTAGGTCTTCTAGCGATTTTACTTTCGGGTTTGCGCCTCTCTACTCCTCTGATTTTTGCCGCACTCGGTGGATTACTGAGCGAAAAAAGTGGTGTTGCCAACATTGCACTTGAAGGATTTATCTTGATTGGCGCTTTTGTGGCTGGGGGAGTGACTTTCGTTTGTCAGGATCCCTATATCGGATTTTCAGCTGCGCTTTTTGCAGGAGCTGCAGCTGCGTCAGTTTTCGCCTTTTTTGTGCTTTGGGGGCGAGGCGATCATATTGTGATGGGTACTGGTATGAATTTGCTCATCATGGGAGGTCTGCCCTATGCGAGTAAAATTTTGTTTGGGGCTTCGGGTTCTACTCCTTCACTTTCTCTCAATTTAAGATTTTCAGTGTGGTGGTTTTTGTTCGGAGGTTTAGTGCTCGCATGTTTTCTGCACTGGGTTTTAAAGCGAACAGTTTTTGGACTTCGCTTAAGGGCGTGCGGGGAAAATCCTGAAGCTGCGCAAAGTACAGGCGTTTCAATCTGGAAGGTGCGCTTTATGGCCGTTATGCTTTCGGGAGTTTTAGCAGCTGCAGCCGGAGCCTTTCTGTCGATCGCTCATGGCAGTCAATATGCGCGAGGAATGTCAGCTGGCCGTGGATTTATTGCGCTGGCGGCACTTATATTAGCCGGATGGAGACCGATTCCGGTTATATTTACCTGTCTTTTATTTGGACTTGCCGATGCCGCTCAGATTGTATTTCAAAGCTATCGACTTGCCTCAGGAGCGACTCTGCCGGTTCAATTTATACAGATGTTTCCTTATGTAATGACACTCATCGTCTTAGTTGTTCTGGTTGGCCGAACATCTGCACCGAAGGCGATCGGTAAAAACTTTTAAAGGGAGGTAATTGTGAAAAGCGTATTGATCACCGGATGTTCATCTGGGTTTGGTCTCGACCTTGTACCTCGATTTTTAGAAGGTGGTTGGAAGGTTTTTGCGACTCTTCGAAATGCGAAAGAACGTGAGCTTCTATTTCATCAAGTGCAAATGCGATTTCCTGATCGCTTTAAGATCTTAGAGCTCGATATTACCAAAAATTCTGATCGTGCCGCGGTGACAAAAGTTTTAGATTTAGAGGGCCGGCTCGATTGTCTCATTAATAATGCCGGCTACGGTCTTTATGGTCCGCTTGAAGAGCTTTCTGAAAAACAAATAAGGGATCAAATGGAAGTGAACTTTTTTGGTTTGGCCCTTTTTACTCAGTCTTTGCTTCCAGTTCTCAGAAAATCAAAAGGCAGAATCATCAATATTTCGTCGGCAATGGGTTTTGTAGGTCTTCCGCTTTCTTCGCTTTATGCAGCCAGCAAATTTGCCGTAGAAGGTCTGACTGAGTCTCTCTTTTACGAGCTTAAACCGCACGGTATTCAAGTTTGTCTTGTAGAGCCCGGACGTTTTAGGACAAGTTTCGGAAAAAAAATGATTTATGGTGAAACTATGTTCGATCCGTTCTCTCCTTATTTTCAAGTGTCAAAAAGATTTAAAGAATGGAGGGAGTATCGAACAGCTTCTGAAGGCGTATCTCCTGAAGCGGTGATCGATAGAGTTTTTGCTTTAGCTTCGCAGAAGAAAATGCCTTTACGTGCTCTAGTCGGAAACGATTCACGTACGGCTTACTTTTTAAAGAAGCTTTTACCGTCTTCTTTATTTCATTTTATTATGGCTGCGGTATTTAACGCGGGCCTCACCAAATCTCGAAACGATTTGCAGTCCGAAGATTTTGCATAGATTTTTTTTAAAATATGACGCAAATGTTTTGCATCGTGTCATATATATTTATGAATATCAGATTGTCGCCTATCAAGCTCGTGCGATAATGGCATAATGATAACCGCCTGCCTAATTGCAAAAAACGAAGAAAAATGGATGAATGATTTTTTGACTCACCTTAAAGGTCAAGTCGAAGAGATTGTTTTGGTCGACACCGGTTCGACAGATTCAACCTGTAAAATCGCCGAATCGCATGGAGTAAAAATATTTAAGCAAGAATGGAATGGAGATTTTTCGCGGGCGAGAAATTTTTCATTAGAGAAGGCGACTCAGCCTTGGATTTTAGTCTTGGATCCAGATGAAAGAGTGAGTGAAGAAGATTTTATAAAGATTAAGCGCATAGTAAAAAGTGCTCAAAAATCCGCTTACATTTTTTCAACTCGTAACTATGCAGAGAATCTCACCGCTAGTGGTTTCAAACCATGCAAGGGAGAGTATGCTTCTGAAGAAAAATCTTATCCTGGATATTTTGAGAGCAAAAAGATTCGTCTTTTCAGAAATAATGAAGGCATTCATTTTGTCGGTATAGTTCACGAACTTGTTGAATCGACTGTGAAAGGCCCCATCGGAGAGATCGATATTCCGGTTCATCATTACGGAAGTGATCGATCCAGCTTTGCCTATAAGCAAAAGCAAGAGTTTTATGAAAGTATTTCTCTGGCTAAAGCAAAAGCTAATCCTACTGACTGGAGAGCTCAGTACGAACTTGGTATTTCGCTACTAGAAAGTAAAAAGTGGAAGGAGGCCGCCGAAACTCTTGAGATGGCTCGAGCCATGAATCCCAAAGAACTCGATATTTTGGTTAACCTCGGTTTAGCTTATCTCGACAATAAAGATTTTGAATTGTGTCAGAAAGTTCTCGAAGAAAGCCTTACGTATCACCCTAACAATTACGGTGCTCTTTTTAATCTCTCTGTCTTGGAGGTTCGACGGCAACACCTCGATGAAGCTGTTAAGCGACTTATTGCTTTACTGAGAGTTCATCCCGAATCTTTTGCCGCTTATCGCATTTTGGGCCTATGTTTTATGGCTGCTAATCAAACTCCTGCAGCAACAAAATGTTTTGAAGAAGCGGTTAGACTCTGTCCCCGATATTCTGATGCCCGAATGGATCTAGGGATGTCTTATATGTATGAAGGCAAGTTGGATTTAGCAAAGAAGACGGTGGATGCCATCTTGGTTGATTTACCAACTGAACCTCGAGCGCTTGAGATTAAGGCTCAATTAGAGTCGGCCCAAGTTACAAGAATGAATTAAATTAATTTCGTAGGTAAGTGTAGCCCTTCATGACGTTCTCGTAGAAGTCAATGAGCTGAATACCGTCACGAGGTTTGATTTTGCCTTCTCGTACTTTTTCTTCAACCGCATTGCGTACAAGTTTAGCAAGTTCGCCTGGCAGAAACTGATTCTCTTCGAGGACAGAAGAAATAGTGTCGCCGGGAATAACTTCCTGAATATAGAAATCTTCAGGATCATCATCATCCGAAAAAACATGCACTTCATTCACGCGACCGAAGAGATTATGAAGGTCACCCATAATGTCTTGGTAGGCGCCGGTTAAAAACATTCCGAGGTAATAGGGTTTGCCGTTCAGTTGATGAAGAGCGAGGCCGGTATCATAGGCTTGCTGGCTAGCAATAAATCGATCAATCACTCCATCACTATCGCAGGTAATATCGACAAGCGAACACACTCGACGAGGGGTTTCGAGCATTCTATGCAGAGGAACAATAGGAAAAAGCTGATCAAACGCCCAGTGGTCGGGGGCCGATTGAAATACCGAAAAATTGATTAGGTATTGCGTAATTGATTTTGCCGCAATTTCTTCAAGATCAGCCGACTGTCGTTTAAGACGTTTTTTATTGCGAAGAATCCATAGCTGAATCTCTTTAACAACTTCTTCAACAAAAGCGCGTTCTTCGAGGCTCATCAGACCAAGCTTAAATCGGCTTAAAGCTTCTTCTCGCTTTGCTACCACATCATGGTAGGCACCCATCGCATTTTTAGGTGAGATCGTAGTCAAGATATCAAAAACTTCTTTTACAAACTCAGAGTTTTTAAGATTCTCAGGAATTTGTACTGGAGCTTGGTGAAGCGGAGCGTTTGATCCAATCACATTCATGACCAGGCAAGAGTGATGAGCGGTAATTGCTCTTCCGGATTCTGAAACAATATGAGGATGGGGCTCATTACTTTCATCGCAAATCTGCTGCAGAATATCGACGATATTGCTCGCATATTCTTCGAGGCTATAATTTACGGAATAATCAGAATTAGATTGTGATCCGTCGTAATCAACTCCAAGTCCGCCCCCAATATCAACGTATTGAAGGGGAGCTCCTGCTCTTCTTAAGCCAGTATAAAACCTGGCGGCTTCAGAAGCAGCTTCGCGAATAGTTCGAATATCTGGAATTTGGCTCCCGATATGAAAGTGAAGAAGCTCAAGGGTATGCAAAAGATCTGCCTGCTTTAAGGTCTGCAAAGTTTCGAGAATTTCAGTCGCGCTTAAACCAAATTTTGCGCCATCTCCCGCACTATGTTCCCATTTGCCAGAGCCTTTAGAAGATAATTTGGCGCGGATACCAAGAAGCGGAAGTATTCCCATTTCTTTTGAAACTTTAAGAATAAGAGGCAGCTCGGACATTTGCTCGATAACAATGATGATTTTACGGCCCAACTGTCTGCCGAGAAGCGCAAGTTTAATGTAATCGGAGTCTTTATAGCCATTACAGATCGTGAGTGCTTCAGGGTCTTGATTGTATGCAAGAACTACTTGCAGCTCTGATTTGCTTCCTGCTTCAAGACCATAATGATACGGCAAACCCGCATCTAAGATCTCTTCGATCACTTCTCTCAATTGATTAACTTTAATAGGGTAAACTCCCCGGTACTTGCCTTGATATTTAAGTTCTTGCAGGACTTGAGCAAAAGTTTCGTTCAAGCGTTTAACGCGGTCTCTTAAAATATCTTGAAACCGAATAATACAGGGCAGGCCAATATTTTGCTGAATAATATCATCGATAATGTCGACGATTTCAATAGAGGGACCACCTTCACCCTTTGGGAGCATGGTGAGATTGCCATGCTCATTCACTGAAAAGTAACCAAGGCCCCAGCCGTCGATATTGTAAAATTGGACGGCATTTTCTTTTAACCATCGCTTAGGTGTCTTCGATGAGTCGGGATCAAAACTATTAACAAGACTTAAAGTCTCATTGAGAGATCCGTCTGTATTGGCCGATGGTTCGAGGGGAAGAGAATCAGGTGGTAATGAAGTCGACTCCACAGGTGTTAAATATCGCGAACGCATAAAACCGGCAATCCATTTTAGCGGCGATTATTTCACTTCGGCTCTTTCAAGGACTTCGATTGCTCTCTTAAGAATCGTGTCGTTTTCAATCCAAGCTGGAGTTGAACTCGAACTTATTAGCGTGGGCGCAACTGCTGGAGCTGTGGTTGAGGGTCTCATCTCTTTCGATCGAATCGTCGTTTTTGCGGCCTTTGCCATATTGATAGTCGGGTGAATTGCATCGGCTGTTGGAATTGTAACTCCTAACCTTCTTGAGTTGATATCCGCCATTCTGATAGCTGAGCATTTGCGAACTCCGCCGCATTCTCTTTTGAGCTGTTCGATTCGAGAATCAACGACGACTTCATCAGGGGTAACTCCTAGCATCTGAATATTCTTACCAGAAGGGCCGTAAAATCTAAGACTTGTTATTTTAAGAGTGCCGCGAAGATAAGAAGTCACCCCCAGCTGAATATAGCTTTGTCCAATCGCTTTTCCGAAACTATTCTCGCCGATCACATAAGCTCGGCCAGTCTCTTGCAGAATCTGGGTGATGATATCTGAGCTTGACGCAGATCCACTGTTTACCAAGACTATCATTGGTTCTTTTGAAAAATCTTCTTCGGGAGATTTCGCGAGCGATTCGAGTACAAAAGATTTTCGCTCTAAACCTGACGCGCTACCTCCGCCTCGTCTTTCGAAAGTTCCGACTTCTCCTGAGCCTATAAAATCTTGTGCCATATTCTTAAGTTCACTGACGGCTCCACCAGGATTAAATCTTAAGTCGAGAATAATTCCAATTTGAGGTTTTTCAGCTTTGGCGGCATCGATCTCGCTTGGGTCCGCGTTTGTGCGCGAAAGGTCTACAATCTTATCGATCCTTTTATCTAAATGTTTTTCGAGCAATGCTAATTTTGCAGCGGCCATTTTTGAATGAAGCTCTGCGGCTGTTCCTTCTCCGAATTCTGTAACACGTGCATAAATGAGATTATCTGAAGGAGTTTCAACTAAAACTGTCGGTAATTTTTGCTTCTCAGTTTTTTCGAGAACAAGTGTTTCTTCTTTTCCAGAACTTGCTTTCTTAACCTTAACGGCCAGATATTTTTTGTCTGAAGCAATAAACCTCTTCTCAAGATTAAATGCGTTTTCATTCGTAAGAATCGACTTTACAGATTTTAGGGTAGTGGCGGCTAAAGAAGAGGAATCGCTGGGTTCTCCAACTTCCAAAATTTGATCGTGAGCTTTGATCGAGTTGTTTGCATCATTCGTTTCAAGAACTTCGATGCTTTCTACAATTTCGCTATAAATTTGAAGTCGAGTAAGGTCAAGAACGACTCCGTAATTTCCAATGCGTCTTTCGTCAGATGAGGCGGGAAATAAATAACCTGAGAAGTAATCTAAGTTTTTTGCAAAGAAGTGAAGAAAGTATCTAAAGACCTCAGGACTCTGAGTGCTTTGGCTGTAGCCAGATGAATTTCGTTCGCTCTCAATGACGATTTCTGAAAGCTGGGCGAGATGAGTACATTCTTTTAAGTTAACGGTACCTTTTTGGCTTCTACTTTCGCGTTCCACATCCGTTTGAAGTTCAAAAAGTTTATCATAGAGCTTTGCTCGATCAGAATTTGTCGAGACGCTTAGTTTTTGTTGATAATAAGCAATTGTCGCATTCATTGCTTTGGCATACAGATCTTCGGCGTCGGTTTCATTTTTTGTAAGATGAATGGAGAGGGCTAGGTTAAAAACTTGATTGGTTTCTTCGCAGTAAGAGGTTCCATTAACACCATAAATTTTTTCAAGTGGCTCATCGTTTGAGCCCCCTCCGCAAGCTTGGATAAAAAGTGAAAGGCTAAGTAAAAGAAGTGAGAATAAAAGCGCGAAAGCTGATTTCATGAGAGGCTTCTTAGCATGTTTTGGGGAACGAGTAAGTGGGGGTAATTCGAAAGTTGAATAATGAGTATTTAGGGGTTTTAAGAGGCTTCAGAGCCGATTATTTGCAGGTTGCGGTATCCGTCGGGGTGTTCTGGCAGGCCAGGGTTTCGGTCACCCCATGAGCTATAATAGCGCAAGCATTTCGATGGGCTTCTAGGCGAGCTTGTTGCTGGTCGGGCCCTTTGGCCGTCGTGCACTGGCGTATTCCTTTAAAGGTGAGGCAAAGGGAGCACTCGGTTTTTCCGAGCGACATCATCTCGTAGGTGAGAAAGGTTCCGAAGCCAACAACAAGTAGAGCTATGACGATCCACCGCAACATAAGTACAATATGAGCAGAGCGTATGTGGCGACCTTGGCGCAATCAGATTTTTTATGAAATCAGAAAAAGACTGCCGTCTTTGAACCGAAGCCCTTACAGTGAAGAACCTTGTTTAGATTTTGAGCAAGACACAATTAGAACGTCGTGGGCGAAATCTCTTAATTCAGAAAACCTTCGCCTTTCTCATTTTTATTTAGAAATTTTAGAGAGTCTCGAGTTTAAGTCAAAGTCTGAAAAAGCGCGCGTGATGGATATAGGATCAAAAGATTTTTCGTATGCAGCGGGTTTAGCTGAATTCTTAGATTCAAAATTTTCAAGTTTTGAGCTGACAGCTTTGGAACTTGACCCTTATCAGATCTATTTTGATTTTCACACGCGAGGAGATGCGGCTGAGTATCATGTTTACAGTATCCGAGAAAATTTACGATCAGAAAGTAGCGTGCAATATCTGCAAGGTGACTGGCTTCTTTGGGAGCCGGACGAGAATTTTGATTTGATCACCTGCTTTTTTCCATTTTTGTATGATGACTTACATGATCGTTTTGGACTTCCGCGAAAAGCTTTTGATCCAAGAGCCTTTTACTCAAAATGTATGCGTTCGAGTGATGCGGTTATCTTTTTTCATCAGGGCGAGGAGGAACTGAGAGACTCTAAGAAGTTGATTGAGTCTCTTGGCTTGATGTCGATCGTTCAGGAGAGGCGATTTACGAGTCGAGCATATTTGCCTCGCAAATCAGCGGTGTACGCGCTGCTTTTACAAAGAGAAAGCGCCCAGATGACTGAGCGCTCCACTCCATTTGAAAAAATTTTCGAAGCTGTCTTAGAGAATAGCGATAAGACTTGAGACGGCCTCTTTTGATTTTGCTAGAAGTTGTTGCTCGTCGGCATTCAATTTAATCTGAATGATTTTCTCAATGCCTTTGGCGCCTAGTAGAACAGGAACTCCGAGATAAACATCTTTAAATCCGAATTCACCATCTAAGAAGGCACAAACGGGGCGAATCTTCTTTTGATCCTTAAGAATTGCTTCAGCCATTTCTACAGCTGATGCCGCGGGTGCGTAATAGGCGGAGCCGGTCTTAAGAAAATTAACGATTTCAATTCCACCATTTTTGGCGCGATCAACAATTTTGGCGAGCTTATCTGCAGCGACAAAATCGGTGACAGGAATTCCCTGAACAGTGGTGTAGCGTGGAAGGGGAACCATGGTGTCGCCGTGACCTCCGAGAATCATAGCTTGAATATCATCGGGGGTGCAGCCGATTTCCATCGATAAGAAGGTTCGGTAGCGGGCCGTATCGAGAACTCCAGCCATACCCATCACTCGTTCAGCTGGAAATCCGCTCGCTTTTTTAGCGACGTAACACATTGCATCAAGGGGGTTGCTCACAATAATCAAAATAGCTTGGGGAGAGAATTTAGCGACTTGCTCGCTCACGGATTTAACAATGCCTGCATTGGTTTTGAGGAGATCATCTCGGCTCATTCCGGGCTTTCTCGGGATACCAGCAGTGATGATAACGATATCGGAATCTTTGGTCGCCTCATACGTATTGGTTCCGGTAACAACCGAAGATGAAGCTTCAACTGGCGTTGATTCGTGAATATCGAGGCCTTTGCCTTGAGGTATACCCTCGGCGATATCGACCAGAACTACGTCGCCAAGTTCTTTAATGGCACACAGATGAGCGGCGGTGGCTCCTACGTTTCCGGCACCAATCACTGAGATCTTATTTTTTTTAATAGGCATGAAATAAAGGTAATGGACTCTGACTGATAGAGGCAAGCGCACTCCTCTAAATAATTCAATAATATGGGGGACTTAAGTTTTGCCGCCGCTGGCACGTTTTATGCAATTTCTTAATTGTAAGTATCAGTGGTGACGGAGGTAGTGAGGGGCGAGGGTTATAAAATAGTGAATGAATTTAGATACTTAGAGTGGAAAAATGAAAACTGTAAACCAAAGAACTACGCAAAAGCCTGCAGACATCCCCGCAGGAATTGCAGCGGCCGGAAGACTAACAGAAACCCCCGCTCGGGCGATTTTAGAGCATCTCAATCTGACGAGGTTTTCTGGAAGACTAACACTCGAATATCGTGAAAAGAAAAAGAAGCTTTGGTTCTTTAATGGAGATATTTTTCGAGTCCAATCAAATCTTGCCCCCGAACTTTTGGGACAAATGTTGGTCGATCGAAATTATTTGAATGAAGAGAGTCTTAAAGATTGTCTGCAAAAACAAAGCGAGCTCGAAGAGCTTACACCAATTGGTCAGCTGGCTCACAAATTTTTTGGAATTAACGAGCGCACTATCGATAATTTACATTTGATGCAAAAGGTTCGCGGAATTATTCAAGCCCTTACTTGGGATGAAGGCACTTACGAATTGTCTCAGCATGAATTTAAAGAGGCTCCTGAAAAGCCTTTAGCAATTCGAAGTTTTTTTCAATCGATGAAGATTCTGCTCGAATCTACTGAAGGAGTTCTCGGCCCACTTTTCAATGTTATCAAACCTTGGGAGCCTCAGCCTGGCTCTATTCATCTTTCGGAGTTTCCTGTTTACGCCATTATCGCAGGATGTCGCTTGGTGGGATCAAACGGAATTCTTTCAATCAGACGAAAAAATCGCCTCTACGAAATTGTCTTTAAACACGGAGTACCTTTGACTTTATATGAGGGAACTTTTGGCCAGCCTCGTCAGACCATTTTGGTTAGACAAGCAAGCGAGGAACACGAAAGATTTTTTATCGAACAAGTTTTTAAATTATTTTCATTTTTAACCGGCTCGGCTCACTTTCGTCCTTTGAATGAAACGAAAGAAATTTCAAATGCGCTTCGTGAGCCAGGCGATAGCACCAGAGTGGTATCTGAAAAAATGAAATCCAGTTTTGTCGTCATTCTCAAATTAAAGTCCTTTCTCATGCAGCGCTATATTCAGATGAAGCGATGGATGAGAAACGGGCAAGTAACCTAAGCTAGTCCGATTTCTTGGAAATATCGACCACAGGCTTTTTAAGAAATGCCGCATGCTCCTGCATATAGATTTTGAGCTTCTCCATCACCCGCGCTTCAATCTGGCGAATGCGTTCGCGAGTGATACCGTAAGTGTCGCCGATTTCTTGCAAAGTTTTTGGCTCTTCAGAACGCAATCGCTCGCGAAAAACGATGAGCTCTTTACCCGCTAAAGTTCGCTCAAAAGTATTTAAGCGATCATGAAACTCAGAGCTCACTTCTTGATCAGCAATTCGATCGTCTGCGGGCTGCGCTGAATCTTTGAGGGATTGTAAAAGCGAATCACCCTGAGGATCATCGTGATAAAGAGGTTGGTCGAGTGAAATGTCTTTGCCTGATAGTCTCTGAGTCATCTCAACGACATCTTTTTCTCTGACCTCGAGTTTCTCCGCCAGATATTTGGGCTCAGGAGAAATTCCCTGCATTTCTAATTTGTTCTTTTCTTTATTAAGTCGATAAAAAAGCGCTCGCTGAGCACGAGTGGTTCCCATTTTTACCAAAGACCAATTCTTTAAAATAAAAGAGCGAATATAGGCTTTGATCCAATAGCTCGCATACGAAGACAGTTTAACTCCTTTATGCGGATCATATTCTTTTACCGCTTGGAGCAGCCCGACGTTTCCCTCTTGAATTAAATCAAGAATATGAATTCCAGTGCGTGAATAGTCATATGCGATTTTGACTACCAATCTTAAGTTTGAAAGAACAAGAAGTTGGGCCAGTCGAGGATCTTTTGTTTTCTGAAATTCTTGGGCAATTTGAAGTTCTTTTTCGGGAGAAAGCAGCGGGTAATTCTTAAGGCTCTGCAAATAAACTTGTAGTGCTTCGGCGCGGACAAGGCCTGGCTTTACTTCGATAATTGGAACAAGCGCATTGCCAACATCATTTTGCGAAATTTTGGCGAGACTTGTTTGTTTTTCTTCTCCCTTAGAAGGAGGCGAAGATTTCTTCTTATCGGCCATTAAGGGCGATTTTGTAATTTTTCGAGATATCGGGCAATGCTTTTAAGTCGTTGATTGTGATCAGGCCAATCATGCAAAAAAGAAGGCCCTATAAAGCTGAGTCCGCTTAAAAACTGGTTCCAGGCCAAAGATTTTCCTTGCGCACGAAAAAGCCAAGTCTTCTCAAGACTTTTCGCCAGGGCTAGAGGGTCTCCTCCCAGTAAACCTACATCGCGATCGACGCTCTCTACGCTTCTTAAACCAAAAAATAATCGTGTAAATGGGCTCGCTTGAATCAGAGCAGAGTGACACCAACAGACGAAAGCTTCTCTTTCTTTTTCGGTCCATTCATTCCAGAGACGCTGATGAACAAAAGCGTAAGAATGCCAGGTGGCACTGAGGACAATAGTTTCAATACAATCGAAATCAAAAAGAAAAACTTTGGGAGCTTTTTTTCTCTGAGCCGAAAGTAAAATATCATGACGATTCTCAGTAATTTCGCGTGCACCGGTAAAAAGCAAAATAAAAATAAGAATAATCTCGCGATGAAATGTAACCAGAATGAGTAACGAGAAAATAAGTGGAAACACATATTCAAATCTAATGATAAAATTGTGACGTGTCTTTCTAAATTCTTTAGATGTAATTCTAGCGCTTAAGTGATTCGTAGCGATCGAGAAGATAGTGAGCTTCATCTCTTAAGCCTGCAAACTTCCATCTAAACTGAATGAGCTCAGTAAAGCCTGGTCGAGGCTCAAGGCGATTACTTCGGACCGTTTGCTCAATCTGTCCGAGTCGTTGAAGGACGACTCGCATGACGGCCGATGTTGCAGCGACCTCTCGAGCTCTTGAATTTTGAAGAGCATAGTGCAGACGGATGCGAAGACGTTCTTGCTGCCAGCGTTCATTCCACTCGAACAATAAGGGCCATTCAAAATAAGAAATTTGACGAGATGTTTTAGCGAGATCTTCAATGATAGGATCAGCCATTTTATAATCTTCTTCGGCAAATAGTTTTATCTCGAGATATCGACGGCTCCGACTTTCAGGAAACCTCAAATCAAAATCAACGACTGCATTTTTAAAAAAAAGACTGAAGAGGCGTTTCATCTCAAAGGGAGCGATATGTTCGGCCAGCTCCATTATAATCCTTATCGAGAAGCTCTCACAGCTCGAGTATCTGCCCAGCGTTTGATTTCTTTGATTTGCTCCGCCATAGTTGTCGCCAGTGGAACCATTCTTCCCGCTACGCGAAACATATCTTCTTGCGAAAGTGCGCGCTTACCGTCTTTAAATGCTAGAACCAAACCGGATACAACGACTTGTTCGATTTCGGCACCATTAAAATTATTGGTGGCTTTGGCTAGGTCAACAAGATTGTAAAGTGCGGGATCTAAACCTCTTCTCAGCAAATGAACTCTAAAAATTTGCGAGCGCTCTGGCTCACCGGGAAGATCCACAAAGAAAATCTCGTCAAATCGTCCCTTACGCAAAAGTTCGGGGGGGAGGCGATTAATTTCGTTCGCCGTTGCGGCAACGAAAACAGGAGTGGTGTGTTCTTGAAGCCATGTCAAAAATGAGCTGAAGATCCGTGCCGTAACTCCGCTATCGCCTTGAGCATAGCCTGCAACTCCTTTTTCGATTTCTTCAAGCCATAATATAGCAGGAGCTACAGATTCAATCTGAATAATTGCACGTCTAAAACATTCTTCGGGAGCTCCCATCGCACCTCCATAAATACGATTCATATCGAGACGGTAGAGAGGAAGTCCCCATGCCGCTGCAATAGCTTGAGTGCATAAGCTTTTTCCGCAACCGCTAACGCCAGTCATTAAAATTCCTTTGGGCATTCTAAGGCCAGAAGCCTGAGCTTCTTTCGAAAAGAAATCAGTTCGATCTTTAAGCCAATCTTTTAAATTATCGAGACCACCAATATCATCGAGAGAATATTTAGTAGCCACAAAGTCTAAAAGGCCATCTCGTTTAATGATTCGAGATTTTTCTTCAAATAAAACGAGAAGGGACTCTTCGGTGAGCTCGGCTTTACCAATGAGCATTTTCTGAAAGATGAATTTTGCTTCATCGCCGGTGAGGCCGAGAGCTCCTTTAAACATTTTCATCTTTTGCTCGTCGGTGAGGGTAATTTTAACCTTTGGAGAGCCTTTAAGAACTCCATCAAAAATTCCTTGAATGTCGGATTCATCTGGCAACGCAAAATCGATTGTTAAAATTTCTTTCACCATATCGTCAGGAATTTCTGAGAAAGGAGAGAGCAAAATCAAAGTCTTAAAATTACTTTTAGTGGTCTGAAAAACATCTCGCAGAGTTCTCTTGAGAAGATGATCAGGGGCGAGCTTCCACGAAAAATCCTTTATCAGCATAATTCCCGATTGGGATTGATTTAAAAAAGTTTCGAGAGCTTCAATAATAGTGGTTTTTTCTCCTGAACCGAAGCCT
Source organism: uncultured Bacteriovoracaceae bacterium (assembly GCA_964601045.1). Taxonomy (GTDB): domain Bacteria; phylum Bdellovibrionota; class UBA2394; order UBA2394; family UBA2394; genus JAQBPA01. The sequence goes on from CAZRLF010000004.1 coordinate 69,473, forward strand.
CGCGTTTCAGACCAAACTGAAAATTGTAGCGGTTGGCTAAATCCTGTTTGAGCGACCTTTTTAACCGTTTGTTCAACGCGTTCTTCTTCCCAGCTTTCGACCCAGATAATAGGATATTTTGAAGCGATAAGTTTTTTGAGCTCCTCAAATGAATTCTTGCGGTACGATTTTAAGTTGAGCTTCGACATTTCTATCCCCTCTAGTGATAGGTCACTTTTTCATTCACTCGAATCACTCGTAGTTTTTTGCGCATTTTTCGATGGTGCCAACGTTCCATGAGTTGCCTTATCCAGTTAGTTCCTGATCCGGTGCCTGAATTTTTTCGTGGATTGGAAAGTAAAAAACCAACGGCCGCGCCACTTAAGTGAGCTAAATTACTTACGGTAGGATCACTGCCCGATCTAAAGGCAAAAAATTCAAACACAAGCAGCAGAAGAGTGAAGTATCTCAGCTTCATCGGAAACACAAAAAAGAAAAGCACGATTTGATTCGGATAAAGACGGCTAACGGCAACCAGAATGGCATAGACCACACCTGAAGCTCCAATTGTTGGCACATAAAAACTTCGCTCATCAAATAAACTTGCCAGTGTGACGATTACTCCAGTGAGAAATCCCGAGATGATACAAAACTTAAAAAATTTGCGTGTGCCCCACGAGTCTTCAAGGAGACTCCCAAACATCCAAACTGTAAGCATATTAAAAAAGACATGGCCAATGCTTCCATGAAGGAAGACCCAGGTTAGAGGTTGAAAAACCATTCCTTTTAAAACTCTTTCGGGAACCAAGCCGAAAAAATTGACAAAATCATGAATGAGTTCAGCGCTGCCAAAGGGACCGGCCGATGCAAAATACTGCAAAATATAAACACCCGCACAGATAAAAATAAAAGTGCGTACATACCCTCTCACTGGAGGAAGATAAATCATGAGCGTTTTCTCCCTGTGATTCTTCGTGGATTAGAAACTTCACCATCATTAATTGGAACTTTTTTTATCGCCTCTAAAACATCGTCAGCCGTTGCGTATCGATCCCCCGGCTTTTTTTGCAAACACTTTGCAATGATCTTGGCAATTTCATCATTGAGATGGGGCTTGATTGTGCGCGGATCGGGAGCAGGAGTATGCAGATGATGATAGCCGGGATTTTCCATCGGAAATGGTACTTTGCCAGTTACCATTTCAAAAAGACAAACTCCAAAGGAGTAAATATCGGTTCGATGATCGATAGGAGCACCCTCAACCTGTTCAGGTGACATGAAGTAAGGTGTTCCACCGATAATTGACTGTTCCGAATGAAGTTGATTGACGATTCGAGCTAAACCAAAGTCCATGAGTTTAATAATCTTTGTATCAGTGAGCATCATATTATTAGTAGTAATATCTCGATGAATAACGTGTTTTGAGTGAGCATAAGACAGTGCTTTTAAAACTTGTTTTGAAAGAGCAATGGCTGTGCCTAATTTAAAATATCCTTTTTTCTTTAGGAGCTCTCGAACTGTTCGGCCTTCGATAAATTCCATAGCGATATAATAGTTACCCGCCTCAATACCTGCATCAAAGATTGTGACAATATTAAGATGATTGAGGGCCGCAAGAGATTTTGCCTCTCTTAAGAAGGTTTCTACGATTTTTTCATCATGTTTAAAATGTGAATTAAGGATTTTTAGTGCAACTTCTCGTCCTAAAACCGAATCTCGACTTCGGTAAACGATTCCCATTCCGCCGCGACCGAGCTCATCAATTTTGTCGTATCGACTTTTTTCGCGAGCGGCTTTGCTAAAAGCAGGCAGGCCCTCTTTCTTTTCTCGTTCTGAAAGAGCTTTTCGTTGATGATCTTTAACACGAGCCATATGGGCACTGACTTCTCGATAGAGAGGATTCTCGGCTGCGACGCGCTCATAAAGTCTGAGAGCATCATCCAGTCGGTGAATTTTCTCAAATGTAAATGCCAGATGATAGAGCATACTCAAAGTTGTCTCATTTACAATGGCATCAGGATCTTCGCACCAATGATCGTAGGCTTTCTGAAAATGAGTAGAGGCTTTATTATAATTTTTCTTTTTAAGAAACGCTTTTCCGAGAACAAGTTTTGATTTGATATAGTAGGCGTTGTCTTGTTGCACTTGCTCTAAAAGTTCAACTGCCTGAAAAAGATTTCCCTGTTTTATACATTCTAAAGCGGCATGGTAAAAATCATCGTGTTTAAGGTGAAAATCGAGGTCTGAAGAGATGTTTTTTGAGCTCGTTAGCGATGTTTCTAAAGCGCTGTGCAGCCATCGATCTTCAAGAATTGAAATTTTAATATGATGAGCATGAGCCCAAACTGAATCACAAAAAGTCTTGGGAGTTAAAAGAACTTCTTTTCTCACTAAAACTGCCCGATAAGGAATAATTTTTCTATTTTCAGCGATATTGATAATTTCATCTTCTTGTTCTTGAATTTCATCAATATGCTTTTTGAGATCAGTCTTAAACTCTTCCTCACTCTCAAAATGAAAAATACTATAACCTTGTTTTTGAAGCAGAATCGTGAGCGCTGATTTAATTTCAGAATCGTTCTCAATCAGTGCAAGGCCGTATGTTCCAACCGCAACTGCGCCGGAAGATTCTTGTTCAGATTTTTCGCATTGCGTTAGCAGTTCTTTAAAAAGCGCTTTTGAAATTCGATAAGCTGATATTTTCGCCCAACCATTCTTTTTTCGGAATGTCTCGACTTCGTCATCTAAATCGTGATCGACAAATAAAAACGAAAAAATTCCATTCATCTGATCAAGGCGAAGTGGGAGAATTTTGTGTTTTCGACAAAAGGCGAGGGGAATAATTTCAAAAAGTTCAGCCGGGATCTTAATGTCATTAAGATCCTCCAGGGTAAGCTCTGGCGCTACCTGTAAAGATGTCTTTAAGGCTTTCAAAAGTGGAGTTCCCCCTAATATATTATTATATGACGAAGTTTGAAGTCCGTGGGGTGGGGCACAGCAGCAAAGGTAAAACTTAAACCGGCATTGGCTAAGTGGGCAAAATTAGAGGATAATAAGGCATATGTCGACGAGTCCAAGAAGAATTGTAGGGTCTAGTGCAGTAGAAGATTCGTGGGGACCAGCAATTAAAGAGTTCGGGCTAGAGTATATTAAAATCAAAGATATTGATGAAGCTCTCAGAACGCGCGCAGATTGTTTCTTGGTCGACGCTCGCGATGATAACTGGGTTCAAGCACTTCCCAAATTAAAATCGAGTACCACTGCTCCTATTCTTTCTTTGGTCAAAAATTCTGTGGGGCGAGAAGAGTTAGTAAACTTAAGAAGCAAGGGATCTCAGGGATACCTTGCTGATAATACGCCCGCCGAAGAAGTGGCTTTACGAGTTCGCGCAATGGTGAGTGAAGAAGTTAAAACAACCCGAGACTTTAGGTCAGCGCCACGGGTTTGGTTTCAGCAAGAAGTTGAATTTCAGGTCTTCAAGCAGTCTTACAAAGCTTGGAGTACGACTCTTAGTGAAACAGGAATTTTTCTTCGTACACCATTGAGTTTTCCACTTTATACAATTATTCATCTTAAATTTTCACTTCTTGGTGAGCTTAAACCTTTTTCTTGTGACGGTGTTATAGTTCGGCAAGAAGTCGAAGGTGATATTCGAGGTATTGGAGTCATGTTTCAAAACCTCAAGGGTGAGAACGTACGAACCTTAGAATCGTTTTTGGAAATCTATAGGTGAGATTCTTAATTATTTTGCTTTTATTTGCTGCAGTAGGCGTCAGCGTCTTCTATTCGCATCATGGCTTTAAAGATATGCGAAGTCTTCAAAGCAAAATCGATGCAACGCGTGATCGCACGAAGATTCTCGAAGATCAGAATCAGAGACTAAAATACCAGGTTTCTGTGCTCGAAAAACCATCGGCAGAACTTTTAGTTCGTGAACTCAGAGATTTTATGGGCTGGGTCAAACCTGGTGAACTCGTTTACCTTGAAAAATCTTCTGCGCCAGCTCATTGATTCTTATCAAGAACGCAGGACAATTTGTGTAATTCGATTTAAGATTTTAGAGACACATGAAGTTAGGTATTGGACTAAGTAAAGAACGCGAGCCGGATCAGGCGCTTCAAGAAGCCTATCGAAAGAGCTTACAAAAACTTAAGGCAACCAAGGCTGATTTAAGTCTTGTTTTTTATTCGTATGATTATGCGATGGATACCACTGCGTTAAGTGCAGCGTTTAAGCGAGTATTTAGAGATGTTCCTAATTTAGGATCATCGACTGCATCGGCTTGGTTTGGAAATGAAGGCTTTGAGCTCGAAACGGGCCTGATGTGCATCAGTATTAAAGACCTCGGTTTTGAGTACGATGTTTTTAAAGTTCATAGTCTGAAAGAAAAAGCTCAGCTTTGGTCGACTGAGCTTTCAAGGCAAATTCATGATCAAAATGTTCTCAATCAAAAGGTAACGGATTTTATTTTGGTTATTTCCGATAGTCTGAATTTTGTGCCAGGTGAGGGGTTTTCAAATCTTGAACGTGCTTTGCCTGAAACACAAATCTGTGGAGTGAATGCCAGTTATAGTGTTCCACAGGTTTCTTTGCTGTGTAACAACGAAATTCATATGAACAGCCTATTGGCTGTTGGATTCAGAGGAGTTAAGCCCTATGTCGGCCTCATGCACAATGTTTTGCCTGAGCTTAATCCTGTGAACGTCAATCGGATGTCTGAAAATTTGATGATTGAAATTGACGACAAGCCTGCGTTTTATAAGTTATCGGAGCATTTAATGTCGCAGGATGATTTGCCCATGATGTCTCCCGATCAGTTTCGCAAGCATATGGGAGATCTTTTTTTGATTCAGATTCCAAGAAATCAACCCATGAGACCAAGAACCATTGGAACTCCTCATGAAGTTGTTTCTCTCTTAGGAAGTGAGATGACAACCGGAATGGTCGCAGTGGCGAACGAACTCGATTTTCAAAAAATTCATTATCTCGGCCAGAGAAAAGCGCATTATGCCGAAGAACAAGCTTTAAAAGTTTTTTCAGAATTAAAAGCACAATGTGAGAACCCTTCATGGATTCTCTTTTTTAATTCAATGTCTCGATTAAGAGATCGTGAACGAAAGACAAGCGATCGAACTATTCTAAAGCAAGTCTTTCCATCGACTCCTACTTTAGAAATTGCAAGTCAGGGAGAATTTTTGGGAGCCCACAATCAGTTTGCTGGCTTAGCTATTGTATTTCCTTAATTGTTGAAAAAAGGGGGGCCCGTGTATCCGTTAATTGAAGTCTCTGCATCCTTTGAAATGCTCAATCAAGAATTTAAATCTCAGGGCTGTTTTCTTGTCTCTCATCTGAGCGGAAATAAATATTTCCTTTCTCCTTCTGAAACACTCAAATCCGAATCTCAGGTTGTTAAAGTAAAAAGTGGTAGTCTAGGACTTTATGAAAACAAAGACCTCATTATTTTATTTGAAAAAGACGAAGTAGTTTTTCCTCAGGCCTATCAGAGAATCGGTTTGCGGCTAGGAGCAGGCGATTTACCTGTCGGAATTGAAGAGTATTCCTTTGAAGAGATATTTAAGTCTTCTAAAGATTCGCCTCAGTTAGCGTTTTGTGAGTATTTTCTCACGTACCTTGCCTTGCAAATGCAGCTTATTCAGTCCTTATGGCCCAAAAAAATTCAGTTGAATCCTGAATTAAGACCGATTGAGGAGGGCGAATATGTTATTAAAGAAGGAACCGAAGGTGATGAAGTCTTTACTCTTATCGAGGGGCGTGCACAGGTAGAAGTTCAAGGCGTTAAAGTAGGTCATGTTTTAGAAGGTGAAATCTTCGGAGCATTGGCGGCTCTAACTCAAAAACCTCGCTCGGCTTCAGTTAAAACCGAAACCTCCGCTATGGTGCAAGTTGTTCCGGCAGCAGACTTTCTTCAGCTGATTCGTCTTCGCCCCGAGTCTGTTATGCGCCTGGTTCTTGATATGGCAAAAACAATTCAAGATCTAAATCACAGCATTGTTTCGCAGCAGAAAAAAAGTATTTAAGTTTACTTAGCCTTCAAGACGCTTCGTCCATTTAACCAGGATCAAACTCATCTGAGTAAAAAGAACGGCCGCTCCCATGAGTGTAATAAGGAGGATGTTCTTAAAAATTCCTGGTTCTTCCTTTTCTTGAACGTATGGTCTTGCATGCGTGTATTGTGATCCAAACTTACTTTTTCTCGGTACTGCGTTATCTAGTACGAGAATATTTTGCAGCTTACGAGCAATCGCACTCGATTCGCTTTCCATATAAGTACCCCCTTATTTAACTCTTTCCCTTTGTGAGCCTCTTTACTTTCGATCAGATCTCACAGTCTTTGTAGAAGCAACTTTGATGCCAAGTCAGAGAGGCTGAAATTCTTGGACCTTTGTCGAGAAACTGCGACGCAGACGCCTCAATTCGTGGAATTTTGTGTCGCAGTTTTTGCGTAGAAGCGCTGAAATGAGCTTATGGAGTGGTCTATCCAACCAAAATTCAGAGAGGGTTTGGCATGCCATTTGCATTTTAAAAGGCTGAGGGAGATTCTATGTCATATATTTTAAAAGCATCATTAATCACTTTGGGATTATCGGTTTTTTCACTCATACAAACTCAGGCAGAAGAGAGTGAATCATATAAAGAAAAGCTTGCACAAATTGATGAGCGTCTTGCTTTAAGAGCTCAATTAATTGCTCAAAAAAATGCATTGGCCGCATTAAAGCAAAAGCAGCTTGAATTGAATGGCCAAAAAGAGACTGAGCTCAAACAAAACGCAGCCGATTTAAAAGCAGTTAAAAATTATCTCGAGTCATTTGCAAAGATTGATTCATCTTCATCTGTTCGGTATCACATTACCGAAGTCGGCACTAATAGAATCGCCAACATTATCGTTGAAACGAATGGTAAGAGCGTTACTAATTCTATTCCGGTTACACTTGTAAAGTAGACGCCGATCTTAGTTTGCGAGACCTTTCTAGACTGAGCGTGGTATTTGGGTTCATCATCATCTCATGAGTGAAGATCATTACGAGATAGCCCATATTGCTGTTGCTGTTCCTGAATTGAAGACCGCCCTTGAGTCTGTACAAAAAATTTTAGGTCTTAAAGGCAGTCATATTGAAGAAGTTGCTGAGCAAAGAGTGAAGGTTCAGTTTGTATCGATTGGTGGAGTCAGATTTGAATTTCTTGAGCCGACGACTGAGACATCGCCCATATCGAATTTTATTTCAAAAAGAGGTAGTGGAATTCATCATGTGGCGCTTTACGTAAAAAATTTAGATGAAAAACTCAAGGAACTTAAAGCTAAGGGCGTTTCTCTTATTAATGAAACGCCCCAGATAGGAGCCGAAGGATGTCGAGTTGCCTTTTTGCATCCCAAAGCCATGGCTGGCATTTTAGTTGAACTTATCGAAAAGAATTAAATCGCAATCTCAGTAAACAAAAAAAGAGAGCATCCCGACTTAATTCTGAGATGCTCTCTAAATAGAAGATAAGATTTTAAAATCTGTTAAATAGCGACGGCTTTAAGAGTTGCCGGAGCTACTACTGTTGTCGTAGGAGCTGCCGTCTTTTCTTTAGCGGCTGTTTTAATTTCGATCGAAGCTTGCTTTTGAAGTGCATCTAAGAAAACCAAAGATGCAGCTCCAACAACACCGGCTTCAATAAAATTTGAGTTCTTCATAAGTGAAGTGCTCAAAATTCGAAGCTTATTGTGTCGAGCAACGTATGATCGCTCCATGGTAATCTGAATCATCTTGCGGCTAAAAGCCTTCCAAGCATTGGTTAATCCACCAGCAAAACAAATTGCTTGAGGATCTAAAGTATTAACGACGTTGGCGAGCATCACACCTAGAGCAGCTCCCATATCATCAAAAACTTTCTCTACAGCTTCCCAATCAGGAAATTTATTTCCGCGCTTCCAGAGTTCATAAAGTTCATCAGGATTTTGTGCGGTGATTTGAGGATATTTATCGCGCAAATCAGCAAGAATGCGGGTGAGTCCTGAAGAGCTGGCATAAAGCTCAACACTTCCCCTGTTGCCAGTGCTTTCCGGAGGACCTTGAGGATCTACAGTAATATGTCCAATTTCACCGGCCATACCCATGCTTCCATGGAACAAATCTCCGTTCAAGAAGAGTGCTCCGCCGACGCCCGTACCAAGAGTAACGTAAACAAAATGATCATAAGGTTTACAAACGCCAAATACTTTTTCGCCTAAGCAAGCGGCATTGGCATCGTTATCTACGAAAACAGGAAACTTAATTTTCTTTCGAAGTTTTTCATGAACGGCAAATCGCTTCCAATCAGGAAATTGAGGTGACTGAATAACGAGGCCTTTTTTTAAATGAAGAATACCTGGGATTCCAAAACCAACTCCAAGAAGATCTTTGGAGGGTTCACAGCCCGGAGGGGCGTTTTTCAAGAGTTCATCTACAATAGCAACCATTCGAGCGAGGACTTTTTCTTTTCCTTCGCCGACTTTTGTTTCCCATTTAATAGGGTCGAAAAGTTGTCCTTTTGTGTTCACCCATGCGGCTCTTAGATTTTCGCCGCCTAAATCGACTCCAATGGCCCAGCCATTAAGGCTTCCAATTTTAGGGGCTAATTCAGAAGCCGTTTTCCGTAAAGTTACTGTGCTAGTCTTTTTCGATTCCGTCATAGTTATTCCTTTGTCCTTCACTCCTTGCAGTATGCAATTCAAAACTTATGTCACAAGCCAGGGAATAAGACCCCGTCAGAGGCTTTCAGAGCCAATATTTATCATTCGAAAGTTACAATCGTGCCTTTTACCATAGGTTTGGAATAGACGGTTTAAGAATTTTAGGAATTTAAAGGGAGCTTCTAAAGTTTGGAATTTTCTTGAAAATCAGAACATAATAGGCCCTGGACGGGTGTTTTTGGAGCTTTTTGCTTACAGAAATGACAGGTAAGGAGTGAATTTAAAAAGTGCGGCTTGAAATCTTAAATCTTTACCTTGATGGTCTCTTGGGTTTGACCGAAGACCCCCTTAAGGCCCGGCTTCCTTTGATTGAGGAGGCTCTTTCGGCGCAGAGCTTTTTAGAGCTCCTTCAAGAGTGGGTTTGGGTCAATAATTTGAACGAAAAATCCTGCCTGGTTTTGAAAGTCTGGTTTTCGCTATCGTACAGAGAACTAGGTGAAATTTTTGGACTTACACCGCGCGAAATGAATCAACTTTTGCGAAACTTAAGGGTTTCAGCTCTTCCTCCATATAGACCTGCGGCGCAAGAAGATGAGGCTGGGATTTCATGCTTTATGGTCGAGCAGCATTTAAGTCCATGGCTTGATGGCGAGATTGAAGATTTGCGGGTGATGGAGGCAATCTCAGCGCATACTATTAGATGTCTTGAATGTGCGTCTCGGCTTAATCAGTTTCGAGAGCTGCAAGCATCGATTTTGAAACAGCGCTTTCGTCAGCCTCCTATATTACAAGAGGAGTGGGTCGCAGCGGTTGGGCATCTTTATATTGAGAGACGAAGGCAGGTTTTAAAATTTGTTTTTTTCTTAGTCCTTTTTCTCAGTGTGCTGGCCATTCTGGCCTGGTTCATTCTTTCGAAACCTGAGAAAATACCCAATATTTATGAAATTAATTGAGGTGAAGGCAAATGATTAAGCCTCCGGCTTTAAAAAAGGGCGATACGATCGCAGTTATTCAACCCGCCAGCAAGATTGAGACTAAAGCTTACGATAAATCGATCAAACTGGTGAGAGAATTGGGATTTTGCGTAGCCGAATACCCCTTAAAAAAGAAAGCCGATAAGTTTTTTTCAGCATCCGATCAAGATCGTGCCAAAGAACTTCACTGGGCCTTGAGTGAGCCTGGCATTCGCGCTGTCCTTTCATGTCGAGGAGGCTATGGTTCGCAGCGGGCACTTTCTCTTATTTCGAAGAAAGATTTTAAAGCCTGGAAGCCCAAGATTTTGGTGGGGTATTCGGATCTCACTTATTTGCATCAGTGGATTCAAAATCACTTAGGTTGGATTTCTTTTCATGGACCCTTGATTGGAATGCTTGAAAAATCTCAGTTCAAGAAGCTTTTAAATGATCTGCTCTCACTTAATTCACAGGCCGAGACTTCTCAGTGGAGCGAAATTAAAAATATTGGAACAAAAAAAATGGGCAAGGGAACTCTTGTAGGAGGAAATCTCTCTCTTCTTCAGGTTGCCGGCCCAAGCAAGCTTCCTCACGAGCCACTCATTCTGGCGCTCGAAGATGTGAATGAAAATTTTTATAGAATAGATCGAATGCTTAGAAGTCTTATAGATGCAGGTTATTCAAAATGGGTGCAGGGAATTATTTTAGGAACTTTCACTTTCTGTGGTGAAAAAGATCGAAAAACCTTCACTTTTGAAAAAGTGATTGAGAGTTTTCGTCTTCTTACGAACGGACCTATTTGGATGAATGCTCAATTTGGTCATGGCCTTCAGAAGGCGGGCCAAAGAATTCTGCCACTGGGTGCACAAGTGAGTATCGAGGGTAAGGCTTTTCGTGTTCATGAAGGCGTTATTTCGGATCGCTAAAAAATGTTAAAGGCTAGCTTAAAAAAGAGAATCTTTGAAAAGCTTAAAGCTCTTGTAAAGCAAGGCGCTGCCCCAGGATTTCAACTTGTCTTAGGATTTAAAGATCAAACTTTAGGGTCATTTTCAGTTGGTAATGCTGACTTGCAAAAATTTAGACGTCTTAGAGATAACACATGGTTTGATCTTGCTTCACTTACAAAAATTCTGGTGACGGTCGATTTAATTATTCGAAGTCTGCAATCGAAGCAGATTGCCGATTTGGACCAGCCACTTAAAACTTGGTTTCCTTTTTTATCTTCGGAGCTCAAAAATATAAGTCTTGCAGAAGTGCTTAATCATCGATCTGGGCTTCCGCCGATATTCGAGTATAGCCGAGAAGTTGGCGCTGATTTACCTTCGCGAGAAGATCGCGTTCGATTTTTTTTAAGAAAAGTAGATGAGACCTATTTGCCGCCAGTAGCTGAGAAAAAAGTCGTATATTCAGATGTAGGTTTTATGTTGCTGGGTATGGTTCTTGAACAAATTCATGGCAAACGGCTAAGGCAGATCGTTACTTATAGTCAAAATCTTGCGTTTGGTCCCATTCGCTTTAAAGCTGAATTTCTATCGTGGCTTTTTCAAAATTCAACGGTTGCCGCCTCGTTAAGTCTCGAGTCCAAAACAAAATGGCTTAAAGGAGTTGTTCAAGACCCGAGAGCTCAATGGCTAATGGGAGATGCCGGTCATGCCGGACTTTTTGGAACTGCCATGGGAATTGAAGAATGGGGACGAGAACTATATATGGGCTATCAGGGTAAGAGCACCATCTATAGCGATAAAGTTTTGAGGAGTTTTCTGCAGTTTGAAAATAAATCGGGTTCCTATATCAATGGTTTTGATACTCCTTCGACAGAGGGGGTTTCGCAGGCTGGGTCTCATTGGGGGCCTCAAACCGTCGGACATTTAGGCTATACAGGACCGAGCTATTGGACAGATTTAGAGAAAGGTTATCGTGTCACACTTCTCTGCAGTCGATTTCAATTGGGAGCGAATAGTGAAATTCTTAGGACGCTAAGACCTGCCTTTCACGATTGGCTTTGCCTTGAGGTTTTCTCTAAAATTAAAATATGACTAAAATTAAGCCACCGGCGCGTATCTATTTTTTGGCAATTTGTGGAACGGGGATGAGTGCGTTGGCTGTTCTCCTTAAGCAAAGAGGGTTTCAAATTGCCGGGAGTGATATTGCTGCCTACCCACCGGTTGGTGATTTGCTAAAGAAAGAAAATATTCCTGTTTGTTTGAGTTACGACGTCGACGACATAAGAGCGTTTAAACCTGACTATGTTGTGATCGGAAATTTTATTCGCCGCGATAACCCCCAGGCGCAATATGTTCTAGAATCTAAAATTCCCTACGGTTCGTTTCCCAGCACCCTTGAAGATTTCTTTTTGCACGAAACCGAAAACTTTGTGGTCGTTGGCACTCATGGCAAAACAACAACCACGACTTGTACTTCGTTTTTGCTAAAATACGCCAAAAAAGATCCAGGCTACTTAATTGGGGGCCTTCCGATTAATCTCGATTCAAGTTCACATTTTGGATCGGGCAAATACTTTGTGATCGAAGGAGATGAATACGATACCGCTTTTTTCGATAAAGAATCGAAATTTTTGCATTATCGTCCACACTATGGGCTGATGATGTCGATTGAGTATGATCATGCCGATATTTTTCCGAATGTCGAGAGTATGGAAAAAATGTTTCGTAAGTTTATTCATTTGGTTCCAGAAAAAGGAGCTATCTTTCATTGCGCAGATTGGCCGAGGCTAGGTGAGTTGCTTAAAGAAGAAAGGGCTCAAACTAAAATTCTCTCCTTTGGATTTTCGGATTCTGCCGATCATCAAATTAGAGATTTTAAAGAAGGAAGCTCAGGACTTTCGTTTGTTATGAACGGAGTTCAATTTGAATCTCCGATGACAGGGCGTTTTAATGCGCAAAACTTTGCGGCCTCCATTCTTGCACTGAAAGAAATTGGTATCTCAGATGCAGTTTTACAGAGTGGACTTAAAGAATTTCAAGGCGTGAAGAGACGTCAAGAAGTGAGGGGGCAAGTGGGGGAGCATCTTGTGATTGATGATTTTGCTCATCACCCAACAGCAGTTCGCGAAGTTTTAAGAGGAATCCGAGCTCGTTATCCTCAACATACTCTTGTTACTTTTTTTGAGCCGCGATCAAATACTTCGAGACGCGCCATTTTTCAGAAAGAATATGAATCTGCATTTGAAGGATCAAATGTAATGATGTTAGCACCTGTCTTTAGAGAGGATGCCCTTCCAGAAAATGATCGGCTTAATATTTCTAAAATCGTAAAGGCTCATTCCGACAAAGGAGTTAAAGCTCTCGGCCCTCTTAGTGTTGACCAAATGGTCGATGAGGCTTTTGAAGTCTCAAAAAAATCCCCGACCGTTTTTTTAGTTCTCTCCAATGGCAGCTTCGATTCCATACATGAGAAGTTGCTTTCTCGCCTCAATTCTCGTTAGAGTTTGTCCGAGGAGAAAGCCTATGAAATTATTTAAGTTTTTTGTTGTCGCCAGCTTTTTAGTTTTAGCGTCTGAATACGCTTCAGCTCGCGATATGACCTATAAGTTTGGTCTGGGGTACAGACAATCTTTTACCAATGCCGTTGTTGCTGATGCGCCGGGCAATCCTTCTGAGCCAGCCCAGATTAATGGATTAGAAGCTAATTATGGTATTGCGAAAGATCTCGCAGCCGGATTGTTCTTTGGTTTTACCGAAAATTTTCATTTTGTAAGTCTTGGCCCAACTTTGCGTTTCGAACTTCAGCGATTAATCAATCGTGAGTCTTCAGTTTGGGATCATTTAAATATTTTTACGGAACTAAAATTTCTCGCAAAGTTTGGAAGTGAAGCCAAAGCGGGCATTACTATTCACGCTCCTTATTTAGGAGTCGAGATTTTTCCGTTTAAAGAAAATAATTTTGCCTTGGGAAGTTCGGCGGGCTTGGTGATTGATTTTGTCGAGAAGAACCGTGTTGGATTCACTCAAGGAATTTTGGGTGATCTTGGCCTTCGCTACTATTTCTAAAAATTCTCATTCTGTTTAAACGCCGCATGATTCAACGCTGAATCTGCGGCGCTGATTGCTTTAAAGCCATCTCCATAAAATTATTTCCTGCCAACTTCTATTGATTGACAGGCTGCATCATTTTTCTTCAGATAATGAACGTGCAGGTGGGAGTGGATCCGAGATCAATTCTGTTTAGTTTTTTAATTTTATGCGGCCTGGTGTCTTCGACTTTTGCCGCTCCTAAAGATCAACGTATCGATATTGTTCATATTGCTAATCTAAGAGGCGATCATGAAAGGCTTGCACGTCTTTTAACCAATAAAGATCGTAGTCGTGAGGCAACTCCCACTCTTTATTTGGTCGGTACCGATATTTTAGGTGTGACGGCTTATTCTGATGTCGATGGGCAAGGCATTGAGTTTGCCGAGGCTCTTGTCGAGTTGAGTGAAGATCTGCAGACAGTTTTTATTCCCGGCCGTTCTGACCTCGCGCTTGCCGAAAATATTTTAAGAGAGCGTTTGGCTATTCTTAAGAAGTCGAAGGCCCCTTTAGTTGCGACAAATTACGAATCTCCGCTTAAGGGAGTGAGGCCATCTCAGATCGTCACTGTCGCTGGAGCCAAAATTGCCGTTTTAGGTCTTCTCGCGGATGATTCATGGCTGAAGCCCCATAAAATTATAAATTTTAAAGCCGCTCTTAAATCGGCGCTCGCAGAATTGCCGACAAATCTAGATGGACTTGTTTTAGTGACCAATATTCCTTTGGCAGAGCAACGAGTTTTGGCAAAAACACTAAGTACAACTCCTTTTGCCAACAAAGTTTTAGGTATTTTTGGAGCTGATCCAAAAGAAAATGCGGCTGAAGTTTTTGGTACTGACGAAAAGAAATTTGTAATTAGTCAGGCGGCATCAGCTTCAAGGCAGCTCACAAGACTCTCTATTTATTGGGATGAGACAGGTGAAAGAGACGAAAAATTTAATTACGAGGATCTACCTCAAACCACAAAAAAGCGCCTCGCTCCTGTTGAACGTCTCGAGAGGAAGTTAAGAAATCTGTTTCCTGCAAGAGTGGGAGATGTCGAAGAGTCCATCAGTGGACCTGTTTCGGTTGAGGCTTTATTTCAAGGAACTTCTCGATTGGGCGCATTTGTTGCTAATGCTTTTCGATCGAAGCTCTTAAGTGAAAATTTAAAGATCGACGGAATTGTGGGCGTCTACCGCGGCGGCCTTTTGGGTAAATCTTGGGCTAAAGGCGAACTTCTCGACGCAGATTTGATCAAAACTTTTCCTATCAACTCTCAGCTTCAAGCGGTGAAAGTTTCGGGCACAACTCTTGAGGCGATTATCCGGCAAGATTTAGCGCGGCAGTCGAGTAGACAAGCTTCTGCACTTGAGTGGTCTGACAATCTTATAATTTCAGAAAAAGGTTCTATTACGATCAATCGAAAACGCATCGATCCTCAAGGAACCTATGCCATTGTTGTCGACTCGGTACTTTTGGGAGGTCAGACAACTGATGGCCGAGTATTAGTTCCAAGCATGAGGGGCAAAGATCTTTTTACGGCTAAAGATGTACAAGTGATTACTCCAGCTTCATGGAAGGATGTAAACGAAAGATCTGCCGTTCGAGATTTTGTTACTCAAGGGTTGTCTGGCCATATTCGTGATTCAAAAGTATCAGCCGAACTTGTTAACACTCCTGCTGTTGATAAAAATATTCCCGTAATTGATGCTCGCGAAACTCGTTTTCTTCCGCTTCAAAAAGCCGAACTTGATCGTGTTCGGACGCACCCCTTCTCGGTGGTTTGGCTTAAGAACTTTCCTGAAGCAAATAAACCCAATGATGTATTTGTAGTCGATACGGTTGATGAGAGCGTGATTGGTGTTGCTCGGGTTGCTTCGTTTGGGTTCGGAAACCAAAAAGATGTTCTTAAACAATTTGAAGCCATGACAAAGGGTAAGTGGAACGAAGAAAACGCTGGCCCAGAGGATAAAGGAAAATACTATGGGGTTTTGCTTGCGGATTATAAGGCGTTTGCCAAACCCGTAGCGCTTGAGAGAATATCGGATGCTACCGACGCGAAACAATTTACGCTCAGAAATCGTGTTCAACCGCAAACTCTAGAATGGCTTAAGGCCAAAGGCCTCGTTGAAGAGAGAAGTGTTAATCAAGCAAAGCTCATTCGCGATTCGATGAAGCTCTTTGGGGGCGTCAGCGAAATGCTTCAACGCCTTGAGTCGGTTAAAGAAAGAGCGAATGCTGATATTGCCTTAGCAGGCGTTTATCATTCATTTACTGAGCCACTTCAGCGAGTGGCTATTTTTGAAGTGAAGGGCTCAGAGCTTAAATCATTTTTTCAAAAAAACGATCGTCGGCTTTATCAACAAGTTGGAATTAAATTTGATCGCTATCGTAAACCTGTTGAGATCAATGGCGAGCCCATCAAGGATCGAAAGGTTTATCGTATCGTTTCGGATTATTCAGGAGCTAAACGTAATTTTGAAAAAACATTCACAGAGGGCGGAAAAGGTTTTGCTCTCGAAACTATTCGCGAGATTGCTACAGAAAAGGCTTTGGGCGATTTGAGAGCTATTGTTGAGGCTTCAGATGAAGCCGGTATCGGTCCGACATCAAAGAAAAAGAAGAAGGCGGATGAAGAAGAAGACGATCGTCTCACTATGCGCCCCATTCGAACGCGTTCAAAGGAGGTTCGTAAACAGCTCTACGATAAAGGTATTCTTATCTATCCCGATGGAGAGCGAATTGACACTGGATCTGAAATCGAAGAGATGCCTGAAGATATTCTCTTTCAACGGTACTATACAAAAATTGTCGATCGCTTAAATCCTTATGATCCAAAATCAGTCGACGAAATTCAAAAGGCGGTGGCGATTTTAGCTCAGATTGAAGTGATCTCTCGTCTAACTCCTGAGTCTCTTCAGGTGGTCCGAGAAAATACCACTCATGTTCAAGATTTACTCACTGAACTCGGAACAATGAGCGAAGATCTTCGTCAGCTTTTTAGAAATCCACTCATTACTTTGCGACTAAAAGGTTATCGTCCAACTGTTGAAGAAGCCGATCTTCTTACT
Source organism: uncultured Bacteriovoracaceae bacterium (assembly GCA_964601045.1). Lineage (GTDB taxonomy): Bacteria > Bdellovibrionota > UBA2394 > UBA2394 > UBA2394 > JAQBPA01. The sequence goes on from CAZRLF010000004.1 coordinate 86,163, forward strand.
CGTTATTACGCAGCGAAGCCGACCGACTATGAACCTATTTTTGAGAAGTTCGTCGAATTTAAACCCATGATCGAAGTCATGCGCGAAAAGCTTAAAGTCACTCCTCAGAGTTTCTTTCAAAGTCCTTCTTCAACAACCTTGCAGCATCATGATCCACTTCAACATTTTCCGGATGGTCAGGCTGTTCACGATCAAAATGTTATCAGTATGCTCGCTCGAAGACTGGAACTTGAGGGTTACGAAAAGCCGGTAATTGAAGCGGTAATGTTGGGAATGCTCGCTCACGATGGTTGGAGCCATGAACCTAGCCCTTCAAATTGGTTTTTTAGACAATTTGGTTTAGCGGGAAGTCAGGCCGTTCTTAAAGGAAGTGTCGATCTTATGACTCTCTTTTTTGGAGAGTTTGAAGATTTCTTAAAACAGCATCCACATATCAAAAAAGAAGAACTCGATCTTTTTGCAAAACAATTTAAGAGCCTTCGGGAACGAATCGGAACAATTAAGCAGAGGAATCTGCGCTCTGATATTAAGCGAATGATGCTCGCCAGCCCCTTTTTGGCACTCTCTGATTTAAGCCCTCAACAAGAAACTTGGTTTATTAAAAATTTAGCAGCCTATGTCTCTGTACAAGTTGTTGGGCCTAAAGCCTATCGCACCGTTCAAGATTTGCTTGAGCGAGGAGTGAATGAATTTAGCGTCAGAGAGATTGTTCGCAAAATCATTGATGATGAATTTGGTGGGTTAGACGGTGCAAGTTTGAACGAGCGAACTCTACTCAGCCGGCAGCGAAAAGCCTTTACGGTAAAAGGTGCACGTTGGATTGAAGATAAAGTTATTGATTATGTTTTGTGCAATGCCTTTGGTCCTGTGCTTGAGAAGCGATTTGATTTTTCGGCGACATTTGTTCCGGTCATCGAAATTCTTAAACAAAGTCTGCCCAAAATTCCTGCTGATGAAATGTCGATCGTTCACAAGATGTTCATTACCGAGCCGACCTTTAAGCAACCTTTCGGAAAAGAATTAGGACGTGGTGGTTGGGATGTCGGCCATGCAGCTCGTTTACGTGCTGAAATGGCCCGACATATCCCCGTAATCTGTCAAAGAATTCGAGCGCGAGGAGAAGAGAAGCTCTGGCTTGATCGCTACGGAAAATACTTTGGAGAAACTCTCGAGCAAATTTTTGATCATATTCATGATATCGCCGCCGGGCATATGGGTGCGTATCAGTTAGCCCCTGAACTGATTCATCGTATTTATGTGAATGCTGGTGTTGATTCTACCAAACTGACTCATAAGCCTTGGACGTGGACGGATGTTGGCGGGTATCTTTATAATTCAGAGAGTTTACTTCACCGAGTTATCGTTAAATCAAATCAAGCTGATACGCTTGAAGCTTTAGGCTATCTATCCATTGAACGCGGCTCGGCATCTATTCCAGACAGCGATAAAATCCGAGTCAAAAGAGAAGTTTCGCTTACGCCTAAAGATGGATTTGTTCCTGTCGATAAAATTCGTGCACAGCCCCGTGGTCGAGTCTTTAAAGAGTTTAAAAAAGAAAGTGGTGGTACTCTCGAGAGTCAAGAACATCTGCGTCAGTGGGTAAAAGTTAGTTTGAAAGACTGGCGCGGGCGTGATGTCACTAAAGATCCGCGACTTTCAGAAATGCTTTGGGACTTCACTCATGCTGTGCCAGGTGAAATTGATGCTAAGTACGCAATCAATGCACCAGCTTTGCAGAAAAAGGCAGAGAATCGAAAGAAACTTATCGAGAAAAAGAGAAAGCGTTCTGAAAAAGAGCGCGAGCAAGACGAATCGAATAAAGAGAAAGTAAAACATTTTCAGAATGTACTTCAGGCATTGAATGATAAAGACCCTGAAGCGCTCGAGCGACTTGAAGACGAATTTGGAATCGAAAAGGGCGAGATTAAGAGATTAATGAAGGTTCGCGCTGAGCCTGATTGGATTGAATTCATTCGCACACGAGCAAAACTTGTAAGCCGTCTCGATTCGATGACAGAGACGTCTCGTGCTTCTCATAAAGCAGTGAAGTCAAAAGCTCTAAGCAGTGCTGAGCTCAGCTTAAGAGTTGCTCCTGATCGTGTCCCTGAAATTAGGCAAAACGAAGAAAATACAGTTCGAGAAGTAGAAGAAGAGCTAACTGAGCTGCGTCGTGAAAAAGAGGCTGTTTATCTTAAGCAAGTGCGAGAGCTTATCGATGATAGCCCACGCAAGTATGGATTTTTAGAAAATTGGTCGAGTTCATCGCAAATTGGATTCAAACTTGCATCGGAACGTCTCGGTGAAGATATTGTTCTTGCTGCCGTCAAAAAATTGAAGGCGAGCGCGGGTATTTTTGATGTTCTTTACAATGGTAATTTCTCGTTTCCTATTTTCGGTGAAGATGGAAAGCAAGCTCTTGAAGGTTTGACCCTTCTTGTAAATGAAGTCACTGAAGGTCGCTTGGATAGCGCGCATTCTATCATTCGAACTTTAAGACGTGATCCTATTCGAGTGATGAATTTCTTTAGACGATTTAGAGTTGTTCATTTAGCCGGCATTCGCGGGGTAAAGAAAATGATTTCAGATGCGGCTTTAAGCCCTATGCATGTGATTGGTGCCGAAGCAGTTTTAGAAGAAGCCGTTGATCGCTGGGGTGTTGAGCGCATTGCTGGATTTGAAGTTCCCTTTGAGATGGAGCAAAAATCAGCCAAGAGTCGGGCAGTTCGTGTTGCTGATATTGTTCTTAAGCCTGAAAGAGGAGCCACAATGGACAAGGCTCCTGTCATTGAAGTTAAAAATTATAGTGTCAGATCTCTTTTTGAATATTTAAACTCATCTCTTTTGCCCCAATTTAAAGCCGACGTTTCTCTTTTTAGCGATAATATTATGAGACTCTACTGGGTGTTTAGAGGGGTTGATCGCGAAACTGGTCATATCGTAAAACTTTTTGAAGAAATCATGAAAGAGGCGGGAATTCCTGCGACGAAAATTAAAAAGTGGATCGATGAGCATCTTATTTTTAGAGGGGAGAGTGGATACTATCCGCACTTTGATGGCTCTCAGTTGGATGACTTAAGGCTTGAGGGCTGTCGAGCGCTCAATGAAAAATGGTATAAAGATCACCCTTTGCTTGAAGATCAAAGAACTCAAGAGCAGTTACAAATTTCGAAGGAAGATTTTAAAACTGAGCTGAGATTTAATTGGGGTCTTGCGAATACCGAAGGATACGATATCGGAGCTGACCTTAAGAAATTTATTTCGGATTCAAAGGTTCCTCTTGATCTCGCTTTTTATGATCTCGAACAAGAAGATATTGTCGATGCAATCGTTGATGCAGCTAATCGACTAGGTGCTGATAAGATTGCGCTTGTGCTGGAAGGTTCAAACTTTCAAGAAATACCCTGGAAGACCGCAGCTGATGTAGAAGAGTATTTGCAATCTCTACCTCAATGGAAGAGAGAACAGTTTTTGGAGGAACATGCGGACGGGGCTGATCAAATGACTCAAGCTCAGCTTGATCGCTTAAAGGGTCGAAACGAACTTCGCCTTCAGAGGTTGCGAAAACTTAAGAAGGCGGGAATTGATCCTCGCTTGGTTAAAAATCGAGATCAAATTATGCACGTTAAAGTTGCGATTCGTCGCGGCGAAGAAGCTTTCGTCTTAACGGCAAATCCCACGGATTCGGATCTCTATGGTGATTTCGATGCTGCCAGAAGGAATAAATTGGCGCCCGCAAACGTCAACGGCAGTCTTAAAATTAATAATAAACCGATCGTTGAGTTTTTAAGTTTTGAACTTGCTCAGCTCTATAAGGGTCTCACTACAAAAACATCTCGAGATCTAAATAGTGCGACAAAAGTTTTTGTGGATAAATCAGGCAATCGAATGACCATCGGATTTTCTCCATTTTCAGGGCAGGGCGATATAGCGAATACCATCCAAAGCGTTCTGAGTGGCCTTCAAATCGAAGAAATCTGGAGCGAAAACTTTTCACTCAGCGATGCGAGGCTCTATGGAATTTTATATCCGCATATTGCTAAAGGGGCAAAGCGACACATTATTGTCGACGATCACTTTCTTAAGTTTTATTCCAAAGCTTGGCAGATGTCGGGTCTGCAAACGAGAGATCCTCTTGGTCGACTTGTCGTTGATCGAGTGACTCGAATGCCTCTGGAAGTAAAACCCTTACAAGCAGACGAATATGTTGGAACCTGGAACGGTCGAGTTGATGAGACCAAAGGCATTGAAGCAAAAATGCATCTCAAGATGATGATGTTTAAAGTCAAGAAGCCAGGGCAAGCTCAGCCGATCTATATTCTTTCTTTCGGAAGCGGAAATGCCTCTCGTCTCGGTATGACAATGAATAATGAACTTTGGATGTTCTACGAAACTTTAGATCCTCAGCTATTTTACAATCATGTGACTGAACATTTTTCAGAGCGAACAAAAGATCGCCAGGCCTTTGATTTAAGAAATGGAATTGCTAAAGCAATTTTGCAATCAGCGACAGATTCTAATCCCAAGGCGATTATCGAATATCTTCAGGCGGATGATTTCGGAAGACGTCCAATCGATAAAATTAAATTCGATGCTCTTCAAGATTTAACTGCGTTTGCGCAAGGCCAGATGACTTTAAAAGCATTTGTTGAAAAGCTTGAAGCTGGCGGAACCAAACTCAAAACCGAAGCTCAGATTCTTTTGGCACTTTGGCAGACAGCATCACAGACTAAAGATATTTCTGAAATTGCTAATTTGCTTGATGCGGTGATGGTCAAAGATATTCATATAGCCGATCGGGAATCGTATTTGCGAAAGATATTCGATCAAGAAAAAATTAGAGAGCACGTGAATACATTGGCAAAGCTAGTGGGTCGATCATCAGCTGAACTTATGGCTTTTGCTGCTTCAAAAAAGCTGAACCTCGCTCCAGAAGTTCGCCTTCATCTTCAAAGTGAGATTCTTAAATTGCAAGCTCGCGAGAAAAAACGTCAGGTCTTCTTTAGCCCGACCGGTGCTCAAGCTGCCGCAAAAGCGACAGAAAAGAGCACCCAGTGTGCAGATGAAATGAAAAAGTTGAAGAGAAAGAAGTCCTAAGGACCGAAATTAAAAGCCGATTTCTTTAAGCCGTCCAAGAGCGATTAAAGGAAAATACACCCGGTAACCGTCGTATCTGAGATAAAAATGTTGAGGAAAGCCGGTGCCGGTAAATTCATTTTCTTTCAGTCCATCCGATGTCTTTCGTGATTTTAAGAACGCAATACCGCGATCAATCGCATCGGCGACTTCATCTGTTTGGTCTCTAAATTCAGCAAGAGCCAGAAGCGCCCAAGCCGTTTGACTTGGAGTCGATGGATCTTTCGTGGGAGCTCGGCCAACGGCATATGAATCGCATGACTCTCCCCAACCCCCATCGTCATTCTGGCGATTTAAGAAAAACTTAAGGCTTCGCTGTAAATAGGGGGCCATCAGCGGCTCACCACATCTCGCGAGTCCGATAACGGCGGCAGATGTACCATAAAGTAGATTTACGCCCCAGCGACCAAACCAAGCTCCGTCCGGTCTTTGCGTGAGCTTAAGATAGCGAATGGCGCGTTTAGCAGCCACGGTATGATGCAAACCTAAGCTCGCTAAGGTTTCTAAAACATGTCCTGTCACATCTGGATTGGAGGGGTCGATCAGGGATTTTAAATCAGCAAAGGGAATTCGATTTAAAATGGTTTGATTATTGTCGCGATCAAAAGTTCCCCAACCCCCATCGCTATTTTGCATAGAGAAAATCCAGTGAGTGGCGGGCTCAAGTTCTTTGTTGGTCATTCCTAATTTATTAAGAACATAGGTAACAATTGCGGTATCATCGATATCGGGATACTGGGTGTTTTCGTACTGAAAGCACCAAGCCGCAAATGGTCTGCCGCGTTTTAGTTTTGACTTCGCAGCCCAGTCACCCTTGGTTTGAATTCTTTTGTTCCATAAAAACTGTCGAGTTTTTTGAAGACGAGCATCTTTGGCATCAACTCCAGCTTCGATCATTCCAAGAGCTGAAAGTGCTGTATCCCAGAGAGGTGAGTTACAAGACTGTAAAATTGCAATCTGAGATTTCTCGCTTTCTTTTAGAGTCGGAATAGATTCGCTGACACCTCGAGTAAAGGAATACAAAGCTTTAAGACCTCTTTGAATAGGTTCTTCAGAGAGATCCATTCCGAGAGCATGCAAAGCCATAATAGAGTTAAGCATTGGAGGCTGAATTCCTCCCCAACCTCCGCCAGCTTCTTGATGATCTAAAATCCAGCGTCTTGCTTTCTCAACGCAGAAGGCCCGCAGAGGCTTAATAGGAATTTTGCTTTCGTAAAGCGACACACCATGGCTCATAGCAATAAAAACTTGCTCCCAATTGAGCCAACCTTTATCGAGCCGAGAATTTCTTAAAATCCAAGACTCATCTGATTCAGGAGGGGGCTGAATTTCGATTTTGTTTTTATCGCTGGGATGCAAATAAAGTTCGTCGAGTACAAACTGAACTTCTTTTACTCTTTGAAGGTGAAAGAGAATGGTTAGTGGAATGATCGTCACACGTGACCAATAAGAAAATTCTAAGATATGAAATGGAAGTCCTCGAGGGGCGAGCAGAATTTCGGGGGGGATTACGGGAATTCCTTCCCAAGGAAATAAATTAAAGAGTGCGAGCCATATTTTTGTGAAAACCCTTGCAGAGGGAATTCCGCCTTGCGAGAGAATAAAATCGCGAGCCTTAACGAGAGCCGGGTCATTGGCTGAATAACCTGAAATACGTAATGCAAAATAAGCTTCAACCGAAGCGCTGAGATTTCCTGGACCTTCGTAGTATATATTCCATGAACCATCGGCTTGCTGGCGGTCGAGAATGCCAAGGGCGAGTCGCTTGATAAGCTCTTCGTCGTTAAGATCAAGCCAGCGATGAAACAAAATAAATTCAGCATTCATCGTAATATTGTCATCGAGCGCAAAGTGCCAATGCCCGTCTTTTTGTTGCAAATTCCAGAGCACATTTTGAAGGTGAAATGCAAGATCGCCAGCCGCTTTAGAAAGCGGAGCTCTTACGGCCTTCAAGGATGATCTATGGGCATTAGGGGGGTTCAATCGGAGGACAATAATAGTGGGCTTACCCCTACCAGTCCAGGTATTATGCAAAATTATAGAGCTTAAGAGGACTTACGAATGAGCATTCCTTATACAAAAATGCATGGATGTCATAACGAGTATATTTATGTCGATAATTTGGACCTCAAGTTAAGCGAACTTAAAGATATCGATATCTGCTCTTTAGCGCGCGGAGTTTCAAATCGAACCACAGGTTTAGGGTCAGATGGGCTCATTTTACTGGAACCTTCGGATAACCCGAACTGTCTCGCTAGAATGCGAATGTATAATGCCGATGGCTCTGAAGGCAAAATGTGCGGAAATGGCATTCGCTGCATCACTAAACTTTTAAAAGAAAAATTTGGAGCTCGAGACGTCTATCGCATTGAAACTCGAGCTGGTGTGAAAGAGTGTTTTATTGTCGACGATCGCGATCCTCAAAGATTTATTGTCAAAGTCAATATGGGGCGGCCCTCATTTTTGCCAACGACAATTCCAGTTCTTTTTGACGATATGATGGTTCTTGGAGAAGAGTTTGAGATTGACAAAAAGACGTTTAAAATTTCGTGCGTCTCTATGGGTAATCCTCATTGTGTAATTCCCGTCGATAGTCTCGAGACTTTTGATGTTGCGCGGTACGGATCTCAGATTGAAAAGCACGAGGTTTTTCCTGAAGGTGTGAATGTTGAGTTTATCGAAATAAAAAACAACGAAGTTTTTCAGCGTACATGGGAGAGGGGCAGTGGAGAAACTCAAGCCTGTGGCACCGGCGCCTGCGCTGTTGGGGTTGTTCTGATTCTAGGCGGAAAAAAACGTACTCCAATTACCGTCCATCTTCGTGGTGGCGATCTCACTATTGAGTGGGACGGTCTTAAAGATGTTTGGATGCAGGGTGAAGCGGTGACTATGGGCTCTGGGATATTTGATATTTCACAGTTTATTGAATTCTGAGCGGAGGGCTACGCGTTCGTGCGCCCGTATGTGTTGAGCTAAATCCTGGTCTAGTCCAAGCAACTACACTTGCTTATATCGAAAACAGCTTTTGAGATGATCGTTAACCATTCCCACTGCCTGCATATGCGCATAGATGATGGTGGAACCCACAAATCTAAATCCGCGCTTTTTGAGATCTTTACTCCAGGTGTCAGAAATTTTACTCGTTGGGGGAAGGCCCTTGTGCGTGGTCCATTTGTTTTTAATGGGCTTTCCGTCTACAAAGGACCACTGATATTTTGCAAAACTACCGAACTCATTTTGTACATCCATAAATAACTTTGCATTACTTATGGTCGATGTGATCTTGAGTCGATTTCGAATAATCTTCTCATTCTTCATCAGGCTTTCGATTTTTCTCGCATTAAATCTTGCGACCCGTTCGACCTCAAAATTATCGAATGCCTCTCTGTATCCTTCTCTGCGATTTAAAATTGTCGACCAGCTTAAGCCTGCTTGAGCGCCTTCTAAAATCAAAAACTCAAAAAGCTTTTTGTCATCATGAACCGGAACTCCCCATTCGCGATCATGATAGTCCATCATGAGAGGACTTGAAAGACACCAGGGACAACGCGACAAATCCTTTGTTTTGAGGTTTTTCGACAAAGTGCAGGTCCTTTTCGTAAACTTTTTGCAAGGCTAAGAACCCTCAACCCGCCAAAAAAAAGAGCCTATTGGTTAGAAATAGGCTCTTTTTTTAGTTTAAATCTACTGAGCAGGAGTGTCTTCAGAATCAAGAGTTTCTGCTGAAGTAAAGTCGAAATCAGCCTCAGCTTCGAGGTTCTTGACGAAGTCTTCACGTTCCTTTCGGGTCAAAAAGCCGTGTTCGACTTTTTTGTCGAGAAGACGGGTATCAAACTTAGATTCGGTTGCTGTATTTGAAAAAATTTGATTTTCAGCGTTTTTAGACATGATCTAGCTATTGCCTCGGTTTGGCCGAGAGGTCAAGATTTGATCATGAGTTCAAAAACGAAAAAATCAGAAGTCGACGATAGCTTTTGCCGGGCCCTTTTTAACGGAAATCTTTTAGAAGAACGCCTCAATCCATATCCCGAATTTGATGCCAGCCAGTGGGAAGGGGTGACGGAGGTTATAAAACGTTTTAAGCAAGATCGGGTCGACTCCCGCAAAATTGACGAAGAGGCGAGGGTTCCAGTTGAGCTTATCGAAGAAATGAAGCAAATGGGCCTTTATGGGGTAATAATCCCCGAAGAATTCGGGGGGTTCGGTCTCGGGGCGACCGGCTACTCCAAAGTCATGGAAGAAATGGTTCAATGTGATTCATCATTGACCCTCTCAATTGGAGCTCATCAGTCGATTGGAATGAAAGGTCTTCTTTTATTTGGAAACGAGGCTCAAAAGAAAAAATACCTGCCTAAGCTTGCGACCGGAGAGATGATTGCTGCCTTTGCTTTGACTGAGCCCACGAGTGGAAGTGATGCCCAAAGCATTCAGACTAAAGCTGTTCTTTCGGCTGATAAAAAAACTTGGACCATCAATGGCTCCAAACTTTGGATTACAAACGGAGGCATCGCCGATTTTTTTACTGTCTTCGCCAAAGTAGAAGTCGATCAAGATGGAGAGAAAAAAGAAAAGGTCACCGCGTTTATTGTTGAGCGAAGCATGGGTGTAAAAAACCTGGCCGAGGAGCACAAACTTGGAATCAAGGGCAGTTCCACCGTTCAACTCGTTCTCGAGGATGTAAAAGTTCCTGCAGAAAATCTGCTCGGTGAAGTGGGCAAGGGCTTTAAAGTCGCCATGAATATCTTAAACAGCGGTCGGCAGGGCCTTTCGGCCGGATGCGTGGGCGTTTCTAAATTTATGATTCGAGAAGCCAGCAAATACGCCGCTGAGCGAAAGCAATTTAATCAACCCATTGCTAACTTTAAAATGATCAAGGCCCATATAGCTCAGATGGAAATTACGGCTTATGTTCTTGAGAGCATGGTCTATCTCACGACCTCCTGGATCGATAAAGGAATTGGCGACTATTCGATGGAGTCTGCCATTTGTAAAGTATTCGGCTCTGAAATCGCCTGGGATAATGTGAATCGAGCTCTGCAGATCGCTGGTGGAAACGGGTATATGAAAGATTATCCGTACGAGCAGGCCTTACGAGATTCGCGTATCAATTTAATTTTTGAAGGCACAAATGAGATTCTGCGTCTTTTTATTGCGCTTACCGGATTGCAAGCCAAAGCGGTTGCACTTCAAGGCACTCAAGCGGCGATGAAGCATTTGTTTGATGAACCTATCAAGGGCTTCGGGGCATTTTATAATTATGCGTCGCAAAGACTTAAGCAAAATATTGCACCTGAAGAGGCAAAGAATTTTCATCCGCTATTAGAGCAGCAAAAGAAGCACCTTGCTCGCTCGATTGCTGATCTTTCTGAAGCTGCCGAGTATATTGTCAAAAAATATCGAAAGAACGTCGTCGATGAGCAGCATGATTTACGACGTATTGCCGATATTACCATCGATGTTTTTGCAATGACGGCCAGTCTTTCTCGTGTCACTCAAGAAATAAAAAAACTGGGGGAAGATGAGACCCTTCATCAGCGGCAGATTATCGCGGTTTTTTGCAGTCAGGCTCGAAGACGCATTCGTGAGAATCTACGTCGTCTTGAGATCAACAAAGATAAGGCGATTGACGCCATTGCTGATAGAGTTGTGAAGCGAAACGTGGGTTAATGAGGATCCAATACTTGAGGATTGAGGAAAAGCCTTAGAATACTCCACTTTTCTCTCGATATACGTCGATCAAGGCGGAGCATTCCTTTTAAGTACGACAACGGCAGGCGCCCGCTTTTCTATTGGATGGCTCTTTAATTTAGCCAAATACGCTCCTTCTGACGGGGTGAAAATTCTATTGTTTGCCCCTTGACCAATAGGGGGCATTTGGACGAATTTCTCATTCATGCCATCACCAACAGGGGTCACACGTTTAGTAAGAAAAAAGAAGAGAACTCTTCAAGGAAAGCGACGCAAGCGAGAGCTTCGTGCTTCGCCTCGAATCAATTTCTATACGGCATTTCCTGTTGCTCCTGAAGAGCCTAAAGCCGCAAAAAAAGTAGCGGCCAAGTAATCACTAGAGTTCATTTTTGATTGATCGATTTTGTTTAAGGCTTGAACTTGCTTTTTACAAATTGAAGAGCCGAGTCTTTATCGCTCAGCCGATTTTCAAGCTGTTCAGTTTCAATCGCATTCAGAATTTCTTTAAATTGAGGTCCTGGCCTAAAGCCAAGAGCAATTAAATCGTGACCACTGATGAGAGCAGGGGGGGATAAGGCTTCAGCAGGAAGTTTAGCCAACTCAGCTTTGCAGAATTCGTACAATGTTAAATCCTTATGGCTCGCCATGCAGTCGATGTAGTGCATCTGAAGATGCAGATCAAAATTCGGGTTACGCAAAAATCGCTTAAGAGTTGAAGCCTTCATCTGGGGAGCGTCTTTAAATTTAAGATGATCGCGAGTGAGTTCACAGACGACTTCCGTGAGCTTTCGCGAAGCCTTAAGGCGTTTTAAAATAACTAAGGCCATATCTTCGCCGACATGCTGGTGATTATTAAACCGAATGCGATCTCCGGCCGTATGAGTGAAGGTGGGCGGTTTTCCAATATCGTGAAGTAAGCATCCCCAAGCAAGTTCGGGTGAGACGCCTTCACATTGTTTAAGTAAAAGCAGAGTATGTACCCAGACATCTCCCTCGGGATGGTATTCTGCAGGTTGTTCACAGCCTTTCATCGCGAGTGCTTCTGGTAAAAACTCCTTAAGGAGGCCCGAATCGGCTAAAAGATTCATGGCGTGATCAGAGTTCGCGCCCGTTAGCATCTTCGTCATCTCATCAAAAATGCGTTCTTCTGAAATTTTTGTAATGAGGGGAGCTTTTTCATTAATTGCTGCCCAGAGTTCAGAATCAATTGGATACTCAAGACGAGCAGAAAACCGAATCGCGCGAAGCATTCTTAGGTGATCTTCATCGATTCTAAGTCTAGGATTTCCGATTGAGCGAATGACTTTCTTTTTAAGATCATCTTGCCCATGAACCCAGTCGAGTAACTGATCTTTGATCGGATCATAAAGCATTCCATTGATGGTGAAGTCGCGTCTCTGAACATCTTCTTGAACCGTAGCTTGCTTCACTACCGCGGGGCGACGTCCGTCTTTAATTCCAATATCTGCGCGAAATGTGGCTACTTCAATTCGAAACGGATTTTCTTCGTGCTCTGAAATGACGAGGATGACATTAAAAGCCTCGCCAACTATGACAGTCCGGGGAAAAATCTTTGCGATATCGGCCGGTAAAGCATTGGAAGCGATATCGAAATCTTTAGGCTTAGTTTTAAGGAGAAGATCGCGAACGCAGCCTCCAGCAAAGACAGCCTCAAAACCGGCCTTCTGAAGGCGATCAACAACCGAAAGGGCAAAAGAAGTGAGGGGATCTTTTCGATCAAGCTTTAGCACTTTCTGTTTATCTGGCATTATTCGTGGAGAGTCGAGTTGAATATGAAAGCTTTGGTCCTTAAAAAAATAGCCTATGGAGAGAAGGATCTAATCGTGCATTTTCTGCTCGAAAGTGGGGAGCAGAAGGCGGGTTTTGCGGCAGGGGCGCGTATTTCTAAAAAGCGGTTTCCGCATCAATTTGATATTACTGGTATTTACGATTTAGAATTGGGCGCTCAGAGCGGGCTGCAAAAGTTAAGCTCTATTCATCGCTGTGAACTTATCGAATATAGCTCTCATTTGTCGGAAGATTTTGAAATCCACTGCCGCTGGGCGATTATTTTGGAGTGGCTTTATTGGAATGCAGAATCGACACAATCTTTTGAATCGGTTTCTCGTTTGCGAACTGATTTGATGAAACGCGGGCTTCAGCAGACTTATTATTCTTATTTCTTGGAACAAATCGAAGAGCACGGTTTTAAGCCTCATTTAGATTCTTGTTTTGTCTGTCAAAAACAGTTGAGTGAGAAGATTTATTTTCAAATTCAAGAGGGAACCTTCTCTCATGACTTCTGTGCTCGTGGAAAAAATGTGAGTTTTGAAACCTACTCTTTTATAGCGAAGTTTTTTGAGAAAAAAGACATCAAGCTCACTGAAAAAATAGCTTTAGAGCTGGATGTATTACTAATTCCATTTTTAGAAGCTCAACTTGAGCGACCATTTAAAAGTTATAAAGTTTTTGATGAACTTAAGAATCTTAATTCTTTACGGAATTGAACCAAACATTTTTCGTTCTATGGCAATTAATTGACTGATGCCAAGAGAGTCTGCGTCGTCTTCAATAAAATCCTCTGACCTTAAGAGATTTTGGAGATGGTTAATTCCCGCTTGATACTCTGTTTGAGCAATATGGCCAGCCGCTAAATCTTCGAACGTTTTTAAATCTTGGGTAAGAAAAGTTTTGAGCGAGCCAAAGAGATGGCGAGAAAGAGCGAGTTCCACAACACGGGAATCTAAATTCGGATACTTCAGTAAAAATTGTTCATAAAAATACTGTATGCGACTGAGAATAATAAACGATTGATAGTGAGGCTTAGTCTCAGAAGGGTAAATGATAGAGAATTGCGAGAGGGGGCTTTCTTTGATCATGTTTGCAGTTTGAAAATCGAGATGATCAAGTTGAGCTTCGGAGTCGAGAATAACGATTTCAGCTGTTTTGTTCGTAGAGGGCTTTTGCTCAGAAGCCCATTCAAAAATATTATCTCCAAGAGGGCGAAGTTCATAGAGAGAAAGAAGGCGACTATCAATCATGCCTTTAAGAGTGTCCGGATTGGCGGCATAGATAGAAATTTCTACAGGAATGAGCGTTGAGGCAAATTCATCGTTAAGATGAAAAGAAGTCTGATGTGCAGATTTTTTTTCACTAAAGATTGGGTGTGGGAGTTTAAAAATTCCTTTTTTCATTCGCGTTCGATAGAGAGGTTTAGGAGACACAGAGGGAGCTTTTTCAAAAAAAGCTGAGGGATAGGCCGATTTAAATTTTAACTTTAAAAATGCCTCAGAGCATTGCTTCCATTCAGAAACATAATCGGGAGTTTCTGCCTGAGTAGCATTCACCCAAAATCCTACAACCAAAACAACAACCCCCAAAAATCGAAACATAATGACCCTATTTATTATTGAACTGCCCGCAGCCTTGCAACCGCTTTTCGATGCCGCGGAGATCCCTCCCCAATCCCAAATTCTTCGCCCCATTTGGGGGGACAGAGACACCATGTGGTGACGGAGGTAGGTTAAAAAAAGCCATAAGTTTTAATGGGTTACAAAAAACATCCCCCGTGCGCAGGTGAATTCTTTGGCATGGAGATTGCATTGATTGAGGTAAGAGTGTGGTGCACGTTTAAAAATTATCTTAGGTCGGTTTTTCTTTTTTTGAGTGCGAATACTATCTTGTTCGCTGATCAAAACGATGAGGTTCGATTTGCGGTTGATGGGCGGGCAGCAGTCCTTAAAAACAACTCACTCTATTTGGAGTCTCAACGTGAAAAGCCTGTTCTTGAAAAAATTCAAATGATGGCCCCGCCTTTCTTTATGGCAGGGGGTAAGCTCTATCGAGTTCAAGGATTTAAAGAAGAGCTCAGGCTTTATCCAATTCAAATTAAGGCGCATAAAAGGCTTCTTTCTGACGGCGAAGACGGAACCGAGACTAAAATTTTATCGCTTTCACCAGCCGGGCTAGTGATTTACGAATTTAAAGGAGAAACCTATCTCGCCCGACTTCAACTCGATGAGAGATCTAGGTTTACAATTATTAACCCTGAACGCGCGGGCGAAAGAATTTCCTCTATTTATGGTCTTGCTGGTGAACATATTAAAATAAGAAAACCCGATTCAGAGCATTTTATTTACTATCGTGTAACGAACAAACCTGAAGTCGATATTTCGTATGAGATTCAATACAAAGCGGCAAAAGAAAATGTTCCTTATTTTTGGGAGAGACCCGTTCTAAAAGTTCTGCCTCCGCCTCAGCTTGAATTTAATTTTGATACGGGGCCTCTAAACGACGATGAACTTAAAAAACTAGAGATGGAACTTTCGACCGATCTCACGCTTTTTATGAAAAAATATTTTGAAAGCAGACCCCTGAAGTTTCGATACTTTCCGAGTAGTTTTTTACAAAACAGTGAGGGCTTTATTGCGCGATGGATTAACAACCATTCTACTCAAATGGACATTCTCGATAGTCTAGAGCCTAAACTTCGCAATACAATTTCTTTGCGACCATCCAATCGACTCTATAGAGGTCAGTTAGCCCGACATCCCCTGAATGTAGCAATTGCGATCGTGCGTGATGAAGAATTGGTTCCTAAGCCAGATTCCAAAAAAATAGTGCATCAAGAAGTGGGCAAATGGATTCAGTCCCAGGCAGGAGACGAAAATTTTTGGAATTTATGGCCCGAGGACATTCGAGAGCAAGTGCGAACAGAATTCTTAAAAAATTCAGATTCTTCAACGCCAGCTTCAAAGGTCGCACTCGTTCAAAACTCTCAAGAGCTGACCAAAGAAGAAAAACGTCACCTTCAAATTAAGCGCAGGGTTGATCCTCTACGCGTTCTTTCTGATTATCTTTTATCTCTCCCAGTAGATCAACGGCAGCTGCCGAAACAAAGAGATGCGGCAATTGCGGGAATTTTGGGCAGATGGATTGTCGATAATGGCGGACAACTTAAAGTGCTTTCGGAACTCGATCCTGAACTAAGAAAAACTGTATCGATCGACGCCGCCCATAACGGGTTTCTTCGCCAGCTAAAATTGGCTCCTTATAATTTTTCTCTTTCATTGATTCGAAAAGATAAGGCGGTACCTACGCTCGATCAGTCCTCGGCTATTTACCAAGCTGTGGCAACTTGGCTTCAAGAAGCATCTAAGCAATCTGATTTTTTACAAAATTGGCCAGAGGATGTTCGGCCAATTATTAAAAACCATTTCAAGTTAACTGAGCATGTTTCGGGTGATTTAATTCCGAAAGGTTCTGAAACAGACCCAGTTGATAAACAAGGTTTTGATTTCTATATTCGATTGAGAACGGATCTGGTTGGTTTAGTGAAAGAATATCTCGAAGCTCTTCCCCTTGAAAATCGCATTATGCCAAATATAAACGATGGTCCAGAGGGCTACTGGATACAAAAAAAATCTTCACAGATAAAGATGATTGAGAAGCTGCCCGCTGATTTAGCAAGCACCGTCGCCGTTCGACCTTCAAATAAGTTTTATAAAGTGTATGCACAGAAAATTCCCAGAAATATTATTTTGTATTTAGTTCGAGTAAGAAAGCAGTTTCCGACAGAGCAGAGCTATCGGCTTCTTTGGGAATGGCTACAAGTCGAATCTAAAAAGGACGGCTTTTTAGATTCTTGGCCTGAAGACGTTATTCCACAATTTGCGGTTCATTTTAATCTTCGAAAGAAATCTCAGGTTGATAATCGCAGAATTCAGTCGATTCCTTCTTTGAGCGAAATAGAGAAGTTAAAAATGAAAGATATTTTTACTCGTTGGGAATATACGAGCGATCTAGAGTCTTTTAATAATCTTCTAAAAAAGCGCCAGGCTGAAGCCGAAGCACCAGTCATTGACAATAAAAATGAAATTTCATCTTGGCGAGATTTTGACGATTTAAGACAGCGATACGAAGTTGCAACAAAAGATGAGAACCATGAGGAGCATGAGGAAATTGATTTTGATTTGCTTGCGCAGAACTGGGATGCAGCGCTTAAGTTTTGGCAGACGAATCGAAAGACTGAACTGAGATCTCAACTCGCGGTTGCTTATATAAAAAGAATCGGCGTTATTCCGACAGAGAAGATGTCGCACGATTTACTTGCGGTTGAGATTGCTGCCTGGATGCGCCACGAAACCAAGGGCGGCTTTCTGCAGACTCATTTTGACGAACTCAAAGAGATTCGAGAAGTTAGAGAATTTATCTATTCAAAAATAAAGGCACAAAGCAAACGGCGCTGCACGGCTGAACTTTTAGAAATCTCAAAACAGAAGAAAAAGAAGAAAAGGAAAAATGCAGCTTAACCATTTACGGTGAGCCCATCATAAGAGGAATTGTGAGTGGAGGTGCATCGCTTGCGGGCTCCAATGAACTATCGAATCCCCCTAATTTCTCCAGAATTATTCTATTAAATTCCAATAGCAGAACCGGGTGTCCGACAAGCTGATTTTTAATATGATCTGAGGCTAAAGCCGCGGTCATCATCGACAGCTTTTTGAACGTTGCGATCGCAAGTTCAGGCTGAACTATAGATAGAACAGTAGAGATATTCGCCATTTTTTCTTTAGCGGTCTTTTCTTGCGATGCTGACAATATATCCGAAAATAATTTTATTTGTTGTGCATTGAGATGAGAATTTGGGCGATTGCCAGCCATAATCTGAAGGCCCCTGCCATAGCGAGTATAATTGTTTTTTTCATAGAGACGACCCAGCGAAGAAAAACTTTCAGCAGTGCCTTTAAGCAAAGCTTCTTCCCGCTTCAGACGTAAAAAAGCTGGTGAACTTGCCCCTGATTTTACTGCAGCAAAATTAGCTTTTCTAGCCAGGTCAGAAAAATTATAGGTTTTTGGATCATTCAGCGCTTGGCGAAGATCCTTCTCGTTACGCAACTTTATCGCGATATGAGCAGCCTTTAGAGCATTGACGACTCCAAATCCATAGATTTCATCGCGACCGTCTTTTCCTAAATCTATAGCTGACCCATACAGTAATGTGCGGATATTTTCTGCAGTCGCATGGGGAAGAAGAGCTCGAATATTTGCGGCAACCCCAGAGATGAGTGGAGCAGCCATGCTCGTTCCGGTCATATAGCCGAACGATTTGTTTCGATAAGTAAATTGCTTTGCGAAAGAGAAGATCTGTTCTCCAGGAGCAACCAGCGAGATTGGATTTCCGTAATTTGAAATATCTAGTTTTACGCCGTCAAGTCCTAATGCCCCTACAATTACGCAATCTTGTATCTGACTGAGACTTGAGTTTTGCGAAATATCGGAGCCATAATTTAAAGCGGCAATCACGCAAACTGTATCTTTTCTTTCAACCAATTCATGAAGGGCTTTAACAACTTTTGCGCTTCGACCTAGGCCATGACTCATATTGAGTACAGGGGTTGGCTCTGGACGAGTGATTAACGTAAAAAGTGCAGAGAAAAGATTTGATATCTTTAGAGATGAAAATCCTTGAAAGACATTTAAGTCTTCAATCTCGACAAGATTGGATGATCCAAACTCAGATTGATCAGCGCCGATAAGCCCAGAGACATGAGCGCCGTGATCAAAATTTTCAGTGGGGTCGACAAGCTGATCCCTCACATCCTTCACTTCTGTGATGAGATCGTTGATGTATTCAATCAAATCTTGAATTTCAATTGGTGAACTCGTTTTTCGCGTTAGATTTTTTCCTACTTCTGTATGCGAAAGAAGCCTGAAAGGACCTCGTTCAAAGGGACTGCGAGTATCATAAGTAATTTCTTGTTTGGCGCCGTAAAAAACACCACTATCACTGACGACTACTGATATTTTTGGAAGGTTTTTAGATGCAATGACCTTTTTAGCAAGATCTGCTCCAATTAGTTCTGATCCCCAATATAAGGGAGCCTGTTCTAAAGATTCGAACGATAGCCGAGGATCTATTTCAGATTTGATCTCAACTGCAAAGCTACTTGCGCTAACTGCAAAAGAAAGACTTAAAAAAATGCGAAAGTGTAGACCCCTCAAACCTGCACCCCTAGTTCCCTTTTTAGATACAGAGGTTAGTTCAGGCGGTTCCTCATCTCAAGGGATTTCCCCCTTTCGGCCAAAAAAAACTGCTGAATCGCCTTTGACGGCTATAGCTTAATTGAGAGAAAAATGATGAATCATGGCCGAATCTGCCTCCGACAAAATGCAAAAAATAGTTTCTCTTTGTAAACGCCGGGGTTTTGTTTACCCCTCATCCGAAGTCTATGGAGGTCTAAACTCCTGCTACGATTACGGTCCTTTGGGTTACGAGCTAAAAGCAACCGTAAAACGTCGTTGGATGGATTCCATGATTCGCGAGCATGATGACATCGAGCCTCTTGATTCAAGTATTTTAATGCATCCTAAGATTTGGGAGGCTTCCGGACACGTCGCTAATTTTACCGATCCGATGATCGACTGCAAAACCTGCAAGGCGAGATTTAGGGCAGACCAAATGGAGTCTGCCCAGTGCCCTAAAAAGCCTTCGAAAAGTCCAACAGCCTGTGGGGGGGAACTCACTGAACCTCGCGCCTTTAATTTGATGTTCAAAACTTTTATGGGACCCGTCGAAGATTCCTCGGCAGTCGTCTACTTACGGCCTGAAACGGCTCAAGGCATCTATGTGAATTTTTTAAATGTCATGACCACCTCTCGACAAAAAATTCCATTTGGAATCGCACAAATTGGAAAAGCATTTCGTAATGAAATTACACCCGGCAATTTTGTGTTCCGTACCCGCGAGTTTGAACAAATGGAAATGCAATATTTTGTAAAGCCTGGTGATGATGAAAACCAGTTTGAGCGTTGGAAAGAAATCCGAAAAAAATGGCATCTTTCGAATGGGCTTAAAGAAGGCAGACTTCGATTTCATCAGCATGGTGAAAATGAATTGGCGCATTATGCCCGTGCGGCCTTTGATATTCAGTATGAGTTTCCTTTTGGCTGGCAAGAAGTTGAAGGAATTCACAATCGTTCTGATTTCGATCTTAAACAACACGAAAAATTCTCGGGTAAAAAGCTCAGTGTTTTCGATGAAGCGACTAAGGCTTCTTATGTTCCATTTATTATCGAAACCTCAGTTGGCTGTGACCGAACAGTTTTGACTTTAATCGTTGATGCTTATGATGAGGAAGCAGTTCAAGGTGGTGAAGGAGAAGAGGCCGGCACCCGGGTTGTTATGAGATTTGCGCCAGTGGTTGCGCCCATCAAGGCAAGTGTTTTTCCTCTGATGAAAAAAGAGGGCCTGCCTGAACGCGCCGATAAAATTTTTAAGGACCTTAAAAAGCATTGGCGAGTTGATCTCGATCAGTCGGGAAGTATAGGTAAACGCTATCGACGTTCTGATGAAATCGGAGTGCCCTTTTGTATTACGGTGGATACGGTTCCCGATACTGTGACTGTTCGCGAAAGAGATTCGATGAAACAAGTCAGAGTCGCTGAATCAGAGTTATTGAATTATTTTAAAAAAGCATTTGGAGAGATTTAATAAAAAGTGAGGGGGGTCTCATGCAACAGATGACAAAAAAGATTAAACGAAAAGCAAAAACTCGAACTTTATCGACAAAGATGAAAGGGAGGGTTGTTTCGCTAGCGACGCGAAGACTCAGTCATTCAGTTTCAACGATCGGATATTCCACAACGGGAATTCAGCCAGCAGTAAAACTGCTTCAGTCTGAGTCGTATTCCAAACTTAAAGAAATTTTAGGTGGAAAAGGTGCTGGACTTACTTCAATGGTCAAATTGGGTTTACCGGTACCCCCAGCCATAAGTCTCTCGACCCCTCTTTGCGGGGTCTATTTGCAAAAGAGAACTTTGCCGGAGTCCATTTTAAAAGATATTCGGCAGGCGCTTTTCGGAATGCAGAAGTTTTTAAAACGAGAGTTTGGTTCTCGTACCCATCCGCTTTTACTTTCGGTGCGTTCAGGGGCGCGCGTTTCGATGCCGGGAATGATGGATACCATTCTTAATTTGGGTTTGAATCATGAAATCACTACGGCTTTAGCTGATGCACATCCTGAAAAAGAACGATTTTGGTGGGATTGTTATCGTCGATTTATTCAGATGTATTCTGAAGTTGTTATGGGAGTCGAATACTCTGTATTCGATCATATTCTTGAAAGTTGGAAGAGTCGCGACGGAGTCAAGGTTGATTCGGAGCTTTCGGTTTCGACTCTGAAAAAGGTTTGTTCAGATTTTGAAGCTTCTCTTCAGGCGCGTCAGAAACAGTTTCCACAGGATCCGTGGGAGCAACTTATTGCTGCCATTGAAGCTGTTTTTCGTTCGTGGAATACCGACCGCGCCATAACATATCGGAAGTTAAATTCGATTCCTGATGAATGGGGCACGGCTGTCACTATTCAGGCTATGGTCTTTGGAAACCTTAATGAGAAGTCGGCCACTGGCGTTGTCTTTACTCGTGATCCTTCTCACGGTGCGAATCGGATTTACGGAGAATATCTGCTTAATGCGCAAGGAGAGGATGTCGTTGCAGGAATTCGAACCCCTCAAGAAATTCAAAATCTCAAAAGTGATTTGCCAAAAGCTTATGCCGAGTTGACCCGAGTCTTAAAAAAACTTGAACATCATTTTAGAGATGTTCAGGACGTAGAATTTACTATCGAAAATGAGCGTCTCTTTGTTTTACAAACTAGATCGGCTAAGCGAACGGCTGCTGCACAAATCGAACATATCGCTCAATTTGTGAACGAGAAAAGAATTTCAAAAGCTGAGGGGCTCTCGCGAATTTCCTACGATCAAGTTAAGCAGCTTTTACATCCAACCCTTAAGGCTACAAGCCAAAGATCTTTTGCTAAAGGTCTTCCTGCTAGTCCGGGAGCAGTATCGGGTAAGGCAGCTTTTGATCCCGAAACCGCAGTTGATTTTGCCAGAGGAGGTCAGAGAGCGATTCTCGTCCGCAGAGATACATCTCCCGAAGATATTATGGGAATGGCTGCGTCTGAAGGTATTCTCACTTCGACGGGAGGAATGACATCTCATGCCGCCGTGGTCGGTAGAGGAATGGGAAAAGCTTGTGTCGTGGGTTGCTCTGATCTCGAGGTTGATGAACATCGTCGAGAGGCCAGTGCTGCGGGGGTAAGTTTTTCAGAAGGAGACTGGATTACAATTAATGGTGCAACGGGCGATGTCTACATGGGGGATCTTCCTACGGAGCCGGTCACTTGGGGGCAAACTGCACAAAAAGTTTTTTCATGGGCTGATGAGTCAGCTCGTATTCCCGTTCTTGCCAATGCCGATACCCCAGAACAGGCAAGTCTCGCGTTAGGTTTAGGCGCTAAAGGAATCGGTCTTTGCCGAACTGAACATATGTTCTTTGAAAAAGAGAGAATTCACAAATTTAGAGCGATGATTCTTTCTGAAAGTGAAAAGCAAAGAACTGAAGCTGCTAAAGAGCTTCAAAGTTTTCAAGAGGATGATTTTTATTCCATTCTCAAGGTGATGAAGGGTTTTAGTGTTTGCGTTCGTCTTTTAGATCCTCCTCTTCATGAGTTCTTGCCGAAAGTTGAGAATGAAGTTGAGATTAACGCTCTCATTGAGGATCTCAATATTTCAAGTTCAAAACTTTTTTCCCGAATCCAACAGTTGGCAGAAGTTAATCCTATGCTTGGACATCGGGGATGTAGGCTTGGAGTTACTTTTCCAGAAATTTATGAAATGCAGGTGAGGGCTTTGGCAGGGAGCCTCATTCGAAATTTGAGTGAGAAGGTAAATGTTACTCTCAAAATAATGATTCCACTTGTGATGACTTCTAGTGAACTCGATTTTCTGCTTTCTCGGCTTAAAAAAGTTTATGTCGAAGAGCTTGATAGACTTTGTCATGACCAAGTGGCTTTAAAGCAGAGAGCTTTAAAGGCAACTTTATGGGGAACCATGATCGAGCTACCCAGAGCTTGTCTTGTAGCTGCCGATATAGCTCACAGAGTCGATTTCTTTTCGTTTGGAACGAATGATTTAACTCAGACTACCATGGGACTTTCTCGTGATGATGCTTCAAAATTTATTCCTGCCTACCTTGAGAAGTCTTTACTTCCGCGAGATCCGTTTGAAACTTTGGATCAGCAAGGAGTAGGTCGACTTATTCGAATGGCCGTGACTGAGGGGCGAAAGGTGAATAAGAATCTTGAGATTGGCATTTGCGGAGAGCATGGTGGAGATCCTCAAAGTGTTGAGTTTTTTGAAAGAGAAAAATTTGATTCGGTAAGTTGCTCGCCGTTTCGAGTTCCTCTTGCGCGTCTTGCTGCTTCTCGAGCTCGACAATTGAAAAAGGAGAGATGAGTTTGAAGAATTACCTAAAATTCGCAAGTATTGGATTATTGACTCTGGTTGCCAGTGCCTGTGAGCCTAAGTTTGCGGGAGATCGTCCTTTTAATATTGATATTTTGAACGGCCCCGGGCGAGCTAAATTGGTCGAGATTGGTTCGACTCAATATCTCGGTATTCTCAATACCAATCTTGAATTTGAAGCGAGCTCAGGAAGCATTCAATTTTATTCTTTAAGTGATCCTCAGAAACCAAAACTTGAAACATCACTTTCAGTTGAAGTTCCATCAAACGTCGGCGATTTTGAATTTGATGGAGACACTCTTTTTGTTGCGGACCGTAATAAGCATAGAATTTTTGTCTATGACTATTCGAGTGGTAAATTCTCTCAGCGACTTGACGAAGACGGAGGTCCAAAATTTGTCAAAGTCACCGACAATCCTCAGCGACTTCTTTCTTTTACACGTCCTGGCGACAATCTAAAAATGCTTGCGATTGTTTGTCAGTCGAGTGGATTTATTCACTTTATTCGTACCGATAATCTCGAATTTGTTGAAAAAGGCAGCGATGAGTCTGTTACGCCAGACCTAGCTGTTTCTAGAAATATCAAAGGCGCCAATTTAGAAATGATTGAACGCTTAAAAACTGTAAAAAATAAAGATGGCGAAGATGAGATTGTTCAACAACATCTTGATATTTCTTTTTCTCAACGAGTTGGATTTGGAATAAACCAGGCCGTCCTTCTTGGAGTGACTGATGGAGATGGAAGCATTCCGTTGATTGTTACAGCTTCGTATTTAGCCCAAGGAATCTTCGGTTTTAGACTAGATACGTTTCAGAACACGGCCAATATTGCTTGGGATCTTGATGGAGCTAGGAGTGGTTGGACTAAAAATAAAGGCACGGCTAACGAAATTAAAGTGCAAGGAAGTAAAGAGCTAGGCTTTCGGGGATTGGCCCGAGATGCAGCAGGAAATATCTATGCCAGCAGCCGCACAGATAATTCGCTTTATCGAATCGATAGATCAGTTTTTGAGATGTCTAAAGAGAGAAAAGCGACTGAATCAACGGCAAAGCGCAATACCGTGGGCTTTGATGAGAATGATGTCTCTTATCGGATCGTAAATTTTGATAGGGATCCAACAGATAAATTATTTCCTCGAATGGGTGAAGTCGAAGTCAATTATTGTCCAAAGTTAACGCCTCCTCCGACAAATTGTTCAACGGGTACGGCAACTGTGGCATGGGTACTAGGTTTAGGACAAAAAGATGGAAGCACAGTTGAAGTTCCTGCGAGAATTTACAGAGTTGATCTTACTCAAGATCTTACTGACGAAGACGCCGTTACTTTCACAAAATCGGCTGATGATGCTCTTGAAGATTCTCCCCAGAGGTTGCTTTGGAATCCTGAAGGTTCAGTACTTTATGTGCTTAACGTAAAAAGTAATTCGATCAGCGTTTTAAATGATACGTCGTTAGATTTAATCGCAACAGTTCAGCCCTAGATAAGAGAATCGAAATTTAAAAGATTATCTTGGCTGAATCAAAACATAAGAAAACGAATTCTCATTTGGCCTATAGCGAGCATTTGTTTCAGCTATGGTGATTCTGACAGGATATTTTTTAACGACTTCGTTAGCAGCGCGAAGAATTGTTTTGGTTTCGAGATGATCTGTTTTAAACATTTTTGCCTGTAAAATGGCGGCGCTTTTGGATTGTTTTTTATTAAGAATTCTCGATGCTTCGCTCAAAAAACGGGTGAGTTCGTCTTGTTCGTATGAAATTCCGCCGCACGAAGTTCCTTGGCAGGAACAGTGGCAAAGAGTGTTTTCAGCTAAAACAAGGTCGAAGGAATTATCCGAAAACAGAAAGGCCTGAGTGTTGTCGAGAAATATTTGGGAGTAGCCCTCGGCTTTTATTTTATTATTAGAGAAGAGCAAATCGCCACTAATGACTTGAGCCTGCGGAAGTTTTCTTGAAAGCCCTTGCCCTAAAGTTTCGGTCGGAATATTAAGAAAATTCGATTTAGCTCCATCTGAAAGAACCAAGATTCTTTTTGCTTCAGGGTTGATTTCAGCTGCGTGCATAAATTCCCCGCGAGCAATCCAGTCCCATCGTTCAGATGAAGAAGTGTCAACTTCAGCGGGCCCTTCATTGACAATAATCAGTTCAACATTTTCTGCAGGGTCGACTTCGGTTGAAAAGAACTTAATAATTCGCGACGGTTTAACGGCATGATGAAGAGGGTGATTGATAATATTTGTAAGCACGGCTCCACACTCAAGGTGCGATCCCCCGCACACGGGCAAGCTAAAAGTCGCAAACACGACGAGTAAAAGCAGAGTGTTTTTAACTATCGAGAGTTTTTGCATGCTTTCACCACATACCTAAAGCGTGCAAAAGATATGCCATAGTTTGTTCCTCTAAGTTACTTAATTTACTGATATTTTTGTGGTGACGGAGGTAAATATGGGGTTTTTGCTTATCATTTGGGGATCAGATGTTCCTTATGATAAAAGCCCTAGAATGTCTGATGTAGGCCCCGATACGCGACTTCGAATCGTTTTGGTCGCGCCTCGCATTGCTGCAAATGTAGGAAACAGTGCTCGAACCGCCGAAGCTTTGGGAGCTGAACTTCACCTGGTCGGCCCCTTTGGTTTTCAGCTGAATGAAAAAAATCTCAAACGAGCTTCTGTTGGATACTGGGAAAAACTCAAGCCCATTCTTTATAAGGACGCCGAAGAGTTTTGGAAAAAATTTGAAAAAAAAGAGGAGACCCAAATCTTTTGGGCGACGAAAAATGCAGAATCTGTCTATACTGACTGCGTGTTTGGGAGGGATACCTGCCTTATTTTTGGTAACGAAGAAGAAGGCGTTGCAAGATCTTTCTGGCCCGAAAGCATCAAAAAAAACGATCACTTAGAAGGTATTCAGCCTTGTCGAATTCCCATGCAAAACGTACGATGCTTGAATTTGGCGACTTCGGTCGGGGTATTAGGTTATGAAGTCCACCGACAGTGGACGAGAGGGCTCCAAAACGGAGCAGAGATAAAGGTAAAGATTAGTCGAACATGAAAATCAAATCGCTTGAAATCATCGGATTTAAATCTTTCGGTGATCGCACCATTCTTCATTTTGATAGACAAATTGCAGGCATTGTTGGTCCTAACGGTTGTGGCAAAAGTAATATCGTTGATGCCATACGCTGGGTCATGGGAGAACAGTCCGCCAAGGGTTTAAGAGGAACCGAAATGTCTGACGTCATTTTTAACGGAACGACGTCTCGAAAAAAGGGCGCGTTTGCCGAAGTCAGTATGACTTTCGACAATACCGACAAACTTGCCAGTGCCCCTTATACCGACTGTGTAGAGATTATGATCACTCGTCGGCTCTATCGCTCCGGCGAGAGTGAATACCTCATCAATAAAGTAGCAGTTCGTCTTAAAGACATTAATGATCTGTTTTTGGGCACAGGCTCATCAGCTCGAGCTTATTCAATTGTTGCGCAAGGTAAGGTCGATCAGATCGTTCTGGCTAAGCCTGAAGATAGACGATTTTTGCTCGAAGAAGCAGCGGGTGTCGCTAAATATAAAGCTCGTAAACTGGCTGCGGAGCGCAAGATGGAGGCCACAAGAGCCAATCTTGAAAGAGCCCATGATATTATTCGAGAGCTTGAGCGCAACGGAAAATATTTAGAACGTCAAGTTGATCGCGCCGAACAGTTTAGAAAAATTCAAAGTGAATTGCGACGTCTCGACGAGCAAGTAATTGCCTTTAAAGTAACGAAGCTCGACCGCGATGCTGAAAGTAGTGAGCGTCGGCGAACGGATGCTCGAATTCTTTTTGAATCAACATCCACCGAATTTGCCAAACTTGAGGCGGAGATTGAGCGGTTACGATTTGAAGCTCTTAATTTTGAGAAACTTTCGAGTTCAGACTACGAACGTCTCATTCAGCTCAAGGAGAACTTTTCATTTCTCGATAAAGAAATTGAACTAGGCAATCAGAGAATAGGCTCGCTCCAAAATCAAATCGAGGAGAGAAAAAAAGATATCGAGCGTATTCGCTCAAAAGCAGAAGCGCATGATTTAACCATTCAACAAGTTCTCGAAGCTCGCACTCAAATGAAGGCGGAATGGGAGCAAAAAAAGGCCTCAATCGAGCAAAAGAGAGCTGAGCTCCAGGCTCAAGAAGAAATAATTAAAACCTTAGAAGCTAAAATCGACGCGGATGAAACCGAGTTTGATAAAAAGCAAACTGAGGCTGCAAAACAGGCTCAAAAGAGAGAGATGTTGGCTGCTGAGCGTGTGAACTTAGAGCTAACTCGAGCCGAGTTTGAAATCGAGCTTGAACGAATTGATCTCGTTGCAAAGCAACTTAATACTCAAGGAATCGAAAAGCTGGGTTTGTCGGAGCAGGGTGCATCTGAAATTCAGACTTTTGAATCCAGGTTGACGGAATTACGTGCTGACGAGCAAAGAATTGATCAAGTCTTATCGGCCGCAGTTCTTCAAAGAACGCAACTTCAAGATCAGATTTCTTTTGCGGAAGCTCAATTAAAAAGTTTAATCGCGCTTGAAGAGCGCGAGATTGGATACGATCGAGGGGCATTAAATCGTAAAAAGCGAACCGGAAAGAGTCTTCTTCTTGAGCAAATTAAATTTAAAGCCGGAGCTGAAAAAGTTGCCGAGGGATTTTTAGCAACTTTTGGTCAGGTTTTTCTAGATGAGCCTATTGAAGGTGAGAATGGGGATGAACCCCGGTGGTCTTATCTTAAAGAGGTCGCAGCAAATGCTGCTTTTGATCAAGCTTCAAGTCTTCTTCAATATGTTGAAGGAGATGTTTCTCCTCAACTTCAGTCATTTTTAGCAGGTATTCAGGTTGTTGATTCGATTGACGAAGCTGGTTCGGCTCAAAATCTTTTGATTGATCGTTCAGGAAAGCTTTCTTGGCCCGCGGCAAACGGTTTTGCGTTGCTCTCTCGAGGATCGCTTGAGAAAGAGCAAACTCCATTTGGTCGACAAGCTGAAATCGAAAAGTTTCGAGCTCAAAAGCAATCTTTGACAGCTGAGCTTCAAACTTTAGACGCCGAAATCGAATCTTTAAAGATTCAGCTTAAGACTGCAAAATCTTCTGCTGAAACTTGCAGACAAGATATTCAACGTAAAGGCAAAGCCTTAGGTGATCTTAAAGCAGAAGTTGCTCGTATCGAGAGCCAAAAAGAAGCTCAAGTTGAAAAATATACCCGCTGTGAATCTGAGATAAGAGATATCGATGTAAAAATAACTTCGATTGCAACTCAGCTCAAAGAATTGGTTCAGACGCAAGATCTAGAGGAACTAAAGGCTCGTTTAGCCGCATCCACCGCTGAACTGACTCAACTTAAGAGCCAAAAGGCTTCTGCAGATAATCTTTGGATTGAAGAGCGGATTGCTTTTGGAGCTGTACAAGAGAAATTAGATCGACTTGAGCAACAGAGTGTTCATGTAGAGATGACTAAGTCTGAGTACTCTCACAATCAAAGTATTTATCAGACTGATATTGAAAATTGGGCGTCCGAAGTCACTCGAGAAGAAGAGAAAATTGCCAATCATCGGTTAGCTAAACAGGCTGATGAAGGTAAAATTCGTGAACTTGAGATTGGCTTAGCTGAGAATCGTGAAGCTCTTTCAAAAATTCGATCTGAGCTTGAACAGCTAGAAGCCTCTCGTAAGACTTCTCAGTCTGCTAAAGAAGAAGCTCAAAAGAATTTGCAAGAATTGGAACTCGACCACCAAAGACTTAAATTTGAAGTGGAAGAGCTCTCTCAGCTTGTCGAAGTTCGATACCATATTAGCCTTCAAGAAGTTCTACAGCAGGTTACGACTGCGGATCTTGAGCGGCTTGAGGATTCAACTGTTCTTGGAGCTCTAGAAGTTGAAGCCAAAGAACTCAGAGAAAAAGTTGAGAACTTTGGTGAGGTCAATTTGTTGGCTCTTACTGAGTTTGAGGATATCAAAAAGCGTCTCGATTTTATGCACAAGCAGCAAGAAGATCTGCTTAAGACTCTTGATTCGCTTCAAAGCATTATTGAGCGCATCAACAAAGTTACTGAGTTTCGCTTTAGAGAAACTTTTAAAGCGATTAACCATAACTTCCAAATTTTGTTTCCGAAATTATTTGGTGGTGGTCGAGCCTTTATGACTCTGACTAATGAGCAAGACCTGCTTGAGACGGGAGTTGAAATCTTTGCAGAGCCTCCGGGTAAAAAGGTTCAAGTGATGTCTCTTTTAAGTGGGGGTGAAAAAGCCATGACGAGCATTAGCTTACTTTTTGCGCTTTTTGCTTACCGACCAGCGTCTTTTTGTATTTTGGACGAAGTTGATGCCCCTCTCGATGAGATCAATACGACTCGATACAATTCAATCATCCAAGAAATGGCGCATCTATCGCAATTTATTGTGATTACTCACAATAAACGAACGATGGAAGTTGCTGATAAGCTCTTTGGTGTAACCATGCAAGAGCCGGGCGTCTCTCAAATCATAGGTGTGGAGCTTCAAGAAGCTAAGGCATTTGTGGCATAACGACAGGTATGTCGTTTGTTTATATTGGTCTGGCCCTCATCTGTATTGCTGCTGTTTTTTTCTTTTTTAACAGAAGAAGCAAAAAAATATCTCCACCTGTTGATACGGCACAAATTTCTATATCGCCAACTGAACCGGTGGTCGAATCGAAAGAGGTGGTGGCTTTTAAGAAGGCGCTCCGTCCTCGAATTTCAAAAGCTATCTCGTCTTGGATTCCTCTTTTTCAATCTAAGTCTAAAGATGCTCAGCAATGGGAAGAGGTTTTGATTGAATCCGATATGGGACCTAAACTGACTTCGGGTCTTCTTGCTGAGATGAAAGATTCATCCCTTGAGCCTAAAGATTTTCTAAAGCAAAAACTGACATCTATGATTGAAGGCGCCGACCAGGGTTCAAACTCATGGCTTGAGAAAAAGCCGTGGGTTGTTTTCTTAGTGGGCGTGAACGGGGTAGGAAAAACCACCACGATTGTTAAGCTTGCCCATTATTTTCGTTCTCAAGGACTAAAGTGCGGAGTTGTCGCCGCAGATACGTTTCGAAAGGCTGCAACTGAGCAACTTGAAAGAGGTTGCCAAAAAGTTAGAGTCGACTTTTTCACTATTCAGGGATCAGAAGCTTCAGAGGGAGCAGATCCAGGAGCAGTTATTTTTGATGGGCTTCGAAAATTTGCCGATCGAGATGTCATTTTAGTGGATACAAGTGGCCGACTTCATACGAAGAAGAATCTTATGGAAGAACTTAAGAAGATTGTTCGTGTTGCAGATAAATCTTTAAATGGAAGTCCTCATGATATTTGGATGATTATTGATGCGACGCTAGGGCAGAACGCGACCCAACAGGCGAAGGCTTTTCATGAGGCCGTTCCGCTTTCTGGCTTAGTGCTTACAAAGATGGATGGGCTCAGTCGCGGAGGTACAATTTTTCAATTATTTCAAGAACTTCATGTGCCAATTCGCTTTTTAGGCCTTGGAGAGAGTGTTGAGGACCTCGAAGTCTTTAATTCATCAAAGTTTGTAGAGGAATTGTTTGACCAGGCTCCTGCATCTTCATAGTCTAAAAGGCCTGGAGACCCGTTTAAATTGAATTAAAGGGTTTAAAAGAACGAAATAAAAAGGAGAATAAAATGGCAGACAGTTTAGTTGTTCAGTCAAAGGTGCGAGAACTTTTTAAAGAGTTAGATTGCAATACGGGCAGCGATGCTCTCGATCAACTCAACAAAGAATGCGAAAGAATTATTCGCAGAGCTGTTGAGCGTACCAAAGAAAACGGTCGTAAGACTGTTAAAGCTGCTGATATCTAAGATTTTTAGCAGAAAAGAATTTAAGGCAGATGTTTCTACATCTGCCTTTTTTTTTGCTCAGACGAAACGCTCTAGATCTCTAAAATAGACCGTTTGCGGGCTTCAAACGAAAAAGGCCGCTCTTGCGAGCGGCCTTTTCGATCCGCCTTTCTTTCGAAAGGCTTGAAAAACGATAGAAGTTTACTTCTTCTTTTTCTTGGTTGCTTTCTTTTTCTTCGCTTTTTTCTTAGCAGCCATTTTATTCTCCTTCGTCGAGTTGATGAAGATTCACTTGTCGACAAATCGACTTATGTCTTCGCCGAGGGAAATATTTTTTCCCTTAACATCATTGTAAGTTTTTTTTTCTTGCTTGCAATACTCTTTTTTGATTTTTGAAAACTTTTTTTGATTTTGATGTGAGTTAGTGTCGAGTTGAAGTCAGTCCGCGAGTATTTTTACTTCGACGAGGAGTTTCTTTTGGTGGAATCGATTGAAGAATTCGAACAGTATGCTGAAGGTGAGCAGGAAGTTGCGCTTCAGAAAGTTCTTCGAGTCTTGTTTGCACTTCGGTGCCGTCTGCAAGCCGAATAACCCATTGATTATTCTTATTCTTTTCTATGTCGGTGATCTGTTGTGTGGGAATTTCTTTTGCACCAATTCGAATCGACTCAGTCAAAACAGATTTGAGATTGAGGTCCTGTTGCATGTTTTCACGAAACAAAATGATGTTCAAAGCGATCAGAATCGTAATTGTGAGCGCTTTTTTAATGAAACGTGAGTTTTTTTCGTTTCGAATTGATCGCTCAAGTCTCAAACGTTCAAGCTGATCCACACTTGAAGCCTTTGGCTTCTGCATCTGCAAAGGTATTCCTTTAGGTAGAACTGACTGAACAAACTTCTCGAGCGCTGTACGATGTTCTAGAGAAAGATTTGTGAATTCAAGGCCTAATCCTTGAGGTGCGACGCGACAAACTTTTGCAGTGAGCTGAAAGTATGCCACTCCACTTTCTGATTCTTTGCTTGGTATCGCAAATTCGATGGGAATAAGGTCGCCAAGTTGAGCTTTTTGCTCGGTGCGTACAAACAGGCCGCCCATTGAGATGTTTTCAATGTACTGTCGAGCGAATTGAACTGCACTTGAGAACTTTAATTCAAGTCTCTGATCGAGAACTTCGGCCCGAGAGAACTGTCTGCGATCTATTCCAGACTGAGTTTGAAGGATTTTTTCTTTAGGCGAAGCAGGAGATTCACCTCCGTTTTGCGTCATGATCGAAGGCAATTCATCATTTTTAGGACCATCAGTGATGCCTTCAAAGAGTTTTGAGATATTATCTTCAAGTTTCATGATGATCCTCAGTTCAAATTCGCATTATTCACATCAACGTAAAATTTAGACTCATAACGAGGAAAATGATCGTTTTCTACTGTCGAAGTGAGCGGGTTATCGTAAGTATTGCCGTCGGTTGTTGCTCGATTCGATTTGAGAACGAATCTTGGACTCACTCCACGAATATCTTCAATTCCGTCATTAGAAGTATCGGCCGTATACGACATCGTTCTCTGATGCTCGATGGCTGAAGTTGTGGTGATCGTTAAAGGAAAGAACTGAATTCCATCAAGCCCTCCTTGCATTAGTTTCCAAGTTCCAAGCCCGACGAGGTCGCCTGACGACGGTTGAATTTCTCGACGGTAGAGCCCACCGTTTTCGTAAGCCCATTCGACAAGTTTAATCGGATAAATTCTCGCGCTCGAAGAAAAACCCGAAAGTCCTAAGCCACCGACTTGGTTGTAAGAGCTTCCGGTACTAGCGGCATCAACTTGGATTTGATTGCTCGATGTAGAACTTCCACCCAAATCTTGAACCGCAGTAATTTGAAAGACATTGGAGTAAACAGTAGTATTGTCCGAAAATGATTCTTGAATCAGATAAAGTTTTCCCACAACTAGGTTTCCGGTACAGCCCTCCCTTAAAGTCTGAAATCTCTCCGCACCTGTTGCAGAGCCAGCAGTTGTTGAGGGATTAGGTGAAGCATAGGAATTAAGTTTGCAATTGATTGGGGTTGTAAAATCGTAAAGTACCAGGCGCAGCCCGTCTGAAGAGCTGGTGAGGGAGGCTGTTGAATTTGAAATATTTGCTGGCACTCCAAAACTGGTCATTGCATTCACAGCTGTTAATTCAACTCCAGGTAGTGGAGTAATTCCGCCGCGAACAATGACATTGGAGCATAAGGTCGTAACCGAAGTTATGGCTTTGTTGGTATCGCAAGAGGGATTAACAAAAGCCACTTGCTTAAGATCTTCAGAGAGCATTTTTTGAACAAGAAGTCCGGTTGATGCTAGATCACTCGCCACATCCGTGGATGTCATATTGCCAGAGGATTTGCGCATATAGTTGGCAACCATCAACCCAAGGCCCGACATCACTAAAAGAGCTATTACGAGTTCAATGAGTGTGAAGCCCGATTTTTTACTTTGTTTTTGCCGAAGTAAGAGCGCCAAAAGAAATTCCTCCCCAAATTAGAAATATGGTCCCGCGATACTCAAGTTTATCACTAAGGAGAGCTCCTCCGGCCCGTGCGCAAGCTTTTTAATAATTAAATAAGTCCCAATAATGATTAGTCTTTTTCCTAAGAAGAATGCGATATTGAGCAGGGAGTTAAGAGGTGTTAACTTTCGTTACTGAATCTTAAGGTTGCGCAGGTATGAAGCTAAAAAAACTTATTTGGTCTTTCTTTGGCATCGGTTTTTTATTTTCTCCAAAATTTATTCACGCCTATTCCTTCAATGGCTCTTTCGCTGTTTTAGTGAATCAGAAATTCATGGACGATCAGAATCTTGCTTATACAAATGGAACTTCCAAGTGGGGCAATCTGAATGTCGAGGGTATCGCTGGTTTGCACGAATTTTCGTTTGGCTTAGAGCCACTCATTGGATTTGGACTCTCCAAAAACTCTGCCTCTGTTTTTTCTCGGGATACAAATGGTCAGTATGTTTTAAAAGCCGATGGTATGCGCGAAGAAGCTTTTTTTGACTATCAAATCTATTCCACAATGCTTGGCTTTCGTTATGCTCCTTGGAAAAAGGATTTTTTTATGGTGATTCCTTACGTTCAAATCATGGGCGTGCTTAACTATGTTCGTTATCGAGTGACGGACGCAGCAGGTGAGATCCATAAGCTTCAGCAAGGAAGTGAATTTGGATTTCACTATGGGGCAGGACTACTTTTTTCTTTTTTTTACGATGCTGAGAGACAAGCTAATATGTCCGCAGAGTGGGATCTGACGGATTTTGATTTGATGACTTCTATTCGTTATACCCCCTCGGGTTACGGTAAATATGGATTACCCGATCTCAAAAATACTGGAGGTTGGGATTTTGGTTTAGGTCTTCTTCTTGACTGGTGATGTCTGACGTAAAGCCACATCTTGGTCTGCGCGTGGCTTATCACGGAAAACCTTTTTCGGGCTTTCAGCTTCAGCCTCATAGCCGGTCTGTTCAGCAAAAAATTGAAGAGGCTTTAAGTACTTATTTCCGAAAACCGATTCGTGTTTTAGGGGCCAGTCGAACTGATGCTGGAGTTCATGCTTTTGATCAATGGGTGAGCGTGCCAAATCAATTTGAATTGTATGAAAATCTCGATGCTCATAAAAAGACTCTATTTTTAAGTTCATTAAACGCTCTTCTGGCTCCGTTTGTTTCATGTTGGCAGGTGTTAAAACTCGATCCAAAATTTCATCCAAAGCGTGATATGGCTTCTAAAGAGTATCATTATACGATTCAGCAAGGTGCGGCTGCTGACCCTTTACTCTGTGATCGTGCCTGGTGGATTCGCACCAAGTTCGATGAGAAAAAAATGACGAAAGAGCTAAAAGAACTGCGTGGTACCCACGATTTTCGTAATTTTTCGAATCGATCAAGAGACGGGCGGGTAGTTGAAGATGCGCATCGAACAATTTTTAAGGTCGCTCTCGAAAAAACAAAGCATCCGCATATTGAAAATCTGCATTTGTATAAATTTAAATTTAGAGGCTCTGGTTTTCTATATCGCATGGTCCGCAATATGGTTGGAGTTTTGGTTGATATAGGCCGGGGCAAAGATATTTCGATTAAAGATGTTCTTAATTCTGAAAAACGGCCTTCAAAAATCGTCGCTGCTCCTGCCGAAGGTCTTTGCTTGGTGCAAAGTGAGGTTTCTCGTTCGTTATACGAAGTGGTTGCCCCTGTTATTCAAACAAAAAATAAAAGAATATTTTCGCGATTAAGAGTTTTTGCTTTGATCTGCTTTTGTGCTTTTTTTCAAAGCTCTACTTTGCAGGAGCTCTATGCTTTTGATGGTTCGGCTTCGTTTGTAATGAGTCAGAGATTTTTTGAGGATGATCGTCTGGCCCATGTAAACGGATTTTCGGAATGGGGGGCGTTTCAGTTTGATTTTACATTTGGTGTTTATGAGTTTGATATCGGACTCGAACCCATTATCGGCTTAAGTTATATTCAAAATTCAGCATCTCTCTATGCACTTGATGATAATGGTGACTATATTCTCGACGATAAGGGGGAGAGAATTGAATCTTCAGTCGATAATTTAAGTTACGAATTCTATACCGCATCTTTAGGCCTTCGCTATAAACCATGGAGTCCTGATTTTTTCATTTTTATTCCTTATGCCGAGGTCCAGCAGACGTTTCGGTATGGGAGGGTCAAAAAAGTCACCTATGCACTCGATCAACAAAAATTGAATACCGGGGTTGATTGGGGAGTTGAGCTTGGAGGAGGAATAATCATTTCTTTTATGTATGATGATAGGCTCCGTAGTAATTTAAAATCGGAGTGGGATTTAAAGGATTTTGGATTAATTACCTCAACTCGCTACCTTTCTTCGGGATATTTTAGGCAAGGGTTAGGGCTTATCGACAGTACCGGAGGCTGGGATTTCGGTTTAGGACTGTTTTTAGACTGGTAAACTCTGCCGCGGCGCCCCATTTTACATGGCTATCCTGCGTTATTTTTAAGCAGCATTTATACTAGGGGTAAGGGGTTCCAGTTTTAAATGAAAGTTTTAATGATTGAGGCAGCTGATGAAGAAGCTGCACAACTTAAGCTTGCGTCTGATCTCGGCATTGGTATCGGAGATCTTAAATGCGTTCGCACGCAGAATCGCAAATTTTCATTCGAAATTTTAAATTGCCCTGCCCGTATTGAGGTTGAAATAGCTCGAGACGGAATGAAAGCTATTCTCAAGCGAGTTCTGCTTCCTATCGGAAATACCACGATACCTTTGGATGTTAATTTTATTGTTGATCAGCTGAAGGCCAAAGGCGTCAAGGCTGGAATTAAGCGAGATGTCATATCACAAGAAGTTTTTAAAATTCTTAAGACGCCCGGTTACGACGAAAGTAAAATTCTTTCGATCGTTGTTGCTGAAGGGCAAATGCCTGTAACTGCAACAACGGGGCGTCCTAAATGGGCAATAGATTTAAAATTATTTGAAAAGGGTGTGCCCCTCTACGCAAAAAAAGGAGAGGTTCTCGCACGAGCTCCGCATGCGGTACCAGGCAAAGATGGATTTAAGGTTACTGGCGAAATCATCAAAGCCCCTGTCGACGAACAATTCCGCTTGAATGTTGGCGCAGGAATTCTTACTCAATCCGGTGAGAGCGAAATTCTCTATGTTACTCAGACATTTGGCCGACTCTTTTACGATCAAGGTATTCGGCTTCGACTTGAAACTAAAATTATAGATCAGGACGGAGGCATGGCTGCCGCAATTGAAACCGGAAAAACAAGTTTTTCGGGTGCCACTATTAAGGCCGATGATCTTTTAGATATGGCGAAATCGCAAAGAATCGTCTTTGGATTTTTGAATCCAGCCGAAATTGAAGACCAACTTAAGAGTGCAAAAAAATGGCCGGCTCAAATTGTAGTCGCTCGAGGGCGTGTTCCAACCGATGGCACATATGGAGAAATAAAATATAAATATCGTGAGAGTTCTTCAACTCAGGTCATCGATACTCTTAAAGTAAAAGCCGCAATTGTATTTCCGGGTGAAGTCATTGCTGAAATCGCTCCTCCAAAAGAGCCTATTTCTGGACAAACCGTTTTCGGAGAAGCTCTTCGCGGAAAACCTGTTGATGGCCTGCCCATCTATCCCGGAAAAAACGTTAATCGTGAAAAAGTAGATCAAACGACAGTTTTAAAAGCCGCAAGTTACGGACGAGTAAAGGTCGATAAAGACCGAATCAGCGTAGAGAATGTTCTTAAAGTTTCTGCAGACAAAATGAAAGCCAGTCTTGAGCTCTTTCCTCAAAAACCTCTGAGCGTGAATGACCTAAGCAATATGCTAAGAGAGGCTGATATTTTAATGCCTCTTAATAGGGATGATATTGAAAAGAGATTGGGCGAGGTCTTTTTAAAAGCTGAGAGGGTTGAGGATTTTCTGGTTGTCGAAGGCATACCTCCTCAAGCTGGTACAGATGCCAAAGTTATTTATCGATTCAGTCCTGACTTATTTAAAGAAAAGGGATTGTTTCAGAAAAAGACCGATGCGGCTCTCTTCGCTATTCCTGGCGATCTCATCATGACAAAGATTTTGCCTCTTGAAGCTCGAGAAGGCCTAAATATTTATCGCGAAAAGCTTCCCGTACCAAAATCAGGTGTTCCTAAAGATATTGAAGTTTTAGTAGGTGATGGAGTTGACGAACTTCAAGTTGGCCGAGAAGGAGACCCTAAAGATCAGCTTCGTCTTGAGTATCGATCAAATCAAATTGGAATCTTAAGTTGGAAGGATCGAAAACTTGATGTCCTACCAGTGATTGAAGTTGATAAGAATGAAAAATTTGCTGCCCTTCGCTTAGCAGGACGAAGCGATTTTGGAACTCAGGTAACAGAAGATGTTTTGAAGAAAATTGCCGAGGCAGAGGGAATTCGCGCCGAACTTAATTGGGCAGAAATTCGCCCAGCGCTTGCGATCAAGAGAAATCCTGGAGATCCGCTTCCGCGAGTAGTGATCGTTAAAGCAAAAGATCCCATTCAGGGAGTTGATGCTAAGGTAGATTATTTTGTGGATTATAACGGTGAGCCCATTCAAAAACAGATGGGACCAAAAGCTGACCTTAGAGCTCCAGTTAAATTTTTGGATTGTGTTCGACCGCGAGATGTTTTGGCAATTAAGACACCTGTAGTTCAGGGTGAAGATGGTTACACAATTTTCGGGCGAAAAATTATCGCTGATCGCGGGCGTGATGAAGTTTGGCCGATAGGTGAGGGCATTGAGAGAACGGCTGACGGAAACCAGATCATTTGTAACACCAAAGCTCCTGGATATGTCATTCTGGATCGCGGAAAAATTTGTGTTCGATCGATGGTGAAGGTGGCGAGCGATAAAATGAGTGCTAGTGTTTCCCTTTATCCCTCTCAGAATCCAAGATTTCCTCTTAAAGAAGATAAGGTTTTGGCCATGCTTCACGATATTGGTGTTCGCGAAGGAATAAAAACTCAAGCTCTGGCCGAAGCTATTCAGAAAGTGAATTCTGAGAAGGAGCCTATAATTGATTTTGTCGTAGCAGAAGGAACCAAGGCTCAGCGAGGCCAAGACGGTTCGTTCGTTACGGCTGTTGATGTGGGTAGTACCGTCGGAGAAATTCGAGCAGACGGTAGTGTTGATTTTAAAAGCAGAAATATTTTTGTGAATGTGAAGAAGGGACAACTTCTACTCATTAAGAGACCTCCAACAATGGGAGAAGACGGAAAGAATGTTATGGGTGCTCGAGTACCCGCTGCGCCAGGGGCAGACGCACGTCTTGATCCTCGCGATGGGGTTGAAGTGGTCGGAAATGGTTTAGAATATCGAGCAACCGTTGACGGTGTTTTAGAGATAAAAAACAAATCAGTTCGCGTAATCGAAGGTTTAATGATTGGCAGCGATATTTCGTTTAAGACTGGCCACATCAACGGGGGGCATACGAATGTCTTTGTTAAGGGTGCTGTTCTTCCTGATTTTCAAGTGCACTCTGAAGCCGATGTGATGATTGATCAAATCGCCGAAGGTTGCATTGTGAATGCCGGACGAGACTCAGCAATTAAAGGCGGAATTTTAGGGCGAGATCGCGCGATTATTACTGTGGGGCGAAACCTTGAAACCCTCTATATATCCGGTGGAGCTACGGTCAATGTTCAGGGCAATTTGATCGTGGGAACCGAGATTCTCAACAGCAAGATTAGAGTGGCTGGTAAATTAGAGTGCTGGGAGGGTGCCGGAACTGTCAGTGGTGGAGAAATTCATGTTTTTGAAGGAATGAAAGTTAAGACATTGGGATCTTCAGGAGCTGAAAGCCAGACAACGGTCTATTTAGGGCATCATTATTTTAGGGATCGACAGGCTCAAGAAGAGATTAAGCGATCGGGTTTGGATGTCAAAATCATCGAGGCGGAGAAGAAATTGGCAGATTTACAGAAGGAACTATTAGCCTTTTCGGAGGCTCCTACGGACGGTGTTGGACGTGATTTTCAAGAGAAATACATGAAGGCCCTTGATCAAAAGAAGCAGTTTCAAGACGATGTTCAGCGCCTAAAAGCCGAACAGGATATGATTCTATCGTCTGTACCCATTAATAAAGACTGTGTTCTGACGGTGACGGAGATGATTTACCCCGGTGTGACCATTATATATAGAGATGTGGTCTGGACCCTTAAAGAGCCGCAAAGGGGTGTCGAAATCGTCTGGAATCCTGCGACTTCTAATATTATTTCGAGACGGCTTTCGCATTAATATAGGCCATCTCCTGCTTGACGCCTCGTTTTAAACCGGACAAAAGAATA
Source organism: uncultured Bacteriovoracaceae bacterium (assembly GCA_964601045.1). GTDB lineage: Bacteria > Bdellovibrionota > UBA2394 > UBA2394 > UBA2394 > JAQBPA01. The sequence continues at coordinate 125,928 of CAZRLF010000004.1, forward strand.
AGCATGCAAAAAGCTCGTTATTTGGCATGGCAAAAGACACCCATTTCGACCTCCAGTTTCGGTCGAAACACTAAGGGGGGAAGTCGAAATATTAAGTTTAGTCTCAAGCATTCAACTGGCGAAGTTCAGGCTGTCGAACCTAAGTGGTACGTACTTGATGCGACCGAAGCTCCTATTGGTCGTGTTGCAACAGTTGCCGCAACGATCTTGATGGGTAAACATCGAACAACATTTACTCCCGGTGCTGGTTCAGGAGATGGGGTTATCGTCATTAATGCTGATAAAGCATTCTTCACTTCCGATAAAGCTGATCGAAAAGTGTACTATGATCATTCTATGTGGATGGGCGGTCTTAAAATGAAGACAGCTCGTGATTTGATGAAAGATGATCCTGAAAAGGTTATTTGGCTTGCTGTTCAGGGCATGCTTCCAAAAAATAAATTGTCACGTTACCAATTATCACACCTCAAAGTTTTTAGAGGTGAACATTCGATGAAGGCTCAAAAGCCTGTTCCTGTTAGTGTTAAAAAAGATTCCCTTAAGAGGCTAGGAGTTTAAGAAATGGCTAGAGGTCAAGTATTTCACGCAGTCGGAAAGCGTAAGAATTCAATCGCAAGAATTTATATGAGAAGCGGTGATGGTCAAGTCACTGTTAATGATCGTACATTTGATTCATATTTTCCTGCTGATTTTCACGGCGTGGTTAAGAAACCTCTCGAAATTATCAATGTCGCTACAAAATACAACGTTACTGTGAATGTTTCAGGTGGTGGTATTTCTTCTCAGGCTCAAGCTTGCCGACATGGGATTGCAAAAGTTTTGACTCTTATCTCTGATTCCAATCGACCCCCTCTAAAAAAGGCTGGTCTTCTTACGCGAGACTCACGAGTTGTGGAGCGTAAGAAATACGGTCATAAAAAAGCCCGTAAGAGCTTCCAATTCTCAAAACGTTAATACCGAGGATTTACGCCCTGCTTTAGTCGTCTTTAAGGCGAACTGCCGTATTGCGTCATAGTTTTGTCGTAAAATTGGTCGTTTAGGCCCCTGTGTTAGGTTTTACCAAACATGGTATACTACTTGCATGCTGCTCGACTGAGCAGATGGATTGGGAAAAGGGGATCTCATGGCAGTGGACTTAAAATTATCAATGCGCCTTGGCCAGCAGATGGTCATGACGCCTCAACTTCAAGCTGCTATTAAACTTTTACAGATGAATCGTCTCGAGTTGGGTGAGGCCATTCAATCAGAACTCAACGAAAATCCTCTTCTTGAAGAAACTAGCGAAGTTTCAGAGCTTGAGCAGAAGAAGGCTGAAGTTCAAACCGAAGACAGCTCTGATAAAATGCACGAAGTATCTCCTGATACGGACCGTAATCCTGATTTTGATTGGGATGCTTACCTTGACCAAAGTTTTTCTTATAAAGGCAAAAGTTCTGGCGAGATGAGCTATGACGGATCAGAAGACGGCCCTGGATTTGAAAGCTTAGCGACTAAAAAGAAAACTTTGGTCGAGCATCTTCTCGATCAAATTAATCTGAGCGACTTCGATAGAGAAGAGAAAGATTTTTCAAACGTTTTGATTTCATCTCTTGATGAAGGTGGATACCTCAGAGAGCCGCTTGATGAAATTGCTAAAAAAAGAGGGGTTAGTTTTGAGTTTGCAGAATTGGTTTTGCATTTAATTCAAGAGATGGACCCTCCGGGTATTGGGGCTCGAGACTTGCGTGAATGTCTTTTGCTTCAGTTAAAGCGAAATAAAGCTATTCGAAAAGTTGACCGTGAACTTCTAAAGCAATTGATTGAAACCCAGCTTTCTAATCTTGAGAAGAAGAACTTTAAAGCTATCGCCAAAGAATTAGATCTCAATATGGATGAGCTGGGAGATGTGATTAAGCTTCTTCAAAGATTTGAGCCTCGACCAGGCCGTCCTTTTGCGGAGATGGATAATAATTATATCACTCCTGATATCTATATCGCTAAGGTTAACGGCGAGTACGTTATTACCTTGAACGAAGATGGATTGCCCAAACTTAAGATTAGCAATCTTTATCGTTCTATTCTTAAAGAAATGCCTGAAGTTCGACAACTTGCCGAAGCGACTAAAGTTAAAAGCGTCGAGGATGAACTCTCGGTTCTTGCTAAAGTAGCGGAGTCGCAAGCGATTCCACCGAACTCAGAAGCCAAGCCTGTAAAGCAGAATCCAAAGGAATATATTCAAAACAAATTGCGATCAGCCTTATGGCTTATTCGTTCGATCCACCAACGACAACGAACAATTTATAAAGTGACCGAAAGCATTGTTAAAAATCAGCGAGATTTTTTGGAGCATGGTGTAACGCATCTGCGTCCAATGGTTCTTAAAGATATCGCCAATGATATCGGAATGCATGAATCGACGATCAGTCGGGTTACCTCAAATAAGTATGTTTATACTCCTCAGGGAACATTTGAGCTTAAGTTTTTCTTCTCAAGTGCTATTCAAAAATCGAACGGAGATGGAATCGCCGCTGAGAGCGTGAAAGAAAAAATTCGTACTATTATTAAATCTGAAGATCAGCTTAATCCTGTAAGCGATCAAGGTATCGTTGAAGCTCTAAAACGTCAGGGGATTGAAGTGGCCAGGCGAACGGTTGCAAAATATCGTGAGATGCTGGGCATTTTACCTTCGTCTCAAAGAAAGAATTTGTTTTAATTCTCCTAAGTGCGTTAAATCTATTATGAATGGCCCTATTGCCACGAAATAAATCTTGGTCAAGACGTAGTACAGACCGGACTTGGATTCAGGACCTTTTTTCAAAAGGATTTCTCAAGAATTGGTTTAAAAAACCTGATGAAGAGCTAACTCTTGTTCTTCTTTCGCGTGGGCACCTTGAAGTTAAGAAACTGCGTCTTTCAACTCGTATTCTTTGGTTGGGCAAATGGGCCATTGCTGGAATTCTCTTTATCGTGGCTGTCAGTTTTGTTCTCGGTGTGAACTTTGCATTAAAACTACCTGAACATTCGATTCTCGTTTCTGAAAATCAAGTTCTCAAAAAGGAACTTAATAAAATACAATTTCACCTCGATACTTTGCAAATGAGTGTCGATCGTATGACTCGATTTGATCAAAAACTCAGAAACCTTACTGAAGTTGATAAAGAGTTTGAAAAACTAAAGGGACCCAAGGGGCAGGGTGGTGGTGAAGAGGAGCTGGGTGAGCCCATCTATGATTTTGGGGATTATCAAATTGATTCAGCCCATCTTGATTTAGATTCGGAAAGTCCCAAATATTTAGATCGGGAAGAAACCTTTTTAGTTCAAAAAATTTATACTTGGATGAAGAGACTTTATCGTGGCTCCGAGCTACAGGAACAAAGCTTAGAGGAGCTCTTTGAGGTTCTTAAAGGAAGAGAGATTCAGCTGTCAGCAACTCCCTCTATTTTACCAGTGCGGGGCTGGGTGACGTCGCATTTTGGATACCGCAATGATCCGTTTAACGGTCGACGAACAATGCATCGAGGGTTGGATGTTTCGGCTCGATTGGGAGCCCCGATTATGGCTCCAGCGGAGGGAATTGTGACCTTCTCCGGAAAATATTCGACATTCGGAAACGCCGTGATGATTTTTCATGGTTATGGAGTTTCAACTTTGTACGCGCATTGCAATGAAACTTACGCCAAAGTAGGAGATCGAGTAAAAAGAGGTGATATCATTGCATCGGTCGGTAAAACGGGTCGATCGACAGCCACGCATTTGCACTATGAAGTGATTGTTCACGGCATCCCTGTTGATCCGCGAAAATATATTCTCGATCGCTCTCTCTAAGAATTATTTTGTCTTTAAAATCTTAAGAACATCTCGCCAGACCTGATCCATCGATTGGTTTGAATTGATGGTGTACATTGTTCCGTCTTTTTTAAAGTAGTCGATGACTGGGCCAGTATCTGCATGAAATGTTTCAATACGTTTTTGAACTCCTTCGGGAGTTAAATCATCTTCCCGTCGGGTGAGACTTGATCCACACTCATCACAGATGGCAGGCTGAAGGGGAGGTCTTGATATTGTATGATAGATTTCGCCACAAGTTTTTTTAGAGCAGGTTAGTCGACCCGCTGCGCTAAAATGAACGGTCTCATCGGTAGCGTCAAAATAAAGGACACGAATCCCTCTCCAGCCCTTTTCAATAATAAGTTTCTTAAGCCATGCTGCTTCAAGAAGCTTTCGCGGAGAGCCATCAATAATAATGCCTTTTTTGATATCAAGTGTTGAAAGCCATTGTTCTAAGACCGGGATTAGATCGGATGTTGCAATATTTTGTTGCGCTCTCATCATTTCGCCAATGCGAAGTCCTAGGGGGGTGCCTGAGTCGCGAATAGCTCTTAAAACATCGCCGGTTGACTGATAGGGAATGTTCAAAAGTTTTGCGAGTGGGCGTCCATTGGTGCCCTTATGTGCTGCAGGCTTACCAACCAAAAAATAGACCCATTCGTGCGCATCAGCGTCGATTTTAAGCTCTTCAGCAGTGACTTTGCTATAAAGACGTGCCGTCGCAATTGAGCAGGGCTCCGAAGCACCAAGTGAAAAACAAAACAGGGAGTTAAAGACAAAACTGCCCAAAATTCCTAAAAGGCCAAGCTTCATGATCGAAATGGTCTAAACGAGGCAAGGTCAAATGAAAAGCCTTTTAGATCAATTATTCTGCAGCATTTTCAGCTGTTTAAATGTGTTCTTTTCAGAGAAGAATATATGTTAGAAATCTTTCATATGATCAAAAGTCTAGTCTTTAAAATGATCGGAACTCCTCATGAAAGAGAAGTTCGTAAGCTCATGCCGTTGGTCGAAAAGATCAATTCTTTGGAACCTGATTTTCAGAGAATGAGTGATATCGAGCTAAAGAGCCAGACCATTAAATTTAAAGAGCGACTTTTGGGTGGTGAAAGTCTCGACTCTATCCTTTGCGAAGCTTTTGCTGCTGTTCGAGAAGCTGGTCGACGAACCATGAAGATGCGTCACTATGATGTTCAGCTGATCGGGGGAATGGTTCTTAATCGCGGAAAAATTTCTGAAATGAAAACAGGGGAAGGTAAAACCCTTGTTGCTACACTACCACTCTATCTCAACGCGCTTGAAGGAAAAGGTGCGCATCTTGTTACTGTTAACGATTATCTCGCGAAACGAGATGCGACCTGGATGAGTCCGATTTACGAAGCTCTTGGAATGAAAGTCGGAATCATTGTTCACGGACTTACCGATGCCCAGCGAAAAGAAGCATATGGGTCGGATATCACTTATGGAACCAATAACGAATTTGGTTTTGATTACTTAAGAGACAATATGAAGGTCTCTAAAGATTCTCTCGTTCAGAGAGATCTTCATTATGCGATTGTCGATGAAGTTGACTCAATTTTGATCGACGAAGCCCGAACCCCTTTAATTATTTCGGGTCCAACAAACGAAACGACCGATAAATATAAAATTGTAAATGCAATTATTCCCTTCTTAAAACGGGATGTTCATTTTACTGTCGATGAAAAGGCTCGCTCATCGCATCTTACCGACGAAGGAGTTGATGCCGTTCAGGCGCGACTGAGAATTGATAATCTTTATGATCCCCGGCATATCGAACTCGTTCATCATGTGGATCAGGCACTTAAAGCGCATGTACTTTTTAAACGAGATGTTGATTATGTGGTTCGTGAAGGCGAAGTTGTAATCGTAGATGAATTTACCGGACGTTTGATGCCCGGTCGCCGCTATAGCGATGGCTTGCATCAAGCACTTGAAGCTAAAGAGGGCGTCCAAATTGCGAATGAGAATCAAACACTCGCAAGCATTACTTTTCAGAATTATTTTAGAATGTACAAAAAACTTTCCGGTATGACTGGAACGGCTGATACAGAAGCCGAAGAGTTTGGTTCAATTTATAGATTGGGTGTGACTCTGATTCCTCCCAATCGTCCGATGATTCGCGATGATCAAGCAGATGTCGTTTTTAAAACTGAAAAAGCAAAGTTTCGTGCCATTGTGCGAGACATCAAAGAAGCAAATGCTAAGGGCCAGCCTGTTCTGGTCGGTACAGTTTCAATTGAAAAATCAGAAAGGCTTTCGGAGCTTCTTAAGCGAGAAGGAATTCAGCATGTTGTCTTGAATGCAAAACAACATGAGCGAGAAGCCGGCATTGTTGCCGAAGCAGGCCAGCGCGGAGCTGTGACGATTGCTACCAATATGGCCGGTCGGGGAACCGATATCGTGCTTGGTGAGGGTGTGCGCGAAGCGGGCGGTCTTTATATTCTAGGAACAGAGCGTCATGAATCTCGTCGTATTGATAATCAGCTCAGAGGGCGAGCCGGCCGACAGGGAGATCCGGGACGATCTCGTTTTTATCTTTCGCTTGAAGATGATTTGCTTCGTATTTTTGCGGGCGATCGTTTGCTTAAAGTTATGGATTTTTTGGGCATGGAAGAAGACGAGCCCATTGAAGCCAATATGATTTCAAGGGCTATCGAAGATGCTCAGCGACGAGTTGAGGCCAGAAATTTTGATGTTCGAAAGCATTTGCTCAAATACGACGATGTCATGAGTTATCAACGTCGCATTGTTTATGCTTGGAGACGAAAGCTGCTCTTTAAAGAAGAACTCAAAGACGATATTAAAGACACCATTCATGAAGTTCTCGATTTTGTTATAAGCGAAGCCATTCCTCCTAAGACACCCGTGGAATCTTGGAATTGGACATTTTTGAAAGACGAAATGGAGAGGCTTTTCGGAGAAGATCTTGGCATCACAGCTCTGCAAGAACAAATCGAGCGCGGTAAATCTAGTATCGGAAGTGAGCAAGAGCTCTTCGATGAAATCTTAAAGGCGGCCTTGGTGCTTTACGAACGAAAAGAAAAAGAATTAACCACACCCATTTTTAGGCGTCTTGAAGCCATGCTTCTTTTGCATACTCTTGATGATCGATGGAAAGACCATCTGCTCGATATGGATCACTTAAGAGAAGGAATTAACTTACGAGGCTATGCTCAAAAAGATCCTATTTTAGAATATCAAAAAGAAAGCTTCAGGCTTTTTGAAAGTATGTTTGCAACCGTCAAGGCTGAATTTGTTAGCAAGCTCACTCGGGTACGCATTGCTCCACCAGAAGAAATCTTATCCGAAGGCTTAGACGATGGTGCTGTTGCGCAAGATGAGAGTCGCTTGGAATCAGAGAGACGTGAGTTCGAACGTCAGATGGACGAAGAAGAAACTCAACGTGCTGAGAGAGTGAAAAAACTTAATCTTTTCTCGGGTGGTGGTCAGACTGCGGATGCTTCAAAGCCGCAGACCGTAAAGCGTGAAGCGGAGAAAGTTGGTCGAAATGACCCATGTCCTTGCGGTAGTGGCAAAAAATATAAGAAATGTCATGGAGCTTCAGCAGCCGGGGCAGAATAGGCGGCTTAGTTTGCTCTAAGATAGTGATGCCAGTAGTAGATTATTGAAGTGACGATGCCGAGCATTGTACAAGAGGCGAATGCAGTTAAAGTGAGCCAATGAGTCTGACGTTTGTTTAATTTTGTAAGCGTGCCGATAAGTAAAAGAGCAAAAGCAATTACAAATAAAACTATGGCTATATAGCTTAAAGACTGAGCTTGAAACGCCGACATCTTAAGCCATGAAAAATCAAAATGGGAATTCATTGAGCTCCTTGTAATCTAGAAAATAGGAGTTTGTCATCAATCGATCGCCTGATCCTTATTCACTCTTAAATTATTGTTTACAGAGCCCTTTTGATCGTTTTCTTTGAGGCGATGAAGTTCTTTTTTGTGTGTTTAGTGTGTTTTTTAATCTCATTTGTACAGATTTCTGCGTATGCCTCAATGACCTGTACACATGGTCTTTCGCATCTTTGGGGCGGTGAAAATCCGGCGCGTGTGTTAGCTCAAAAATTAGAGCCCACATTTAAACATATAAAAATCGATCGTGCTCGAATTGCAGAAGTTGTGAAGAGTTTTGAGCTGGCCGGTCAAAAACTTGAAATTTCAGAGTGGAATTATCCTCCTTATCTTCAATCGGATGATCCCATTCAACTCACCAATTTTCTTTTGGTGATGAATTCCAATAATTTTAGTTTTTTTGATCCAAAATCAGGACGGCCGTTTCAGAGTGGAAGAGATTCAGGATCAACATTGGCGACGAAACGGCTTGTAGAAGTTTGGCCGCAGATTTCGAATCCCGATTACCTGAGAAATATTTCTGTGGAATACGTGAGAGATAAATTATTTGCCGCGGATGTTCCAGTTTCACTTGTGGAAGCAAGAACACGAGTTCTTAGAGAAGCTGGAGATTTTATTTTTACCCAAGGTCCTGGTGGAACATTCAAATGGATTCAAAGTTTACAAACGAGAGAGGCTGGTCCGATCGCAGTATCAATTCCTACTTTTCTTCCCACTTGGCGGGACCCCTTTTATAAACGTTCACAACTTTTTTTAGGGATGTTATACGGCCGATTTCAAAAGCGGGCAGATAATCCGATCGATCGAAATTCACTGAATCAGCTAACGGTTTTTGCAGACTATCGTTTACCGCAGACTTTAAGAGCCATGAATGTTTTGCTAGTGGCCAACGACGCTGAAGCTTTAATTGAAAAAGGAGCTCCCATTATACCCGGCAGCGAAATTGAGATTGAGTTACGGGCAGCTTCAATCTTGGCGGCTGATTTTCTGGTTGCTGAACTTAATAGGTCTGGCAAGTGGGGGCGGGTTAGCGTCTTAGAAGTGGATTACCTTTTATGGTCAGTGGGCCGGGCTTTAACCAAGGGTCTTGAGATGCCTGGAGTGCTCGTGCGGGGGGCCAAAGAGCATCAGACGATTTCAACAGATTACTGATAAATATATGCCTCCCCATTTGTTGACACGGACCCGCGCGTTTTTTAGCGTTCGCCCATGACAACAATTAGACCTAACCTTAAGAAACCCCTCAAGATTGCAATCAATGGATTTGGCCGAATTGGTCGATGCCTTTTTAGAATTTTAGCTGAGACACCCGAGTTTCGTGACGGCCTTGTTCAAGTGACCACAATTAACGACCTTACCGACGCTGAAACTTTAGCTCATTTGCTTAAGTACGATTCTGTTCATGGACGGTTTGGGGGGGATGTAAAGGTCGATGGAAATAAACTTTCTGTTTACGGAAAAGCAATCGAAGTAACGGCTATTCCTGAACCGGCAAAATTAGGTTGGGCAGCTCAAAAAGTTGATATCGTATTGGAATGTACCGGTCGGTTTAAAGACAAGGCACAAACAGCTCAGCACTTAACAGCAGGGGCTAAAAAAGTTATTTTTTCAGCTCCTTTAAAAGATGCAGATCTCACCGTTGTTTACGGTATTAATCATGAACAATTTGATCCTGCTAAGCATGAAATTTTAAGTAATGCTTCATGCACCACCAACTGCTTAGCGCCTGTCGTTAAGGTCATTGATGATAATTTTAAAATTATTCACGGCTCAATGACGACCATTCATTCTTATACGAACGATCAAAGAATTTTAGATTTGCCGCACTCAGATATGCGAAGAGCTCGAGCTGCTGCGGTTTCAATGATTCCGACAACCACAGGAGCTGCAAAAGCAGTGGGTCTGGTTCTTCCTCACTTAAAAGGAAAGATCGATGGAAACTCCATCAGAGTTCCTACTCCGAACGTTTCAGTTGTTGATTTTGGTTGTGAAGTTGAAAAACAAACCACTATCGAAGAAGTGAATGCAGCCTTAAAGAGTGCTTCGCAAGGAGTTCTTAAGGGTGTGCTTGGTTTTGAAGAAGAAGAATTGGTATCAGTTGATTTTAATGGTGCCACCGAATCCTCAATTGTAGATGCTCCTTCAACCAATGTGATTGATAAAAAGTTTATTAAAGTTCTCTCTTGGTACGACAACGAATGGGGTTTCTCCAATCGTATGGTCGATTTAACTTTTTATATGGGAAATAAACTCTAAGAGGAATTGTGTATGAAGATTCTACGTGTTGATGAAATCAACTGGGGCGCTATTAAAACAGAAAAAAAAGTCGCTTTTGTACGAGTTGATTTTAATGTTCCTCTCAAAGGTGGCAAAGTCGTCGATGATTTTCGGATTCGACAGGCAATTCCTACTCTCGAGTATTTATTAAAGCAAAATTGCCTCTTAGTTTTGGCTGCCCATTTAGGACGGCCCAAAGGAAATGACGAAGAAAGCCGCAAAAAGTATTCATTGCTTCCAGTAGCTGAAAAGCTCTCTGAGTTAATGAATCGAGAGGTTTTGCTTTCTGAAGATCTAACTGGGGACGGAGTTCGAAAGCTTATCTCGGATGGTCGAGGTGGAAAGACCGTAATTTTGCTTGAGAATATTCGATTTAGCACGAACGAAGAAGCAAACGATCCTCTCTTTGCTGAAGAGTTATTTAAATATTGTCATGTTTATGTGAATGACGCCTTTGGTGCATCGCATCGCGCGCATGCTTCGATTGAGGCCATTACTCATTTTGCAAAAGTTAAAGCCGCAGGCTTTTTGCTTTCAAAAGAGTGGGATGCTTTAAATCAAGTTCTTCACAGCCCGGTTCAGCCTCAGTATGCAATTTTAGGCGGTGCCAAAATTGCCGATAAAATTCAAGTGATTAAAAATTTGATCTTAAGATCGAAAAAGCTTTTTATCGGCGGACGAATGGGCCTTACGTTTTTAGCGGCTCAAGGTTATCAGCTAGGAAGTACTTCAATTGAAGAAGAAAGTTTGCCTGTAGCGCGACGCTTGATGACGGAGGCGAAAGCCCAAGGCGTTGAGATGTTTTTTCCTATCGATGGACGCGCGGGTAAAACGATTGAAGATAAAGAAGCACAAATTATCTCTATCGAACGCGATAAAAAAACTCCCGATGGTTTAGCTTTCTTTGATATTGGTCCCAAAACATTAGAACTGTGGAAGAAAGAACTTTCTTCAGCAAAGAGCATTGTTTGGAATGGACCTTTAGGTGTTTTTGAAAATCCTGCATTTGCTGAGGGAACCCTTCAAATGGTGGATTATCTTATGAGCGTTAAAGATAAAATTCAGACCATCGCTGGGGGCGGAGAAACTGTAGCAGCCATTACTCAAAAGGGTGGTCTTACAGAACTTTATCATGTCTCAACAGGTGGCGGCGCGATGCTTGAGTTCATTGAAGGAAAAGCTCTACCAGGCTTCGAATCTCTCAAATTGAAAGATCGCGAAGTTCAGGCGATGGCATAATGATGAAGTATATTTTCGGTAATTGGAAGATGGCGCAGACTTTAGAAACTGCGACAAAGTTTGTTGAAGACTGGAAGCTCCATCAAAATTTAAATCTTAAGGTCGTTGTTTTTCCTTCAGCTCCGCATCTCAAATCAGTTATTGATTTAGTGGCACAAAAAAAATCTGCTCTCGAAGTCGGCGGCCAGGATTGTTCAACAGAAGAGAAGGGTGCTTATACCGGAGAAGTCTCAACCCTTATGTTGAAAGAAGTGGGGTGCAAATATGTTCTCGTTGGTCACTCCGAACGTCGAATGCGAGGGGCTGAAACCGAATCGACTCTCAAGCGCAAGGTCGAACTGGCCTTGAGAAATGGGCTCACACCGGTTTATTGCCTAGGCGAAACGGAAGCTGAAAGAAATGCCGGCCGAGTCGAAGAAATTCTTAAAAAGCAGGCCGCAGTAGTCGCCGGCATTTCAGAGAATTTCTTAGTCGCCTATGAGCCCGTGTGGGCGATTGGCACTGGTAAAACTGCAACGAACTCTGATATTGAAAAAGCCCATAAGTTACTTCGATCTTTGCTTCCAGAAAAAGTTGCAATTCTCTATGGCGGAAGCGTAAACGCATCAAATGCCAGAGAAATCATGACACTTAAAAACGTTGATGGAGTTCTTGTAGGTGGAGCAAGTGTAAAGCCTGCTGATTTTTCGATTATTGCAGAGTCAGCGATTTAAAGCTGCCGATGCCCCCCTCAAATCCCGCTCGAAAGCCCAAAGAGAGTCCAAACTTCTTGATTGAAGCTTCTGAGGATTTAAGGCTAAAACCATTGTTTAGGAGATATTTTTAAATGTTAGAACTCTTTATCGCTCTTAAGTGGCCCCTCATCATTCTTCAGGGAATTATTTCATTAGTTTTAATTATCATGATTTTGCTTCAATCGGGTAAAGGCGATGATATCGGATCAGCTCTTTCAGGCTCCATGGGAGGGGGAGTTCAGGGAACCGGTGGAACCTCTAAATTTTTAGTTCGAGGAACTGTTCTCTTTACCATTCTCTTTATGGTGAATTCGATTGTTTTAGCTAAAATGTTTAAAGAAATCAGCGTATCGAGCATCGGAGCTTCAGCTCCTGCTCCTTTAGTTCCTGCTGAAAATTCAGCTGCAAACGCCGTGACAGGAAATGCAGTTGGTACGAACTCTTTGCAACCAGCTGCTGAACCCGAATCAGCACAGCCGGTTGCCACTCCTGCAGCTAAGCCAGCTCCCGCGGCGAAACCTACGAAGACAGAGAAGCCTAAAAAATAATTTTGGTTAGTCTTTTTTTATGTCTGTAAGTCTTCGCACTTATTCCACTATAAAAATTGGAGGAAGTGCAGAGAAAATCATTTTTCTTAAAGATCTTACGGACACAATTTTGCTTCCCAAGCCCATTCGTATTTTAGGTAATGGCAGTAATATTTTGATTGATGATCGGGGATTAAAAGGAACGGTCATTATCTGTCGAGACTTCTCCCCTACTGAACCGGTGATTTTGACAGATCATCTTTCAGAAACGATTGTTTCAGCCTCCTCGGGAACATACCTTCCTACTTTAGCAGCATGGGCGGCAAAAAATGGGCTGAGTGGCTGTGAATATATGGTGGGAGTGCCGGGGACATTAGGTGGAGCTGTTCTTCAGAACGCTGGGGCTAATGAACAAGAGATTTCTCATATTCTTGTTTCGGTAAAGGCCCTCAATATTGCGACCGGAACGTTTGAAGTGTTTTCCGCAGAGGAGTGCGGATTGACTTATCGTCACTCCGCCTTAAAAAATCGTCCTGAACTTTTAGTTAAAGAAGTGACGCTTAAATTGAAGAAAGCAGATTCAGCAGCGATTCAAAATCAAACCAATCTGAATTTGCAGTATCGCAAATCAAAAACACCTTATTCGAAGCCCAGTCTTGGAAGTGTTTTTACTCGTCTTAAAGAAAACGATACTTGGATTTATCCCGGTAAACTCATTGAGGATTCTGGTCTAAAAGGGGTTTCTAGCGGAGCTGCGATGGTATCGCCCGTGCACGCGAATTATATCGTAAATGAAGGGGGAGCCAGCTTTTTAGACGTGCTTCAGCTTATCAAAAAAGTAGAAACCACTGTTTTAGAAAAAACTGGTAAAAAATTGGAACGTGAAATTTTAATTTGGACTGATCTCGCCGAATAAACTTACTTTAGCATCGTAAAGAATCGACTAAAGCGTAAGTACGGAAAATGATCCTTATTAAATGAAAACCAAATAAAACCCGCTTTACCTAAGAGTTTTTCTCGAGGCACAAACCCCCAAAATCGAGAATCTGCGCTATCGTCTCGGTTATCTCCCATCACAAAAAGTGAGTTTTCAGGCACCGTGACAGGCTCAGTGTCACCAACTTCTTTACTGTTCGAGTACATGGTGTGATGTTTTACATTATTAATGGTTTCAAAAAAGAGACTTTGATCTTCAGGATCATATTTAGGAGTAAGATCTTCTAAAATATTTCGATCTTTAGCAACTTCAACCGCTAAAGGCTGCCCGTTCAAAATAATTCGATCATCTTTAACTTCAACAGTATCTCCAGGAATTCCAATAACACGTTTGATATAGTCTTTATCGGGATCATTCGGATATTCAAAAACTACAATATCGCCGCGCTCTGGATCGCTTCGTTTAATCAAAGATTTTCGGGTAAAGGGTATGTGCCAATCGTAGGCAAACATATTTACAAAGATGAACTCTCCAATTTTAATGGTAGGAATCATTGATCCGGTAGGAATATGACGAGGAGATGCAATTGTCGTTCGAAAGAAAAAGGCAACGATAGCAGCGACTCCTAGAGGAAGAATCCAATCTTTATAAAACTTCTTAAAGTCCATTTCTTTAACTTACTCGGGGAGTTTAAGGCCTGTCGAGTCTAAGTCGATAATTCCGCCGCGCTCCAAGTCAAAAAATGGCTTATTTTGCTCATTTTCATTTCGGTTAAGTAAGCTTACTTTCCATCTCTTACCTTGTGAGCAAAGCCATTTTTCACAGCGGCCTTTACTTTTAATTCTGCGACTTACCATTCGAGCTTGAGAGGAGGTGAACTTTGTTTTTTGTTTGCCTAAGCAGAGCATTGAAAACTGCAAAAGATTTCTTTGAAAACCCATTTCGTGAACCAGATTCCAGTAGCTTGATGGAGCTAAGTAAGGCCTTTCCTCATGGCACCAGTCGTCCGTTAAAAGAGCCGGGCAAGAGAAAGAATGCGTGCACGGCAGTAAGAGCGGAATTTCTTTAATAAGTTCGTTTCGAAGGGCTAAAAAATTTCGATTAATCTGTTTTGATGCCGGCTCTATAAAAACCAGAATTGTTGATTCGGTCGCATTTTTGCACCACGATAGAATTTCTCGATACCAATGTGCATGAGTGTCGATAGCATCTTTCTTATCGAGTAATCCCATTTCGTTCAGAACATCGACACTTAAAACTAAACTTGAATCGAGATCGCTTCCATATGGCGAGCCTTTAGACGTCTGAATATGTTTAGGTAAAAACTCAGAAAAGCTAAGCTGAGCCCACCGAATAGGATCTAAATCTTGATCAAACCCTTGAAGTGAAATTGGAGTGTGGGCTCTTTCTTTAAAAAAATCATAAGCTCCTAAAGTTGCGCCTAATGTTCCTGCTCCAAAATCGATTATTTTTTGAGGACCTCTAGGCCAGATATCAAGGTAGCCATAGCTTTCAAGCTCTCGAAGAACGGCTTTCACTTTTAAAGAAGTCAGAGCTCCAAAATATTGTGAGTAGGCTCGCATCACCGGACCTTCCCATCTTCGTGCCGTCCCCGTTTGATAAGAGTGACATCTCTTTTTTAAGGCTTCGACCTCTCGCTTTTGAAGGCGATGTCCAAAGACAGCTTTTTCAAGCTTTTCTGAAAGCCGTATTTTGGGAACGACAACTCGAGGAGGTGTCTCATCGTCGAAAACTTCTTCTGTCATGCTGAACTCACAGAATCGTAAAGTATTGCGCGAGAGGGCGCAACTATCTAGCCTAAAGAGAATGAAGGTAGTTGTTCTTAAACCGTTGATTTTGGCCAGAGCCAATGGGGGAGAAATAGCCCTTATAGAGCGTCTCCGTTGGTTTAAAATGAAGGGGGCAAGCATATCAGTTCAGATTGCTCTTCCGCTTAGCTTTAAACCGCATTTGAGCGGGATTTTGAAAAATTTTGGCGTTAACTTGGAGGGCGACGGATATATCATCAATGATATCGAATGTAAGGTCGCGTACGACCAAAATTTTGATGCAGATCAGGTTACAAGTCAGAAACCTTTTGAAGAGTATTTTTCAGAAGTGATTAAGAGTGAGAAGCCTGACTGGGTTTGGACGCATTATACTGATTTTTTTGCCAGCACTGCTGCACTCAAATGGAATGCATCAAAAACCTGGATTGATATCACAGACAATGAATTTCCGAGGTTAGAGCAGCTTCAGCAACTTCCAAGTATTCAAAGTGTTTATCGATCAATCCAGAATATTTTAGTCGCTTCATCTTTTATGGAAGCTGAAGTTCAATCGAGTTTTTCAAAAGCCCGATCTCTTTTGCTTCCAAATATTATTGAAGACCTCAGTTTAGGAAAAGTTGAGCGCAAGGCTGAGGCATGGATTTTTGTAAATCCAGTAGTTGTCAAAGGCGTTGAGTTTGTTTTGCAGCTCGCAAAAATTTTGCCGGAAGAGAAATTTATTTTTGTGGGTAATTGGGGACTCGAGCCACCTAAGGATTTGCCTTCCAATATTGAGTTTGCAAAGAGACAGGCGAGTTTAAGAAAAATATTTTCACGCGCGAAAGGGCTCCTTATGCCCAGTGTTTGGCAGGAGGCCTTTGGACGAGTTCCTCTTGAAGCTATGGCTGCAGGTGTTCCAGTTATTTCAAGTGATCGAGGAGCTCTGCCAGAAACCGTTGGCAGTGGTGGAATGGTTTTGCCTCTTGAAACAAAGCGTTGGACTGACGCTATGGGTCAGTCTTTAGAAAGTTTTATTGAACGAGGCTTTCAGCGAGTCAAAGACTATCAATCTCAAGTTCAAACGGCTTATAAGACTGCAGAAAGTATATTTTGGAGAGGCGAGTAGGCTCTATCCGAGGTAGAATGAGGGGAGATGGGTGATTATCCTGTAGAGCGAAATTACTTTAGGATTGCCTGTGAATTTCAGGTTCGCTTTCGCGTCATTTCTGATGAAGAACTCGGTGTGTTTAGTAACTATGCCATGCGCCCTTCTCCCTATTCGCATTTAAGGTTTGAGCTTGAGAATCAATTGCAAGCGATGGATATTCGTGACGAGTCTAAATTTCTCTTTGAAAAAGCTTTTCAAATTCTAATGAATATCGATCAAAGACTTGAGCGACTTGAAGAGCAAATGCAGTCAATCAAAACCGGCGATAAAGGCGTACTTGAATCTTACGAATGGGTTCATGGTGACCTCGGCGCGGGGAGTACCGCTTTCGTGGCCTCTAAGACGACGGAAGTAAAGGTTGGTAATCATATTTTACTCGATATTATTTTGCCTGCACTTCCAGAGTATCGATTTGTAGCTGCAGCAAAAGTAGTTCATGTTGATGAGAAAAATATTGGATGTGAGTTTTCGGCTATTCATGAAGATGACCGTGAATTTATTCATCGTTATGTGATCCAAAGAGAGCGCGAAGTCTTGCGAAACCGTGCTCAATCTAAAGGTAAGCAAGACGCTTAAGTTCTAATGGCGTAGAATTTTTTAAATGCTACCACTGTTTTGGTTGTCTTAAGTAAATCTCGGCTCTAAAAAGCAAGAATCATGAAGATTTTAAATTGGAATGTGAATGGCATTCGGTCTTGCTGGTCTAAAGGTTTTCAGGATGTTATCAAAAAACTCAATCCTGATATTATCTGTCTGCAAGAAACTAAGGCTTATCGAGAACAGTGTGGTGAGATTGATCAGGGAAGCTCTCTTTACGAACAATCTTGGCATTCTGCGGAGAAGGCGGGTTACAGCGGGGTCTTAACTTTTTCCCGCTCCAAACCTTCAGAATTCAAAGTCGGCTGTGGAATTAAAAAATATGATAGAGAAGGTCGTGTCATTTTAATGGATCAAGGCCCCTTTTATTTGGTGAATCTTTACTTTCCGAACGGTGCTCAAAGCGATGAGCGACATTTTTTTAAAATGGATTTTCTTAAAGATATTCTCGATTACTTTAAAGAGCTCGATAAGAAAAAACCGGTGATTGCAACCGGAGATTTTAATATCGCGCATAAAGCGATTGATATTCATGATCCAGTCCGACTTGATGGCACGAGTGGATTTAAACCAGAGGAGCGCGAGTGGATGGACCAACTCGTAGATGCCGGTTTTATAGATGCTTTTCGATTAAAATACCCGGACGTCAAAGATCAGTATTCGTGGTGGTCATATAGACAGGCCGCGCGAGAGAGGAACAAGGGATGGAGGATTGATTATTTCATTGTTTCAAATCGGTTTGCTTCGCATATTGAATCAATCAAGATGCACCAGGATATTAAAGGTTCTGATCATTGTCCCCTGACTTTAGTGATTAAATAAGAATTCAATCTCATTTGATAAAATTCCTTAAAATTTGTCTGCAGTGTAAATTATGTTTACTTCATCCGAAGAAAAATGAGTGGTCTGAGGGCTTATTTTTCTCTGTAAGCATCTTCTTTGCTAATCGTGCGCTCCGTGATCTCTTTACCGTCGTATGAAAGCACTCGGTAATGATCATCAATAAGAGTCTGAATATGAACAGGTCGTCGCCATACTTGAAAGACATTGCTTAAAGTATCTTTAGCCGTCGCAAGCTTAAGCTCGACACCTTCAAATCTATGCCAGAGATAAAGTTCACCGCGATTTTGGTAATTAGCATTTACCGCGAAAATTCGGGGTCTTCCCATATTTGTAAGCTGAAATAAAAGAGTCTTTTTAATTTTCTCAAACTCACGTGAAGCAATTTCGTATTCATTGCTTTTGGGGTTCATTTGAAACGTAAAGAGTTTGTGATCAGCACAAAATTCAGGAGTTAAAAATTCATCTAAAAACATTACATCGTTATAGATTTTTCGAACTTCAAAAATTTTATCTCTACCTTTGCCTACCTTTTTGTCCCATCTGCGTTTTTCGGCAATATCGGTGCAGTTGTCGTAGTCGGATCCAAACTTTCCTTTATTCCAACGATCTTCGATATCTCTAAAAAGTTCGATTCCGATTTTATAGGGATTAAATCGTCCCCCGGCCATCGAGACAGTGCCAGAGTGATGATCGGCGTAATCGACAACTTCTGAATCTTCGAGAGCATTTCTGGTCATGATAGTTGAATGCCAATAGCTCGCCCAACCTTCATTCATAACCTTAGTCTGTGCCTGAGGAAGAAAATAATAAGCTTCGTCGCGAATCATCGAAAGAATATCTCTCTCCCAGTTTTCGAGAGGAGCGTTTTCGATCATGAAAAGCAGAGTATCTTGTTCGGGAGCTTCAGGAAAGTTTCTTTGGCGTTGAGCATCCTCGATCATCTTTGATCTCTGCTCTTCAAGAAATTCGGGCGGGTTGATAAACCGATCCATATAGTTTTTGGACGTTCTTAATTTTGGTATTCGAGATCGCGTAGGATCTTCATACTCTTCAACGCCTTCTCGACGTCGTTTCATGAAGTTTCCATGGGGATCGATCATATTGTCGAGAGAAAGACAAATATCGAGCCAAGATTCAACTCTTTCAAATCCAAATTTTTCAATATAGCGGCGAATGCGAACCGCGTGATTAGCCATCATGTCGATAGCTTTTCGATTTGTAGCAGAGAAGAAATAATTATTTTTAAAAAAATCGGCATGACCAAATACATGGGCCATAACTAACTTTTGATCGGTAATTGCATTTGATTTGAGAAGGTAGGCAATGACAGGGTCATTATTGATCACCATTTCATATATTTTTGAAAGACCGTAAGAGTAACTTTTTGAAAGTCTTTCGTATTCCATACCGAAGGACCAGTGAGGATACCGAGTAGGGAATCCTCCATAACTGGCGACCTGGTTTAACTCTTCAAAATCAAGAACTTCAAAAACAACCGGTAAAAAATCGAGATTATAATTGCGTGCATAACCTTCGATTTCGTCTTGGTAGGCTCTTAATTCTCTAGGTAGATCTGCCATTAATAACCTTTATTTAAAAATTCTTTGATCGAATCGTAAATGGATTCTTTATTGGGAATTCGAGACGAGATCACAAGTTCTTTAAATGCATTACTGCCTTGAAAGCGTTCTTTAAGATCTCGTAAAAACTGGCCACTGCCGTAAAGACTTTCAACCTGGCCGTAACAAAACATATTCACCTGTGGAAGAATTTGCTGCTCCATAATTTGAAAACATTTCTGGGTATCGTCAGCACTCCAATTATCTCCATCTGAAAAATGAAATGGGTAAATATTCCATTCTGAAGAAGGATAGTTGCGTTTGATGATTTCATTTAAAAGCACATAGGCCGACGAAATAATTGTTCCGCCTGACTCTCTGGTTGAAAAAAATGTTTCTCGATCAACTTCTCGCGCCGAAGCATCGTGAACAATATAGCGTGTTTCTAGGCCTTTATACTGAGATCTCAACCAAGTATCGATCCAGAAGGCCTCAGTTCTTACGATTTCCTTTTGCTCGTCACCCATAGAACCCGAAACATCCATAATCAAAATGATGGCCGCACTATTATTTTCGTGCTGCTTGGTCTTCCAGGTCCTAAATTTTTGATCACGCGCTTGAGGAATAATGACTGGATTATCGGGATTATAATCATCCATTGAGATCTGACGTTTAAGTGCCTGTTTATAGGTTCTCTTTAAATGTAAAAGCGATTTAGGACCAATCGAGTGAATACCTGTGTATTTATCTTTTACAGATGAAATGTTCTTGTTTCCTCGAGGTTTGATGCGAGGAAGTCCGAGTTCTTCACCCATGATGGCTGCAAGTTCGTCGAGAGTGATATCGACTTCGCGTAAATGCATTCCCTCAGCATCGCCAGCTCCCGATGAGCCTTCACCTTCACCGGGGCCGAGCGATTGACCCGGTTGACCATCGCCGGAGCCCACCCCTTGCCCTTTATTATCACCAAACTCGAAATGGGGCAGATCGATCGAAGGCATTGGAATACTTACTAAGTCTTTGCCTTTGCGGCCGACCATCTCACCTTTTGAAATATACTTTCTTAAATGCTGCTTGATACGGCCGCGAATAATTTGGCGAAATCGTGCGTTGTCTGAATTAATCTTTAAAAACACGTTTGTCCTCTCGAGAGAAGATGAGCTTTAGGTTTTAGCAAGAGAGGGATTCACTATCCCTTGCTCTTGATATCACCTCGAGCAAAAATGGAGGCCACAAAGTTCAGCACATCTGTTGCACTCTCATCGTTATAACCAAAGTTTTTGATTAAACGCGTTTTGACGACATCAATTTTCTCCTGGGTTTCTTTGTCCACAACATTAGAGACGAGATTCGTCAATTTGATTGAATCTTTTTGATCCTCAAAAAGTTTGAGCTCTAAAGCTTTATGCAGACGCTCATTGGTTTTGTAATAAAAGGTTTTTCCTTCTACCGCCAGAGCGCCGATATAGTTCATAATCTCTCTTCTGAAATCATCTTTTCGAGATTCAGGAATTTCAATTTTATCTTCGATAGAGCGCATAAGCTTCTCATCGGGTTCTTCATACTGACCTGTAAATTTATTTTTGACTTTTTCGCGCTGAGTATAGGATTTGACCGAATCAATATAATTGGCACAAAGCTTTTGAATCGAATCTTCATCGGCACAAACCGCTCTTTGAACTTCGTTCTTAACTATATCTTCGTACTCTTGTCGTACAACGGTCAGAAGATCTCGATATTTCTTTCGAGTTTCTTCATTAGCGATGAGAGAGTGGTGCTTAAGGCCACCCTCAAGCTCGTGAAGAATCATAAAGGGATTAATCGAGGTTGATTCATTCGAAACTAATGCATTTGAAATCTTATCTTGAACGTATCGAGGTGAAATGCCCTCCATACCTTCGCGAGGCGATTCTTTTCGAAGCTCTTTAATATTGTCTTCGGTAAATCCTGCCAGAGATTTGCCGTCGTAAAGTTTAAGTTTTTGAAGCAAAGTGAGATTCGCTTTCTTAGGCTCATCAAGTCGAGTGAGCACGGCCCACATAGCTGCCATCTCAAGAGTGTGGGGAGCGACGTGCTTTCCGTGAACGCGTTTGACGTTGTAGTCTCGCTTATAGATTTTGGTCTCCTCGGTCCATTTGGTCACATAGGGAATATCGACTTTCACGGTTCGATCGCGAAGAGCTTCCATGAACTCGTTGTTTTGAAGTTTTCGATATTCAGGTTCGTTCGTATGACCGATGATCACCTCATCGATATCGGTGAGAGGAAATTTCTTTGGTTTAATTTTGTGCTCTTGGCTGGCACCTAAGAGGTCGTAAAGGAATGCAACATCAAGTTTGAGAACCTCTATGAATTCAATCAAACCTCTATTGGCTACTTGAAACTCACCATCGAAATTAAAAGCGCGAGGATCGGATTCAGATCCAAAGATCGCAATTTTTCGGTAGTTGATATCGCCGGTGAGCTCGGTCGAATCTTGATTCTTTTCATCCTTAGGTTGAAAAGTCGCAATACCTTGGCGCTTCTTTTCAGAAAGTTCGATGCGTCTAATTTTTACGCAATCAAGAACTTTGCGATAGTCGCCTTTATAGTAATCGAGCAAAACATTATAAATAAATCGGCAGCAAGGATTAAGCTCGCCTTCAATTACGATTTGATCTTCAGGACTTCGACCATGGTTAATTGATTGCAAAACTTCTTCGCGCACTTCGGGGGGCAGAAGTTTGAGCGGCTCTTCGTTCATGGGTGAGGGCAGCTCATCAATTCCTTCTCCAAGCAGAGGTTTGCCTTCAAAGGTGACGGGGTCGGGCAAAATCCAGCTGAAGCTGTAGAGCTTTCCTTCAGGTTTGCGAGAATATTTCTCGAGCCCTTTTTTTAGGGCTCTTACGATCGTTGATTTAGAACTACCGACTGGCCCGTGAAGAAGTAAAACGCGGTGTTCAGTTCCATAACCTTTAGCGGCAGCTTTGAGAGCGGCCATAAATTTCATGATGGGTACATCAAGACCAAAGATAGAATCTCTTCCCTGGTCATCCGGATCATCAAAAAAATTATAATGAATAATATTTTTCTTCGCGTCCACGAAGTCGCGAGTGCCGTAGCTCATCACCATATCGTAGAGGCGCTGAAAGGCGTTACGTGCGATATTGGGATCTTCTTCTACAAATTTAAGGTAATCCCAAAACGTGCCTGACCAGCCTAAATTCTGGTACTGATCTACGTATTTAGATTGAGAAAGTATGCTTTCAATGCTCGATTTGAGTTTTGAGTCGCCTCTTGTCATTGCCATTCGCCCTTCATGTTTTGATCGTTCTCTCAAGTGTTTCCTTCCCGGACCGGGAGGAACCTATCAACCGACTTTTCCTCTCTCCATTATCTCCCGAATACAGCTTTTCGTCAAAAAACCTCAAAGATTGAGCGTATTTGCATTAACTCAGTGTTGACACAAGGGATCACGAATCGGAGAATGAGTCGTTATTTTTAAATTTAACCAACTCATTCGGAGGAAAGCATGACAAAAGCAGATCTCATTTCAGCTATTTGCAAGAAATGTCCCAATCTTTCAAAGAAAGCGGTTTCAGAAATCGTTGACACAGCGTTTACGACTTTAGCCGTGGGTCTCAAAAAAGATAAACGATTCACATATCCTGGTTTTGGAACCTGGACTGTAAAACAACGCAAGGCTCGCAAAGGGATCAATCCTCAAACAGGCCAAGCCATCAATATCAAGGCTTCAAAAACCTGTACCTTTAAGCCCAGTGCCGAATTTAAAAAAGGCTTAAATAAGTAATTAGAAGACTTTTGCGGCGCGTTTATTTGTGCCAACAGAGTTTATGAGGGAGGCCCTTCCAGAAATGGAAGGGCCTCTGTTCATTTTGGTGCAAAATTTTGAGGGCGTTGATGAGATAAAATGATTTGGGCGATTTTAGGGGGGAGATGTTTTCAATTCCTTCCATTTCAAGGCCTCAGTCGCCAACTCAGACTGAAAATCGTCAGATTAAAGTTTTTTCTGACTTTGACGGAACCATCTCCAGTAAAGATTCGCTCAAACTTCTCCTCAATCGCTTTGCCGGACCTCAATGGTCCCGGCTCGAGAAAAAGCTTTTAAATGGAGAGCTCTCTGAATCAGTTGTTTTACAGAAAGCTTTTGATGCCATTGATTTGCCATTTACCCAAGCTATTCAGTTTCTACTTAAAGAAGTTCGAATCGATTCGGGTTTTAAGCCTTTCGTTCAATGGACGAAGCGAGAGGGCGTTGATCTCACTATTTTGAGTGGAGGGTTTGAAAACTTTATCCGACCGCTTTTGCTACGCGAGGGCTTGGTCGATATGCCTGTCTTGGCTAATCAGGTGTCGGTTCGTGGGAAAGTCTGGGAGGTGAGCGCTTGCAAAATTTCTCGACTTTGTGAGCTTTGCAATCATTGTAAGACGGCTTCACTCGTTCAAGAGATTCAAAAAAATCCTGAAACTTTTATCGTTTATATAGGCGATGGACATACGGATCATTGCCCCGTTCAATTGGCGGATCTTATTTTTGCGAAGGCAGGACTTCGAGAATATTGCGAAGCTAAACAACTCCCTTATGTTCCGTACGAAACATTTTTTGATATTCGTCAGGTTCTAGAGCCGATTCAAATGAGAATGGTGAGACGTCTTGAGCAAGTCGCTTAATTAAAAATTATAGTGAAATCCCACTGCGTACGTGGTTGAAGTCGAATTAGATTTAACATCATTCGTAATCATTCCGGCACGATTTCCAGCTCCAGAATATGATCGAGAGAAGTCTTCAATTCTGATAGCTGCAAAAATTTCTGAATTTGGCATTTGCAGTTTTTTCATCGTCCAGCCCACACGGCCGCCATAAGAGAGCAGAAGAGATCCTATTTCAGGTTCTCCAGTTCGAATACTGGTGGTGGGGTCAGCGCTATTTAAAACAGGACCTTCGAAGAAATAATTAAATAAAATTATTCCAAGTTCAGGTGTGATCTTAAAGTCATAGGGGACATAAACAGCTGGAAGAAGGTTCAGTTTGGCAAATATTTGATAGAGATTCATAAGCACGGGCTGGCCGAGGCGTGAGGGATTCGTTGGACTAATATCTCTCAATTGATTGGTAAGAAATATATTTGTTCCGAACCCGACTTGAGCTTCGGGCTCTACACGAATGCCGTATTTAAGAAAAAAAGTTTTTCGCATAAAGCCATAACCTTGGATTTCATGTGCTTGAGCTTGAATATTTGTTTTTTCAATTTCATCGTTTGAGGGGTCAACAGATTCAGAAAAATAGGTGAATTGATAAGAGAGTTTTCCGCCATAAGTGTATTCAGGAAGTCTCATGCCGAGTTCATCGCTAATTCCGATTGCCAAGCCCGTAAAATCATAACTCAAGAAGGGGCTATCGTAGTATGATCCGTCAGTTTTTTGAGTGGAGTATTTATCTTCCCATTGTTGTAAGCCCATTTGTGCATCGAGTTCTTGATAAAAGCCCAGTCTTTCGCGAGCTATGGCAACAGGTTTTTGTTGGATGATTTCAACGGGAGCTTCACCAGATTTCAATGTAAAACTTCGTTTGTCGCTTTTTGGAATAACGACTTTTTCGGCGAATTTTTGGTCGGGGAATGATTCAACTTTGGTTTCGTAAGTTTTCTTTTGCTCACTATCTGGCGAATAAGGCTGGTCGAGTGGACCCTTAGAATTTAAAGCGAAGCTGCCGCGACGGAGAGCGCTTAAGGGGATCCATCCCGAAACAGGAAAATCTCCCTCTAATTTATATCGAATTTTGGCAAAGGCTTGCTGAAGCTCAAGAATCTCAACAAAATCTCCCTTTTTAAGCTGAACGATAAGGGGAGATTCAAGATTAGCCTCTCGGGTCACTTTAGCGGTGGTCGCCACAATAGTCGCCGTTTCCGGTTGCTTAAGAACCTCTGATTTCACTGACTCTGGCGGTACCACGGGTGACGGAGGCGGAGTTGAAAGCGTCGACGACGGTATGGCGAGAGAATTTGTCTCTTGAGCCATTAGTGAATTAAAAGTTGTAGTCGAGACGACCCAAAAGAGTATGGGAGAGAATATCTGTATCGAGCGCATAATCATGCTCATGAGAGAAATCATAACGGAATTGCCCAATGAGATTCGAGAGAAACCTGTAAGAGGTTCCAGCTCCGGCATAAAAATCGGTCGATTTGTCTCGATAAGACGGGGCTGTTTGGTTCAAAACGGCGGAGTCGATGTCTCTTTTACTTGAAACGTACTGAAAATACGCGTCAAAAGCCCATTGAGTGCCCCAATCGTAAGCGACGGTTTGATAAAAGTCGTACCCCTGGGATTTGAATCGCTGTGTATAGGTTGCCGTACTTTCCGTTTCGAGTTGACCACCTAGGAGAAAGAGACGAAGGCCGAGCGAAGTGCGATGGGCATCTTTTCGGTTTAGAACGCTAAGGTTTTTGGAAGGAGTGAAGTCAGCTGCTGGGGTGACCGGTGTATTATCGGCTGTTTTGTTTGAATCTATAGTTCGTCGCTCGTATCGAAAGCGTACAAAAGGCTGAGCCTCGAGAATGGGGCGATAGGAAAGTCCAACATCAAAACGATAGCGATGCGATTTGTCGAGACTGTCGCTAACGCGGAGGGACTGAGTACTGCCATCATCTGTCACCCAACGAACGGCGGTCTGATCGAGAAAACGACTAATTCTAAATTGCGAAAACCCAAAGGAGGCAAACCACTGCGATTGCGGCCTCCAAAAGGTTTGAAGCGAGAAATGTGAGCTGCTGAATCCGTTATCTTCTTTGGCTGGAGGCCAGGGGAGTTCAAGAGTGGAGAGAGCAAGAAAGCTCACCTGACGAACAGGGGTGAAGTGAACTTTATTGTAGAGATAGAATCGACTCATATCGCCTTTATACATTTCAGCAACGAGTGATCCGTCGGCATAGAGTTTGGTATCACCTTGAGATGCAAAATTGGGAATGAATCGATAAGTGGGGCCTACAGTGAGGTAGTCTTTTGAAGGGTATTTTGAAATGGGATCGGGAGCGAGTCCTAAAAAGAAACCCGCAGCCTTAGCGTCGGGAGACGATGAGGGCCCAAAAAACTTTTCGCCATAGACGCCGTCGACGGTAGCGGGGCCTGTCAGGGAGCGACGGCCAATACTATATAAATAGTCTGCGCCCTTATATTCAAAGTAGGTATCGGAGAACCTTGGTCGATATTTTTGGGAGCCATAGAGGGCCCGATTTTCCATCAAATTGGCTGTGAAGTTACCGTTTATTCTAAAATTCAACGGACCACTGACCCCGCGAATATCAGCTCCGATATTGGAGAGAAGAGTGTCGCCACCAAGTTCACCTTTAGTGATCGTTTCGCTGCCGGTGGGGTCGGAGGAGTTAATTGTTCTGCCGAGCTCAAGCTCACTGCCATTGCCTTCGCCGGTTCCAATTTTTCGGAATTCACAACGCCGAGGTGCCGCGCACTCAGTGGGAATATCGGGGCCGACAGCAACTCCAAGCAAATTATCGCTAGCATCGTAAACAAGTGCGACAGTGGTCGAATCAAAATCATCAAGTTGATAGAGCGACCAAGTATTCAATCTCCCTTGAAATAACCAAGACCCCGAAGCCGCTGCCGATTCCGTAGCTTCTAGCCCACTACCGTTGGTGACAGAGGCCGCAATTGCGGTGACGGAGGCAAGTCGGTTAAATAATTTGAATGCCGATAATTTTAAGGAGTGCTGTTTCATAGACGTCTCCTTAACTTCCAGGAAATTTGAGAATGGCAATCTGAGCAATCTTTAGAGGATGCAAGATCATGAGGAGATTTGCCGTTTGTGGTCTTTAGATAAGAGTCAGCATGACAGAAGAAGCAGTCGTTTGGCAGGCCTTCATAGATTTGGTTTTTATGGCAGTCGGAGCAAGCAGCATACCGATGAGCGCCTGTAAGCCTAAAGCCTGTAAGGTTATGTTTGAATTTAGGTGGCAGCCATGCTGTCTGGGAGTGGCAGTCACCGCAAGTAAGGCCAAGTTTACCGAGGTGTGGATCGTTCTTTTGATGGCAAGTGCCGCAAAGAATGCCCATGCCTTGGTTAGTAGCATCCGATCGATGGCATTCGTTACATCCCATTTTGTCGTGGTAGCCTTCGAGTTTAAAGAATCCTAGATCATGGACCTTAGCCCCCCGTTCAACCGAGAAAGAACTTGTACTATGGCAGGAGTCGCAAGCTTTTCCATATTGTCCAGCGTGAACGTCAGTGTGGCAGTTAAGACAGTCCGTTGGAGCTGAGTCGAACTGAGATTTTGGTACTTCATATTTTTTAAGCAAATGCTGAGGATGACATTTTTGGCAGGAAAGTTCGGCGTGACGACCAGTTAATGCCCATCGGCCGATAAGCGAGTGTTCAAATTTTGAGACTGGTTTAAATCCATCTGTGCGATGACAGTCGCCGCATGTATCGGGCATGGATTTACCGTGAGGATCCTCATGGCAGCCAGCACAATTGGGATTTGTATTGTTGGCGGGCATATTTTTGAAGCCTTCATTCACATGGCAGGAAAGACAGGCGACGCTACGATGTTTTCCGGTGAGGTCGAACTGGGTGTTTTTATTGTGGTCAAACTGGATCCAAGAAAATTCCGTCGTTACGTGGCAGAATGAGCATGGTTTATCGATCTGTCTTTTATCGTGGGGATTTCGATGGCAATCGCTGCACTCGCCTGTGGAGAGATTTTCAAAAGTTCCACTTAAGTGACATTTGTTACAGTCGAGAACTTGATGCTTACCCGAAAGTGGGAATTTTGTTTTGGAGTGCCTTTCGAGGTCGAATGTTGAATTAATGAATTTTTGAGTGAAGCTGTGACAGCTTTCACATGATTGCTTAGCGAATTGCTCTCCGTGCGGAAATCCGTGGCAGTCAGAGCATTCATCAAATTTATCAGAGGGAACTTTAAATTTAGCTTTTGGGTCTGTATGGCAAGAGTCGCAAGCCACGGCTTCATGATATCCTTTGAGCGGGAACTTTGTTTTTGAGTGATCAAAACCCTTATCTTTGGATGAATGCTTTTTGCCATCCCTAGTGGGAATAATATCTTTCCATTTTCGGTAGACGTTATGGCAAGTCGTACAGTCGTTTCCAAAACTTCCCTTGTGCGGATCGGCATGGCAGTCGGTACATTTATCAAAGTTCAGTGGGGCAAATGTGGTAAGTCTTTTCTTTTGGGAATCAAGTTTATGGCATTCTTTGCAACCGACGGGAACGTGAAGTCCTTCAAGTTTAAATTCTGTTTTGTCATGATTGAAGCTCTGCTTCTTGGCCATTTTTTTCCAGTTTTCAATTGTGGAACTGTGGCACTGAGTACAATTGAGCCAGTCTTTTTTTGAGAATTTATGTTCGTAATCATTTTTATGGCAGGGATAACAATCGGTTGGGGCTTCCAGATACGTCCGAGAGGATGTGGTTTCTGATGTTTTTGAGTTTTTACGAAAGGTTGAGTGACAAGATTTACAGTCGGGGCTGGTATGTTTTCCGATGAGTGCGTAGCCGGTTTCGTCGTGGTTAAAGGTTTTAAGCCAATCTGAGGGAGCAAAAATCGAGTGATCTTTTCCTTTATGGTCTGCGTGGCAGTTTTTGCACTCGGGTTTGTCGCGATGGTAGCCACGTTGCTTGTCTATGCGAGAAGAAATATCTGTGTGGCAGTCGAGACATTTTTTGTGAACAACGTCTTTACCAGTGCGGCTTTGGTGACACTCAATACAACCTTGAACGGTATCAATTTCTTCATGTGCCTTTGTCAGAGGGCCAGGGGATCGGGTTAGGAGTTCTTTCAAAAACTCCTGAGCCTGGAGAGAGGGGGGGACTATTTGCAGTTTACCTCCGTCACCGAGAAGAACAAAAAATACAGAAAAGGAGAGACAGAAACGGACAAACACAGTCATTCGAGAATTTCGGGACATTTGTCTAATGCTTTCGCCTTTTGTTGTGATTTTGTACTCCGTCACCATTTAACTATTGGTCCATCGAATTGTTAGTGTTAGGAGGCTGACGAGGCGTGGTTTCTAAATTTATTCCGTTTGCTTCGGCCAAACCTTCAAAATTTGCTCGTAGATTGGGGGCAAGCCTTAAGACTGGTTCACAAAGGGAGTCGCGAAAAGATTCAAAGCTCTGATCTCGCACACTTTTAAGGATTTTTGACAGAGTTTCCCATTCGGATCGTGTGATTGTATAAGAGAGATACGGAGTTATGAGTTCCTCGCGAGTCCATCGTACTCGGGGAGTGGGTTCTGTTGGTGACGGAGGCAGAGAATCCGTATTTGCTGCGTTTGCTCGATTTCGAAAAATAGCAGCAAAGAATGTTGCTCGAACATAGTCGGCTTTTGAACTTCCAAAAACGGTCCCAATTGGCAGTTTCTGAGCTTTTGAACGAAGTCTGGTTCTTCCAAAAATCAAAGAGTGGGCAATTCTGCAAAAAATTTGCGAGTTTGGTTTGGACCCTTTGGTGACGGAGGAATCTTCGTACCAAAATCGAAGATCGACTCCATTTCTGCCTTCCAAATTGCTTTGAAAAACTCCTTCAAAACGGTGACGGAGGAATGGCTTTACGGGAGATAAGCCCCAGATTTTTTCGTATTCTGGAAGAGATGCGACGGTTGAGAATTTTTGCGAGCTTGTAAGAGAGGGCAATGGACCATCAAGTTGACTGATTAGAAAAAGCGGAACAAACAGAAAAAATGAAAAAGTAGGCACGCCTACTATCTTGCATTAAAATTCATGCAAATTCATTAAAAGAGATCTTAGATTCTTAGCCGTCGAGTTTTTTGTAACGACGACTAAGAATCGCATTCGGACTGAAAATGGGGATGAATCATCGGTTTTTATTCATTGTTATTTCTTCTCAGCCTAAATTCTAACTGGTTGGAATCTAACGTTAACGTTAGCTGGCTTATATTTGCGTCAATACGCTCCAGGATTTTGAGCTGGCGCCTAATTCCGGCCTCCAGGGCCCAAATACTTTCAAGTAATCTTAACTCCGCATTTTCAAGTTCTTGCTCAAGATACATAATCGATAATTCTTGATTAGAGGTGTTCATGGGGTCTCTCCATTCGCATAATAAACTCATTAAAGTTGTTTTGATCGCGTTGTGTTGGCGCCGAGCATTCATAAAATTTGCACCAGCTAATAAAGCTTTCGAGTTGATTTCTTTGACGCCGTGGATTTTGTTTTGAGTTTAGTCGAATGTTTTCCAAGTTTATGGCTTTTAAATTTCGCGCATCAATAATTCTCTTCTTAAGAGTTTTAATTTCAAATTCTCTCGACTTAGAGAAATCATGAAAATCCCAAAATACTTTGAAGTGAAAGCGATCTTGAAGCGGCCCTGAGATCCGAGCTTTGTAAGCTTGGTATTCAATCGTTCGACAAGTACAGACTGTGGTTGAGCAATGAAATCCGCATTTGCATGGATTCATCGCGGCGAGTAGCTGAATGTCTGCGGACATCTGTGCTGTTGCTCCTGATCGAGCAATGCTAACGCGTTTCGTTTCTAAGGGTTCTCGAAGAGCTTCTAAAACATTTCTAGGAAATTCGGCAAATTCATCTAAAAAAAGGACGCCACGATGAGCTCTCGTAATTGCACCGGCGGTTATACTTCCATTTCCTCCGCCAATGACTGCGGCAGAGGAGGCATTGTGATGGGGAGCTTCAAAGGGTGGACGAATTAAATCGGATAGACTCTGAATCTGTTCTGACTTTTTTGCTTCAAACTTAAAACGTGAAGCCCATTCCTTGTTTTTAAGTGGAGGAAGTAACTCGTGCAAAGCATAACACCATGTAGTTTTGCCAACACCTGGAGGCCCTTGCAATAAAAGATGATGACGGCCAATTGCTAACAGAGAAAAGAGGGTGAATTGGTCGGCACTTCCTCTGAGTGAACTCCAGAGATGATCGCCCGACATATCAATCCAACTTTTCGCGAGATCTTCATCAATTGAATGTTGTTCTGATTGATTTGTTTCACTCCGTAACGACTCTGTCTTTTCGGAGTGAGAAAGGAGTTCGCTTACAGAAGAGGTGAACATTGGTTTGTGAGTTAAGTGAGGATAAAGAAAATCAATTTCGTTCTGGGGAGCTCCAGACATTAAACTTGTTGCTCGTTTAGAAGTCGCAAAAAGCAAATGAGCCAAATAATCGGGGGTGGATCTGATTGAGCCATCAAGTCCTATTTCTCCCCAATAAAAATCTTTTCCGGTTCGACTCATATAGAGTCCGAGTGATTTAAGAACACCCATAAGAATGGGTAGGTCAAAGTGTGAGCCTTCTTTCGGAATATCTCCAGGGTTTAGACTGACTAAAATTCGTTTCGTATTTAGATTGATACCTAAGGAGTGAAGACATGCGGAGATCCGATCTTTTCCTTCCCTAATCATTCCTTGTGGAAGCCCAATAATATCTAAGCGAGGAATTCCAGTTCGGGTGAGAACTTGAACTTCAATTTCACTTAAACATCCTTTTGAATAGCAACTTGTGTAGGTAGTCGAGTAGTTCATCTCAGCGCCGTTGCTCCATGTGGATCTAGTGAGTGTCTGCGCTCATATCTTGCTGACACAATTTTACGCATTAATTCGTGTCGCATTGTTTTCACCCATTGAGGTGAGCCAATGAAGTAAGCGTTCTTATAGAGAGGGATATATATTTTACCTCTTTTAAGAATGAAATCTGATGTTTCTTTGTAGCACGCGTGATCAAGGGAGTAATCGTCAGGGAGAGGATCGAGAAGAACGTCTTTTTTTCCATATGCAAATGTTTTGTATGAAGACCAACGATAGCTGTTTGGATGTGTACAGATTTTTGCTCTGACGGGATTCATATCGATGTAGTGGAGAGTCTTAATAAGGTGGTCGAGACTTTGAATCTGAGGGGATTTTGGTCGATCCATAAT
This sequence comes from uncultured Bacteriovoracaceae bacterium, assembly GCA_964601045.1. Taxonomy (GTDB): domain Bacteria; phylum Bdellovibrionota; class UBA2394; order UBA2394; family UBA2394; genus JAQBPA01. Next base: position 158,187 of record CAZRLF010000004.1, read on the forward strand.
GGCTTGACCTTTTCTTCCGAGCTTTAAGTTTATAAATTTTGCGAGACAGGAATTTACAGATTGGAAGAAGGAGCTGAATTGTTTGACTGTTTCACAGTAGCCGACAATATGAGGATGGTTATTCATAAAGCAATAACCAAAAATTTTTATTTTGTATCTTTGTTTATACTTTATGAGCAAGTGGTATAGCTTTTTTTTTATTTGCTCAGGTTTGAGTAAGTAATCATCGTTGTGACATTTCCATGTCACGTGAAAGAATGATTGATCCGATAATAATAGTTTTCTGGGTATTCTTGCCATAATCGTAGCAAGTCTTTGCAGTAAGCGTGCCACAAGCTGAGAGCGAGTTTGAAGACGGAATTGAAAGTATAATTCGGCGAATTTCCTTAGAGATTCGGAATTGAGATCCGAACTTGGATCTCACATGGTGACGGAGGCGCATGTCTAAAAAAGATTCGGGCGTTTCCCAGATATTGACTGAAAAGCGCCCGAATTTGTACTCCACTATTCTTATTACTGAGCTCTAGATCGGTTATTTATTTACAAGATCTCCGTTTGTATTTTTTCCACTCGAGCGTCCATTTATAAACTTTGTTAAACTTTTTAAACTTGGCAGGTCATCATTCTTTTTTGATGAATCACTATTGCTCGACGGTTTAAGAGCCGGTTGCACAGTCGGGATTGCTTCTGATTTTTTGCTGCCTCCGTCACCCAAGATACCTGGAGTTGATGAAGTTTCTAATCCTTTATGTTCGGTTGGTTGCGGCTTTATCGGTGCTGCTTTTGGAAATATCTGATTTAGTTCAGCACTAATCGAATTTGCCGGACTTATTTTTTGGCAGTCTTTCATTGAATTCATAACGGTCGAAACAATAGATGTCTGGGCCAAGATTGCAGCCATTTGAATCATGGCGTCCATTTGTTTCAAGTCGTTGTACTTCTGATTTTTTTCGGCATCCGCGCTGCGTTGTTCTCTTTGCATTTTGGCATCGTGATCCAATTTCACTTTCAGTTGTTCAAGATTTGCTTGTTGTGTTGCAGCCATGGGATCGGAGAAAGTGTCCGCTAATCCTCCCGATTTTCCAGAACCACTTGTGCCATAGGAGCGGGTTTGAGCTCCAGAGGATGTGCTTGATGATCCAGAACTTCCTGTTTCATTAATGCTCGAATTTCGAGGGAGTACTCCTTCGGCGCCACCGCAGCTATTAAAAATAAAGAGAATTATTGCGAGAGCAAGTAGTGGAGTTTCACGTTTTATGGCTATTCCTGTATTTATTTTACTCATATCCATTTCTCCTTATTTTTTTGAGAATCGGTAAAATCTAAAACCTGTTTGACGCCAGGAATCGAATTGTTTGCGGCCGTCGAAGACGTAGGACAGTCTGATCTATACAATCCTTGAATATTCTTTAAACTTCCATTCGTATTTGGTTTGTTCGGTAAGTCGTCACTGTTTTTATTTGCCGGCGAGGCTGTTTTTGATAAAACAGTGTTCGGTTCCTTTTCTTTTCTGGAGGGCAATATCTTTGAAATGTTTTGCTTCGAAACAATTCCTGTTGATATCAGTGCGAGTCCACCCAATAAGTAGGGTGCAATATCACTAAACGTTGAGCTTCCAAGCTTCGACGAAGATGACGCTGTTGCCGATGATTTGCTTTTTGCAGAATATCCTTGGGAGCTTAACCCGGTGACGGAGGGGCTGCTTGAGTATCCGGAGGTAGAAGAAAATGCACTGCCCATTGATCGAGCGGTCGCTTCTTTTTCGGAGGCGGCACGGCTGTTGGCTGCATTGAGACGATCCTGCTGTGAACCATACCGAACCTGAACTTTATCACTTCCACCCGATCCACAACCTAAGAGAAGGAGGGAGAAAGAAGGAAGCAGAAGTAATACTGCCCAAAGTTCTTTAGGCTTAAAAAGTTTCATCATTTTACCCCTAACAGTGCTTAGAGCTTTTCCGGTTGCGTACAATTGCTTCCAAAAAGCTAAGAGCGTTTGGCCCATATGCAAAAGTCATGCCAACTCAAAAAACACACATATAGGGGTGACGGAGGCCAAAGAGAATTTAGCTAAGATACTGATTTTACTGAATAAGCATAATAAGAGCTTTTTTAACCATCTAAAAAAAATGGGACCATAAGGTCCCATTTGGCGATTTCATGTCTCAGTCAGAGTGATTAATGAGTTGTGCCATTATCTTTTCGTTCCGTGAATTCGGCATCAATAACGCCATCATTACCACCACTTTCCGAACTTGCACCTCCAGCGCTTTGTCCGGCATCTGCCGTTTGCTCAGCACCGGCAGTTTTATACAGAGCTTCAGCGACTTGATGACTAATTTTTGTAACCTCATCGAGAGAATCTTGAATAGTTTTCTTGTCTTCCGATTTAAGGGCGGTTTTAGCTTTTTCAAGCGCAGCTTCAAACTGACCCTTCAAAGTCGCATCTAATTTCGCGCCTTGATCTTTCAAGGTTTTTTCAGATTGAAAGACGAGGTTGTCGAGTTGGTTACGAGCAACAACTAACTCATGTTTTGCTTTATCTTCTTCACGATGAGTTTCAGCGTCCTTTACCATGTTATTGATTTCATCTTTCGAAAGTCCACTCGAACTCTCAATTCTGATTTTTTGCTCTTTTCCAGAAGCCTTGTCCTTTGCCGAAACATGTAGGATACCATTCGCATCGATATCGAATGTGACTTCAACTTGAGGCACTCCCCTTGGAGCCGGAGGAATTCCTTCTAAGAAAAACCTTCCTAAGGTCCTACTGTCGCGAGCCATTTCGCGTTCACCTTGTAAAACATGAACTTCAACGCTTGTTTGGTTATCTGCAGCTGTTGAAAATATTTCGCTCTTTCGAGTCGGAATGGTCGTGTTTCTCTCGATAAGCTTGGTCATCACACCGCCCAAGGTCTCAATTCCCAGTGACAAGGGCGTAACATCCAAGAGAAGTACGTCTTTAACATCACCTTTCAAAACACCCGCTTGAACAGCAGCGCCTACAGCCACCACTTCATCGGGATTTACGGACTTGTTAGGTTCCTTTCCAAAGTATTCTTTTACAAGCTGTTGAATACGAGGAATACGAGTACTTCCGCCGACCAAAATAACTTCATCGATATCATTTTTTGTAAGTCCTGCATCAGCCATTGCTTGTTTGCAAGGACCGAGACATTTCTGAGCTAAGTCTTCTACTAAGGATTCAAATTTACTTCTCGTTAATTTAATCGCGAGATGTTTTGGTCCAGATGAATCGGCGGTGATAAATGGAAGATTAATTTCTGTTTCTAATACTGATGAGAGCTCCACTTTTGCTTTTTCAGAGGCTTCTCGAAGTCTTTGAATAGCCATTGGATCTTTCGAAAGATCAATTCCCTGATCCTTTTTAAATTCTGTAATCAACCAATCCACAATGCGCACGTCAAAATCATCTCCACCAAGGTGCGTGTCTCCGTTTGTAGCTTTTACTTCAACGACATTGTCTCCAACTTCGAGAACTGAAATATCAAATGTTCCGCCTCCTAAGTCGAATACAACAATTGTTTCATCCTTTTTCTTATCAAGACCATAAGCAAGCGCAGCGGCAGTCGGTTCGTTAATAATTCTCTTAACGTCGAGGCCTGCGATTGTTCCTGCATCTTTTGTGGCTTGTCTCTGAGAGTCGTTGAAATAAGCAGGAACCGTAATAACTGCTTCGGTAACTGGTTGTCCAAGATAGTCTTCAGCAGCTTTTTTTAGCTTCATGAGGACCTGAGCAGAAATTTCTTGAGGGGTGTAAACTTTGCCTTGAATATCAAACCGAGGATCGCCTTTATCTCCTTTAAGAATTTTATAGGGGACTCTTTTTGCTTCAGTTTGAGATTCATCCCAATTTCGGCCAATAAAACGTTTAGCCGAAAAGATAGTGTTAAATGGGTTGGTTACCGCCTGTCGTTTCGCAACTTGCCCAACAAGTTTATTGCCATCTTTTGCGAAGCCAACAACAGATGGGGTTGTTCGACCACCTTCTTCATTTGTGATAACTTTTGGTTGTCCGCCTTCCATAATAGCGACAACTGAGTTTGTGGTTCCTAAATCGATTCCTACGCATCTTGCCATAAAATAAACTCCTTCTAATACTTCGTCCGCATTCCGCGGCTACATGCAAAACTTAAGTCCTTACTGATTCTAGTCAATGATTCAGATGTAAGATTATTTTGAAAGGCCCATAAGGGGTGACGGAGGTATGGTAAGTGCCTAAAATGACATACATTTTACAAACCTCAATTTTGTGCTAATACAGGCGTCATGAATTCAAAAGTGACTTTCTATTCACTGGTTGGTGGTATTGTTTTGATTGCGGGTTTTATTACGTACAGACTGTTTTTCGCGTCTGAGCCTCTCAGTCAGAAAATAATGGTGACGGAGACAGCGGGTGAAAAAAAGAAGGTAAGTTCTGGGCTTCGTTTTTCTGACTCTGTTAGTGATGGATCTGTTTGGAGTGACCCACGAATTAAAAATGCGAAACCCATGGGTCTCGGTGATATCAAGGCCAAGGCCGAAATTGAAAATAATCTTAAAAATCTAACTGACCTTTATGATCAAGGATTGGACGAAGACTTTCTTGGAAAGCTTCATTCACTTATTGCCGCTAATCCCAATGTGAAAGAGTACGCAGCGCTTTTAGGCGACTATTATTATAATGAAGGTAATTGGGTAGAAGCTGAAAATGCAGTCAGACGTCTTGTAGAGCTTGATCCACAAAATAGTTTTGCAAAAACCTCATTGGCCGAAGTTGTCGCTATTCAAGGAAAATACGAAGACGGATTAAAGATGGAAAATGAGGTCTTGGCGACTCATCCAGACAATATCGATGCTATGGCCGGAATTATCTCCATTGCTGATATGATGGGAAATCGGGCGGAGGGTTTAAAAACGATCGAAGCTCATTTTAGTAAAGATAAAACAAACGGAAATGCTGCCGCCGTTTATGCCGACGCTTTATTTATGGAAGGAAAAAATTCTGAGGCTGAATCTGTTATTCAAGAAGGGCTTCAGGGGGATCCTCAGAATCCTATATTGAATAGAACGGCTGCTTCAATTGCGGTTAAAAATGGAAATGCTAAAGCAGCAATTCAATATAGCGCTGTGGCCGCAGAGAATGAAAAAGATCCTTCAAGAAAGATCGATGCACTCCACATAAGTTGGCAAGCCAGGCTGCAGATTAAAGACTATGATGGCGCCGAGCGTGATTTACGAAAGATTTTAGAATTTGACGGTGAAAACGAGGTGGCTCAGCAGGGTTTAAGGGCGCTTGCTCAGGAGAGAAAGGGTTCTTAGAAAAACCCGCCCCAACTCCTGGCTTGCCTTTCGCGTGAAGAATTAAAATAAATTTTCCTAAGTTCGTTTTAAACTTTCTATGACGCCGTAGAGCTATTAAACTCGTGGCTGAATGATTGATTCAGTAATTCCAGTAGCTGGCCTTGGCACCCGATCACTTCCTGCTTCAAAGGTAATTCCTAAAGAAATGCTTCCAGTATACAACCGTCCAATTATTCAACACATTGTTGAAGAGGCAATTGAGGCGGGAGCCGGAAATATTACTTTGGTAACTTCTCGTGGCAAGAGCGCGATTGAAGATCATTTTGATTTAAATCTCGAAGTTGAACGAGCATTGGAGAGTGGTGGCAAGGTTGAGCTACTCGAGGATTTTCGTCGGGTTTCAAGGTTGATTGATGTTAAAACGATTCGTCAGAAGCAACCCTTGGGTTTGGGGCACGCAGTTCTTACGGCTAAGTCGTTGGTTACGAGTTCGCCGTTTGCCGTGCTTTTAGGGGATGACTTGATTGATGCACGGCCGGCCGGTTTAGCACAGCTTATCGAAAAGCATAAATTGCTCAGCGTAACCTATGGAAATGAGATCGGCGTGGTTATGCTCTCTGAAGTTGGTGACGGAGACGTCTCAAAATACGGAATTTGTGAAGTTGAAGGAGATGACTTCAAGGTTTCCGCCTGCAAAGAAAAGCCAAGGCCGTCTGAGACCAAATCGAGACTAGCAATCATTGGAAGGTATTTACTTCCCCGAGATGTTTTTCAGATTTTGGAGGGCCAGGACAAAGGGAAGTCGGGAGAGATACAGCTAACAGACGCTTTAAATGTGCTTGCTCAAAAGGGGCGGTTATTTGGGTGCGTTCTTCAAGGTCAGCGTTTTGATGCCGGTGACCGCTTAGGATTTCTTAAGGCAAATATTCATTTTTATTTGAAAAGTCCATTAGCTGAAGAAGTGCGGACAATTATTAGAGAGGCAAATGTATGAAATTAAAATTCTTGATGAGCTTTTCAACTCTAATTTTAGTGAGTTTGGGGGGCTTTTCAGATGATTTAGCCGACTTGGACGCCAATTTAATGAGAGAGCGATTGAAGAAAATTCATGGAGATTTTTCAGTAAAAGCGACAGGTGAATGGAAAGTGAGTTCTCAGGGCAAGGTTCAGACATGGAAGTGGACGGCAAAAGGCTGGGTGTGCCCCGCTGAACCGATTTTAAGTTGTGGTGAGGAGTGGGTTCCAACTTCCTTTAAATGGTGGAGCCAAGGTAGGGGCTGGGCGGAAAGTTGGAGCCCTGTAAAAAAATTAGGATATGAATTCGGTCGTCCAAAGCTAGAAGTCGCCAAGCCTGTGGTGACGGAGGTGCATACATTGGAAGAAACACCTGCCGCAGATGGGGATGTCGAGCAAGCGGATCCGTTTGCTGGTAAAAAGTGGGCTTTGGAGTCTTGGCTATGGAAAAATAAGAAAGAGTCGGAGGCCAAAATTTTTATTTCTCTTAGAGAGCAAGCCATAGAGAGAATTGATACTGATGGTGCAATTGAATATCTTGACTGGATTTCAAAACCGGGACGATCAGCATTGGAGCTTGGCAAGGTGGTAATCGAAAAGAATGGTATTCGCGCGACATTTTCGAGATCTTAAGCCTGATTCATGGTGACGGAGGCCGATGCGAATCCGAATCCGTACTGAAATTCGGCGAAAACAAAAATGAAAGTCCCAAAAGATTCAGAGCTAAGGCGCTGGCATGACTCATGCAATTCAAAATTTCATGAGGAGATCAAACATGCGCCAAGACGTTAATCGAAAAAGACTAAATCTGAGACTTAGAAAAAAGCAATCTAAGCATCAGGGTCAAACAATGATGGAATATATTGTTTTAGTTGTATTACTCGCGGTTGCATCCATTCCTGTTACGAAAATTCTAGGCGATGTTTTTCGTGATCGTGTTCTTGAATCAGCCGATAAAATTGCCGGTGATGAATCATACGAATCTCAAGGCGAAAACATCGTTGAAGAGGGAAACGAAAAAGTAAAACGTTCGATGAAGGACTTCTAAGATGTTGAATTGTGTGGCCAACGCATTCAAAAGGCGAACTGCTGTCCATTTCCAACTTCACGCAAAACAAATCAGAACAGGCGGCTGTTTGCTCGAAGCCGTTTTTGGCGCATTTCTTCTCATTGCGTTTATTGCGACAGTTGTTCGGATAATACCTTATTTAAAAAAAGGTGAGGACGCCCATCTTAACTATTTTTTGCGGCGAACTAAGCTTATAGAGTCTGGACTTCCGTAGGAGGGAGCTCCCTAAGTCTTTGCAAGCAAATTCGTTTTTCATCTTATAAATAATTTATGTTTATCGAGTGTAGACATACTTGACCACACCATTGAACGAGGTAAAAGAACACCTCTCATGCGTTCAAAAAACACCGATATGGTTCTTCGTTACGACCCACTGTGGTTACGTTTTCTAAAATATTTTAAGAAGAAAGTTCCTGTTCAAGATCATCGGCCCGGTAGAATCAAAGAAGAAGAAATCGCATGCGGTGGAATGTCGATTATTTTTAGAAATACGTACGCCAATTCTAACGTGGAAGTTGAAAAAATTCTGCTTTCTAAATATCAGGGCAAAACAGAATTCGAAGAGATGCACCGCAGGGAGTTCAGTATTTTAAAATCTTTAGATCATCCCCTTATCTTAAGAGCTATCCGAGAATTTCCTATTGATATCAATCAGTTCATTCGAACAAATATCACTACATACGAACATATTAAGGGACGTTCACTCGCTGGTTTTGATTCTTTTCTTCGTCATGCGAACAATCGCGATCGGCGCCTCTTCGCGCGATCATTGGCCGCTCAACTTCTTTCTGCCCTTCAGTATCTGCAATCCAAAGATGTCATTCATGGTGATATTGCCCCTGACAATATTTTGATTCAGGAAAATGGATTTATAAAGCTAATTGACTTTGGCGTTTCAAAGAAAAGCTCTGATCCTGCTTTGAGAGTTCAAGTTGTCGGAAGAGTTTATTTTAAAGCTCCAGAACTTAAAACGAATGGAAAAACTTCGCTTGCAGGCGATGTTTATGCCGTTGGCAGAATACTTGAAGAGGTTTTTGGCGACGATGCCGAACTTGATGAAGATACTAAAATTCTCATCCACCAACTGATCGAAAATCGCGAATTTCCTGATTATATTTTCGGCCAGAAAATTGGAACGATTTGGCCCATTCAACCTCTGCCTCAGAACTGGGATTGGACAGCAAAAGGAACCATTCCAGTTAAGACGAAGGTCGAGGAGTTTATCCCTTGGTACAGGGCTTACCCTTTGCTTAATCAGGCCCTTGGGCTTCTCTTTATTTTTTTGATTTGCAGCTCTTGGATGCCTCAAACTGCTATCATTACGGTCAATACAATTCCGTATTCCTGGTTTTCAATTCAGAGTATAGACTCGGGAATTCGCTACGAGACGCCGGTTCGAAGGCTTAAGATTCCTGCCGGACCCCTTAAGATCGACTTTGTCATTCCGAGTCAAAACAATCGACAGATCAAGAAAATCCTCTATGCGCATCCTGGAGATCACGTAAAGGTATTTGAAGACTTCAAAATTCTTGATACCCTGAAAAAGTGAACTTGAAACTTAGTCAGCCAGTTAAAGATCTTCGAGGTAAAGTCATAGTAGGTGCGGGAGTCGATGTCCTAGACTGGGCAAAAAAAACTCCTTTCTCAGGGGAATATCTTAAGAAAAAAACCAAGTTTAAAGATTCAGCTCAACTGATGGACGACCTTGCTGAGGTTTTTCAAATTCCTGCATATAAACCTGCACTCGATGGATGGGTGCCGAATTTTCGAGAATGGGTCGGAGAGCAGTGGGGTCCAGATATAATTTTTGAAGAGCTTAAAATGCAGCGCATGCGAGATCCATACGCCTATCGTCACGTTTTAGTGATTGCGGTCATGGGATCTCGATTACTTGAGCTTTGGGTAAAATCTGCGCCCACAATTAAAAAGACTTTTCAGGCTTTTTTGCTCCACGATCTGGGTAAAAGTCGAGTTTCGCCAAGTATTCTCGAAAAGCAACAGTCACTTGATGAAGTTGAGCGTCGAGCAGTTTATGAGCATCCATTAATTAGTTTTGCACTAAATGCGGCGTACTGGGGAGATGCGAACCATTTGTGTGCTGAGGTTGCTCTTAATCATAATGAAGATCGTTTGGGAAAGGGGTATCCACAGGGAATTAAGGCAAACTCACTGATTCTCGATATTTTAGGAACGCTCGATCGGTTTGATGCATTGATTCAGGAGCGTCCGTTTCGTTTTAAAAAGTTTACGCAGCGTGAAGCATTTGACCTCTTGAAAAATGATGCCGATGCGGGGAAGATAGAGCCCGATGTATTGAAGGCTCTCGTGGCCTTGGTCCGCAAAGAAAAAATAACCGATCTCAAACGTATCAAATTAGGTAAGGTCGGGCGCGAGAGTTCTCCGAAAGAAAACTAAATAAATCGAGAAGGAAATTTTATGGCACTTCGAACAAATCTAAAATCACAACTTGGAAATCTATCGAATACTGTTCACCAAGCTGAAAAAGCAGCAACGAAGCAAATTCGTCAAATCATGAAGTCCACCGAACGAATTCGAGCAAAGCAACTTAAACACGTTCATAGTTTAATCAAAAAAGCTGAGATGTTGCGATCTTCAGGTTTAGCTAAGCAGGCTGAAAAAGTGAAAGATGAGATTGAAAGTCGAGCGACTGCTGGATTTGAAATTCTTATGTCGAAACTTAATCTTCCTTCAAAAAAAGAAATTGAGAGATTGACGAAAAAAGTTTCAGCACTTCAAAAGAAAATTGAAGATCTAGAAAAGACTCGTAGCACGAATTAAAATCTGCTTTCTTCTTGGTGTGGAAGATTCAAAAGCAGTTTATCTAATCGATGCGAGTTCATTTGTCTTTAGGGCCTACTATGCTTTGGCGCCGTTGTCGTCTAAGGGTAGGCCGTCTCATGCTGTCAGCGGATTTGCGAGTATACTCTTACGTTTATTGAGAGAGCGAAAACCAAAGTCTTGTATTGTCGTTTTTGATTCAAAAGCCCCCACTTTTCGCAAAGAAATTTACCCTGAATACAAAGCCAATCGCGAGGTTCCCCCGCCCGATTTGTCAGGACAGATCGTTGCGATTAGAGAGATGTGTGAGTCAGCCCATTTTCCGATTTTAGCAGGAGAGGGTTTTGAGGCCGACGATTGGATTGCAAGTTATGTTCAGCAAGATAAATCAAAAGATAAAATTTTTATCGTTTCAACTGACAAGGATCTGATGCAGCTGGTGTCGGATCGAGTGCATCTTTACGATGCATTTAAAGATAGAGAAATTGGGCCTAAGGAAGTTATCGAAAAATGGCAGGTTGAGCCCACTCAAGTCTGGGATCTACTTAGTTTAACGGGAGACTCTTCCGATAATATTCCAGGTCTTCCGGGTATTGGTCCAAAGACGGCGGCGACCCTCTTAAAAGAATATAAAAATATCGATGGAATCCTCAAAAACTTAAATTCGCTATCCGAAAAAAACAGAATTAAGTTTGAGCAACATATAGATGATTTAAAAATGAGCCAAGAGCTTGTGAAGCTAAAGGGAGACCTCCCCCTGCCTTTTGAGGGCGCACCTCCGCTTAACTTTCCTCTCGGCGAAGGAATTCGAAATTTTTTGTGGGACTGGGATTGCACAAAAATTTTACACAACTATCGAAAGGAGTTGGGAGAGGATGAAGTTTCTTCAGGTCAAGTGACCGGAGAAGATAAATTCCCAGCCGCAACTTCGAGCTTGCTCTTGGCAAAAACAGAAAAAGATTTAGATGAGTTGATGCAACAAATTCAGAAGAAGGGTCTTTTTGCCTTCGATGTTGAGACGAATTCTTTTGACCGTTTGAACTCTTTGCTCGTGGGTGTTTCGGTCGCAAGCAATGCGGAAGAAGCTTGGTATGTTCCAATTCGTCATCAGGGTGCAGAAATTCCATCCGAAAAAGCAATGGTGTGGCTCAAGAAGATTCTTGCTGATGAGAAGATAGAAAAAGTGGCCCACAATTTAAAATTCGATCGTGAAGTTGTTGAGCGAGAAGGGTGTAAATTGGGTGGAGTACTTCACGATACGATGGTTCAGGTGTATCTTTTACATGCTGATCGTAGAAGTTTTTCGCTTGAATCTGTTTCGCGCGATTTTGTTGCCGAAGAAAAAGGAGATCTCAAAAACTTATTAGGCGATGGCGAAGACTTTTCTCAAGTTCCACTATATGAGGCCGTCAAGTATGCTGCCCAGGATGCTCATTTAAGTTTTAAAATTTACGAGAAATTAAAAGCTGAAATGTCCGAGCGTAAAGAGGCGCAGTGGCTCTACCGTGAAGTGGAAATGCCATTGGTTGAAGTGCTGGGAAATATGGAGCGTACAGGTATTAAGGTCAATGGAGATTACCTCAAAAATCTTTCAATAGTATTTCATGCTGAGGCTGAAAAACTTCAGAAGAAAATCTATGAGTACTCTCAAGGGGAATTTAATATTCAATCACCCAAGCAACTTCAGGAGGTTTTGTTTCAAAAGCTGAAACTTACTCCGACTAAAAAAACAAAAACGGGTTATTCAACGGATGAATCGGTTTTAGAAGAACTTTCGAACGAACACGAATTGCCACGATTATTGCTGAGATATCGAAGTTTAGTAAAGCTGACTTCTACTTATGTAGATGTTTTGCCAGAATTAATTTCAAAAAAAGATGGGCGAATTCATACGAATTATCATCAAACGGGTACGGTGACGGGCCGCTTAAGTAGCTCGGATCCGAATTTGCAAAACATTCCAATTCGATCAGAGGAAGGCCGAAAAATTAGAATGGCTTTTATAGCTGAGAAGAATCATTCGCTTTTGAGCGCCGACTATTCACAGGTTGAGTTGAGACTTTTCGCTCATTTATCCGGCGATGAGGGATTAATCGCAGCGTTCCACTCCGGTCGTGATATTCACTCTGAGACTGCCAAAATCATTTTTGGTGACGGAGGTAAAGAGTTTAGAGAAAGAGCAAAAGCCATAAACTATGGAATTATTTATGGAATTTCTGCTTTCGGACTTTCTAAACAACTGTCGATTTCGCGCAGTCAGGCTGCGGAGTTTATGGAATCGTATTTTAAAACTTTTCCCAAAATAAAAACATATATGGAAGAGCTTGTTAAGCGAACGCAAAAGCTTGGCTATTCCGAGACTTTATTTGGAAGGCGCAGACCACTTCCCGATATTCATAGTAAGAATCCGACTCTCAGACAAATGGCAGAACGCATGGCGATCAATGCTCCGGTACAGGGAACTGCAGCTGATATTATGAAGTCAGCCATGGTTCGGATTTTCAAACGCCTGATTCAAGAAAAACTTAAATCAAAGCTTCTCCTTCAGGTGCATGATGAATTGGTCTTAGAGGTTCATGACTCGGAACGCGATACTGTGAAGGATCTGGTGGTGACGGAGATGCAGGATTTGGCTAATACACCTGTTAAAGCACTATCTGTGCCGCTTTTGGTCGATATTGCATTCGGGTCGAATTGGTCCGAAATGGAATAGCTTTTAGAAATTTTGAGCTAAAATTTAGGGTTAGTTGATAAAGGCCGATGTGGTCTCCGTCATCAAAATTGCCTCCGTCACCATTTTTTAAAATATTTCCTAAATTCGTTGTTGCCAAAATAATCAAAAGCTAAGAAAACCTTTCGTAACGAAGTCTTCGGCATACGGAGCTTTGGCAAAGCTTCGAGAATTCCTCGAAAATTTGTGTTGCATCAGATTGAATCTGAGAGCAAATTTCGGATGAAGCGAAGCGCGCGAAAGCGTAAATTGTTCTTTGAAAGTTAAGTAGTAACCTGTTCTGAAACTAAGAAACGATAGTTCAGAACATTGTTTAGTTATCGTTTCACTTTGAGATTAACGTTGATGAAACGTTTTGTTGATTGCTTTAAAAAGTAATACGAACTGAATCTCGCTCACCAAAGCGAAGGTCGAAAGGCTCACAGCTTTGGTAAAAATCCAAAATTAAAATTGGAGAGTTTGATTCTGGCTCAGAACGAACGCTGGCGGCATGCCTAAC
>CAZRLF010000005.1:0-161618 GCA_964601045.1 uncultured Bacteriovoracaceae bacterium
CGTGGAAGGGCCATCGCTCAACGGATAAAAGGTACGCCGGGGATAACAGGCTGATTTCGGCCAAGCGTTCACAGCGACGCCGAAGTTTGGCACCTCGATGTCGACTCATCGCATCCTGGGGCTGTAGAAGGTCCCAAGGGTTTGGCTGTTCGCCAATTAAAGCGGTACGTGAGTTGGGTTCAGAACGTCGTGAGACAGTTCGGTCCCTATCTACAGCGAGTGTAGGATACTTGAGAGGCGCTTTCCCTAGTACGAGAGGACCGGGAAGGACAAACCACTGGTGTGCCAGCTGTCTCGCCAGAGGCATTAGCTGGGTATCCAAGTTTGGATCAGATAAACGCTGAAAGCATCTAAGTGTGAAACTGACCTCGAAACAAGGTATCCCTGGAGAGCAATCTCCCTAAAGACCCCTTATAGATGATGAGGTTGATAGGCTGGATGTGTAAGAGCTGTAAGGCTTTAAGCTTACCAGTACTAATAGGTCGTGAGGCTTGATCATAAACTTCCTAAGTTTGTTCGCTCAATGAAGTTTACTTTTAATCAGTAAGCGAAGAGAGTGTGTGGACTTGAGAATGTTTGTGAGAGCTCAACAATAATCAATAATCGAATGTAAAATAAGAAATCTTGAGTAACGGAAAATTTACCGGCATTCAATGAGAGCTCGACTATTCTTCAAGTTTTTAAAAAAAGTTTGGTGTGCTTACAGAGAGCGTGTTCCACCGGATCCCATCTCGAACTCCGAAGTTAAGCCGCTCTTCGCTGATGGTACTATAGGGGAAGCTCTATGGGAGAGTAGGACGGTGCACCTTTATATAAAACCCCGCTTGGGAAACTAAGCGGGGTTTTTTTATTGTTACTGACCCGCTAATTAAGGTACTAGATACTCCTTCCAAGAGCTAAGAGCTGGATTTGAAGGAACGCTATTTTCGTCCGGATAGTCCCAATAAAACACCTTTCCACTATTAACCAAAACGCAAAGCTTGCTGTTAACTTGGCAAGAGAATGCACTCAAGATCGAGCTAGCACCTGATGGGAGAGCGCCATTGATATTCGTTTCTTGAGTCCAAGTATACTCAGAACCTTCAACTGCATCCATTCGCCATATATGATTGCGGTTATCGATTACCCATAAGCTTAATTTAGACCGAGAAGAGATTAGATTAATTGAAGACGCTCCTGGGGGGAGTTCTGAAGTTCCACTTTTAGGAGAAAGGAACTGCAAATGCCCGTTGTTATCTTGCATCCATATGCGGTTATTGTTTGTTAAACCGTATTTTCGATTCACTGAAATAGACCCTGTATTGCCTGCAAAAGTAACTCTATCAAGATAATCAATTGCAAGGTCTTTTAAATTTGACTGCCAAGGAGAGAAAATATCCGTCGTCAAATCGCCGTTTAGAATCTCAAAAGTCTCACCCCCGTAGGTTAGAACTCTTTCATCTGAACCATCTCTCATATATTTCTTCCACTGGTAAGAAAGAGGCAATGACGGATAGCTTGCTGATATTAAGCTTATTGGCCGATCATACTGAATTACTCGACCTAAATCGTCCACTTTGTAAAAATAATAATAACCAAAAGAGTTATATGAGCTCATCGAAACAATAGGGCGAGCCTGGTAGACGCACGTATTACTCTGTAAGGTGTAACCTGCTGTACACGACTTAACTGTACACATTCCAAAAGAATAAGATGAGCCATCACTATTGCATGTTCTTAGCTTAGTAGCTTCTGTTGCAAACTGAACTTCTAAGGGACAATCCATAGAAACTACTGAGTTAGGCTGACAAGCTTGCGGCAGACATGAGTTTCCGGATGAGTAAAATCCACTTTGGCAAGAACCCAGAGTACATGCCCCGTAATCATATCCAGAGCCTTGCGCGTTACATGTTTTGGTTCGGCTTGCCGATGATGAATATGAAATATCAAATGTGCAACTGACAGGATCTGACGTTTGATTTGGAGTGCAGACATTTGGGATGCACGAATTATTTTGCTTATAATATCCAATTTCACAAGAGCCTAGTACACATGAGCCATACACATAATCAGTTCCTTGGGCATCGCACGATTTTGTTTTTGAGGCAGCTGTTGCAAAGGGAATTTCAGATTTGCAGTCAGCAAATCCTAAGTCTTGAGAAGGTGAGCAAGCTAGTGCTAAGCATGAATTTTCAGACTTGTAGTAACCAGTCTGGCACTCTTCGACCCTACAATCTCCAAACACAAAATCGGAGCCTACATCATTACAATTTTTCGATTTGTTTGCGACCAAAGAGAATGGAATATTCGAGGTACAACTCACAACTCCGTAAGATTCATTTGCCTCGCATTTTGCGGGTAAGCATTTGTTTTCTTGCTTCAAGTATCCCAACTGGCAAGTCTTAAGTTCACAAGCTCCTGTGGCGATTCCGTTCTCTGTGCAGATTTGACTTTTAGTAGCGATTTCTGAGAATTCAATTTCAGATTTACAGTCAGAGTTATCAATCAGACTTTCAGGATTGCATCTATCTAAGGCGGACTTTACCTGATTGGCAGATTCTGATGAGTGTTCCTCATCAGAATTGCAAGCAATGATAAACCCGCAGAAAAGGAGTGCGGTCATTGATCGAATCATTAGAAGTGCAGACCTATTTGAAGAGGTGAAAGTTCTTTTCATACTTATTGCAAAATGCAATTTGTATGCCGGCAAAAGATTCGTGTTAAATCATCTACTTAAGAGGCTCGATCAATTTACGTCGGGCAGAAATGGGGTGGAGTGGATAAATTTTGTCAGATCGATGGTGACGGAGACTTTAATCAGGCCCCAAAAGGGATGAGATGCAAGCCCGGCAATTTGTCAGTTTTAAAGAGCAAAAAGGGCAATGATTCCACTGTAATTCAGTTTTAGGCTAGGATTCTTGCAAGTTTGGGCTGATCATTTTAGGCTCTTAGTTGAATGAAGCTTGAGTTTCTTAAGTCAAAAATTCATTTGGCAACAGTGACTGGTTCTGACCTGTATTATGAAGGGTCTATTGCCATCGATCGACAGCTCTGCCGAGAGGCGAAGTTTCAAGAGTTTGAGAGAGTCGACATTTATAATGTCTCCAATGGGGCAAGATTTTCGACCTATGTCATCTACGGCGATATCGGTGAAATTAGCTTAAATGGAGCGGCCGCTCGAATGGTTCAGAAGGGCGATAAAATTATTATTGCCTCGTATTGTTCGCTGGAGCCCCAAGAAATTGAGATGCATAAAGTGGCTTTGATTTATGCTGGTGAAAATAATGAGGTTAAAGAACGTAAGCTTGTTCAGTCCCGAGCTCCCTAAATCGAGCTAAAGTATTTTTTTGATTTTCTCTTCGATTTCTTCCGGCTTAGTTGAAGAAGCGAAGCGTTCGAGAACTTTTCCCTTTTTATCAACGAGAAATTTTGTGAAATTCCATTTGATGGCTTCGGTGGAAAGGACGCCCTTTTGCTGAGATTTTAAATATTGATAAAGAGGGTGGGCATTGTCTCCATTTACGTCAATCTTAGAAAACAGAGGAAAAGTGACTTTGTATTTTTGGGTGCAAAAAAATTTAATTTCTTTTTCGGAGCCTGGTTCTTGGGAGCCAAACTGATTGCAGGGAAAGCCTAAAACGACGAAACCCCTATCTTTGTATTTTTTATAGAGAGCCTCGAGACCTTCATATTGAGAGGTATATCCGCAGCGGCTGGCGACGTTTACGATGAGAAGAGTTTTACCCTTAAACTCAGACATTTTTACTGGCTTTGAGTCGATATTCTGAACCGTAAAATCGTAGATAGAATTTGAGGGGGGAGTTTCTGAAACTGAAGCAGAAAAAGTCGACATATTGCTAAGACAACTCAATAAAAAAGCAGATACCATTAAATAAGCTTTCATTCCTCTTATTTAATGATATCTGCCTCAGTTTTGAAAGCAGAACCTTTATCGCTTAAGGCTATTGAGCTGTAGGCGCGGGAAGAGTTTCAATCATTTTAAGAGCAGATGTAATCGCTGCCGCGCAGTCGAAATCCACATTTGAAAACTCTGGCTCGAGAGTATCAATGTTAAGTTTTTGCTGAGCCTTTACTTTAAGTTCTTCTAATTTTCTTATTTCATCAGGGTTGTGAAGATTACTGCGAATAGCCTCGGCGAAAAATCTTGATAAAATCTGGTGCAGGTTTGATTTGGCTTTTGCTGGAAGAGTTCCATTGTTTTCTCGCGATACTTTATCGATTGCATCTATCATGGCGTTCAAAAATAATTCGTCTTTTGAGCCGAATTCTTTGAAGTCCATTTTTTGTACAAGCTCATCGAGTTCTTTTTCGCTGTAGAATTTTTTCCGAATGAGGGCTAGAAAGCCAGGTTCAAATTGTTTCGACTTAAGACCCGCCTTAAGAATATAATCAGTCGCGTAGTTTACGACTTTTCGGGTTAAATCTTCGAAAGCACTTTTTAGACGAGGAGACGAAGCCTCGTGAATTTCGGGCACTAGATTATTGTTAATCATCGCGTTGATAAGATCTTGCATTTTACCGAGATCGTCTCGGTTAGGTTCGCCATCTTTTCTTTTACTTCCGTTATTTCCGCCACCAGTTGCAAAAATATTAAAATGAAAATCGGATCTGTGGCCGGCATTAAGATAAAGAAGTTCTTTAAAAATTGAGCTTAAAGTTTTTCCTTCATGAATTTTTGTAAATTTTTTGCGTACATAACCAAGATAGCCTTCACCTGCAAGGAGACTCATGGCTCCATGCTTATTTTCGCGATGAAGTAAAATATCCATCATCCAATGACCATAATATTCATGAACGGTCGTGGTAAAAAAGGTTTCAGGAGTTGTATGAAGTTTTTCAATTTCTTGCAAGTCTTTCACTTGAGGAGTCGTATCTTTTGAATCAGGAACAACCTGATCTTTGTAAGTCCAGTTGCTCTCTACTTTGATATCTTCTGGATCATCTGTTTCTTCATCATTATCAATAGGAACCCCCTCACGTATGACTTCTTTTCCATTCACAAACCAAGTTACTTTTGAGGTCTCTGAATCAAATTTAGCTTCGATTTTTTGAGCTTGTCTAAACTGCTGGATAATACCGTGGAGTGGACTAAATAGGAGGGTTTTAAAGCCGCGATTAACTTCGCGCATACCGAGAGTGACGGTCGATAGGCGTCTGACAACTTCGTATGTCGCGGCGTTATCAATAATAATTTCGATAGGTTTAGATCTTCTGGCGTTAATTTCTTTAATCGCTTGTTGAACCTTCATAAGACCAACGGATCTGGTGATATGTCTTGGTTGAGGGCCTAGTACATGAATTTGACCGAAGCGAGCCAACTTTGGTGCATCGATTCGCTTTTCGGCAAAGTATTTCACTATCTCGTTTCGGGTAATTCGACGTTGGATATCTTTAATGATCTGCTCTGAATCAGGATCATCTCCCACTTGAGCGAAAAACTCCTGTAATGAGTTTCCGGTAATAACAATCGGAAATCCGCTGAGGTCATAATCTCTTCCTCGAATTGAAAGATGGCCTGTATCGAGCAGGGTATAAATTTTATTAATAACACCAAGGCGATCCGAGAGCTGCTGATTATCAAGTCCCGAAAGCGAAAGAAGTTCATCGAAGAGAATCACTCCACCGCCGGCAGCAATTCGAGTCTTTACCCATCTTTCAAATTTGGTTTCTTCATTTGAGCCTACAAATGCTTTGGGTGAACCAAAATAATCATTCAGCTGGTATTCATGTGTTACCCCTGTAACTTCAAAATACGCGTCTTCATCACCAAAAAGCATTCGACCGAGAGCTTTGGCATACTCGGTTTTACCGTTTCCGGTTGTACCTAATAGTGTAACAACAACCCGCGAACTCCAGTCGCTTGCTTTTTGCACAAAGAGATCTTTGGTTTGTTCGAGAACATCTTTGTTTCCTTTAATCTGTTCGCTCATCAGTCGGGTAAAGTTTCGGATGCGTGAAACCATTTCTGGGTTATCTCCCCAAGGGTTTCTTCCGGCATTTGAAACTGCGCCGAGATGATATTCGATGGGTTCTTGGCCTTCGACTTCAACAATAATTCTTCGAGCTGGGACGGTTTCTTCGCCGATTTCAACAAACGAATCTTGTACTCTTGCTGAAATTTTTTTGCCTCGATGGTGTAGGTGAAGCGAAAGTAAATCGAAAAATCGTTGCTGCAGATTATCAATCACATAGGAATGGCCCTTAGTAAATTCGTAGTGATCGAGATCAATAATTTTCTGCATATCGTCGTCAGAAAATTCAAGAGGCATATTAAACTCGAGTCGAAGTTGTCTTTTAAAAGAAGCCACTTTAGCGCGAGCGGCCTTAAGGAGCTCTTCTTTAGTGGGAGGTAAAATATACATAGGAGTATATCGTCTTTTTTGTTTGCTCGCTTCTGCCTGAACAAGGCTAGTTTCAACAAACGAATCGGACGAGGTAACAACTTTTTCCATGAACTGATCGAAGAATGCTTCGAGACGATCTTTTCGAACTCTCTCAATAGATTTATCACCCAATTTTACGTGCTCAACAAGCTGACGCCTTCGTGTATCAAATTGCTCCCAGGTCATTTTAAAACTTGAGTCGGGAGGAATCATTGCCTCTTGGCCGACGTTAGTATTCATTTGAATAATGAAGTTATCGGTCTTCCATACTTTACCAAGACCATCGGTAAATTCCTTATCAGTGATCATATTAGTCAGGAGCTGTACAACATCACTGTGAAGATAATCAGCTTCTTCAATTTTGATCACACCACCTTGAGGATTCTCTGAGATAAATTTAGTTAGGATAGATCGTTGTTCTTCAGATCCGACAGTGCCTGTAGGAGATCCGATAAGTTTATTGAGAGCGAGTCCGCCTTCTTTATATTCGGCGCCTGAAATTCTAAGAATAGCTCCTTTGAAAAAATGTTCAGCTATTTTTTCGCTTAAGAATGTTTTTCCGCCACCAGGAGGTCCAAAAGCAATTGATGCGAGCATTTTATTTTTTGAGAGACTTCCAAAATGAGTGAGAAGCATATCTCGAATAATCATTTTGGCGCCTTCGTTTCCGATATAGTCTTGATCAAAGGCCTCCCATTTTTTATTAAAAAGATTTTGGAATTCAGGATCACCAGCAACAAGCTCTATGCCCTTATTGTCTTTCAGATAAGCCTGAATATCAGGCACATCGATATCGAATCGACCAACGATTTTTCCGCCATTTAAATTAAGTTTACGGGCGATCGCGCCTTCTAAAAGTTCTTTAGGACCAGTGGGACGACCTGAATGACTTTGCTCGATATGGCCGTAGCGATAGGCATATTCGTAAGCATCATCGGTAACTTGATTAAAAGTATAGCCTTTCTTTTTGTGAGCATATTGCCATCGAGGAATAAAAGCTTGTTTAATGAGTTGAATCGTTTGGTCACGATCAAATTCTGAAACTTCAATATCACTCCATCGTCTTCTAAAAGCCGAGTCTTGAAGTAAATCTCGAGCTTCACTCGAAGTGGTCGCAAAAACCATATGAACTTTAGATTTGTTATCAAGAGGCTTAATCATTTCGGTCAAAAAGCTCTTCATCGCATTTCTAGTCATGGTCGAAGAAATATGAGCTTCGTCGACAAAAATAAAAATTCGCCGGTTAAGTGCTTTTGAAAAGAATTTAGCACTATTGATATAAGTCTTAATTTGGGTCGGATCTTGTTTGTTAGTTACGGCAGTAATTGGAAGCTCTAAAACAATAGGGGGAAGTTCGTCTCGTATACTGAGTTTTGATTGGACATACAAGTCTGAAAGCATTCTGAGGATGGTTGATTTTCCGACCCCAGCTTTACCGGTCATTAAAACATGGCCTTTTTCGATTTTTGTTATAACATCGTTGATTCGAATAACTTCTTTTTCTCGACCAAAATACTCAGTAAATTTTTCGCCAGGCGTATTGATAACTTCTACAGACTCATCGTAAAAATTATTCTCGAGACTTCCTAAAAATCCTCTAAGAGCTTTAGCTTCATTTGAATTGATTTTGCCTTCTTTTTGAGCAGCCTTGATGAGATCGAGAGTCGAAGGCATATTCTGATTTTGTGAAACATACTGAATATAATCTTCAGCAGGTTCTTGTTCTTTTAGAAGTTTGATAAACTTATTCTTTATCTCGTCGCTTCCGATAGGCATGGTAGGAGCAAAACCTTGTCCTTCTCTTACCTTGGGATCGGTATGATCAAAGTCTTCAAAAAATTTAAGGATGTTCTTGATTCCTGTCTTATCGAGTAAGCCCATCTTAATAATTGTTTCTAACTCACTGCTTCCTTTTGTGTTTCTTCCCGCCTGATTCCAACCTTCGTTATAAGTATCTGGTTTTTCTCCTGGGGTTCTTCCTCGGCCTGAATAGAGCAGTTTAATTGCATCTTCAATAATTAGACGTGCCTCAACGGGTCTAAGTTTACGATCAACAGCCGATAGGCGATCGAGAGATTTTTTAACTTCTTCTACATGTTTTTCAACAGTTTTAGGATTGTGAATGGCTGGAATTGAAGTTCCGTACTCATTCATTGTTAGTTCTAAAATTTGATCGTGCAAATAATCAAGAAGAATCATTTCTTTTCGCATGGGCTCAAGATATTTGAGATCCACGGGGACTAAGTTTTTCTTGAGTTGCTCTAATGTAATAGACATCTCAGCGATGAGAATATCTTTGTCTCCTGGCTTTTCTCCTTGGACAAATTTTAGCGAGTCAGCCCTTGCTTTAAAGGCAGTGAAGAAAGCTTCATAGCGGGTGATAGACTCTGCGCCACCAGCAATTCGAGAATAAACCTGTAAGCCTCGTACGAGAACCTCTTGATCGACGGGATCTTTACGGCTTTGATCTTCGATAACACTAAAAAGTGCACCGCTGATTTCTTGATATTTATAGGTTTTAATTTCTTCAAAAATTTTGAGAAGACTCTCTCTGTCCTTTGTTAAGGCTAAATCGAGTTGAGCCTTTTTTATAAGGCCTTCTAGATCAGCAATTTTAACTTCGCCATCTGGTAAACTTTCAGGCTTTTTCTCGGCAGCGGATGTTAAATCAGGTTCATTATTTTTTTGAGGAGTGGGGGGGGCTTGCTTAACTGTAATTCCCAGAGCCTTTGGCTCTTTATTGGCTTTTACTCTTTGTTGAGTCGCTAGGAACTTCGTTTGTAGGGTAGGATAAGTTCGAGGCGAACCTTCAAACTTATTTTGCAAATTTTTAAACTCAGATGAAATTTCTCTTAGAGCTGCATCGGTACTGGGTCCACCAGTTTTGCTAATGCTTTCTAGAGCATTAGCAATTTGAATATCACTCGGAGTGTTACTGGTGCTGTTTGATCTGATGACTTCAATAAGTGCATCAACCACTTCTTTATATGGACGATTGCCAAGATTCTTGATTTGCTCGGCCTTTAGGGACGGATCTTTTTCGGAATTCATTTTTTGAATAAGCTGAGAAATTTCTTCGGGAGTTTCTGCAAAAACTCTGAGGGGACTTATGAGAAGTCCAAAGTACAATCCAGCAATAAAGAATAGATTACGAATTATGCCGCGCATATTTGCTCCTTGCCTACTGATACACTGTTACTCATTGAGCAAGAATCATGCCTAGTGAAAAAGCTTGAAATCATTGCTTTTATACAAAATCTGGGTCAGCAATGTCTCATTTAAAGGGATTTTAGAGCCTCATTGCGTGGGACAACAATGGTCACTCAGCCTTGTGATTAGCGGTAAATGCTAAAAGAATACGAGAATCTAGCCGGAGAATTCTCTGTCAATAGTGCAGCTGGAACGAATCTTGCACTGAATGGAATTTGGAGTTGTTTAGGTAACAGGCTTGGAGGGTATCTCTATTCTTTGGCATTTTTTAGGCCGGGTGGTTTTGCTGTTTGCGCTTTTGGCGCCGTATGCTGCGTTCGCGAATGCCAACACAAATGATCACGACGAAGAAAATCGACGAGAATCTGAGGCTGAAATTGCCTTGAGCGCAGCTATTCGTTTGGCTCAAGAAATTGTTCTCGATAGTGAACAGCAATCAATTGGTGAGTCTTTATCACATAGTCGTACTGATATTGTGGTTAATGCTGATCATAGTTTTATTTCAGATGTATTCTACTCTGCTTCAAAATATTCGGTGATACGTTTGGTTCAGAAAATAATTAATAAACTTTCGTATCGAGGTGATCCAGCTCACTACCGACTTAAGCTTACGGCTAATCTATTTCCGTGGATGAGTTTGCATGAGAGTTATCTGCACGGAAATGTTTTTAAGGCCATTACGGGACATTATTTGTTTCCGAGTTTTTCGAACCTTGACGAGCGGCGAGACTTTCTCTTGAACAAACTTAAACTAGAGCAGAGAAAAGCAATTATAGAAAAAATTAAGATTACCGAGTCGATATTGCCTCAACTTGAGTTAAATATGGGAATCTTCGCTTTTGTTCATAGTGAAGATGAATTAGCGGCCTTAATTGCCTATCAGCTCTCAATCTTTAATCCTGGGGCACAGAATTTTAAAGGAAATGAAAAAAATTCGAAATGGATTGAGGATATGCTTAGGCAGATGGATTATCTTAACAAATCTGAGGGGCAGCTTCAGGCGCAAATTCATGCTGATCTGGCTGCGGTCGATCGCCTTATTAAAGCAGGATACAATCCTTGGGCTATATACAATATTCAAAAGCGGTTATCAGATTGGGCACGGGTTTCAACGAATAAGTCTTTGTTCTCAAAAGTTCAAAATAAAGTATTTGGTAAGAAATTAATTGAACTTTCTGCACAGCCATTGCCGGATTTGAGAATGGGAATAATTAAGAAATTTATTTCTTTTCGGCAATTTAGTCAGGATCTTTCAGACTTAGATGAAAGTAAGAAAAAGCTTCCGAACTCACTTTTTCTTCTAAAGTTAAGAGCTAACGCGCTCGCCCAGCCCTTTCTTTACGGTCGAAGTATGAAGATGGCTTCAGCTCTTGCTGTAGCGGTAGCAGGGTTATCGATTCCCTATTTTTTAGTTCTCGCTAGTCCGTCAAATTTTAACAAAATGAACGAGTGGCTTCAGATTATGAACGAACAATGGC
This sequence comes from uncultured Bacteriovoracaceae bacterium, assembly GCA_964601045.1. Classification (GTDB taxonomy): domain Bacteria; phylum Bdellovibrionota; class UBA2394; order UBA2394; family UBA2394; genus JAQBPA01. The sequence goes on from CAZRLF010000005.1 coordinate 11,072, forward strand.
AGTCACTGGTAACCATCAGCAAACCCTACCTGCAAAATGGCAGTGCTATTCTTGGAGTGGCTGTGGGCGCTTACCTATCATCGATCTTCGCTCTACACGTGTATAGAAATATACATCGGATAAAGCTCGCTATGATTGCAGGGTACGAGAGTACTAAAACAAGATTTGCGAATCTTGCTAAGAGAATAGCGAGCACAACCTTAAAGATTTTGCTTTTTCCGGTGAGCGTTTTTAAAAAGATTTATCGGCTTATGCTTTGGTCTGGCAAAGTCGTAAAGGAGATTCCTCAAGCTGGCGAATTTGTTGGTGGAAAATTGTTGAAGTGGATAGACAAATCATCAACTTGGATTAAAGAACGCATTTCAAAAATTTCAATATTTTTAGATGACTATAAGAAGCGAGGATTTAAAGCAGTTACTTCGCTTAAAGAAAAATATTTTCTATCAAGGCAGTTACGAGAGTTCGAGAATAGTAATGCCGAGGACTATCTTGCGGATATTTCTTATTTATTTAGGTTTAGCTTGGGAACTTTTGGTCATATTCACGAGTTGAGCCTTTTAGAAAAAATATTTTATGCACTAGATCGAAAAAATATGCGTCTTGGTTTTAGAAAGTTAAGATTGCTTCTCACAAAGTCATCGTCAGAGGATCGTGAGTTTATTTTGGGAGCAATAGTGCCGATTTTTCATAAGTACCATGATGCTTTTGTTTTTAATAAAGAAGCTCGTCAGAATTTAATTTCGATCTTTGAAGATTTTGGAGGCAAATTAAGTCCTGATAATATAGTTTTTGAATCGTTTTCTGATACTCTGAAATCTAATTTGTTTAGTCATTTGTTTCATCGAGATGATAAAAAGCATACCTATCCGTACTTTTTAAAAGACAAGGCATTGGTCTGGGCGAGAGATTCGGCAAGGCAAAATTTTTACAATTTTAGAAGGTTTATTTCTGGAATATATATAGCGGAAAATTTTTCTTCATCTGAAGTATGGGTAAAGTTTGCCTTTTTAAACTTTCTTTTCAATCGTTTTGATTCCTATTCCTTTACTAAAAATAAGCATCTGACCTCCTTTATTAGGAAGAATTTTTTCTCTCAAAGAGAGGTCGTAGAATTTTTTGAATACGCCGTAAAACCAGTGCAGAAAGGATCTAAGGATTTAAAGAGCTTAATTCACTCTCGAATTAAAGAAGTGCAAGAGGCGATTAGTCCTTTAAGAGAATGTCTAATGGATTTGGAAGAATATATAATGGGCAGATCCATACAAACGGAGCCCTCTCTTCCTCCAGGCTATGACAGTTTTGATAATGTTAAAGGAGATCTTAAACATTTGGAGTTTTTAAAAAAAGGTTTAGAAGCGGAGTTGGCCGAATTAGATATTCGAAATGTTCTAGGCTTGTATGAAGAGTTTTATGGTTATCTAAAAGCAAAAAGAAATGAGAAAGTTAGAATAACGGATACTGGTAAACACATTTCTGAGGGGTTTTATCCGCACTCGGTAACTATTCTTACCCAACTGAATGTTCATGGGACTAACCCCGCATGGGATAAAGCTTTTGTAGAAACAATGAATTCAATAACGGATCAATATGCAAAAGTTAAGTGGCTTACTTTTTCGAGAAATATTAACTTCTCTAACTTTGAATATAAGTCGAGTAGTAAGAGTATTCGATCTAAATGGGATAGTGAAATATCAAAATGGTTTTTTGAGCATCTAAGTGCGAAGGCGAGTACGATTCGTGAGCTTGCAGCTTTTATCGAACGTGAATTTTTAGAAAATGTAGATTTGGAGGGTTTAACTCAGGAGCTTTATAAATATATTTTTGATCATCCTGAACTTATCAAGACAAAAGAAGATATTGAAGCACTTACTAAAGCTGAATTTTTTTGGCCTAAGAGAGGGTCTCTTCATAAGGCACCTTCAAAAGCTGAAAGAATAATTTTAAAGTCGATTGAAGCAAGTGCCGAAAAATATCCACAATTTTGGCAAGTTGAGCCCACAGCTGCAGAAGGTCTTCATCGGCATATAGTAAACTTTTCGGTGAGAAATAAAATTTATAATGAAAGTTGGCAAGAGCAGTTTGAATTGTGGAAGCTACTTTCGTCTCGTGGGGTCACGAGTGTTACAGATTCTTTATTTGAAAATCTTTTGGCTCGTTCAAATGAGATTCAGAAACAGATCTTAGAGCAAGAAGGTTTGACTGGAAGAATATGGGATCAACCTCTAAAAAGCGCTCTTCTTAAAAACCAGGTGAAACAGTCGAGACATCTAAAATATTTACTCGATACTCGCGAACTTAAAGTAACTCAAGACCTTGAGAGAAACAGGCTCTCAGCGCTTAAATCTCTAATAGGGTACGTTCAGGAGAAGCTTCCCGAAAGGGGACTTGGTTATCTTAGGATTTTAGAGGATATTTCAACTGAAATTTACTCGTATCCGGAGGAGGCTGAAGTAATTCATAGGGCGAAATATGGAGATGATTCAATCAGTGAAAGAGTCCAGGACTCAGCCGTTAAAACTTTATCTGAAGTTCTCGATACCATTTTAAATTGGAGCAAAACAGAACAGTGGGAATTTATTCTTTTTCTGAAAGGCGACATTGAACCCAATGCCTTTATTCTATCGCAGTTCGCTTCGGTAGGACCCGAGAGAGTTCGGCGAATGTTTCAGCTTCTTCCTCTCGATGCCCGTGCGGGTCTGCTTGAAACTTTCTTATCTTCGACAAGAGGACTTCTGCCTAAGGTTGATCCTCGCAATGGATATAGTCGTACGATTATTGATCATATTCTCAAGGGAAATTCGGTAGAGGCTCAAAATATTGGAAGACAAATATTAGAAGCATTTATGTACTCGATGAAAGGTGGAAATGAAAATTTAAGATCTTATGTCATTTCGTATTTACTCGCGATGCTTAAATCAAATGAAGAAGCCTCTGTGGGTCGAGTGCTTAAAAATATTTTCGAAGTTTTTGGAACAACAGGAGTAAAAATTGGGCAGATTTTAGCCGCGACTGAAATTCTGGATCCGAAAGATACAGATGAACTCTACAGCCTTCAAGAAAGGGCTCGAATTCCTGATCGGGCAGCGATTTATAAAGAGCTTAGAGAGCTTACTGGCAAGAAGGTTTTGCCCTTTAGACTCTTGAGTTTAAAGGGAGCTGCTTCTCTAAAATATGCCGTGCATATTAAATATGAAGATACGGGCGAGGAGCTGGTTTTTAAAGTGCTGCGACTTGAAGCGCAGACACATACGAATTCAGAATTTAAGCAACTGGAGAGAATGGCACGTTATTTGGTGCAGCACTATGGAAGCAAATACGGGCTTTTAAATGCGATTATCAAAGCTGCGCGTAAAGCTGTTGAAAGAGAGCAGAATATTGATCGAGAAGTTGAAATGTCTAAAATAGCAGCGCGAAGAATTTATTATCAAAAAGTAGTGAATGGACTCAGTATTAACGTACCGCATGAAATTCCCGTAGCGAAGCGATTGATGGGTAGCCAATTGGCTCCTGGGTTATCGGTAAAAGAACTCGAGCCAAACGCTCGTGAGTATGTTTCGCAGACGATTTGGAAAATCGAAGGAGATAATCTTTATCGTGCCGATAAGGGAGATGATATTTATATGGATCCAGATCGACACCCGGGTAATTATCGCGTGAATTTGCATGAAGGTCAGAATGAGAATCAAAAAATACGGGGAGATTTAGCTCCAATCGATTTTGGTCAAGTTGTTAAACTTACCGAAAAAGAAAGAGAGCAGATCTTTAGTCTCTTTAGCGTGGCGCAAATCAGTAAACGCAGTGGACCTCTTCGCTGGACCGCCCAGAAAATCATTAAAATTCTTGATCTGCCCAAAAATACAGAGGGCTTACTTTTAGAGAACCTTCATCGCTATTTTGATTCAGGACGAAGCCAGATGACCGAAGTTGCTGCCTATTATAACTTACTTGCCGCGCTCGAAGATTCGGGGCAGGGTCGAGATATTGTTTTTTTTGATTTTGTAAGAGGTAATATTCAGCTGGGGCAATATCGAAAGTTTATTTCAAACTCTGATTCGGCCTTGGATCCGAAAGAGAGATTGAAAGCTCATGTTCAAGAACGAGTAGAGCGAATGAAAGAGGAGCTTAAGGTGGAAGTGGTAAAGAGTGACGGGTTTAAAGGGCGAGTAATTCAAGGACTTTTAGATAGCAAAGCCTCGCCTGTTTCTCGAATTCTTGCCAAATGTGCGCAGAAGCTAGAACTCCTTTCTTCGATGAATAAAAAGGGTGATCAATCATGAATCTTATTCTGAGTCTAATTTTGCAGATTTCTGTGATTCATCCAGAGGTTCAATTGGAACCCGTGGTCCCCGCTGAACTTGTCCAATACATCGAAGCCAAGCGAAAAAGCGTAAGCGTATTTGAGATGATTCGGCGAGAAGCAGAAGCTTTGGGTGTTCGAGTGTATCTTTTTGGAGGATCGGCAGCTGGATTTGCCTATTATGCGGCGTGGGATATGCGTCGAGAAAAAGGCGATCAGAGATTTCATAAAGAGCGGTTTGATTACGATTTCTCAAATATCTATGCCTCAACTCAAGATACGGATTTGGTAATCGATGGTACAGCAGAGCAAGCATTTGAGCTCGAAGCTCGTCTATTTCGTAAAGCCGGGTATCTTGCTGGTAGCAAAGTAAAATGGGAGGTTAGAACTTTGCGAGTTCCGCGCGGAGATAAGATGGCCCTGCTTAATGACTACGACTTTGCCAATCAGAATACTGACTCTGCTTCAGTAGGATTAGTCGAACTTACGAATCCTCCAGAAAATGAAAGTATTATTCGAGATCTAAGACACTGGAATGAAGTTGAGCCTCCCTTTTTAAAAGGGGTTGCTGAGAACTTTTTACATTTTTATCATTCCAATCTGCATTCTAAGACAACGCGTGCTGGCTTGGGAATGAACCCTGAAATTATTTCGGTCATTCGTTTTGCCACTAAAGCATTTCAATTTAATTTGAAGGTTCGAGATGAGGATGCTGAAATCATTAAAAAAATCATTGCCGATTTTGAGCCTTCATCGGTGAAAGGGTCGAGCTATCTGAGTCATTGGATCGATAAGAATGCAGTAAAGCTTTTTTTGAATGCTATGGATGTTAATTATGCCGCCCGGTTAATGGACGATTGGGGATTAAGAAAAAAAATTATTGATATTGGCAATCCAAAATTGCATTTTTGGATGAACAAGCTTCCGTTGGCATCTCTTAAGATTGGCGAAGGTAATGGCAAAACTGCAAAAGATTTGGGCATTACGGAGGTTGCTCATGAAACGCGTGAGTTTTTGCATTACGAAAATATCACTCGATCGCCGATGGGAGTTCCTAATTTATTTTCCTCAAGAACAGATAAAGATGGCGGCACATCGTTTGTCGATACGAAAACGGGTAAGCTTTACTATGAAGGAGCGGCTTTAGGATCTGGGTTTTACTCGCTCAAAGGGCGTAGAGGAGCGGTAGGCTCGGGGCTTACTATTCGCTTTCGTGTGAAGCCAGAGGCGCGAAACGGAACGGATTTTATAGATCATGGAGCCGTTGTTGTTTTTTTAAATCGTAATGCTTTAGAAGTTATTGATGAATCTTTAAGTTTTGGTCCCATTGAGTTTTTAAATATTTTATATCTTCAAGAGCTTGATAGTTCTGATGTAGGACTTTTGATTCGATTTGCTCGAAGAATTCGATCGGCTGAGACTTTAGGAGACATTTCTTCTGCTCAAAGAAAAAGAGCCATACTCACAATTAAAGAACTTATTTTAAGAGAGCGAAAAAGCGAAAATCATTTGTTTGCTCTTATGGGAAAAAATTATTCTGATATTATTAAGTCAAATGCAGCACTAGCACCACTCTATTCGGAGGCTTTTGTGGAGCTTGCCAAACAAGACGGAAAACACGCCGACATTGTTTATATTGCGAAATCGGCAATAGCGATGGGTATTTCTCAAGATTATCTTCTCTCGATTCTGCCTCAATTTGATGTTGTGGCTTTGCGATCTTTAGCCCGAGAAACATTTTCGCAATCTCCTTCTTATTTTATGGAAGATTTGATGAGTAAAATGATCGATCACGAAGATTTTGATGAGAGCGTGCATGAACTTTTGATTTCTAGTGCGCTATCGAAAGATTTTCATTCAAACAAACGCGATATTGTTCTCAAATTACTGCAAAAGCCTTTTTCTGATAATTTAGGAAGAACTTGGGCCGAGAAAGTATTGTCGCAATCTCATGGAAAAGATTGGGCAAAATTTTTGCTTCCTGTCCTTGTCGAAAATGGCGGTGATGCGACTTATATCGCTCTCATTCGACATTTTTTTATTACCCCCGGTAATAGTGAGTATTTTTCTTTTCTTTCTGAGATTTTGAAGAAGAGAGATAAATTTGGGCTGCTCAATACAACCGTATTAAGAAATGCTGCGATTTTACTTGGAGATCTCTTAGAGAGAGAGAACCAAGTAGAAATCGCAAAGCTGCTGCTCGCTGATAACGATATGGTCATTAAGATGAGTCTTAAAAGAAAATGTGCTTCTCTTTTAAGTTCTCTTAAAACGATTCAGGAGAACTTAGTTCCGAAGTCCGTTTCTTCGAGTAATTAGCGAGTGTATAAAGATCGAGTTGAGTGGTGATGCAATGGCATGACAGCCTCAAAGTTTGAAATATTGCTTTTTCATCTTACAAGCTCAGATTTTTTGTAGCTTGCAAGGATATCTGTGAAAATGACACGAAGCATTCCCCCGACTGGAATGGCGATAAGCATTCCCATCATTCCCCCCAGATTAGCTCCCATAATCAAAACCAAAAGTGTAGCCAGTGGATTAAGTCCAACGCGGTTTCCTACAAGATAAGGAGTAAGATAAAAAGTCTCGATGGTTTGAGCGATAGAGATAACAATCGCAATTCCTAAATAAACAGAAAAGCCCGCTGAATAGGCCAGAGCCAAACCGACAGATCCCACAACAGCGATTGTTGCCCCGACATAGGGAATTAAACTCATTGTTCCTGCGATGATGCCCAAAATAAGTCCGAATTTAATTCCCGAAATCGAGAATCCGAGTGAGTAAATAACAACCAGACATGATGCGACAATGACCTGGCCTCGAATATAGCCAGAAAGAACTTGGTTAAGCTGATGCGAGTAGTATTCAAATTTAGGTTTGAAGCGAGTGGGGACAAGGCTGTGAGTGAACTTGATAATTTTGTCATAATCTTGAATCAAAAAGAAAAACAAGATCGGAAATAAAGTTAAATTGAGAACCCAGACGATAACCGAAAGTGTTCCCGTAAGTATGGTTGTTAAAGAGCCCATCAAGGGCTTTGAATATTCAGCTATAATCTTTTGAAAATTTTGTGAAAGGTAATTGGCAAGATCTTCTAAACCCAAATTGAGATGGAGATTGTGATTTTCAAGCGCGGCAGAAAGTCTGTTTGCGGCTGATTGCGTAATGAAGGGCAGATCTTGAATAAATTCTTGTGCCTCCCTCAAGATATAAGGAACCAAATACGCGAGCCCCAAACCTAAGAGTGCAGCAGAAAAAGCCAGAATAAGAATGACGGTAACTGACCTTCTCATTTTGTACTTTTCAAGTTTTATAACGAGGGGGTGAGTGAAATAGGCTAGAGCAAAAGCATAAACAAGAGTGTTTAGAGCTGAGCCTAAAGCCCAACACATAAAGATAAAGCTCGAGATCAAACAGAAAATAATAAAACTACGAAAAACATAATTTCGACTCATCGAGGCGCCCCCCTTAGGGTTTAATTGATTTTTATAACTTCAGCTGATTTTGTCATGCGTACAGCCGGTTTTCCGTCTTTGGTTTTTTCAAGACTATATGGATTTTCCCATACGGCCTTGACCCCAGCGGCATCGAGCTTTTCTTCTCTTATCTTTTTGCGAAGAACTTGTCTCAATTCTTTTGTTAGTGAGTCGTATATAATCAGTTCAATATCGTGCCGATCGCCCGAAGGTCCTGCAGAGCCAAGATCAACTTCGGTGATGAGTAGGTTGGGAAACTCCTTCCAGGGTTTGCAGAAAAGAATTTTCGCGTCGGGAGAGTTCACATCAAGTGTCACATTGCTTGAAAGATAGCTGATTTCAAAGGTTAGGATATCTTTACGCTCAAATTCGCAAAATTTTGATCGCTCTACGAGCTGAAGTGAGACTGTAATGAAAGTTTCTAAAATCATTTTAGATATTATACTTTGCTCTAAACTCTTTTGGAATTTTTGCAGATTTCATCAGTGATTGAGTAAACTCATCAAAGACCTGAACTTTCTTTTTTGAAATAATATCATTTTTTAAGCGCGTCTGTTCGGTTTCAGAAACAACCTCTGGAAGAGGAGTCCATTGTGAAGCGCGAAAGAAAACCCATTTTCCTTCATGCACGACATATGAGGAAATGGGTTCTTTAGGATTCAGCCGTTGAACGGTCTTCATCAAGACATCTGACTCACCAAAATCAGGAACCTGAGTGGCTTGATAGGGCTTAAAGTTCTTAGACGACTTGATTTGAGCGCCTGCTTTGGCAAGGTCTTCCCATGATTTCTTTCCTTGGATAAGTCCAAGATGAAGCTCTTGAATGAGTTTTTCAGTGTATTGTCCTTCGAGCCGTTTTGAAATCTGCATTCGCGAGGCTTCAAGTGGAAGTGGTTGAGGAGCGTCGATTTTAGTAACTTTAAACACATAAAGTTTTTTGCCAGCCTCTTCAGGTTTTTGCCATTTATCAGCTGGGACTTTGAGGGCCTCTTGCATAATGACAAAAGGGAATTCAGGAATTTTCGATTTGGAATCAAATGGACCAAACTGATTGATACTAAAACCAAGGCTTTGAAGTGGAGTTGTAAGATCTCCACCCTTCGTAACCAAACCTTCAACCTGTTCTTTAATTTTTGTGATTTCGGATTGAGCTCTTTCTTGACGAATAAGATATCGAATCTGATCTTTGCGAGATTTCATTGCCGTGGATTCATCAGTGCGATCAAGAATCCAGATTAGGTGAAATCCATAATCAGTTTTGACAGGACCTATCACCTTATGAAGGGGATTCGTTTGAGCAAAAACCGCGGATGAAAATGGTTTAACCATTGCAGCTTCACCAAAATAGCCGAGATCTCCACCTTGAGAAGAATTGGAGTAGTCTTCGCTTTCTCTTTGAGCTGTTTTTCTAAAATCACTTTCGGATTTAATTTTTTTGATTAGGTCTTTCGCTTTTGCTTCGCCTTTAGCAGTCGTGTCTGAAATCAAAATATGAAGAGCGCGGGCTTGCCGACCTTTTCCGAGTGGATTTTCGTCACCGGTTTTGACGCGAGAACTATAAAATGTATCAATTTCGGCGTCAGATACGTTTATTTTCTCTGATATAAGTGCGGTATCAAGGATGGCAACGCTGGCATGGCGTTGCTCAGAACTTCTCATCTCGTCTTTGTGTGATTCGTAATATTCTTTAATAGCCGTTTCGGGAATAAGGATTTTTTTAGAATCAATCAGTTTAATGGGATCAAAAACGGCTGAATTAAGAGTGAATTCTGTTCTTTCAATTCTAAAAGCATCTTTGATTTCAGTTTGAGTTGCGGTGAGGCTTTGTTCAATCAGATCGCGAATTCGTTCGTTCAGTATATCTTCTTTAATGCTGAGTTCAAAGTCTCGAGGCTTGAGATCATTGGCTTGAAGTACAGCTTGGTAGACGGTTGGAGAGAAGCGATTTAATTTAGGGTCGTGAAATGCTTTTTCTTTTTCGAGAAAGCTGAGAACTTCTTTATCTCCCACTTGAATGCCCATACTAAGGGCCTTCTGCGCAAGAACTTTTCGCATGACCATATCTTGAGCAACTCTTTGCTCAATGAGTTTTAAAAAATAATCATTTTGCTTCGCATTTGATCCGGCCAATTGGCCAAACATTTGCATCTGACGGGCTACCATTCGCTGAAAATCGTGATAGGGAATTTCTTCGCCATTCACGAACGTTAAGCTGGTTTGCGAATTTTGTTCAGCCTGCTGACCACCCCAAAGAATGAAGGTAAGAATAATAAGACCAAAAATAATGATTGTAAAAACCGAGTTCTTCTTGCTTCTTAAAAAATCCATCGACATGCTCGTCAGTCTTCCTGAAAAACAAAGTGTCGGCAAGATGAAGACGTGGCTGTTGGCTAAGGTGGGTCGAGTGCAAAACTGGTCTTTTTGGTCAAAAAGTCCTGGCCATTAGACCGAAGCCTTCTTTAGGATAACGGCATGATTTTTGATTCTCTGTTCGGGATATTTTCTAATGATCTCGCGATCGATTTGGGTACTGCAAATACATTGGTTTATGTGAAGGGTAAGGGGATTGTCTCTAGCGAACCTTCTGTTGTCGCCGTTGAAAAGGATTCAAGAGGTGGACGAAGAGTGCACGCTGTCGGGCGAGAAGCAAAAGAGATGTTGGGGCGAACTCCCGGCAATATTGTTGCAATCAGACCGATGAAAGACGGGGTTATTGCGGACTTTGAAGTCACTGAGGCCATGCTTCGTTATTTTATTGGTAAGGTTCATAATCGACGGTTTGGTTTAAGGCCTCGAATCGTAATCTGCGTTCCTTCAGGTATCACCGAAGTCGAAAAACGGGCTGTTCGAGAATCTGCGGAGAGTGCTGGGGCGAGAGAAGTATATTTGATCGAAGAGCCTATGGCGGCTGCAATTGGAGCCGGTCTTCCGATTACTGAGCCTTCGGGCAATATGATTGTCGATATCGGTGGTGGAACAACTGAAGTCGCTGTGATCTCTCTTGCCGGCATTGTTTTTAGTTCTTCGGTTCGCATGGCGGGCGATAAAATGGACGAAGCGATCGTCCATTATATGAAGAGAAAATATAATTTAGCTATCGGGGAGCGCTCGGCTGAAAGGATAAAAATTGAGATCGGTTCAGCTTATCCTGATCCTGATCGTGTAGAAAGAACTCAAGAAGTAAAAGGTCGGGATCTAGTTGCTGGTTTGCCTAAGACGCTCGTGGTTTCTTCAGATGAAGTTCGGGAGGCACTTTCGGAACCTATTAATGCCATCGTTGAAGCCGTTCGTTTGGCACTTGATAGAACTCCTCCTGAGCTCTCAGCAGATATCGTTGAAAGAGGAATTGTGTTGGCGGGAGGAGGGGCTCTTCTTCGAAATCTTGATATATTATTGAGAGAAGAAACTTCTTTGCCGGTAATTATTGCCGAAGATCCTTTAACATGCGTTGTGAGAGGTTCGGGCAAGGTTTTGGACGAACTCGATTTACTTAAGAAAGTGACCACTCGCGGTTCTTAATGAATTGTGCTTTATCCATCGATTAACAGACAGAAATCCTGGCTCCTTTTTCTTCTTGTCGTTATTGCGTCGATCAATCTCTATTTCAATTTTACATTTGAGGGTAGCCTTCAAAATCGCGCGCGAATGATCGATAGCTTCTTTGGAAAAGTTTTTTATCCATTGGAGTGGTTAGCCACGTGGTCACATGATAAGGCGGCATCAAGCGTTGATACGATGAGACATCTTTGGAGCGCTGATCAAGAAAATACGCGGCTAAGAGAAGAGCTCGCTCAAAAGACAGTTGAGCTGCAGAGAATGAATGAGTTGATGAACGAAAGAGATCGTCTCAGTGCTTTGTTTCAATTTAAAAAAGAGCATTCACTTCCTTTGTTGCTTGCTCGAGTGATTGGCCGCGATCCGAGTCTTTTTTTTAGGACTCTTGAAATTAATCGAGGCACAGACGATGGAATTTCGGAAACTATGGCCGTCGTTAGTCCGCAGGGGGTGATAGGTAAGATTTTACGGACTTATAAGACAACCTCTACAGTTTTGTTAGTGACGGATTTAAACTCGAGAGTCGATGCTGTTGTTCAACGTTCTAGAACCAGAGTGATTGTGGGGGGGACTGTCGAAGGTGAGCTTAACTTAAGATTTTTGCCACGTCGTTTTGATTTAAGAGAGGGAGATGAGATTGTGACTTCGGGATTTGGAGGCTTTTTTCCTCCTGGATTTAAAATTGGTGTCGTCGTGGGCTTAGCAAAAGATCCTCATTTTGTATTGGAACAAGCCGCACTTGAGGCAAGCGTGGATTTTGAATCTCTTGAAGAAGTTTTTGTAGTCCAAACTTTAGCGCGATGGCCTTAGAATATAACAGAGTTGAATCGTCTCGTTACGCCGGGCGTTCGTCCGTATTGTTGCTGCTTATCTGGACTTCTTGGTTAATATGCATGAGATCCATTTCTTTGCCTTACTGGCTCACTTCAGATGGAGCCGCTTTTTTGCTTTTAATTGGGGCTTCGTGGTGGGGCATTGTTGAAGGCTCTGGCTATCTTTTAATTGCAGCTTTTATTTGGGGTTCTTTTTCTCTGATGCCTTCGGGACTGTGCTGGGTTTCTCTTTTGGGAGTTTTTTTAGCTCTTCGACTGACTATTTCAAGAATTACAATTTCTGCGCGATGGCAGTTGGCTCTAGTTATTTTTTTGATCTCGGTTGGACTTCATTTGTTTCAAGCTTTGCTCATTCATGAAGTCAGCGGGGATTCAGCAATGAGTTTTAAAATCTTGGGTCGAATTTTGAGTATTGGTTTATGTCAGAGTTTGATTTCTTACTTATTCGCTAAACCTATTTTGGGAATGTTTGAGGCACGATGAAGTTATCTGATCCATATAATGTTTCGGAACTTCGAGCGCGATCGATTACCGTGGCAGTGCTCTTTGGTGTTTTATTTATTATTCTTCTGTCTCGTCTTTGGTATTTGCAAATTTGGAAAGGTGCTGTTTATCGAGAGTTTAGTGATCGAAATCGATTTAAGGTGGAGCGTCTTTCGGCCCCTCGAGGACCCCTTCTCGATCGCAATGGACAACTTATTGCCGATAGCCGACCGCGTTTTGAGGTTAGCTTTACGAGGGGAAACGCACAGAATTTTGACCAAGAATTGAATGTGCTTCGCGATGTTTTTAAATGGAATGCCACTGATTTTGAGCGACGTGTTGAAAGGCTTAAAAAATCTCCGCCTTATCAGGCTCAGACGATTGCGTCGGACCTGACTTTTGATGAGCTTGCGCTTCTACAAAGTCAATCTTTGGAACTTCCGAGTATTGATATCGAAGTCAATTCTGTTCGCGACTATCTTTTTAAGGACGCCTTCTTTCATGTTGTCGGTTACACGCGCGAAATAAACGAGATAGATCTGCGTAAATATCAAGAACTTTACCCTGAACGAACTTATCGTCAGGGAGATCAAAAGGGTGTGACGGGAATCGAAGGTCTCTATGAGCCACTTTTAAGAGGACATGATGGACGCGATTTTTTTGTTGTTGATGTAAAGGGTAGACGAGTTAATCGCTCTCAGTGGTCGATGCTCTCCGAAGCGAATCGGATCGAACCAGAAAGTGGAAGCCTGTTGCGACTTACGATCGATGCTAACCTTCAAATTTTAGCGAATGATCTTATGAAGGGAAAAGACGGTGCAGTGGTAGCGATGGATCCTCGCAATGGTGAGATTCTTGCTTATGTTTCTCATCCAGCACTAGATCCGAATGCATTTACGGGAGTGATTTCGTCGGCAACTTTTGATGAATGGATGAATCGAGAGGATAAGCCCTATCTCGATCGAGTGGTGGGAGAGCATTACCCTCCGGGTAGTACACTAAAACTTGTCATGGCTGCGGCCGCGCTTGAGTCAGGCGTCGCCGATTTAAATACATCCGTTTTTTGCCCAGGTTTTTATCGACTCGGTAATCGTGTCTGGAAATGTCATATGAAAGAGGGACATGGTCGTGTGAATATTATTCAGGCTATTGAGCGATCGTGTGATGTTTTCTTTTATAATGTCGGACAAAATTTAGGTTTAGACTCAATGTATGCTTGGGCAATGCGATTTGGTTTTGGTCGTCGAACTCTTATCGGAAGTGAGCTTTTTCAAGGGAGGGTTGACCGCATTTTTAGATTTAATTCTGAACAGCCTGGGCATATTTCAAATTCTGATTGGGTTTATAGTTCGGGAGGCACAACAGTCGAGGCCGAGGCAATTAATGCAGCGATTGGACAAGGTGGATATACTGTAACAGCTCTTCAGCTAGTGAGAATGGTTTCAGCAGTAACAAATGGGGGCAAAATTTTTCAACCTAAACTGGTCAGCTCTGCACACGATTCATTGGGGAAGCTATTGCGAAGTTTTGATGCAAGGCTCGAAAACGAGGTGCACTTAAAGCCTGAGGTTCGAGAGGCTCTCTTAAAAGGAATGGAGCAAGTCATTAGCGGGCCAATGGGTACGGCACGTGCGTCACGTATTGCGGGAGTTGAATTTGGTGGAAAAACAGGGACAGCTCAGTCGGTTGCTCTAGAACTCTCAAAGAGACTGAAGAGAAAAGAATTTGAAGATCATGCTCTTTTTGTAGGTGCGGCACCTCTACATGATCCGCGCATTGCTGTGGCTGTGATCGTCGAAAATGGAGGCCATGGATCAGGTGTGGCACCGATTGCCAAGGCACTTATTCAATCGCATCTGAAGCAATTCGCTGAAGGAGATAAAGCTCATGCAAACTGAATCATCCGCAAAGCCAAGGCTTTTGGGCAATTTTGATTGGTCTTTTTTTGGTACGGTCGTTTTGCTTTTAGCGATAGGTCTCATGACTTTATTCAGTTCGACCTACCGAACAGAAAACGATGTTTTTTTTAAGCAGCTCATTTTTGTTGGGGGTGGAATTGGAGTCGCTCTTTTTGTGACACTTCTAGATTATCGTCTGTTTGAGAGACTGGCGTGGCCGTTTTATATCATGGTGATCATCCTTTTAGTTTTAGTTAGTGTCGCTGGAAAAACTGCCCTTGGTGCTCAGCGATGGTTGCCTCTCGGGCCGATTCATATTCAACCTTCGGAGTTGGCAAAGCTGGGTGTGGTTTTTGTTTTGGCTCGGTTCTATGCGCGCGAGAAAGTGGGATTAACCCGTGGCTATGGGTTTAAAGAATTGTTTCCAGTTTTCTTTATCGTTGGACTGCCCTGGGTACTTGTTTTTAAGCAGCCAGATTTAGGTTCGGCGATGATGATTTTCTTCGTGGCCTTTACCATCATCTTTTTTTGCAACCTGCGCATGAGAACTCTTATTACCGGCATCATTTTGGCTGTGGTTGTTGCTCCACTGGCGTATAATTTTGTCTTAAGGGATTATCATCGCGTTCGGATCACGACATTTTTGGATCCTACCCAAGATCCTTTAAAGGGGGGATATCAAGCGATTCAAAGTATGATTACGGTGGGAAGTGGCCAATTTATTGGCAAAGGTTTTTTGCAAGGAACCCAAAGTAAGCTCGATTTTTTGCCTAAACATCATACTGATTTTATTTTTTCTTCCTTTGCCGAAGAGTGGGGTTTTTTGGGTTCGTTTATTGTTCTGGCGATATTTTTTATTTTGCTTTTGCTCGGTATTGATATTTGCCGAAAATCTAAAGATAAATTTGGGGCTGTTTTGGCTATGGGCGCGTTAGCGACTATTATGTGGCATGTGATCATTAATTTAGGAATGGAGATTGGGTTGCTGCCTGTTGTGGGGGTGACTTTCCCTTTTTTCTCATACGGCGGGTCGAGTTTGCTGACCAATATGATTGCTGTGGGAATGCTTCTTAGTGTTTCGACAAGACGACATATATTTTAATTGTCAGTTATTAGCTATTTACGCTGAGATGGAGCCCTATGAGACGAATAAATCTAAGCTTACTCATTTTAGCATTATGTTTTAGTGTCGGATGTACTAAAAAGTCATCTGCTCCAGTTGTTGAAGCAGAGTCGGTCAATGTGAAGGAGAAATCTGTGGTTGAAATGGAAACAAGTTTAGGAAGAATCGTTTTAGAACTCGATGGCAAAGCCGCCCCGAAAACCGTGGCTAATTTTTTGGAGTACGCCAAAGCGGGTTTCTATGACGGAACAATTTTTCATCGAGTTATTGATGGGTTTATGATTCAAGGCGGTGGGTTTGAGCAAGGAATGAAAGAGAAGGCTACTCGTGCTCCTATTGTGAACGAAGCTTCAAATGGTCTTCCCAATGCTCAGTTCACTATTGCAATGGCTCGCACGAATAATCCTGATTCGGCTACCGCTCAGTTTTTTATTAACCTCATTGATAATAAAAATTTAAACTATATTAAGAACATCAGCGCCGGATATGCCGTTTTTGGCAAGGTGGTGAAGGGCGAAGATATTGTCCAAAAAATTGGTAAGGTTGCTACCACGACTTCAGGTTATTATGAGGATGTTCCTAAAGAGCCTGTGATCATCAAATCAGTTAAGGTTATCGAAGGCTAAATTTCAAAGAAAAATTATTGCACATAGTCGAGTAATTTGGAGACGAATTGCTGGGCTTGAGTTTTAAGCTCAGTATCGGCTGCGTTCGACTCTCCCCAAACAGCAAACGAATCTTCTGAGATAGTTCCGTAGGTTCTTTGTCCGCCATGGCTGAATGAAACGAGGAAGGCCCCTTGGGTCGGCCTTACTGGGATAACGAGTTTAATGCCGGGAAGAAGTCGCTCGCATTCTGTTTGAAACTTGTGAATCCCTGTTTTAATTTCTTCTTCCATTTTGACTTTACGCAAACGTTAAGTTTATCTAGCTCAAAATTATGGGCGGATCAAATCCATACATAAAATATCCTCAGATTAAAAAGCCTGAAAAGAAATTCAAGGTTGTTTTTATGCCCATGAATAAGACGGTTGAAGTCGACCCTAAGGATTTGCCTTATGGAGACACTGGTTTACCGGGGAGTGTTCTCGATATCGCTCTCAATAATGGGGTAGTCATTGATCATGCCTGCGGAGGCGTCGCTGCCTGTTCAACTTGTCATATTTTTGTAAAGCGCGGTCTTCAGACATGTAGTGAAGCAGAAGATTATGAGTTCGATATGCTGGATTCTGCCCCTGGTAATACCGCTGAGTCGCGGCTTTCGTGTCAGTGTGTCCCAAATGGCGAAGCTGATTTAGTCGTCGAAATTCCTGAATGGAACAGGAATTTAGCGCGCGAAGGTCTGCCAAAATAACTGAAATATTCTACTTTTTCTTTTTCTGACGATCGATTTCTTTTTCGATCGAGTCGTAGGCTTCATCCAATGGTTTATGAAGAGCATTTAAATTCTGTCCGACTTCAATGGCGGCGGACATTACATCGATCAGATAAGAGTTTTTAACTGGTTTTTCAACAAAGTCATAGGCGCCTGCTCGAAGAGCGCGAATAGCATTCGTTTTATCGCCGTAGGCAGTCGAGATTACAAAAGGTGTATTAATATTGGATAGACGCAGCGCTTCTAAAAAATCGAGGCCGTTCATTTCTGGCATATTGATGTCTGAAAGGATCGCATCGTATTTATTTTGTCGGCACATTTCGAGGGCGATTTTGCCGTTACGGGCTTCTTCAATATGAGGCGTTAAGCGACCGAGAAGATCTCTATAGAGCTCTCTGAGATCATCTTCATCGTCTACAATTAAAAGCCTTGCTTCAGGGTGTTTAGGGTTCATTCTGTAACCTATTGAAAGTATCTCAGAATTGCTAAAGCCTCACAAGGTACCGGGACTGAGCCCTAAGTCGGGTAGGTGGCATTGACGCATTACTTAAGAGATAATTGCTGAGGGGGTGTATGAGCAAGCCAAAGGCTAAAGATAAGAAATCCGCGGCTGAGATAAAGAGCCCACCTCAAGGACCTGAAGTTCATTTTGATCAAATTCTTGATGCAATTCCTGATCCTATTTTTGTCAAAGATCGGCAGCACAATTGGATCTTTGGTAACGAAGCTTTTGGAAAAATTCTTAAATTGCCTCGTGATAAGTACCTAGGACTTTCGGATCCTGATTTGTTTCCGCAAGAAATGGCTGAACACTTTTGGCGACTCGATAATGAAGTTTTTAATTCGGGTAAAGGAAACGAAATTGAAGAGCGAGTCTTAGGATCTGATGGTGAAGAACATATCATCTGGACAAAAAAAACTGTCTGTACTGATAAAGAGGGAAACCCCATCTTGGTGGGGATCATTCGAGATATTAGTGAACATCGTAAACGAGATCTCGAAATTCAAAGCTTAAGAAGTCTTGTTGAAAACTTAAATGATATTGTTGGATATTGGGACCACTTTGGAAATTTAATCTGGGTCAATTCCGTCGCATCTCGATCTTTTGGTTGGGACATCGCTAAAGAAAAGAATATTTTTAATTATTTGTCTGAAGAAAGTGATCGCGCACTTTTAAGAGAAGGAATGGCCTTCGCTAAGAACGGTAAACTTTGGGAAGGCGAAGTGAATATGCTCGATCAATCGAAGGGTGAACTGGTGCCGTTTGCTCTTAAAATTTGCGCCATTCGCGATTCGCAGCGATCAGATCCTTATTTTGGAACAATTGCGACGGATATTAGACAAAAGCGTGTTGATCAAATGACTCTGGTGGAGTCGAAAAAAATGGCCAGTCTAGGTGAAATGGTAGGAGGGCTCGCCCACGAGATTAACAATCCTCTCACGATTATTCAGGGTAAATCTTCGCATTTGATCTCATTGCTTGATTCTGGAGATCTCACTAACGATAAATTGAGAAAAGATTTAGAGAAAATTGAGGAGACGGCAGGAAGAATTGCAAAAATCGTACGAGGGCTTAGAACCGTGTCGCGCAATACGAGTGGCGATCCCTTTGCCGAAGTCTCGCTTGAGTCAATTTTGGGAGATACAATTTCTCTTTGTCAGGAGAGATTTAATCACGCTCAGGTGGAACTTAAAGTTGAGGCAAAAAGTAATTTTATCTTTGAATGTAGGTCAGCCCAGATAGTTCAGGTTCTCCTTAATTTGCTCAACAATGCTTTAGATGCAGTCAAAGATAGAGATGAGGCCTGGGTTAAGCTTGAAGCTCAAGAGATTGATATGTCTGTTGAGATCAGTGTGACTGATTCAGGTCGGGGAATCGCCCGCAATATTGTCGCTCGAATGATGGAACCATTTTTTACAACCAAGCCGCCCGGACAGGGAACTGGGTTAGGTCTAAGTATTTCTCAAGCAATAGCAGAGACTCACCGAGGCAGACTTTTTTATGACGATAAATCGTCGAATACGAAATTTGTAATTATTCTGCCGAAGTGTCAGCCTGCCGCTGCTTAGCTAAAGAATTTTTGATCTTATTCTTCGTCGTCATCTTCGAATGAGCGACCACCTGTGTTCAAATTGTATTTTCGAATAAGGCGTTGAACACTCTTTCGATCGATGCCTGCTTCTTTGGCGGCAGCCGAAATATTGAAATTATTTCGTTTGAGAACTTCGAGCAAATATTGCTTTTCGAATGAAGCAATCCATTGTTCTTTGGCGTCTTTGAATCCAAGATCTTCTCGAATATCGAGTTCGGCTTTTGTGGCAGGAAGCTTTATCTTCTCGGGGATATCTTCAACCGTCACTTTGGATGTTTCCATGAAGGAGATAATTCGGCTGATGGAGTTCTTTAATTCTCGAACATTTCCGGGCCATTCGTAATTAAGCATAAGCTCCATCGCGGCCGGATCGACGCCCTGAATCTCCTTGCCGGGCTGAGCTTTATTGTGTTCGTCTAAAAAATGTTCGATCAACATTTGAACATCCTCGCGTCGCTTTCGAAGCGGGGGTAGATAAATGGGCACAACGTTGAGACGATAAAAAAGGTCTTCTCTAAAATCTCCTTTTTTAACTTCGGCTTCGAGATTTCGGTTGGTAGCCGCGATGACGCGTACATCAATATTAATAGGGCGATCGCCACCCACACGTTTAACTGTTCTTTGTTCGAGAACTCTTAAGAGTTTAGGCTGTAATTCAAGAGAAAGCTCGCCAATTTCATCTAAGAAAATGGTTCCGCCATCAGCGAGTTCAAACGCACCTTGGCGCATACCGGTTGCTCCCGTAAACGAACCTTTTTCGTGACCAAAGAGTTCGCTTTCAATCAGATTCTCGGCAACTGCGGAGCAGTCGAATACAACGAATGGACGTTTATTTCTTTTGCTTTTTTCGTGCAAAGCCTGAGCGACAAGTTCTTTTCCGGTTCCTGATTCCCCTTCGACAAGTACGGTGACCTCGGTGGGAGCCACTTTTTCAATAATCGTATAGATTTTTCGCATCGGAGTGCTGCCCCCGATAATATTAACGAACTTTGTTTTTTTGCTGGGTAAAATTTCAAATGTTTCATCCATTGGAAGAAACTTCATTTCGGTTTTTCCGGCACGAATGGTTGCGCCTGACGTAAGAAAAGCTTCTTTCACTTTAATTCCGTTGATGTAGGTACCGTTTAGAGATTCGGCATCTTTAAGTAGGTAGCCTTCTTTTGATTGTAAAATCTCAAAATGGGTTCGACTCATCGTATCGTCTTTAAGGCAGAGCTCACTTTCTTTTTTTGTGCCAACGCGAATAACAGGTTGGGTGAGGATGAATTCTTTTCCTTTATTTTCACCTAGAGTAACGGTGAGTTTGCATTTTGAAAGAGTCAGCTTCGTGGATTGCTCGCTCCATCGAATAACCTGCGTCTTGCCGGTCGATGTTCTTTCGTCTCTGTCATCTGAGCGTCTCATAGGTTCCCCCATTATTTGAGTTAAACGAAACTGAGTTTTGAACGTCAGAAAATACTTCGCTTTTTGCGCCGCTACCATAGAGGCGGTAGTAAACATACGCGCTTTGCAAAACGCGTTTTACATATCCGCGAGTTTCTTGATAAGGAATCGACTCAACAAATACATCAACGCTTGAGAAGTCTTTATCTTTGAGCCATTTTTGCACGGCTTCAATACCAGCGTTGTAAGAGGCCACTTGAAGTACTGGTTTTAAATCTTCAGGAACTTGTAGCCGATCGACTTGAGCTTGAAGTTCAAGCAGGTGGTAGGTGCCGTAGAATATGTTTCGCTTAGGATTGGTGAGCTGTCCTCGTTTTGAAGGAGAATCTCGAAGTGTCATTCCGATGCGGTTTCCTAAGCGAGGCATAAGTTGCATCAGGCCAACGGCGCCGGCCACAGAAATGACATCGGCTCTAAATCGACTTTCTTCGCGCATGACCCCCCAGACCAAGAAGGGGGAGACGCCAAATTGAGAGGAATACTTCAGGACCTCTTTTTCGTAGGCACGAGGATAATGAAATTTAACAATTGGATCTTTTAAATCTAGATTTTTGATTGGACGAGCAAAGTTTTTTTCGGCGAAGCGTACCAGGTTTGCCCAGTCTTCAACTCCTTGTAGTTTATCGGCAATAGCAATGAGAGTTCGTTGATCGCTGCCTCGATAAGATTCTAAGAAGCGATCGAGTTCCATGGAGCCCCAGGTTTTTAAATTGACAGACCTAAAGAGTTCTAGCCTTTGCCAGGCGGTATCGTTTGAAATTTTTTCAATTGAATCAATATGCAGATCCTGCGAAGCCGATGATCCACCATAGAATTTACCGTCGTCTAAGAATTTGAATGGAGCTTTAAAGAGAAGACGGGTGTGAAATGCAAGTGGGTAGTTATCTTCTAGTTCTCTTCGTATCTCTTTTCCTTTTGCTTTTTCATCGAGCAGCCAATGGGTTAGGTAGAGCCAGTAGAGAGATTGTGCTCCAAATTGATTTCCATCAGGCAAAGAGGGAAGTTTTTCGAGAAGGGTGATTGAATTGAGCAAGTAATTTCGGCCAGCCGCACCTTCGGTGGATCGACCCAAAAGATAATCATTCAAGGCACCAAACCAATGAGAGCTTTCGACGTAGTTTCCTTTGGAAAAATCTTTTCTTAATTCTTTAAAATAATCGGCAGCGAGAGAGTACTCTTTATTATCGAGAGCCGTCATTGCGAGTCGGTAAATAATATTTTCTTTAAGTCCATGATTTATTTTCTTGCTGAGAAGGAGGAGGAATTCCTTAGTGCCTTTTTCAGGTGCGCCCGTTCGAATATAAGACGTGGCCAGAATTTGCCTCCATTGAGTTTCAATTTCTTCGGGCAGTTGTTGCAGAAGTGCTCGCCTGGCATGCTTAATGGCATCGCGATAATTGCGTTCACCAAATCTGACTTGCCCCATCGCAAGTTCAAGGCGTTGGCGTGATTCTCGCTTTTCAATTTTTTGAAGAAGGAGCTCAATTTCACGCCCTGCTTTTTTAAAGAGAGCTGCTCTTCGAAGGGTTTCGATGCGAGCGAGGTGCGCATCGGTATCAATTGCTGCGAATCTGCCACTATCGATCAGTTTTTGTCGGGCGATATCTTCGTTATCTGAGACGGGATATCCGCGATAAAGATCTTCATAGGATTGGATGGCTTTTTCTTGCTCGCCTAGTGTGAGGCGGATATCCGCAAGGCGTACGAGTACATCGGCACGGAACGAACTTCTTTTATATTTTTTTAAAAATTCTTCGTAGAGATCTCGAGCTTTCTCAAGCTGTTTTAGTTCTTGATGCGCTTCTCCATGAAGCATAGATAAACGTTCAAGAAGAGGATTGGGCAAATCATCAGGAGTATCAAAACTAATGACCACGTCATATTTTTCAGCATTGAAGGCTGAAAGTGTTTTTAAGAAAATGTCATAAGAAGCAAATCGCTGATCGGTAATAGCAGGAGTTTTTAAAACGTCTTCGAATTTTTTGAGTTCGTAAAGCGCACGCCGGCGAATTAATTCGAGAAGGGGGTCACGTTTACCTTCGGTTAATTTTAGAACAACTTTCCAATCGCCCATATCGATCGCATCAGAGATCGGATCCGCTTTATTGGCGGCATAAGAATAATTGAAACTATTGGCAGACTGATGACAGGAAGAAAGAAAAACGCAGACAAGGTTTACAAACAATAAGAGACCTCGTCGCCCCACCCACATACAAATATTCTGAGGCATAAATGGGTCAGTGTCTAGATGCCTGCGGAAACAAAGTCGCAGTTTAATTATGTAGACTTGTAGGTATTTTCTGCCGTGATGAAGCTAAGAAAGTTGGAAGAAAGCGGAAATGATGACGCAGTCAACCTCAAAAAACTGGGACATTGGTGACGGAGGTAAATTCGGGCGGATCCCAGAACTTTCCCGATTCAGAGTGGGGTATGTGGTGACGGAGGCCCCACTCTGAATCGGGGGACCTAAAAAAGTTGTGGAGAATCGCGCTTTTCAAACTTTTAGTGGGGATTTAAGTTTTTTTGAGATGGAACTTAAAGTTTGGAAGCAGGGTCTTCCTGAATCTACCCCCTCAAAATTACGTGCTGAACATCCCATGTTTCGATATTCGGTGCCGGCTGTTGAGCCTTTAATTCGCGATAAAATTGCTCAAGCTAAAAATATTATTGTTATTGGAATTGGGGGGAGTTCTATTCCTCTTGAGGTTTTTCTTGATGCGTGTGACTTACGGCAGAGTATTCACATTGCTGATACAGTTGATGCTCGTCGGTGGGAGAAATTAAAGACGCTTGAAAATCCACTCTTTTTTGCAGTGAGCAAATCGGGCGAGACGCTTGAGATTAAGGCGCTCATTTCTGAAGTTCTTGCGTCGGGTTTAAAAGACAAACTTATAGCAGTGACTGATCCTTCTAAGGGGACATTGCGAGATTGGGTTAAACGCGAAAATATTTTGAGTCTTGAAATCCCGAGCGATATCGGGGGGCGTTTTACTCATTTTACCCCGTTTCATCGTGCGCTTTTGGAGAGTAAGGGGATTAATTTTGATTCCTTGCTGACTTTAGCTCGTCAGAAAATCGAGAGTCTTCAGAAAAATCCGGAGATTTTAGAGACCCTCTTTCAAATGTTGTTTGGAACTAAGAAAGACAATCTTATTTTGTGGAGTTACGGCGATCGCTTTCTCGGATTGGCTCGATGGATTCAACAGGCCATTGCGGAAAGTCTTGGAAAGTTGACCAAGGCGGGAGTCCGTCTTGGGATGATGCCGATTGTTTTGCAAGGCCCTCAAGATCAGCATTCGGTTCTTCAGCTTCTTATGGAAGGACCTCAGCGAAATGCGTTTTGGTTTTTTACTCCCTCTGAAAGACCTACAAGTTTTACTCGAACTCTCGAGGCGCCCTTTGATTCACTTTCTCGAATAGGCCTGCCGGATGTTCAAAGAATTTTATTTGATTCAACGATTAAAAGTTTTGAAGAACGTCTCAACTTACCTGAGACCTATCAGCCAATGGCGCAGTGGCAACTTAGTCCTCAACTCGAAGATATTGTAACAACACTTGTCACAGTTCAGGCTTTGATTGAGTACGCTGGAGATCGTTTAACGATTAATCCTTTTGATCAACCCGGAGTTGAGCGCGGTAAACAGATCGCAAGAGAACTTCTTAGTCGAATGAATTAGCCAATCAGTTTTCGTGCTGCCGGTAAGCCTTGAATTTCTTCAAGCATGGCATTATGAATTTTTCCGTTGGTGCAAAGAAGGGCGTGGTCGCCTGCGAGAACGTCTCTTCCGCTCATATGAGATACTTTTCCGCCAGCTTCTTTAACCAGTAAAATTCCTGCAGCGTAATCCCATGGTTTGAGGCTGAGCTCCCAGAGGCCATCGAATCTTCCCGCAGCAACATACGCCAGATTGAGAGCTGCTGAACCATCTCGTCTTACGGCCTGAACTTTTCTTAAGAAATGAAGAAAGTAGGGGACATTATCGTAAAGGGGATTGTCGAGATCATAGGGAAATCCTGTGACGAGTAAACTTTGCTTTAAAGTTTCTGCTGCAGTTGAAACACGAATTCTTCTTTTGTTACAAAAGGCTCCTTTGCCTCGAGCAGCTGAAAAAACTTCTTTCAAATTTGGATCATGAATTACACCCGCCTGAATTTCTCCATTTCGCTCAAACGCAATAGAGACGCAGAACTTAGGATATCCATGAGCGAAATTTGTTGTTCCATCAATTGGATCAACAATCCACCTTCGTTCAGCAGTGGCGGTAGTGGAGAGATCACCCTCTTCAGCTAAAATGGCATCATTCTTAAAGTGCTTGCGAATAACTTTAACTATTGCCTTTTGGGCCTTTTCGTCGACTTCAGTGACAAGATTAGTTTCGCCTTTATGCTTAATCTTAAATTTTTTACCCGTATAGCCAGAGATAAGTTTTGCAGCTGCGGCAGCAGCTTCAATACAAACTTTAAGTTCTTTCATGCCGCATAAAATAGCCGAAGCATTTTAGGAGCGGAAGAGGTTTGTGAAGTTTTTGAAACACTTGGAGGACTCTAAAGAAGTGCTGCTCTGCTTCCCGTCAAAAAACAAACATAAAATCAAATATTTCAAATGGTCATTTGACAGGCCTCAATATTCGTTTAGTCTGACTTTAGATGGTTTCTAAGTCTAAAACACCTGATGAGGTCGATTCAAAAACCAATTCCCGTGAAGCTATTCTTGAGGCCGCAAAGCATGTCTTCTGTCGAAAGGGCTACGAAGGTGCAACCGTTAAAGAAATCTGTGATGAGGCTGGGCTCAATGTCAGTTTAGTAAGCTATCATTTTGGCGGCAAAGCAGAGCTCTATCGAGAGTGTCTGGGTCAGTTTGGACGAGAAAGGATTTTACGCTCGGCTGAGCGTGTTTTAAGAAATGCGAGTTCGCTCGATGAATTTAGAATTAAATTAAAACTTTTTGCAGAGGAGTTTTTAGAGAGCCACTTAGCTGAACCCGAAATTTCTAAAATTCTTTGTAGAGAGTTTGATGGTTTAAAAGACCAGCACAAATCTCTTTTTAAAGAGGTTTTTCTTAAAATTTTTGAAAAAATTTCTGCCTTCTTTGAGGGCGGAAAAGACCAGAACTATTTGAGATCAGATATGGATAATTTTGTTGCCGGGCTTAGTTTTTTTGGAGCCCTCATTCATGCAATTCGAGTTGATTCGGTTGCCCGAGAATTTTTTGGAATGAGTTTGCAAAAAGAAAATTATCGCGAGCGACTAGTAAGTCAGATGGTCGATCAATTGGTTTTAGGTTTAAGAGCGAAGTGAAAGGATACATTTGTTGTGCGCAGTATATTAGGATTTTGTTTGATTTCGTTATCTCAGGCATCTGCTTTGAGCCTCGATGATTATCTGAAAGAGGTTGAATCGAAATTTGAGTCGCTTAAAGCTCAAGATCTTTCTACTGAAGGGGCAAGATTAAGAGCCGACGAAGCGAGTCTCGTAGTGCTGCCTCAATTAAGAGCTGAAGGTTCGTATTTAAGTGATGACCTCGCTCGGACCACCTTGCCTTATTCGACCTATAAACAATGGAGAGGTAAGGCTGAGCTTATTGAGCGAACACCTATCGGAGTCGACCTTAATTTAGTGGCGGGTTATGATCGCCAGAATCTCACCAACTTTGCGTCGAGTCCTTACACCTATCTTTATAGCGAAGTTCAAGCTTCACTTCCTCTATGGAGAAACCTGTTAGGTAAAGAGGTTCGCGCGCTTCATACTCAAATTAAAGCAGCGGCATTGGCATCGAGCTCGTTTGAAGATTTTAAAAAGAGACAGATCTTGGCGAGTGCTGAAACAGCCTATTGGAGACTGAAGTTATCTAAAGAAATTACTCGATTGGCTAAAGATGCTTTTGAGAGAGCGGATAAGCTTTACCGTTGGAATAAGAAAAAGGCAGCAGTTGATTTAGTGAATGAATCAGCGCTTTCTCAGTCAGAGGCCAATATTTATAGAAGGCGAGCTTTCTTAGAAGCAATGCAAGTTCAAGAGAAGTTAGCGCTTCGTTCGTTTAATTTTTACCGCCAAGCAGATGAATCAGATCTTCCAGACCTTTCGGATATTCCCACTTCCGAAAGTATTTTGGCTCTTAAAATAGAAGGAGCCGATCGTCGACGAAAAGATTTTGTTGCAGAAATTCAAAGACAAGATTTTTCAATTGCTCAAGCTGAACTTGGACGGCAGAAGAATCTTCCTGACTTTAAAGTTTTTGGCAGTTATCGAACTCAAGGACAAGCCAGCACAGGGGAAAGTCGCCCTGCTATCGATAGTGCTAGCGATTTTAAAAGTCCACTCTATACGATAGGCGTGGGGGTGAGTGTTCCATTGGCCTTTTTCTCTCTTTATAATTCTCAAAAAGGCTATGCCTATGAAGTTGAGTCAGCTCAGATTCGCAAGCGCCAGCTTGAAATCGAATCAACAAAAGCTTGGAAGGATTTTTTAGATCAATTTGAAAGCGCAAAGAATCGTTATGAATACAGACGCAAAACTGAATTAGCAGAAGGACGAAGGCGCGGCTCGGAGCAAAAGCTTTTTGAGAGAGGGCGTACTTCAACTTTTCAGCTGATTTTGGCCGAGCAAGATTTTGTGGATGCGGGTTCACAGGGTTTTGAGACCATGCTCGAAGTTTTAGGGTATTACGCGCAACGAAGACTTTTTGAATAGGAAATCAAATATATGGATTTAGCTAATCTATCAATCAAGCGGCCAGTTTTTGTAACTTGTGTCTCTCTACTTATTTTTGCTCTCGGACTTGTTTCGATGGGTCGAATTGGAGTGGATTTGTTTCCGGATGTAACGTTTCCCGTTGTCACGGTGACCACTCCGTATTTAGGGGCCGGACCTCAGGAAATTGAGACCCTGGTTTCAAAACCTCTCGAAGATGAAATCAGCGGGCTGCCAGGATTAAAACGTCTCAGTTCGATTAATCAAGATGGATCAAGTTCTGTTGTGGCTGAATTTGAATTGGCAGTGGATATAAAAGTTGCCGAACAACAAATTCGCGATCGAGTCGGATCAGCAAAACATAAACTTCCTCGAGATATAGAAGAACCCATCATTCGAAGAATCGATCCTGCCAATCAGCCCGTGTTGGTGCTCGGTCTTCAAACTGATCTTCCTGAAGCAAAACTTTTTGATTTGATGGATCAGACGATTCGTCCTGAACTTGAACAAGTCAACCAAGTTGGTCTTGTTGAAATCATGGGTGCTCAGAAGCGAGAAATTCGAGTTGTTCTGGATCGCAAGCAACTCCGTGAGCATGAAATTTCTGCGAGTCAGGTGGTGAGGAGTATCGAAGCAAGTGGTGAGAATGTTCCCGCCGGAAAAATCGAAGAAGGTGCGCGCGAAACTCTGATTCGAACGATGGCTGAGTTTCGAGAGCTTAAAGATATAGAGTCGGTGATTGTTAATTTCTTCGCCAACGATGTTCCGGTGCGAGTTCGTGATTTAGCGACTATCGAAGATAGTTTGGTTGATAAAAAATCTGAGACTTATGTGAATGGTAAATACGGTGCGACCATGGCTGTCTTTAAGCAGTCTGGAGCCAACACGCTCAAAGTTACCGATGCTCTCCTCAAACGAGTAGATAAAATTAATGAGCGTTTAGCGGCAGCAAAAAGTGGCAAGCTTCAAGTTTTGCAAGATGCCAGTATGTGGATTCGATGGAATATCACTGACGTTCAAGAATCGATTTTCTTGGGAGTCTTACTCGCCGTGCTTGTGGTGTATATGTTCTTAGGAAGCATTCGCTCCACTATTATTACCGGACTCGCTCTTCCGAACTCGCTTGTAGGGGCTTTTTTGCTGATGGCCATCGCAGGTTTTACTGTAAATGTCATGTCGCTCTTAGCTCTGAGTCTCTCGGTAGGATTATTAGTCGATGACGCAATCGTGGTTCGAGAGAATATTTTTAGACATCTTGAGCGAGGTAAGAGCGCCATTCAGGCAGCAATAGAAGGCACAGGAGAAGTTCGATTAGCCGTTATCGCTACGACTCTTACAGTCATTGCAGTATTTGGTCCCGTTGCCGGAGTAGCCGGAGTGATCGGGCAGTTTCTTAAAGAATTCGGACTTACGGTTTGTTTTGCGATGGCGATTTCTCTTTTTGACGCTCTTACTATTGCGCCAATGCTTTCGGCTTACTTTGCCGGTGTTTCCGAAAAGAAATCTAAGAATTTTATCGCTCGAGCCAACCAATCAATGCTGGCTGCCTTTGATCGGCTGCAGCTTAAACTCGAAGATTTATATGATCGACTTTTAAAAAGAGTCTTGCGAAGTCCCTGGAAGACACTGGGGGCTTCAGTTGTGATTTTTCTGGTGATGATGTCGGCCGGTAAATATGTGCCGAAGACATTTCTTCCTCCTCAAGACGGAGGAGAGTTTGAAGTTAAATTTGAACTTCCTCCTGGTTCGAGCCTTGAGGCTATGAGAAAAGTGGCGCTCGAGATGGATGTCAAAGTCAGAGAAAACAAGGAAGTTTTGTTTACGGCTCTTACCGTAGGTAATCGGGATGCTGAACCTAATATTGCAAAAATTTACGTTCGCTTGGTTCCTTCACGCGAGCGTAAATATAATACCAGTGAATTTAAAGATATTATTCGAGCGCAAATGGAGCCCTATAAATATACCAATCCTCGAGTTGTAGATTTTGATGCGATTGGTGCGGGAATGCGACCCTTCAATATTAATATTTTAGGGTCGGATCAGGAGCAACTCGAAGCCTTTACCTATAAACTTTTTGAGCGGCTTAAATCTGATTCACGTCTAAAAGATGTGGATGTTGATTATCGAAAAGGAAAACCAGAGTTTCGAATTAATCTGGAGAAAGCCAAAGCAGAAATGTATGGAATCGCGCCTTTGGGCGTGGGCCAAGAATTGCGAGCTCAGCTTGAAGGAATGAAAGCGGCTAAGTTTAGACAAGGTGGTCTGGAGTACGATGTTCGTGTGCGTCTTAAAGAAGATCAAAGAAATTTAAAGAATGATTTTGATAAAATTCTGATTCCAAATGTGAATCGTCAGTTGATTCCTCTTAAGGCGGTTGCCAAAGGTGAAGAGACACAAGGACCTGCCAAAATCACTCGGCAGAATCGTTCGCGCTATATCAATATCAATGCCGATATTACTCCTGGTCAGGGGATGGGAGATGTGATGGCTGATATTCAAAAGTGGTTTCAAACCGATATGAAATTACCCGATGGAGTTTCATATGCATTCGTCGGACAAGCAGAAAATTTTCAAGAAATGGGAACCAGCATGGCGACGGCGTTTGGGCTTGGAATTCTTTTTATTTTTCTTGTACTCGCGAGTTTATATGAGTCATTTCTCACACCGTTCACTATTATGCTAGCGCTTCCCCTGGCCATTTGCGGTGCGATTGTAGGCCTACTCATTGGTAAAGAGTCGATTAATATTTATTCACTTTTGGGAATGGTGATGCTCCTTGGAGTTGCCAGTAAAAACTCAATTCTTCTGGTGGATCACGCAATGCAAAAAATGAGAGGAGGCATGGATGCTATTGGCGCCATGCTCGATGCTGGTCGAACGCGCTTGCGTCCGATTTTGATGACGACCATGGCGCTCATTGCCGGATCGATCCCCATTGCAATTGGTCTTAACGAAGCTTCAAAACAAAGGACCAGTATGGGAGTTGGAATTGTAGGCGGACTAGTCAGTTCGACAGCGCTCACTCTGGTAGTTGTTCCGGCCGCATTTATTTTAATGGAAAAATTTAAGAAGATAATTAAACGCAAGTCGCCGACGCTTGAAGCAGTTGAAAAACAAAATGCGGGATGATTATTCGTAGATATCTTTAAATCTCTTTTGAAGACTTCTAATAAGGTCAGGAACACGATCTTTGTTTTTGAATCTTTCTAGCCCTTTAAGGGCAAACGGAATTTCAAGCTTGTAGTTGATGCCCATTTTTTCTTCAATGATAGAAACAATCCAAGCAGAATGGTCAGTGATATCCATGATGGTATCGCCCACTTCGATCCAAGCGATTTCGTAGGTTGGATCCAAAGTAACAGCTTGCTTGAGGGCCAGATAGGCGCGAGCGCCTTCCTGTGCTTTTTCATCACGACTTTTTGTATAGTAATCTGAGAGTAAGCCGCGCAGACTTGACTCCATATATGCGGCTTCAGCACGATTGCGAGCGGTCGCTCCATTTTCTTGAATAAACTTTAAGGCCTCGATCAAATTGTGAAATATTTTTTCAGCAGGTTTGATCGTAGGATTTGGCATTCCTCCCAGAGGGCCTCGTTTTGCCTTAGGGCTGACCATATCAGAGCGAAGAGTTCTAACCACCAGTCCGGCAGAGAGGGTATGCCGAAGAAAAAGAGTTTTAAGTTCTTCGACGTTGAGAAGACGAGCGGCTCTGGCATCCAAGCCTTCAATCTTACTTCCGGACCTCATTTGAATAGAAAAAAGAATATTGGTGGTTGGAATAGAATTTGTTTTTGAATTCTCTGCCTCAGCTGAATGGGCTGAAATGAATGAAATACCAAATAATCCAACTAGTAACGCGGTCACTAATTTTTGACGTAGATCTTCCATTCAATCTCTCTTTAGGCCTAGCCTTTTAGAGCAAAATCGAGGTCGGCTTTAAGGTCGTCTATATTTTCGATTCCCACCGATACTCGAATCAGTCCGTCGGCGATTCCTAGAGAGGCGCGGATATCCGCAGGCACCGATGCATGAGTCATAATGGCAGGATGTTCTATTAAACTTTCAACCCCCCCCAAACTTTCGGCGCAGGCAAAGAGCTGGGTGCGAGATAAAACTTTCTTTGCTTTCTCAAGACCCCCTTTGACGACGAACGTCAGCATCCCACCAAAATTCTTCATTTGGCGTTTTGCGAGCTCGTACTGAGGATGGCTTTTAAGACCGGGGTAAGTTACTTTTTCAATTTGTGAGTGTTCCAATAGCCAAGACGAAAGTGTCATAGCGTTCTCACAATGTCTTTGCATTCTTATATGCAAAGTTTTGGTTCCGCGGAGTTGTAAGAAGCAGTCCCAAGGACCAGGCACAGCCCCCAAGCTATTCTGATTGAACTTAAGTGCGTCAAATAGATTTTGATCTGAAGTTCCTACAAAACCACCGACAACATCAGAGTGTCCGCCAATATATTTGGTGGTCGAGTGCAATACAAGATTGGCTCCAAGAGCGAGCGGATTTTGAAGATAGGGCGAAGCAAATGTATTATCTACTAGAACTGGAATATTTTTTCGCTCGGCGAGTTCACTGATTTTTTGAATATCAATCAGTTTAAGAAGAGGGTTTGTAGGAGTTTCGATCCACACTAATTTTGTCTCTGCTCTCACTGAGCTTTCAAAATTTTTAGTGTCGGTAAGGTCAACGAAGCTAACATTCACTCCCATTTTTGAAAAAACTCTAGTGAGCAATCGATATGTGCCTCCGTAAACATCGTCACAGCATAGAATATGGTCGCCACTTTTGAGAGTATGAATAACTGATGTCATTGCAGCACAGCCAGAAGCAAAAGCTACTCCATAAGTCGCCCCTTCAAGCGCAGCTAAATTAGCTTCAAGCGCTTCGCGAGTAGGATTTTGAGTGCGTGCATATTCGTACCCTTTGTGCACTCCAGGTGATTCTTGAACATAAGTCGAAGTTTGATAGACAGGAGTCATCACCGCGCCGGTAGTGGGATCAGGCTTTTGACCGGCATGAATCGCCAAAGTTTCAGGGTGAAGTTTGAGATTGGTATCTTTCATAAAAACTCCCTAAGCGTTTGTTGATCGATCGACAAAAAATTCAAGTAAATCGATTTTGGTAATAACGCCCAAAACTTTTTTTCCATCAACAACAACGGGCACTTTATCTTGCTTTAAAAGTTCTTGAACTTGCTGAATAGGAGATTGCAGTGTGACGGTGTCAATATTACGAATCACAAAGGGGTCAATCGGTTTCTGTAAATTAGCGGAGCCGCCGACAACGGCATTTAAAAGATCGTATTCGGCAATGATGCCATAGAGTTCTTGATTATCATTTAAAACTGGCATTTGAGAAATTCCATATTCTCTAAATTTTGCGATAAGATCTTTGGCAAGGTCTGACGCTTTGCAGGTCATTACATGCGATGCTTTAAAAACGTCAGAAACTAAAACGTCTTGTTCATCGAGAAACCGATTTTCTCTCATCCAATCATCATTATAAACTTTTGAAAGATATCGAGCACCCGAGTCGGGAAGCAAAACTACGGCTAGCCCAGGTTCTGTCTGCTTTTGCGCCCAACGAATCGCGGCTGCTGCAGCAGTACCACAAGAACCTCCAACGAAAAGCCCTTCTTGCCGAGCAAGTTTTCGGGTTACTGCAAAACTTTCTTTATCGCTAATCTGAATGACTTCATCGATATATTTAAAATCGATGGTTGACGGCATAAAGTCTTCGCCGATTCCCTCAACTTTATAGCTAAATATGGGGCCCCACTTTCCGCTCTTTTTGAATTCTGTATAAATACTGCCCTCGGGATCAGCCCCAATGATTTTTATCTTAGGATTTTTTTCTTTTAAATATTTGCCGATTCCAGAAACAGTACCACCCGTGCCTAATCCACCAATAAGAGCGGTGATTCTTCCTTCAGTTTGCTCCCAAATTTCAGGTCCGGTAGTTTCGTAGTGAGCGAGTGGATTATCAGGATTGTGATACTGATTAGCGTAAAATGAATTAGGCGTTTCTTTGACCAATCTTTTAGCGACTGAATAATACGAGCGTGGATCTTCGGGCTCAACATTGGTCGGAGTGACTACCACTCGCGCTCCAAACGCACGAAGAGTCGAAATCTTTTCTTGAGACATTTTATCGGGCATCACAAAAATCGATTTATAGCCTTTTACAGCAGCCACAATGGCCAAACCCATTCCGGTATTTCCTGAAGTCGCCTCAATAATTGTTGCCCCCGGTTTTAGTTCGCCCCGCTTTTCACCTTCTTCGATAATTTTCACGGCAATTCGGTCTTTAACGCTGGCACCAGGATTAAAAAATTCTACTTTAGCGCAGAGATCAACCTTAAGTCCGGCCCCCAGCTTTGCCAGCTTTACAATTGGAGTATCACCCACGGTTTCGAGAATATTCTTATAAATCATTTTGTTCCCCAAAGAAGCTAGGTGTTGATTATTTGATTGCGATAACCGGGCACTGTGCTCCACGAATCACACTTCTCACTGTGCTACCAAAAATGTTTTCTAAAATTCCTGATTTTCTGGCCTGAATTATAATAAGGTCAGACTTTATTTTCTTTGCATGCGATAGGATGACGGATTCCGTCGAATTTGAAGATTTTTTTATCACGATATCAGCTCTTACCCCTTGCGAACGAGCTAAATGCATAAATTCTTCAGCCGATTTCTTAACGGCATCGTCATCATGAAGCATGAGATAGGGAAGAAACTTGCCCTCTGCGACAACTGAGTAGTTTTTGATCTGGACGTTCGATTGGGCGAAAATGATGCTTAGTTTCGCATTCCATAATTTGCAAAAATCTAAAACACTTTGAAATCCCGATTTTGAGTGGGCTGAAAAATCTGTAGGATACAGAATATGCCTTAATGCCTTGGGGGCGCGTGCAGATGGAACAGTAAATAGATATCGGTCAAATCCTAAAAGTAAAAGAGCTTCAGCAAAACTACCCATGAATAATTTTTGCAAACCTGTTTTGGCATGAGTATTAGCAGCAATTATCTCAAAACCATTTTCTTCAGCGTATCGGACGAGCCGTTGAGCTTTTACTCGAGAAGAATCAGTAACTTCAGAGAGGACAACTGGCGGGCAAACATTCTTAAAGTCTTTTAAATAACGAAGAATTCTATCTTTCACGATGTTTTCAGGAAGCAGGGGAGCATTCTTTTTTATTTGAGTTTTATTGAAATCTCGAAAATGATGAAATTCTTTGGGGCTTAAAATAAATATCGGTTGTACGATATCAGGCTTAAGAGCCTTCAATGTAGCTTTAACAATATTGATGCCTTTAATATTTTGATCGAAGGGGTCTATCGCCCATAGAATTTTTGAAAAACCCATGCCATAACATTGTCCTCTTTGAAATCAGGATTCAAGTGTAAAGCGTGAGTTATCAGTTATCGTTAAAATTAATCATTTAAGGAGTGAAAGGCCAATTCGCGCGGTCACCGTATCGCAGCCCTGTATCCAGATGATTCGACCGTACATCCATCTCGAGCGGGGTTCACGTGCTCTCACTTGGACATTGGGCTGGATAAAGGGGTGGTGACGCATAACAACACCCAAACCTTCTTCAGATTCATCATAAACTATTCCCAGTGCTTCGTGCACTGTTCCTGCGGGCGTCGTGATTTCGATGGTTAATACTCTATCTTCGATGGGACGAGATCTACTCACCCCACGACGTTCCGAAGGCTGCAATGATTTCATATATTTATTATTGTAACTCAACCTTGACGCTCTGCCTTCAGGCCGGGCTATTTGCTCGATTTTATTGATAAATTTCTTTTTTGGTGTTGTTTTTACAGAGCAAAATGAAGATCAGAATGGGATAATCAAGTGAATGCCCTTTGCTTTTCTTCATTTAATTTTGAGCCTTATTCAGTGTGCGGAGCTCTCTGTTGCTCGCCAGAGTTATTCAGATGGGCGTGTGAACGATGCAATTTTGGTTTGCGATTGTCATATCAGTTCGAATCCTCAAAATCTCGAAGCTCGAAGACTGAAAGCAGATATTCTGTGGTGGGAGAACTATCCTGAAAGTTCAAAAATGGAGGCGAGAGCTGCGCTTCGCCTAGCGAGAGCAGATTTTAAAGACGAAGAGTCGATTTACAGTCTTACAAAAAAACTGTCTGATTTTAGGTTGAGTGCGGCCTATGAAGAAGTTTGGGGAACTCGTGATACTCAGTCTCACGAGTTTCATCTTGAATCCGCAGCCCGTTACTTCAAAAAAAATGAATTAGTTTTTGGTTTTGATCAGATTTCTCGCTCTTATCAAAATTCTGATGCTTTTATCGACCGAGTTTATCGCATCGATCATTTATGGTTTTTGACAGCAAAAGTATATTTACTGAGTGGGTATTCATTTGCTGCCGATGCTCATTTTACTCCCAAATCTAAATTTCGCTTAGAGCCCCATCTTATTTTGCCCGAAGGTTTTGATTTAGGACTCGGAAATACATTTTCAGTATACGAAGATGCTAATTCTTATCTTTTAAAACCCATGATTGAAAAATCTATTCTGGATTCTCTTGTTTTGACGGTTGGCTCAGAGATCGCTCTTCATCCTGAAAACGCTATGTCTGGATTTGGAACTCTCCGTTGGATGCCATGGCATCGGCTTACCGCCAAAGCCGGCGTGAGTGGGGGGAAAACAGATGATGGCGATGGAGTCATCGCAGACTTTATCAATTACTCGGTCGATATTGGCTTTGAGTTGTGTGCGTATGCACAAATTCATCTGATGGGTTCGATTTACCGCGCCGACAACAGAGACGAAATACGATCAGGAC
This sequence comes from uncultured Bacteriovoracaceae bacterium, assembly GCA_964601045.1. Taxonomy (GTDB): domain Bacteria; phylum Bdellovibrionota; class UBA2394; order UBA2394; family UBA2394; genus JAQBPA01. Next base: position 47,156 of record CAZRLF010000005.1, read on the forward strand.
TGGCGATTACTTCAATTTTTTAGGAGAGACGTTTGCCGATCATTTTTAATGTTGAAGCCTTATTGCACTTTTTAGGGGTTCATCAGATCTCAACAATAATATGGATTGCAGGTGCAGTACTTTTAGTTCAAATCTGGCTTTTATCACTCCTCATCTATTTGATGGTTTCGCGAAGAGTTGTGAGACTTTGGACCAGACGTAATAACTATGCGCGGTCGAAAAAAATGTATGCGCAGCTTTCTGAATATCTTAAGAAGCCCCCGGCGGGAACCTCCTATGACTGTTTTAAAATTTCAAGTTCAGATCGATATTTTTTTAGACGAATTCTAATGAGTGAAATCAGAGCCAGCGTTGGGTCAGAAAAACGACTCTTTCAGCGTGTCTATAAGGATCTCGGATATTTTTACGAAGATAGTGCCGAAATTCACTCGCGTTTTTGGTGGGTCAGACTTGCCGCGCTCGTACGCCTTCAAGAAGTTCTGCTTCCTGAATCAATTACTTTGGTTGAACCTCTTGTTCACGATAGTCGAGATGATATTGCTCTTATGGCCATTCGTACTCTATCATTTTTATCAAAACCCGATCGAATTTCTGATTTGCTTGATCAACTCAGTCGTCGCGCTCCGGATCGCAGAGATGTCTTTATGGAAATTCTTTCTCATCTTGGAGAGGAGAGTATTCCCGCTCTTTTAAAGTATCTTGAAAATTGTTATGACCCTTTTATTGCCGCTCTCTGTATTCGAGTACTGGGTGATTTTAAACGAGCGGAAGTTTTGCCTGCACTGGTACAACTTTCAAAATCTTCAGATGATTTTGTGGTTTTAGAAGTCGCCCGTGCTTTGGGTAAGTTGAGTAGCGCTGAAGCTGAGCTCAGGCTAATAGAGCTTACTCAACATTCGGATCAGCGTGTTCGAGCTGAAGCCTTAAGATCACTTCATCGGCTTCAACTTGCATCGACAGCCCTTATTAAAAAATTAGCCATAGATGAATCAATTGATGTGAAGCGAGCGGTGTTTGACGTGAAGCGGGAGACGAAACGATGAGCTGGTTTCATCAAATCTTTCCTTGGCTCATTCAGTTTTTTGCCGTGTATTTTATTTTTGCGAATACTATTTTCTTATTTCTTCTCATCGCTTCGTTTTTTGTCGTTCGCCGTATCGTAAGAAAAGGCCCAATGCTTGAGATGACTCGGGAGAGGCTTAAAAAATTTGCTCCTTCGATTTCAATTATTGCCCCGGCCTTTAACGAAGAAAAAACCATTGTTGATTCGGTTAAATCATTTTTAAGTTTAGATTATTCAGAGCACGAAGTGATTATCGTGAATGACGGTTCAATCGATAATACGCTTACTGAAATGGACTTTGCCTTTTTGCTAGAGCCGGTTGAAGCTTTTTTTGACGCTCGACTCTCGAGTTCAAAGGTACGAAAGGTTTATCGCTCAAAACGTCATTCAAACTTAATCGTTGTCGATAAAGAGAATTCAGGCAAAGCAGATTCGATCAATATTGGAATTGGTTTTGCACGCTATGATCTATTTTGTTCGGTCGATTCAGATTCGATTTTAGATTCGGATTCACTTTTAAAAGGAGTTTATCCTTTTGTGGAAAATCCAGAAGTGACTATTGCCGCAGGAGGAACGGTTCGGCCAGTCAATGGATGTGCCGTTGTTGATGGAAGGGTACTAAAAGTTCGCCTTTCAAAAAATCCAATTGTTTTGGTTCAGATCGTTGAATATTTACGTGCATTCTTATTTGGACGCGTGGGATGGAATTCGATTCAATCGACTCTGATTATTTCGGGAGCTTTTGGAATTTTTAAAAAGTCGTCTGTCATTGAAGTGGGAGGGTATACAGCTGATACTGTAGGCGAAGATATGGAACTGGTCGTTCGCCTGAGACGACATTATGAAAAACACGATTTGCCCTACGAAATCTCGTTTGTGCCCGATCCGATCTGTTGGACTGCGGTGCCTACAACACTCGCCGGAATCGCCACTCAGAGAGAGCGTTGGCAGAGGGGTTTAGCAGAAAGCTTGTTTCGGCATATCCCACTCCTTTTTAAAAAGAAGTATAGATTCGCTGGGCTTTTAGCTTTTCCCTATTTTTTTCTGGTTGAATTATTTGGACCGATTATTGAAATTCTTGCCCTCCTATGTGTCATCACAGGATATATCATGGGATGGATTAACTATGATATCGCCATGCTCTTTATCATTGCTGACTTAATGTATGGAGTGATGATGTCGATGGGCGCAATTTTTATCGAAGAATCGGGTTTTCACAAGTATCCTAAAGTAACAGAGACAATCACGTTGATGTTATCGGCTTTGCTCGAACATTTAGGGTTTAGGCAGTTTGTTGCTGTCGTGCGCATAGTGGGTTTGATTCAGTTTTATCGAGGTCGAAGAAATTGGGGGCAGTCGAAACGTCTTAAGTTTTCTGATGCGTAGTCTTTGTCTTGCAGCCAAGTCTGCAAATGGGGGCAGAGGCAGCTTCCTTCGACTTTTAAAATTAAAGCATTTCAATCGGTTAGAAGTGGCGAAGGCTGGCATAGCATTTGCATTCATTCACCTTGGTAGTTCGAATTCAAAGTATTCAAGGAGAATGAAATGAAAAAGCAGGCGTTTACTTTTTTAAGTCTTGGAGTGGCAATGACCTTTTCGGCTTTAGAATTGAGAGCCGAGGATAAAGGCGCGACAACTGCTACTGCTGCCAAGCCAAAAGCCAAATATGTTAAATATTTTGAAAAGAGTGGGATGAAGTTTAAGTCCGAAGATTTAATGAAGGTCGATGGCATTCCACTTGGTTCTGCGACCCCGAGCAACTATGTACAAATAATTTTTGAGCAAGAAGGAAAAAACTATCTCTATTTGAATAGCGGATCGTTTATTCCTACAAGTAACGATCGTCTCTTTGAACTCAGTGATAAGTATATGACGGCGAGTGCAAAAAAATCTTATAAAGACAGACTCAATGCCTTTGAAAAGAAGCAAGAAGAGGCTTCTAAGAAAATCGAGGATCTCGAAGAAAAACCTGAGAACAAAAGTTTAAGCGCCGAGAAACTCGAGGCCAAGTTAAAGCCTGAAGTTCAAAAACTTGAAGAGATGCTCAAGATGGAAGCCAAAAAAGTGCAATACAGTGTTGATGCACAAGGCAATCTTTTGACTGGAGGCCAAGTCTTGATTAGTCGCTACAACGATTTGTTAGCTGATCGAAATGCTGAATTTAGACCAGTGCTCATCTCTTCAACTGATATTTCACGAGGCCGAATGATGGAGCATGCGGCCATGAGTATGGGTGAAATGGGTGTTGATAATATCGATAAGATCATCGTTGTTTACCGCGGTGATAAAACTGGCGGTGCCAACACAAAAAATCTTGTTTACGATCTTCAAAAATTACAGGCAACTAAAGATGGTAAACCCATCGATTTCTCAGATCGCGAAACTTCTGCAGCTTCAGAAAAAGTAGAATAGTTAAGTCGATTTTTATTTAAGGGGGGCCATTTGATTGCCCCCCTTTTTTATTCTAGGGAGCAAGAATCTGTGAAATCCAGGTTTTGCCTTTTTTTGTAAATTTCTGGCGTTCGTGTACTCGATGTGGGCGGCCCAGCCAAAATTCAATTGAGATAGGTTTAAGAATGTAGCCACCCCAGAATTGAGGGCGTTGTACGTCTTTGCCTTCAAATTTGATCGTCAATTGCTGAATCAAATCTTCAAGTTCCTTTCGGTCTTTTAATTCCTGACTTTGCGGTGAAGCCCAGGCGCCAATTTGACTATCGCGAGGACGTGTTTTCCAATATGCGTCGCTCTCAGCTTTGGTTGCTTTTTGAGTTTTTCCTACAATTCGAATTTGTCGGTAAATTTCGGGCCAAAAAAAAGTCATACTTGCTGAGCCGTTGAGCTTAAGTTCGCCGGCCTTGGCACTTGAATAATTTGTATAGAAGTAGAAATTTCCGTTCTTGATACCTTTCATCAGGATAAATCGAACGGACGGGGTTTTTTGTTTTGTTACTGTTCCTAATGCGCAAGCATCAGGCATTTTGTTTCCAGATTTTTCAGCATCTAAGAACCACTCTTTAAACAATTTGATTGGATCGGTCATGCCTAGGTTTATCCCATAACCTTATTCGCATGAAAAGAGTCTTGGTGAATCGAATTCACCTCCTGTAAACTCGCTTCCTATGAAGTTACGAGGGGTTGTTGGTTTTATCTTTACAGTTTTAGCGTGCACTCCTGAGGGCGGGCATTGGCAACACTTTAGAATATCGGCATTTGATCAAGCCCGTGACCGAAATATGTCGATTGCTATCCATTTTTTTGACGAAAAAAACCCTCTTTGCAAAGAACAAAAGGAAGTTCTCGAAAATCTGATCAAAGATAAATCTTACAAGACCATTGGTGCATACCGGGTAGCTTGGGGAGCCGAAGAAGGTTTGCAGAAGTTCCTCAAAACAAGTTCCCCCTGTACGCTGATTGGATTTAAAGGCTATACCGAACGCGGACGCATCGATAGTTCAAGCGACCGCAGACTTCTTAAAACCATTCTTGATCAAGCCATGTTGTAGAGAAGAATATGATGAAATTTAATCCGCATTCGCATTTTGATCTCCGCCAAATTGAAGAAGCTCTCGCAGAGAGTAAGTTTAAACTTTCGCCGATGGCAAAAAAGAATCTTGAAAAGGGTTCAGCACAGGTCAGAAAGCTGGCTCATTCATCAAAACCTATTTATGGAGTGAATACAGGCTTTGGTCGGTTAGCGCAGGTGAGAATATCAGAGCACGAACTTGTTGATCTGCAGGTTAATATTCTAAAATCTCATGCCACGGGGATTGGTCCGCAGACGGCCGATAAAATTATTCGTCGGACCATGCTTTTGCGCGCGTTAAGTTTGGGCAAAGGCTATAGTGGAATTTCAGCAAGTTTCGTCGAGAGACATCTTGTCTATTTATCGCGCGGATTAATTCCTTATATTCCTCAGCAGGGGAGTGTGGGAGCAAGTGGAGATCTTGCGCCACTTGCCCATCTTGGCCTTACATTTGTAGGGCTCGGGCAATTTGTTGTGAGTCAAAAACGTATTTCTGCAAAAGAAATTTTAAAACGGGAAAATCTAAAGCCGCTTAAAGTGGGTCCTAAAGAAGGGCTGGCACTCGTAAATGGAACTCAGTTTTCTCTTGCTTTAGCTCTCGAAGCTCGCGAACAGCTTATGCGTTTAATTCCTTGGATGGAAAAAACCGCAGCACTTTGTCTTGAAGCCCATCGAGGAACAGCTGAAGTTTTTGATACTCGACTTCATCTCGTTAAGGCCCATCCTAAACAGCGTGAAGTTGCGAAAAAATTTAGGGCGCTCCTTCAAGGATCTAAACATGTCAAAGCGCATCGCGATTGTGATTTAGTTCAAGACTCGTATTCATTTCGTTGTATCCCTCAAGTTTTAGGCCCCATTTATTCAATGCTCGATAAGGCGGATGAGCTTTTGACTGATGAGGCGAATTCAGTTTCGGATAATCCGATTCTGTGGAGTAAAACTGGCGAGCTAATTTCGGGAGGTCATTTTCATGCACATTCCGTCAGTCTTGCTGCAGATATGATTGCGATTGCAGCCACAAGTCTCGCCAATATTTCAGAGAGAAGAATTGATCAACTCGTCAATCCTCTGACAACTCGAGGCTCAGCCTTTTTGGCAGATCGCCCTGGAGTTGAAAGTGGATTTATGATTATTCAAACGGCGACGGCCGCTATTGCCTCTGAAAACAAAACACTCGCTCACCCTGCGAGTGCCGATACGATTCCAACCAATGGTAATCAAGAGGATCACGTAAGTATGGCTCCCTGGGCGGGACGTAAAGCCTTGATGATTGTTGAGAATTTACGCCGCATTATTGCTGCAGAACTTTTATGTGCTGTGAGAGGGGCGATTCACGAATCGACGCGAACGGGTCAAAGCTTTGGACCTGTCTTAAATGAATTTCTTAAGGATCTCGCCCGTGAGGTTCCGGCGCTTTTTCGCGCCGGCGATCGTGAATTTGGTCAAGATTGGGAAGCCCTCGAAAATTTAATAATTGAAACTGAAGTCTGAAGTTCTACCCCAGCTCACTCCCGTACCGTTCACCGCAAGTCGCATATGATAAGTTTTTCCACCTTGAAGTTCTTTAGCGATAGGCAGCCAGGGGCTATTTAAATCAGTTGGATCAAGAGTGATTTCGTTCTCCCCATCGGTGAACTGCCCATCATTATAAATGAGCACATTCGCAACCGGTGTGATTTTGATGTCTTTGCGATCTTCTCTTGCTGCTTGTAAAAAGACGGCACGAGGAGCTTTCTCCACCCGAAAGCGAATCTTTACTTTATAGTCTTGAGTAACAGAGACATCTGTATTTTTAATTTCAAACTCTTTTTGAACGATCGTAGTTCGAGGACCAAATTTATCAAAATCAATTTGTTGCTGAAATTTACTCGCTAAGTTTTCAAATCGAAGTTGAGTGCGACCTTCCTTCCAAATCCGTCCAAAAAGAGGACTATAGGCGGTGATAACGTAGTCAATTTCTTCACCATTAAGTGCCCGCCTTAAAAGATGAATGAGTTCGTGGCTGTAGTAGCGATTATAGAAAATACGGCCCAGAGCTTTTGCTTTTTCGACAATATCGTCTTGTTGTTTTACTTTTTTCCATCGGCTGCGAATTTTTGATGCTTGAAAAACATCCATTCCAGTTCTTAAAGGGGCATCGACGAGGTAGAGAGGAAAGGTCACGGTTAAAAGGGCCCCGCTGTACATCTGCTTCCATGTTCGCTGCAGTCCATTTGACCAAGCTCCTTCTTCAGCACCGAAAACTTCCTCAATCATCGGCCACATCTCATTGTTATTTGTATTGATGAAGGATTCAACCTGAGGCTGACTTAAATTTATCCGATAGTAAAATCTTGAACGACCTAAGTTTTTAGAGATGAGGTGATGGGAAGAATCAGGAGTAGCCCCCTTATTTTTTTTGTAATCAATTTCAGAGGGCGGGCGAGGAATTAAGCCAACTTGTCCAGTGGCATTTTCGACCTCCAAAATATAAGAGAGCATTTCGTCGTAGGTTGTGCCCGTGTCTTCAATAGAACCTTCAGCCGAGAGTACAAATGAGTCCTGAGAATTAGGATTTTTTTCATACTCATCTAAATCAAGCGATGAGGTAAATGTGTATTTTAGTTTTTCAAACGAACCCCAGAGCGTTTTCCACTCGCGGCTGTTTTCAACGAGTGCCGTAAATAGTTTTTTCTGTCCATTGGGCAAGATGATTAAAGCTTGAGTACTGACGTATGAAGTTCGATGGTTTCTTTTAAAGAGAAATGTAAGCTTCATGCTATTGCCAGAGTGATCGTGATGCTCGGCTAAATGACGAGTCGATGTTTTTTCAACGCCTTTATTTTGCTTGGCAAGTTCTTCGGAGTAGCTGAGGCGACCGATAAGAGCCTGCTCGTAGGCTTCGACCGCATCAGGATTGCTAAGGTCGTAGCGATAACTTACGTCTAAACCCCATAGCCATTCTTGTCGTGCACGAAGTTGAAATGGAACAATTTTGACTTCTCGTTGAAATTTTTTAATAAAAAACACACCGTCTAAAAGCGATGGCTTGCTGCTGTTTCCAACATTAGGCCCATGGCCAGGGCCGCCAAGATACCCCACTTTAATTCTCACATGATCCGAATCTTCTCTAAGAACGGAGAACCTATAATTGCCTTTTACATAGGCCACATATGAAGCACCAAAATCGCCTACGATTTCAACTGGGTCATAAGACCATCCCACACCTGCACCAAATTCAAGAGCTCCGCTCAAGGTATAAGAATAAATTTCTCCAATATCCATCTTTGCCAATGTTTTTGTGCCTCGAGGAAATCGAAAAGGATGGGTGAGCACATTTATGAAATTAGAAAAACGTGCATTGTTTTCTGGGCTTTGCTTCCATATCGGAATTTTTTTAACGGGCTCGTTTATCTTTAGGCGCCAAGCTTGGCCGTCCACTTCAGAAACATCTTTAAAATCAAAATCTTTTGAGCGCTCTTCAATCGAAGGAAGCGCAGAATAATTGGCCGGTAAAACTTGTCGGTAGTTAGCAAACTCCACCCCGTTTTCGAGACCAAGCCAAAGACTTAATGGGTTTGATTCTGTATCCCAAAGCGGAATTCGTGTTCTTAACTTAAATCGGTCGATGACTGTATAAGTATTAAGGAGGTCATGGTTGTCATAGACGTTTCTTGCGTAAGCAAATCGAGCTCTCAATGAGCCGATATCAAAAGCGGGTAGAGAAATTTCATCAATCGCATCAAAAATAATGTTGGCGATGCGACCGTCAGCACTTGCAAACCATTTTCTTTTTTGTTCGGGCATGACCCCAGCCCACTCGCCGGGAGGATTTGAATTTTCAGCGCCCGTCGTCGTTTGCAAAATGCAAAGACAAACAAATAAAACGTTCCTGATCAGCTTTTGCAGTTGAACCATGCAGTGCTCCCTCTACGACCATTACACGGAGCAGGGCATCTGAAGTAAAGGTAATCTAGCTACCCCAACTTAAGTTTAATACTCAGCTTTCTAAGGCTGCTGCGGCGCGTTAAATACGGCGGGTTTACCCGATCCCCGGGGGTCTATGACCGAGAAGAGATCGCCATTATTCTCTCGTCCTACCACTTGAACTTCGCCAAAAAACGATGTTTTTGCTGTCTCGATTTTGTAAAATTTTTCGAGATATTTAAAATCCGCGCGACACTCTGGTTCAACTGTTAGGATGTCGGGCATCCACTGATGATGAAATCGACAGGAGCGAATCGCATCTTCGGGGGCTAAGTCATCTCGTAAAATCCGGGATAGAACATGATAGACGCCAGTAATAATGCGCGATCCACCCGGCGCTCCAATCGCTAAAATCGCATTATTATTATCGAGAACGATGGTGGGAGTCATACTGCTTAAGGGGCGTTTATTCGCTTCGATCTTATTTTTTTCTCCGCCTATCAAGCCAAATCCATTTGGTTTTCCGGGTGCGACGGCAAAATCATCAATAGTATTATTTAGAATCACACCGGTCTTTGGGACGATCATTTTTGAACCAAAATAATGGTTCACGCTTTGAGTGGTAGAGATGGCAGTGCCTTCTGAATCCATCAGAGAAATATGCGTGGTTTCGCGATCAACTTTTAAAGATGTATAAGGTCTTATCTGGACCGAGGGTAAAATATGTCTATCAATAATCTCTTTTCGGCGTCGTCTCAAATAATGATCTGAAATCAAGGTCTGAGACGGAACGTTCACAAAGTCGGGATCTCCTAAAAGAAAAGCTCGATCGACAAAAACTCTCTTCATTGATTCAATCTCGGCCACTTTTCCGCCCAGAGATTTATAATGGGCTGATTCGTTAAAATACTGCCTGAATGTTTCAGGGATTTTATCGACTAGTTTAAGAATTTGAACCAAATGAAGACCACCTGAACTGGGAGGAGGCATTGTTATAATTTTATAATTTCTCCATTTTGCCTGGAGAGGCATTCGAAATTTACTATGATATTGAGAAAGATCTTTTTGAGAGAGAACCCCGCCGTTTGCTTGAATATAGTCACTGAGCTGTTTGGCAAATTCCCCTTTGTAAAAATATTCCGCGCCATGATCGGCGATGTTCTGAATGGTGTCAGCGAGTGCAAAATTAGAAAAAGTTTCGCCGGCTCTTAAAGCTCGACCATTTTTATAAAATAAGTTTTTGAGCTCTTCACTTTGTTCAATGCTTTCTTTTTCAAGCTCAATTTTATGCGCTAGATGGGCAGAGACGGTGATTGGTGAGCGAGCGAGACGAATGCTGGGGGCGAGGAGTTCCTTCCATGATAACTTAGCTCCCATTTTATAAAGGCTATGCATTCCCGAAACAAAGCCCGGCACTCCGACTGAAAGGCCCCCTTTGGAGCTCAGATCTTCAATGACTTCCCCATCTTTTAAAAACATTTCTCGTTTGATTCGAGAGGGGGCAGTCTCTCTAAAATCAAGCGTGCGACTTGATTTTGATTTTCCATCAAAATAAACCAAAAATCCGCCACCACCGATTCCAGTCGATTGGGGGCGAACAACTGAAACGGCGAACGAACTTGCGATTGCCACATCAATAATATTGCCGCCTTTTTGAAAAATTTCTTCAGCTACCTTTGCGACAAGAGGTTCACTCGTTGAGATGGCTATTGTCGGACGAGCCTTAGAAGTTCGGGCTATGAGGACCGAGTTCTTTTGGTGGGTTGAGCACGAAATGAGGAATAAAGTGGGGATGCTTATGGATAGAAGAGACTTTAACTTCATAGGCAGAGCCTACCGGCAAACGGATAAGCGGTGCAAAACCTTTCTAATCAAGTACTTAGGTCACTTCAAAATCATGTCTGTTGAGGCTGTAAATGGCATAGAAATTGCTCTAAGTAATGAAAAGATACAGGGCAATAAAATGAGAGTTAAAGTCTTCAGTCTATTTTTTGTTTTGCTTCAGCTCGGAGAGACGGGGCTTTATGCAACTCCTCTATCGATCGATCGCAAAGAATTCGAGCAGTTGGCGATTACACTCGCTCCAAAGGTGAATGTTTTTGCGGACGTCTGGGCTCAGGATCCCGATGCGGTCTTTTTTGGTGGTACGAGTCGAGATTATCTCAATTGGCTTTTGGGAGAACTTCACAAAGCAGAAGCTAAGAATGAATTGCAGAAAAAAATATTGGACCTGAAAAAATTGCCTTTGATTGATATTCGAAAAATTCTGGGAGCAGAGTCTGATGTCGATGTTATGAGTAGTCGAGGAATAACCTTACAAGGTGCCGATTATGGTATTCGAAAGTTTGATAGTATTGCTCCTGAGCGAATTTCTGCAAAGACAGATTTAGGGCAAACAGAAATTAATCAGGGATTTATTAGCATCGAGAAAATTCAGCTTTCTAAAACTGGCCTAAAAACACCTGCGCCCTTTGGTGATGGTGTGGGGGATCTTCTTTCTGAAAGAATTTCAATTCATTTTGCTGATCCTGAAGCCTTTTGGAATACTTACTATGCAAAACTAAATTTAAATCATCCTATTCTTTTGGCGCTTCGTTATTTGAGGCTGAGAGCTAGTCAGTGGCTTCAAATTCATGGCAATGGTTCGGTCGATGTAGACGAGCTTCTTAACTTTGATCCAAAGATTAAAAATAAATTAAAAAAAATAATCGATGATGCTCCTTATGATCCCAAATTTATAGCTTTAATCAAACAGGAGAGGGGACTCAAATGGCTGAATGGGAGTGTTTTAAAATCTTTTCGATCGAGAACAAATCCTACCGCTGCCTACAAACTCTTTTCTGCGATGGGTTATAAAGAGCTTCAGGCATTGTTTCCTGAACTTGCCTCAATTAATCAATTTTTATTTGTGAAAGAACGAAATACAAAAAAAATTGATGAAAATTTTGAGAAATTTAATGTTTCACCCGAAAAGGTTTATAGCCCGGTCGGTAAAATTATTCCTGAATTTGAGCTATTTCACGGCACTAAAACGGACGAAGCATTTAGAGCCATTTTATTTCAGAATGTTTTACCTTCGGAGAGCGGGTTAGCTGGCGCGGGACTTTATACAGTAAGAAAAGATAATTTAAAATTTGCTGTAGACTGGGCTGAACGCGATATCAATAAAATTGTTAAACTTGAAGTTCATCCTAACGCTAAAGTGATTGATATTACTCAGGGTGAAGGAAAAATACTTTTTGATAAATACCGATCGCAAGTCGTTCATTCTCGTTCTCAAGATGTTTATGATGATTTTGCAGACGAATTTGGCGCGGATATTTTAAGGTATCCCTATAAGACAGATGCTTTCGTTGTAAAAAATTCAGCCGTTATATTTGAGCCCCAAGGGTATGCTCGAAAATTAATGACTGTTGAAGACGCAGTTGCGCTGGCCAAGAAAATTTCAAGCACCAAAGATCTTGAAGAGATTTTAAGACTGATTGATTTTAATGGTTTTTCCACTCGAGAAATTGATTATCTTTTTACTTTTATACCTCGCGCCAAATTAGAAGAGAGTTTATCTGATCTGACAAAGAAAAAACTTAAATTAAAGAAAATCGCCCAATACATTCCTATTTTACCATTCCTGAGAGAGGGCTTGCACACTTTTGTTTTACGTCTAATTACTGAATTAGAAGTCGATGAAGTGTTTGCAGGCTATTATTTGCACAAGCTGAGTTCAATTCATAAGAATAAAATAAGAAAGCTATTAGAAAATTATCTGCTTAATTATGAGCAGCCGTATTCGTCAGCTAAAGGCGACCTTTCTGATATCGAGTTCATTTATGCCTATGAAAAACCAAAGATTTATCGTGAATTGATTTCTCACTTTATTCCGTTAATGTCAGATCCAACAATAGAAATAGCCGATCAACTTTCGGATGGAATTTTTAATGAAACGCTTGTAGCAGATGGCATTTTCTCCTTGGATCCCGATTTTTTTCTTAAACAGCTTTTGATGGATCCCAAATATGATTTGTTTTTTGTCAAAGCTTTTAGGCTCGTGCGTCAGCAAATGGAGTCAGATTTTTTGAATTTAAGAACATCCAAAAAAACGCAGCCCTTTCTTCTTGAGATTTTAGATCGAATCATCATGCGTGGAAATGTCGATAAAGAGATTCTGGAGAGCGAGATATTGCTTCATGAGCCGATAAGTTCTCGTCATTATTTAGAACGTTCATTCTCTATCTGGAATACTCCGTACTATCAAAAATGGATGGACCATTTTATGAGGCATGAGAATCCGCCAAGTAAGGCTTTGCTCAAGCATTTAAGCTATCTGGCTGATGACAGTGTATATTATAGTGATTCCACTCACGATAGAAGCGCTTTAAAAAGTTTAAATCTATTTTATAAATTAGCACGACGTCCAGATCTAAAACCGAGCGACAAATCTATGGCCATCCGAAGTATGTATAAAATAATTCATGGGAAGTTGAGCAGTCCCCAAAAATGCTCTCGAGTGATACGTGAATTTCTAAAATCGCAAAGATTGGTGAAGCAGTTTTAAGTGATGAGCAAATTAATATATAAGGTAAGTTATTTATGCCGCTGAAATATTTTAGTGTATTCGTCTTTATTTTTTGCGTGACAACCTCAGTTTTTGCTGAAGGCCGGTCTCGATCTCGACAGAAACAAGAACCTCAAGTTGTTAAAAAAACTTCTGCTGAATGTGTGTCCACGCTCTGGGATTTGGTTTATGAAGCTCGACCCTCAGTGGAAGTTCCGTTTAAAGATTTGATGTATTTGGGTTATCGTAATGGATCGCTGATTGTCACCGACTTAGAAAAATATAATCTATCCAAGCCTAAAGGAAAGCCCCGTAAGTCGACCATCCCCCCCGAGCTGCGCAAACGAAAAAAAAGAAGTTCACCCGCTCAGTTCTTAAGAGGCCCAGGTGAAAACCCCCACAGCCGGGAGCCAATCATTCGTGTTCAGAGTTTTGCTGGTTTTGATCGGATCGCCGCTTTTCTGCCTTCTCAAGCCGCGAGCCTACAGGAATACTGGCTGAACAATCAGTTCATGCTCTATTGGAGTGATGAGAACAAATCTGTCGATCAGTTAAAGTATAGATCTATTGAACTTCAATTGATTCGTACCCAAGGGGAGTTTGAGTATATATTAGAAAAAAATCCTTTTGAATTTTCTCCCCCCGAAAGCATTTATCCTAAAATTGCAGTGGTAGTTCTTAAGTCGTCAAGTGCGAGACCCGCTGCTTTTAGTGGAACTCCTCGGCTTGTCATTTACGATGCTAAGACAGGCAAGCGCCTGGGGCATATCGATTTTGAAGATTTTGGTTTTGAGCTCAGCAAAATAATTTTTTCAGCAAGCGGTCGTTATGCGGTGGTGAAAGTTCCCAATCACACCAGAACTGGTTATTATTTGCTCTTGGATCTTGAAGAAAAAGAGAAAGAGAAGATGATCATTGAAGCAAAGGAATTTCTTATTAATAGTCTTCTTGTAACTCCACCCGAATTAGTCGGGCTTCAAGCTAAAATGAAGGAGCTTGAAAAATAATGACTCAAAAAATTCGCTGTAAAGGCTGGGTGCAAGAAGCCGCATTGAGAATGCTTGAAAATAATTTAGATCCATCGGTAGCGGAAAGACCAGAGGACCTTGTCGTTTATGGTGGGCGTGGTAAAGCGGCACGCAATAGCGAATGTCTCGAGGCGATTAAAAACACTTTGATCAGATTGGAGTCAAACGAAACGCTTCTTGTTCAGTCCGGAAAACCAGTTGGGGTATTAAAATCTCACTCTGATGCACCGCGAGTTTTATTAGCGAATTCAAATTTAGTTCCTAAGTGGGCGACCTGGGACGTCTTCGATGCTCTCGAAAAAAAGGGTCTGATGATGTATGGTCAGATGACGGCGGGTTCATGGATCTATATTGGGACCCAAGGTATACTTCAGGGAACTTACGAAACTTTTGCCTCGTGTGGCCGGCATCATTTTAATAATGATCTTTCTGGTCAGTGGATCCTCTCTGGTGGTCTTGGGGGAATGGGTGGCGCGCAACCTCAAGCAGCAGTCATTGCTGGTGCGAGCTTTTTAGGTGTTGATGCTGATCCGACGAGAATTCAGAAACGAATTGATACTCGCTATCTTGATAAAATGGCGACTTCGTTGGACGAAGCTCTGTCATGGATTGATGCGGCCTGCAAATCAAAGAGAGCGATTTCGGTGGGTCTTGTCGGAAATGCGGCAACGGTTTATTCCGAACTGCTTAAAAGAAATATCACGCCCCCGATTGTGACGGATCAAACTTCTGCGCATGATCCCATTTACGGTTATATTGCTGAGGGGCTTGAGATGAAAGATTTGCCAGCTGCTCGCGCAAATCCGCTTGAGTATCGTAAGAGAAGTCTTGAGACGATGGTGAAGCACTGTAGGGCTATGGTTGAGTTCAAAAAGCGCGGCTCGATTGTATTTGATTACGGAAATAATTTACGCGGTTACGCGGAAGAGGCCGGGTTTAAAGAGGCATTCTCTTATCCGGGCTTTGTTCCCGCTTATATTCGTCCTCTATTTTGTGAAGGCAGTGGACCATTTCGCTGGGTCGCTCTCTCAGGTGATCCTCAAGATATTGCTGTCACGGATCGGGCTTTGATGGAGGCTTTTGCTGAAGATGCCCACCTTATTCGATGGCTGAAGAGTGCGTCTGAGCGAGTGACTTTTCAGGGACTTCCTGCCCGAATTTGTTGGCTCAAATATGGAGCGCGAAAAAAAGCAGGTTTAATTTTTAATGAGCTTGTTCGTTCGAAGAAAGTTTCTGCCCCCATTGTCATTGGGCGAGATCATCTTGATTGTGGGTCCGTCGCTTCTCCTAATCGTGAAACGGAGAGTATGAAAGATGGAAGTGATGCAGTCTCGGATTGGCCTATTCTCAACGCTCTTATCAATACTGCTAATGGAGCATCTTGGGTGAGTTTTCATCACGGAGGGGGAGTGGGAATGGGGTATTCCCAGCATGCTGGGATGGTGATTGTCGCTGATGGAACGAAAGAAGCCGATTTACGGCTGGAGAGAGTGCTTACATCAGATCCGGCCATGGGAGTTCTTCGTCACGCCGATGCTGGTTATAGTGAGGCGATTTCTTGTGCGACTCAGACAGGAATTGATATTCCTATGCTTAATTCCTGATAAACTCCCGGGACAATTATCTCAATTTCAATAAAAACTGTTTAGTGAGAGGCGGCTCTCTAGTATTTTCATTTATATCGCCCGACTCAGCCTAGCGGAATCAAGAGATAATTTCTGCGCTTTGTGTAAGAGAAAGTAAGAAGATTCTAAAGAAGAGAATTTTTATCCCTGCGGAGATTCGGTAGTGTGAAGAAATCGGTAGGACTTGATGGGCGAAAATCTTCCTAGAAAAAATTCCAAAATCCTCATTGTTGAGGATGAAATGCTTTTTGCTGAAGAAGTTCAAAGAGCTCTAATGAGCCAAGGTTACGACGTTCTTCCGATTGTTTCTCGCCCAGAGGATTTTCTTAATATGTATCGAGCTCAAAGACCCGATCTTATTCTGGTGGATATTAATTTGCATGGCCAGATGGTCGGGGTCGATCTTATTAAATCCGTTAGTGGGCCTTCACTTCCTCCTTTTATTTACCTCACAGCTTATGACGATCCTGAAATTGTAGAGACTGCGCTTTCAACAGGACCTTGTGCGTATCTATTAAAGCCAGTTCGACTAAAGCAGATTCTACTGCTGGTCGATCTCGCTTTAAGTGGAACACGACACATTGTGCGAAATTCCTCCCTTGCTTCTGAGCCGTCTTCTTCTCTTCACTGGAGAATTCCTGGAAATATCGCGCAGCTTTCACCTTCAGAAGAAGATATTCTCGCCCATGTTTTAAAGGGTTGTTCGTCCGAAGAAGTTGCGCGAAGAACTGGCAGAGCTGAAAAAACAGTTCGCAATCATTTAACCTCTATTTATAGAAAGCTTCGCGTTAAGAGCCGATCCGAACTTTTTTCTATTTTTCTACAGGCGTAATAGTGGTTCTGAATGGTGCTTTATCCCCTTTATGACCGGAATACTAGCTTCATAGAATTGAATTGCTAAATCAGGACGCTCCCTATTCAAATAATTCATGCTTTATGAAGTCGCCGTAAAGAGCCCGCTCAGGAGGCTATTTACCTACGAATTTGATCAAGATTTAAGACGGGGAACTCGAGTTTTGGTTCCGTTTAGATCGCGACAAATGATGGGGTTTATTTGGAACAAGACTGATGTAAAGCCCGCCGGTTTAAAATCAGTGGCTCGAGTTTGCGACGAAAATCCTTTGTACGATGAGAAGACTTTATCCTTTTACGAAAAATCGGCGCATTACTACGGTGCATCTTTAGGAGAATTGTTGGCTGGCTCTCTTCCCGAAAAAATTCAAGAAGGAGAACCTCCTGGTATCTTTCCGATCAAACATTTTGTTCCCGATCTGCATACTCTAAGCGATGCTCAGGCCGAGGTAGCTCATAAAATTTCATCTGAAAAAAATTTTAAGACTCATTTGCTTCGCGGAGAGATGGGAAGTGGAAAAACAGAAATTTATTTATGGCTGATTGAAAAAATTCTTCTCGAAGGAGGGCAGGCTTTACTTTTGGTTCCTGAAATTAGTCTCACCCCTCAACTCGAAGAGCGCCTCGCCAAACGTTTAGGGGGAGACATCAGCGTTTTTCATTCGCAAATCACTGAGAAAAAAAGATTTGAAGTCTACTCTCGAGCTCTTTTAGGGCAAGCGGATATTTTTTTAGGAGCCCGCTCTGCGCTTTTGCTTCCATTTTCGAATCTGAAACTCATCATTGTCGATGAGGAACATGATAATTCGTACAAGCAAAGTGAACGCGGTCCTTACAATGCACGCGACTTGGCACTACTTAAAGCTCAGCTCAATAATATTCCGATTATTTTAGGTAGTGCGACGCCTAGTCTTGAAACCTATCAACGCACAATTGATTCAGATCGACCTGTATTAGAGCTTACTCCTTATTTTAAAAAGCAGGACCCCGAACTTAAAATTGTGGATCTCAAAGAAGCTTGGAAGGAAAACAAGGGCTCTTTCATTACTAATGATTTACAGGCTGCTCTCGAGAAACGTCTTGAATCTCGTGAACAAAGCTTAATTTTTCTTAATCGTCGTGGTTCGGCCTCTCAAAGACTTTGTCTGCAGTGTGGAGCAGTTGACGAGTGTAAACATTGCTCGGTTACTCTTACGGTCCATAACGATCTTAATATGGCTATTTGTCATTGGTGTGAATTTAAACGTTCGCTTCAGCAAGGTTGTCAGTCGTGCGATAGCAAAGAATTTTTTATGGGTGGTATTGGTACCAAAGAAGTCGAACAGCAAATGATGGCCAGGTTTCCCGAAGCTCGAATTGCTCGTTTGGATAGAGACGAGATTCAAAAGAAAAAAGTACTTTCGACACGCTTAAAAGATTTTGCAGAGGGCAAAATTGATATTCTCATAGGAACTCAGATTATTTCTAAAGGCATTGATATTCCGAATCTCAGTTTTGTGGGAATTGTTTTGGCTGATCAAGGTTGGAATATTCCGGATTTTAGATCGACTGAGAGATCATTTCATCTCTTTAGACAGCTGATGGGTAGAGCAGGAAGAAGAGGGCAGGCGTCCGAGATTATGATTCAGACTTTTAGGCCCGAGTACACTTTGTTTAATTGGCTTAAGATGTCTGATCCGTATGTCCCTTTTGTCCAAGAAGAATTGGCCATCCGAAAAATGGCTGATTTACCACCTTACTCTAAATTATGCCTTTGGACAGTTAGTCACAAAATAGAAGCTCAGGCAGAAGCTGATGCTTCGGCGTTTGCTCGTCGTCTTCAGTTTCTTTCAAAAAGTTTAGGAGTGGGAGTGATTGGCCCTACTCCCGCGCCACTTTTTAGAACCAAGGGTAAATTCAGATTTCATATTTTAGCGAAAGCTCCACCGAAAGGGCATCTCACCACTTTGATTCACGCTTCGCTTGACGAAATAGATCGGGTAAAAATTAAATCTCAGATTAAGATTGATCGCGACCCACAGCAGTTTTTATAAATCTATTTCTGAACAATTTTAAAACAAATGGTGAGAGGAAAATCTTCAGGCCAATCACCATAGTGGAGTTGGCAGAGGCGGTACGCAAGTTTTGCGCTGCATCTTAACTCTCAGATAGAGCGTCGATTTGTTCCAGTACCTGTTCCCGCTTTTGCATGGTATCGAGAAAACTTTGTTCGAGCTCCTGAATTTTTCTCTGACTCGCTGAAAGCTCGCGCGAAATATCGGCAGCTTCGTTTGGCTTACAAGCGGCAAGTTTTAAGCTCTGTTCTTCCATTCGCATCGAAAGTATTTTTGATTTTTTATCAATATCTTGCAGGAGTTTATCAAGATTGCGCTTTTCAGCTTCAAGGTTTTTCTTTTGCTCACGCAGATGAAGAGGAAGATTCTTAGCAACCGATGTTTGTTTAAGATTTGAGGTAGATACTTCGGTAGCGATCTCTCTGGGTTTTTTAACAATGACTTCGTCTTGAGCTGTGTCAGGATTTTTTTGTCGCTGTTGAACACTCCAAACATAATCGTCGTAACTGCCGTAATAAAGCCGGACATCGCCAGGACGAACCTCAATAATTTTATTGGCGATTCGCTTTATAAAGCCACGATCATGACTGACAACAATTACGGTTCCTTTATATTCAGCTAGCGCCTGAGTTAGAGATTCGACCGTATAAAAATCAAGATGGTTGGTTGGCTCATCGAGCAAAAGAAGGGGAGATCGTTTTAAAAGAATTTGTCCAAGAGCTACACGAGCTTTTTCACCCCCTGAAAGCACTTTAATTTTCTTTTTTACATGATCTCCCGAAAATAAAAGACTACCCGCCAGATTGAGAATTTCTTGCTGCCTTACATCGGGATGAGCGGTGCGTGACATGGCTTCGAGGACAGTTTCTTCGGGTAGAAGTCTTTCGGCTACATGCTGAGCGTAAAATCCAATATCGACTTGATGCCCCCATTTAACTTCGCCATGAAGCGCTGGAATTTCTTTAGCCATTGATTTAAGAAGAGTAGACTTGCCGGCGCCATTGTATCCGACAATTCCGATATGATCTCCGGTTTCGATTTTAAGATTTACTCTCTCCAATATTTTTTTTGTGCCGTAGCCAAAATCGGCATCATCGATCTCGATCGTAACTCGACCTGTGTGCTGTGGAGGCGGAATGTGAACTTGGGCTCCAACTGGCAGAGCTTTCAGTTCAATTGTTTCCATTCGATCCATTTGTTTTAGACGACTTTGTACCTGTCTCGCTTTACTGGCTTTAGCTCCAAATCGGGCAGCAAAATCTAAGATCTGCTTTTTTCGCGCCGCTTGATTCATTGCAGTCGTTTCAAGCTGCGTTCGCAACATCTGCTTTTGCTCAAAATAATCGTCGATATTGCCGTTAAATTTAACGATATCACCTGATTCAATTTCTAAAATATGGTCGGTTGTGCGTCTTAAAAACTCACGGTCGTGAGAAACTAAAAGAAATGCACCTTTAAAACTTTGAAGAAATTCTTCAAGTACAAGCAGAGTTTCAAGGTCGAGGTAGTTAGTTGGCTCATCGAGCATCATCAGGTTGGGCTGTTCACCTAAAAGATGAACGAGTTTGGCTCGCATGCGATAACCACCACTCAAAGATTTAATGGGGGAGTACATTTGAGTTTCAGAGAGCCCCAAGCCCTTCGCCCATTTTTTAAGTTCCCATAGAGGAGTGGCTGTCGATGTTTCTAAATAAGCTTCGAGAGTTTGGTTTTCGTCCCAAACATCGTGTTGGCGTAAATAGCCTAACTGCAGATTGCGCGAACGGGCGACTTCACCACGATCGAGCTCAAGCTCACCTGAAATAACTTTGAAAAGACTGGTTTTGCCGGCACCATTAGGGCCAATAACCCCAATATGTTCGTTCTCGTCGATCGAAAAAGTCGCATCTTCAAAGAGTGTTTTAGGGCCAAAGCTCTTCGCTGCCCCCTGCAATTGCAGTAAATTTCCCATCCCATTTTATTACAGGGGACGCTGAGATTTTCAATTCCTTAATAATTGCAAAACTTTAGGCAGCGAGTTCATTCATTGCCCCAAAGCCCCAGCTGTACTAATTCTGCTCGTTGAATGCCTCGTCTGGTTAAAATCAAAATCGCCCTTTTTATTGCGATTTTTTTGGGTCTTCTGGCTGATTCTCTTTATCTGGCACGCTCAATACAAAATGCGGCAAGATTTGAGTTTTTAGTTTTGCCAACAGGGGAGATCTCAAGCCTTCAGCGTGAGGACTGGCTGCAATCATCTTTAGGCTTGCGCCCTCACGATATGATTTCTTGGGTTGACGGCAAGCCCTTTGAGGTCACTCGCATTCGGACCTGGCTTTTAAATGCCAAGCCTGATCAACGCCTCGCGCTTAAAGTTCATCGCGGCAAACAAACGTTTGAAACAAGTACTCATTTAAGACGATATTCTCGCAACGATATTCTTATTCTTCTTGGTATTCCTCTTTTTCTTGCGTTTATCTTTGTCGCTTTTGCAGTCGGAATTTCGGTGAGTCGCGAGGCTCGGCAAAGATCTCGACAAGCTGCCGAAGTTTTTTCGTTTATGTGCTTTAGTGCGGCACTTTTTTTCTTAAGTCTTTTGCGTGTCACCAGTCTTTCGCAGCTATTTTTATTTTCGGTTTTGCCTGTGCTTATGGGCGTGCTTGCGATGCATCTGCTGTTGGTTTACCCAAAACTTAAAGGCCGCAAATGGGTGAGGCGAAGTATTCTAGGCATTGTCTATTCTTTTGCCGGTTTCATTGCGCTTGGAGAATTTATTCCATCAATCGAAGTTCTTACCCGTTCGATCACTACGCCTTTTACAGGTCTTTGTCTTCTTATTGGGTTTGTTTCTCTCTGTAGTACTTTGCTGACCAGTCGAGATTTTTGGGCTCGAAGGCGAGCGAGACTCTTGGCCTTTGTAATGACCGTTGGCTTTATAGTCGTGGTTTCGGTTTTCTCGGCCACCGTGTTTGAAGGTTTACGGGTTTCGATCGAAAGACTTCTTGCTCTTTCGTTAGTATTGCCTTCAGCGGTAGCGGCCATTTTTTTGAAAGAGAATGTTTTTAATTTAGAGCGGCTGTTTAGAAGAGGGGTTCATCAGCTTCTTCTTTTAGTCGTTGCCTCAACATTTGCTTTATTAATTGGATTAGGTTGGAACGAATGGGCGCCTGATTCTGAGCGTGATTGGTTGCTTTGGGTTGCAATTTCAATTGTCGCTATTATGGTTGCTCGGCCCCTTAGTCAAAAAGTTGAAGATCTTGTGCACCAGTTTATTCGTACGCGCGTCAGGTATCCGGATGTAAACGATTTGTTTGAGCGCTCCAAATCTCTTAGTGATTTTCTGCGAAGTATCTCGCTGCATTTTGCAACTCATCTCAATATGAAGAATATTCACTTTGATTTTTTTCTTGACCCCATGAAGCCATGGAAGGCGGGCAACGATCAGAAGTGGGATTTTAAAGGGGAGTTTTTAATTCGTGTTTTTGATCGAGATCTCCAGTGGCAGTATCGATCGACTCTCTACCGTGGCGATGAAGCCATCGGAGAAATTAAGTTTGATGGGGGAGATGCCCTTGCGTTCGACCCTTATTCTTCGCGAGAATGGGTGAATACGACTCGCGATATTGCCCGGTGTATTGAGATTTTGTGCTTGAGAGAATTTATTTCAGTTCAGCAGAGCTTTTTAGCTGTCGGAAGGATGCAATCTCTTATAGCTCATCAGATGAAAAATCCTCTGGCTATTATCAAAGTCTGTGCTGGCCTTTTAACCAATCATATTAAAGGCAATGATGAAGCAGAAGAGGTGATTCGAACGATTCAGGACGAAGTTTCGCGTGTTTCTTCAGCAGTTCAGAGCGTATTTGAACATTCAAGTCATGTAGAGGCTCAAGAGAGAGTGCATCTTGGTGCGGTTCTCTCGCAGCTCAAAGAGAATGTTTTAGCTCGCTTTCCCAGTCGTGAACTCGAAGTTTCTTATTGGACAGATGATAAAAAAGATGAAGGGTCGATGATTTACGGTATTTGGATTGAAAAGGAAGGATTAAGACAGGCATTGAGTAATCTAGTTGTAAATGCCTATGAAGCAGGAAGTTCGTGGGTAGGAATTGAAGTCCGTCTAACAAAGACGGATTTTTCAATTCTTGTTCGTGATCGTGGGCCTGGCTTGGATAGTAAGAAAGATTTGTTTAAACCCTTTGTAACGACAAAAGCTCACGGCACTGGACTGGGATTGGCGCACGTAAAGGCTTTTCTTGATCGAAACTCAGGGCAGATTCGAGTGGAAACAAAAAAGGGAGAGGGCACAAGCTTTGCCTTGGAGTTTTCTCGTAAATTAGTTTTCAATGAAATGAGACCTTCATGAGCAGTGAATTTTTAAATTCTGAACCATCAACTTTGGTTCGAACGCCGCATATTTTAATCGTGGATGATGAAGTAGCTATGGTTCGTTCCTTAGAATTGCTATTGCGTCCGCTGGGCCAGATTTCAAAAGCTTATTCGGTCCCAGAAGCTGAAGAGATTTTAGCTCAGGCTAATGAAGTTGATTGCGTGGTCACGGATGTTTCAATGCCTGAAGCCAGTGGGCTTGATTTACTTAAGATGATTCGAAAAAAATCTCCTGAAATTCCTGTGGTGGTGATGACGGCCTATTCAAGTGTTCCGCAGGCTGTCGATGCGATGCAGAGAGGTGCATTTAAGTATTTGGTTAAACCCTTTGAAAATTCGGAGATGACTGGAGTAGTCAAAAAGGCCATTTCAAAAAAGGGAATTCAATATGGCGAAGGTCAAACTTTGCCGAAAGGTTGGATCTGCAATAGTCGAGGAATGAAAGACTTTGTGGTTAAGGCAGAAAAGATGAAGGAGTCGTTTCATTTGCTTCTTCTTGGCGAAACCGGAGTAGGAAAAAGTAGGGCAGCTCGCTGGATTCATGAACAAAGTTCTCGCTCAAAAAAAGATTTTTTTATCGTTGATGGAAGAAGTCATGATGAAGATTCTCCACTACTCGGTTCACTTTCTCCAAAAATAGGCACTATTTTCGTGGCTGAAATTTTTAGTTTATCGAAGCGGCTTCAAGATAAATTGGCGGAGATTCTTGAGAAGAAAGGCGTTGCTGTAATCGGATCGTCGTCATCTGCACCGGATGTGCAGATGATTCCTCATTTTAGAAAGGATCTATTTGAGCAACTCAATACTGTGAGTCTTAAGCTGCCGAGTTTAAGTGAAAGAGGCGATGACTTTGATGCATTGTGCCAAAGTATTCTCGAAGACTTATCAAAGAGCTTACGCATTAAGCGCCTTGAAATCGAAAATGGTGCTCTTCAAAGTCTAAAGAGTCGAGTGATGCCAGGAAATGTCGATGAGCTTGAGCGAATTTTGGAACGAGCGGCGTTAGAGTCACCATCTGGAATTGTCACCGAAGAAAATTTACGAGTCTCGGATGCTGATTTAAGAAGTTTATTGCCCTTTTCTGTTCCAATCGAAGAGGGGTGGAAGCGACTAGAGCTTCTGCATCGTTCTCTTGAAAGTGAGTTGATTAATAGGGCCTTAGAAAAGTATCCTAATTACTCAAATACTCAAATCGCGACAGTTCTGGGTACGACTCGTCGGATTTTAGAGTTGAGAATGAAGGAATATCAGATTCGTGAAGGGAGCCAATCGAATTTCTAAAATCACAAGAGTATCTGTATTTACTTTTTTGGTGATACAAATTGCACCTCATTTGAGAGCTCAGGAAAGCCCCGATGAAGCACCTTTTACAGATACAATAGATACTCCCACGCCCTTGCCATCTGAAACTACCGTTCCTGAGACAGTAGACCAAGCGATAGATCAGGCTCCTCCAGCTGAGCCCACGCCGACTCCTCCACTTACGAATACCGGTGAGGAATTTAAAGATCCGTTTGCAGATGATTCTCTTCCTCTTGAGTCCACGCCAACACCCACACCTTCGCCAAGTGAAACGCCGAGTTTTAATTCGTCGGAAAGCCGACCGTCCGAGGTTGTGCCAACACCAACGCCGTTTCCTACTCTTCAAGCTCCGATTGAGTTTCCTGAGCCTGATGTGATCCCAGGGCCTATCACTAGCGATTTTCAAGCTGGTCAAATCATGACCAATATTAATCGCCAGGGTCGATGGCATTTAGGTGGAGCTTTGGGAATGGGTTTTCGAATTAATCGCGTACCCAATCAAGTCCATACAGAATTTAACGGCGGATATCGTCTCACAAAAGACTGGGAACTTGGCGGAGTGATGTCATTTCGATTTGTGAACCAATGGTTCTGGGGATTTTTATTTACAGGAAAATATGTGGTTCCTTTAATTCAGAAAAAAGACCTCAATCTAGAATGGCTTCCGGGTGGTGGTATGGGTTGGACGCATTTTTCTCTGGATGCTAAAAAATTTACCCGCGTTCGTTGGACGTTTAGACTTAACAGCGATTTCGTTTTTTATCCGACTCCCCATTTTGGTCTGGTCGCTCTTTTAGGGCTTGATACATTTGTTTTAGATTATATCAACGAAGATGGTCTTCATGGCACAGCCGACGGCGGTTGGCCTACGGCGGGAATCATTGGCGCAGGGGTAAAATTCGAGTTTTAGCCTCCTTTATTGCCTAAGCTTTTTAAGCGGTGTACGAAAAACTATGATTCCTCTTTCGGAGCAAATGCGGCCTAAAACTCTCGACGATTGGGTTGGCCACGAAAATATTTTATCTCCTGGTAGGCCGCTTTACGAGGCTATTCAAAAAGACCTTTTGTTCTCATTTATTTTGTATGCTCCCCCCGGCACTGGAAAAACGAGCCTTTGTCAGCTGATTAAAAATTATTCTAAGAGCCGATTTATATCTTTGAGTGCTGTTTCGGCTGGGATCAAAGATGTTAAGGCGGCCATTGAAGAAGCGCGTCTCTGGAAGCAAAGACAAGATCGAGAAACAATTTTATTTATCGATGAGATCCATCGTTTTAATAAGGGCCAGCAAGATGCTTTATTACCTGCGGTTGAAGATGGAACCATCACGCTGATTGGAGCGACGACAGAGAATCCTTCTTATGAACTTAATTCAGCGTTGCTTTCACGCGTAAGAGTCTTTCGATTTGAATCTCTGACTGAAGATGATCTTTTAAAAATTTTAGAGAAAGCGAATTCACGATTTGAGTCTCCTGTTAAGGCTGACCTTTTGCAGATGATTGCCGATAAAGCTTTGGGTGATGCCCGTGTTGCGCTTTCGGCGCTTGAGTTGGTCGTACGTGATCCGACGGTTAAACAAGTGGAAGAGGTTTTTCAGTCGAAGAGAATTTCTTACGATAAGTCGGGTGATCAGCATTATCAGGTCATTTCTGCATTTATTAAAAGTATGAGAGCCGGGCAGACGGATGCAGCTATGTATTATCTGGCGCGAATGTGGCATGGCGGAGAAGATCCTCTTTTTATTGCTCGGCGGATGGTGATTTTTGCGTCTGAAGACGTTGGCAATGCGGATTTAAGAGCCATTGCCCTCGCCAATGCGGTACGCCATGCTGTGGAGTTTGTGGGAAGGCCTGAATGTTATTACGCTTTATCTCAGGGCGTTCTTTATTTATCAAGAGCTGCGAAATCCAGAGAAGCTGGCGATTTTTTTCAGAAAGCTCTGGCGACTGTTCAAAGAACCGGCGCTAAACCTGTACCTGATTTTTTAATTAATCCTGTGACGGCACTTGATCGGCAACTAGGCAGGGGACGTGCACGAAAGGCAGACGAATCCTATCTGCCTTTCGGTATTGAAGAAGATGAGAGTTCTACTCTGAATATGACGGATTAACCAAAATCTCTCGACCTTTTCCGCCACCTAACGGGGCAGAGACAATTCCTTCTCTTTCCATTCTTTCAATCATTCGAGCCGCGCGGTTATACCCAACACGTAGGCGTCTTTGAAGCATACTGGCAGAGGGACTCTTGGTTTCAAATACAACTTGAAGAGCTTGATCATAAAGTTCGTCATCAATATCATCCAACTCACCAGGCTCAGCCATAGTTGATTCATCGAGATCAATATTTTGATTATAATCGGGCGAGGCTTGACCCTTCAGATGGCGAACGACTTTTGAAATTTCATCTTCAGAGACAAAAGGTCCATGAAGCCTCTCAAGGCGGCTGGTGCCCGGAGGCAGAAACAACATATCTCCATCTCCAATCAAGTTCTCAGCTCCATTGCAGTCGATCACGGTGCGGCTATCGATTTTGGAGGCCACTTGAAATGCACATCGAGTGGGAAGGTTCGCTTTAATTACCCCGGTGATAACATCTACGCTCGGTCTTTGAGTGGCTAAAATAAGATGGATGCCTGCTGCTCTCGCCATCTGAGCGAGGCGAGCAATGCTTTCTTCAACCTCGCGTGCGGCCACCATCATCAAATCAGCTAGCTCATCGATAACGACAACAATATTGGGAAGTTTAACGTAGTGATCAAGGCCCACTTCAGCGAGGACTTTATTTTTCTGATCTTGCCCATCAGCGGCAATTTCATCATCTATAAGAGCCTTAGTGACTTCTTCTGTTTGGGCCGCTTTTTCAAGTTCACGTTTGAGTTCTTCTTCGGTGAGTTTCTCAACTTTTTCATTATAAGATTTGAGGTTTCGTGCACCGAGAGAAGAGATCAGTTTATAGCGGCGTTCCATTTCTTTTACGGCCCAAGCTAAAGCGCGTGAGGCTTTTTTAGGATCAGTTACCACTGGCAGAAGAAGATGAGGAATTCCTTCATAGACAGAAAGCTCAAGCATCTTCGGATCGATCATAATAAATTTAAGTTCGTCGGGCGTAGCTTTAAAAAGCATGCTTACAATCATTGAGTTAAGGCCCACAGATTTTCCGGACCCCGTGGCTCCCGCAATCAAAAGGTGAGGCATTTTTGCTAAATCAGTGACATAGGCATCGCCTGCTGTGGTTTTTCCCATACCCATCGTAAGCGGAGATGAAGAGTTTTGAAACAAAGTCGAGGCAAGAATTTCTCGTAGTGAAACTGTTTGCCGACGTGGATTTGGAATTTCAACTCCCACTGCGGCCCGACCTGGAATAGGAGCGATAATACGAATGCTCTGCGCTTTCATAGCAAGCTTCAAATCGTCGGTGAGGTTGAGAATATTTTTAACTTTAACACCGGCTGCCGGTTCAAACTCGTAAAGAGTAACAATCGGGCCAGGGTGAATATTGGTGATCTGGCCTTGAACCCCAAAATCTAAGAGTTTTTGTTCTAGAGCTCTTGAGTTTGCTATGAGTTCTTCGCGAGAAATTTCAAAAAGCTTTTCGGGATTGAGATCTAAAAGTTGAAGCGGGGGCAGTTCATATTGAGTATTTGATTCAGCTGATCTCTTCTTTTTTGGAGGAGCTTTATCGGTGAGTAAAACTCGATCGCTATCTTCGCTTTTCAATTCTTTCTTTTTAAGAAAGGGAAGTAAGCTCGGCTTTGCTTCAACTGTCGGCTTAGATTCAATTTTGGGCTCAGCAGTTTTAGGTGTCGGGGCTGAGGCTTGCACAGGTTCTTTTTCTTTTTTCTTAAAGAGCTCATCGAGCTTGGACGTGATGGGCTTTGTCGGCGCTTGAATCGCTGGTTCGGCGCGCTTCATTTTTAGTTTGATCAGACTTAAAAAGTTGCTCGCCCATTTACCAATAGGAGGCAAATAGATCTTTCCATTAAAGAGAACCAGTGAGGCCCAAAAAATTCCAGCAAAAATAAGAATCGCACCGGCTGTGCTAAAGCAAAAAATACCAAACTTTGAAATATAGTAACCAAGCGCTCCGCCGAGAGAGATATCTTCATAAATATTAAAGGGAATCATCGAAAGTAGGGCAGAAGTAGAGAGCGTAAAAAGAAGAATGCTGATTGGAAGTTGCCATTGAGGTTTTTTCTTGCCTTTGACGGCTTCAGATAAAATTTGAGTGCGTGGTCGTAAAAGCTGTACTCCCAATGCAAATGAAATCACTGAAATAAAATAAGCAACGAGACCAACAAGTTGTAAAATCGCATCGGATAGAAAGCTTCCAACTATTCCGCCCAGGTTGTGGGTATCGGTCAGCTGTGAACTTGAGTAGTTCCAAGAGGGGTCTAGTTTCGAAAATGAAACGAGACTAAGAAGAACATAGATTGACCCAATTAAAAGAACGATGGCTAAAATCGGCCTGGCCGGTTGTTGAACGCGAAGCGTTGGTTGCATTTTTTACTCCCCTCCGAACAGTCTAATTCAAATAGATGATTTTATTGAGCGTTTTAGATGACGCATTGAGCTAAAATCAGGTATGACCAGATTGAAACCAGATTTGTTATTTAGGTTAAAATAGAAGAGATGATCTTCAAAAAAGATCATTTCAGAAAGTAGGTTTTATGTTTGGTGTAGGTACAACAGAATTACTCATTCTTCTGGTCATTATTATTCTTATATTTGGTTCGACAAAACTTCCTCAGTTGGGGGCAGGAATTGGCCAAGGAATTAAGAACTTCAAAAAAGCGATGAAAGAGCCTGATGCCATCGATGTCAGTCCAGATAAAAAAGCTGAGAAGACTGAATCAAAAGACGAAAAAAAACAGGGATAGTCGCTATTTCTTAGCGACTTCTTTTTCTTTTAAGACCACTTTCGCAAGACCAAAGACGATGATGGCCACGATCAAAAAGTCAATGGCCGCACCCATCACTTTTCCGTAAAGAATTCCGTTATAGCTGAGCTGTCTGATATCTTCGACATTGGCAGCCCTTAAAGCCGGCTGAAAAAGCAATGGCATCAGTAGGTCATTGACCAGACTTGAGACAAATTCGTTGAGTTTTCCGCCAATAATGACCGCAATAGCAAGTCCGATCACTCCATAGTTTTTAAGAAATTTAATAAATTCGCTGATCATTGTCTTACTCTGCCGTCGTTTATTTATTTCCGCCAGAAAAATGAATTTGGTTTAGATTTTTTTCGAGTGAGTTTTGATTGCGCGAAGTAAATCTAAAATGATTGGTGGTGTGGAATACTCATATTCAAAAAAAGCTTCGAGCCAGTTTTTAATAAAATGCTTTTTGTAAGGTTCAATATTGGGCTGGTTTGAGGCATTTATGATTTGCAATAAGGTTACCAGCGCCCCCATTGCTCGAGCTCCTACTCGTCCATCAGCCCCCAGACTATTGAGAAGATGTCGAGTCGTGCTTGGTCGCATGCGAAGAACGAGGTAGTCAGGCTGTGGCAAAATGTTCTTAGATTTGAGTTCGCTAATCTGTTGCGCAGCAAGTTGAACAAACGAATGTGTTGAAAGCGAGAGTTGGGTTGAGTGAGAAGGTTCGGAATTAACCGAATTATACTCGGCCGAATACTTTCGATGTTGCGCCCAGCTTTCAATGATATTGTCAATTTCTCGCGTCGAATGCAGAGGGGAGTTTAATTCAAAAATAGTAGGTATTTCATGAGCAGGTACAATTTTAAACCTTTTAAGAAATTTAAGAAGGCGAACGTAGTTAAATACTCGTAGGTCTGTAGATTCTTCTTCTATGATTTTTTCAGCAGACCAAGCAAATTTATTCAGCCAGTGAGTAGAGTAGAGGGAGATAATGCAACAAGGCCTGCCTGTGGCTAGAGCATTAGATTTACTCGAAAAATCATCGGTAGTTTAATCTGGGGGCTACTAAAGAGAATATCTATCGAACTTTTCTCCCATTCACGAGCGGCTTCGTAATCAGGGTGGAGTTTTTCGTAAGCTTTAAATTTAGGGGTATGCATTCGATGTTTTTCGGCCGGAAAAATCGCGTGGAGCATTTCGTGAAATAAAACATGCTCAACAAAATATAAAGGCACTCGGGGACTATCGAGTCTTCGAGAAAGAGTAATGAGTTTTTTCTTTGCGCAGTAGGTTCCTAAAATTACTCTTCTTCGGGCTGACTTTGAAGCGCGGTTTGACCACTGAATATTAAGTTTAAGTTGGCTATCAAAATAAAGACGATTGAGTCTTTCGTATAATGAGGCGAGGTCGTAGGTTTTACCTGTGGTCCCACTCATAAGCGTGAGACTAACACTTTAAGCTCAAGAAGGCCGAGAAATACTTAATCCTCGGGCTTTTTTTAAAAAAGCTAAGATTGCATCAGTTCAAAAAGTGGAACCGCACGACTGCGCTTTTTTTCAAGCTCTTTTAGTTTTGAATCCGCTCGAGATAAGATTCGGGGCGAGATTTCAGCGAGTTTTGCGACTTGAATTCCATAGCTGCGAGAAGCAGGCCCTTCTTTTAGAGTTCTTGTAAAGATCAGGCGGCCTTGAATTTCTTCAACGCCTAAGTGATAACTTTTTAAATGAGGGAGGGATTTTTCAAGTTCAGCGAGCTCAAGATAGTGAGTTGCCATAAAACACAAGGCAGAAAATTCGTGAACTTCTTCAGTAATCGCCCAGGCTAAACTCATTCCATCGTACGTGGACGTGCCGCGACCAATCTCATCAAAGATCAGAAGGCTTCGATCTGTTGCGCCATGAAGCATTGATGCGACTTCGCGCATTTCAACAAAAAACGTACTTTGACCAGTCGTCATATCATCTTGCGCACCCATTCGGCAGACAATGCGATCAAAAAAACTAAGCCGTGCGGAGCGGGCAGGCACATCACTTCCAATTTGATGAAGAAGGGCGACAAGGGCGGCAAGTCTTAAGAGGGTGCTTTTTCCCGACATATTGGGACCTGTAAGCAGCATAACCTGGCAGCTAGATTGTTTAAGCTCAAATGTTTGTGGAACGAAAGCTCCTTGCGAAAGGGGATGAAATCCATCTTTGATGTGTAAAATCTGAGTTTTTGATTCTGTTTCTGTCACAGGCGAAACCCATTGATAGATGTCGGAGACCTCAGCCATTGACTGAAAACAATCGAGGCGAGCTAAAGCCTCAGCCCAATTAAGAAGAGCTTGTTCTCGTGATTCAATTAACGAGTAGAGTCTTAAAATTTCGGATCTCTCTGCCTCACGAATGCGAGAGTCTAAACTCAATACTTTTTCTTCAAGAGCTTCAAGTTCAGGTGTTTTATATCTCTCAGCATTAGCTAAAGTCTGAATGCGTTTTGCCCCGTGAGGGACTTTATCTTTTTGCGAAGTGGTGAGTTCGATGACATAGCCGAAAACCTGGTGAAATTTAATTTTAAGATTGTTGGCTTTTGTTTCAGATCTCAGTTTTTCTTCAAGTGATGAAAGAAGAGTTTCTGAGTTTTGCTTTAAGTTTCGAAGGTCATCCAAAGTAGAGTTAACTCCGGGCTGAATCCATCCCAGTTCAGAATCTTCACTTGATCTTAAACTTTTTTCGAGCTCTTCGATGAGCGGACGTAGATCATCGGAGCAATTCTGAAATTCATCAATATCTGGATGGCCGCGCTCAAGGCAAAGTGAGGCGCTAAAGCCGAACTTTAAACTTTGAGCAATGTGATAAAGCTCTTGGGGGCCACGACGTTTACGCATCAGGCGATGTAAATCATGAATTCCAGAAATTTTAGAACGAAAGAGTTTTCGCATTCCGGAGTTCTCTTTAAATTTTTTAACTAGACTTTGTCTGAGCTGAATTTCATCTCTATCCTGAGTGGGATTTGCGAGGGTTGTTTTAAGTTCTCGTCTGCCTAGAGCCGTCTGAGTTTTATCCATCAATGCGAATAGGCATTTATCAGACGGTTCAAAAAGGTAGAGGTTTTTTCGAGTCGCTGCCGACATCCAAACATGAGAAGGAAGAAGTTTGGGCCGAGAATATCTAAGCCGATCTCGAGGGTGTGCATCCGCTAAGATCTTAAGCAAACTTCCTAAGACCAGAGTTTCTAGCTTTGACTGAGCAGGCGAGTCATCAATATTCGCAATTCCAAAAGCCTGAACAATATGAGATTCAGCCTCTTCTTGCAGGAGCAGATTTGTTTTCTCAGAATATTTTACTCGGAGTGAATCTGAATTAAGTTTATCAAACCGTAAATCCTCTATAGGCAAGCGATCGATCAAATCTTGCAAAGATTCGGCCCCAGTTCCTGATTCTAAAACAATATGTCCGGTGCCTACATCAGCCGCAGCTAATGACCATTGATCAAAAGTTCCCGCAACAAGTCCGCAGTAATGTGGCCTATCTTCAATTTTGAGGAGCCGAATTCCTGGAGTAAACCATTGCACAATCTCACGACGAACTAAGCTTCGCCCTGGTTGTGGCTCTTCCGTTTGCTCAACTAAAGCCACTTTAAGACCTGCATCAAGTGCACGATTCAAATAGATCTCAATATTTCCAACGGGAACTCCGCAAAGCGGACTGGAGGGGCCACTTCCTTTATTATTTCGGGCAGTTAGAACTACTTGCAAAATAGGCGCAGCCTTAACCGCATCATCTTCAAAAAGTTCGTAAAAATCTCCCAGTCTAAAGAATAAAAGCGCCGAACCAGCCTGAGCCTTAAGCTCCGACCATTGCTTCATCATGGGAGTAAGTTCAGCCACGACGCAATCTATGTGAAAGAAGATTACGGCTTCAAGACATAAATGATGGGCCTTTCGGTTTGATGTGGGATGAGGGCTGTCGAGGTTCATCTCAGGTCCCCGCCCCCCCCATCAGACCAAGTGAATATGCATTGGGAGGCTATCTTGCTCTGCTTGGGCTTTTTTCGTTTTCTGTATACGGCGGGTTGACAGCGAGAGGAGGGTGTCTACCCTCTTTCGATGGTAGATTTTATTATTCGTGAAGCGCGGGCTTCTGATGTTTCGTCGATTGCTAAATTCCAAATCGAAATGGCTTTTGAGACTGAGAATATTTCACTTGAGCCTTTAGTTGTAAAAGCGGGAGTTGAGCATATTTTCAAGAATCCTCAAATTGGGCGGTATGTGGTTGCGGAAGTTTTTGGAACTCAGAAGATAATTGCCAGTACGCTGATTTTGAGTGAGTGGAGTGATTGGCGGAACGCGGAGGTTTGGTGGATTCATTCTGTGTATGTCGCTCAAGATTTTCGTTCCCAGGGGGTGTTTCGAAAAATTTACGACTTCATTCGAGGACAGGTTGAAACCAAAAAAAATATTCGTGGCTTAAGACTTTACGTCGAAAAGCACAATCGCAAAGCTCAGGCTGTTTATCAGAAATTAGGGATGAGCAATAATCGGTACGATATGTATGAGTGGATGCGGGATTATTGACCTTTAGTCTCAGACAGACGAGCTATATGAGGAGTGCATGAATAGATTGATACTGCAGCTGAAATCGCTTCGAGAGTTTGAGCGAGTTCTTCAAATTTT
This sequence comes from uncultured Bacteriovoracaceae bacterium, assembly GCA_964601045.1. GTDB lineage: Bacteria > Bdellovibrionota > UBA2394 > UBA2394 > UBA2394 > JAQBPA01. The sequence continues at coordinate 80,951 of CAZRLF010000005.1, forward strand.
AAATTGGTGGCGCCGGACATTCCATAGGCACCTGATCCGGCTTTTGCGCGGCCATCTGCAGCTATACCGATGTTCTTTAAATGGCTGTAGACAGGATTCAAATCAAAATGGGGATGAAGTGTTCTGAGTTTTACGAAGGTGGGGCCTTGAGGTTCTGCACTTACGGTAACCAAAACTTGAGCGCCGTTAAGGTTGGCATGCGCAATATTCTTTAATCCTAAAAACATATCCGATGAATCAAATTTTGTTTGAGGGTAGGCGATCAAAAGTTTACCCAAGCTATAGAGGCCCGGTTTTGAAATCATATGAGCGGATGAGATCTTAAACTCATCTGATTGTGAGGCATCGTGTAATTTTGAGACAAGCTCAAAGTTTTTGACCTGATCTTTGTATCCTGAATTAAAAAATGAGACCAAGTTTTGATCTTCGGCACTTAGTTGAGGTGTTTGGCTGAGCCAAGCAGCGAAATCAGCATCATATTTCTCCGAAGGGGTTCGCATATTTTCAAATCTTTCGATTAAAATGAGTGCTTCTTTAATTTGAGCCATTGCTTGAATAGAATTCGAAGTCTTGGCTAATTCACGATCTATTCCGTCAATCACAAAAAAGAATGATCTCATTTTTGCATTCGATTTGAGATCAGTCGAAGTTTCTAATAAATAGTCATTAAATAAAGCTGTTGCTTTAAATAGATCTGAATTTCTAAAAATAAAGTTTCGATCTTTGGCATTCAGCATCAGTAAATGTGAAAGCAAAATATCAGCATCTGAATGATCTAAAATTCCATCAGCATTTGAAAGAAATTCCAAGACGACAGAGGCATTATCTTTTGAAATTACTTTTTGTTCTTTTGCTTTATAAATCCACTCTAAGAAATCGGCCGTCATTACCGTAGTAGAAGTTGAATCAATTGTTGCGATATCGTGATGATGATCAATATGAATAATAAATCCCATTTTATGTTTTGATTTTGCGGCGGTTAGCATTCGTTCAAAAAACGGCCGAAATATGTATTCTTCCTTCTTTTCTGTCGACAATAATTGATAGGCTTCGTTTTTAAGTTTTGCAGCGGCCATCGGATTTACGATATTTAATTCTTCGTAAATACTAATTTTGGGATTCGTATCTAAAATAAGAACATCTTTGCCAGCCAAAATTAAGTTCGCTAATTTTTGATTAAGTTCGGTCTTTTGATTTTCAACTTTCTTGCGATTAAAATAGTGAAGTGTTCCGGCCTCAAGAGAAAATGAGCTGCACAGAAATGTCATTACAAAGAAGGTGACTTTTTGAGAAACCATTGTCGCTTTATCTAGCATTTCAGCCCTTAAAGTGATGTAGAATTTGAGCCAGGTTTTACCAGCTCAAAACCCCTTGTCTTCTAGTGCTGTTTAGTCGGGAGGAGGAGGTTGAAGCAATCTTAAAGAATATGACAAATAATCAGGTCTAAGCCCGTTTCGGGGGCTTCTATAAATCTTTCAACAACTTAGGTTGATTCCACAGGACCACTCAGTTTAAATGCTTTCGTGCCAGCCGCGCCAATTACTGATTCATACGGAGAAAAGATTTACGAAGGAAAAGCGAAGATCCTCTATCGCCAACCTGATGGAACCATCCTGCATTATTTTAAAGACTCGGCGACAGCTTTCAATGCACAAAAAAAGGCTGAGTTTTCAGGTAAAGGTTCGACGAATGTTCGCATTTCAGGGCTCATTTTTGAATACCTTAAGAAAAAGGGTATTGAGTCTCATTTTATTAAGACAATTGATGACAGAGCTTTTCAAAGCCTTGCGCTTAAGATGATTCCTGCAGAAGTTGTGGTGCGAAATCGAGTCGCAGGTTCATTGGCTAAGCGACTTGGCGAAAAAGAAGGTATCATTTTAAATCCGGCGGTCGTTGAGTTCTATTATAAGGATGATGCCAAAGGAGATCCGTTGGTTTCAGAGGACGTTTTGATTTCTCTTTACGGACAAAATTTATCTGAGCTTCAAAAAATGAAGGAGCTTGCTCTTCAAGTAAACGCGGCTTTGATCGAGCTTTTTAAATCTGCTGAAATTGATTTGATCGACTTTAAACTCGAATTCGGAAAAACCGCAGATGGAAGAATCATGCTTGCAGACGAAGTCTCTCCAGATACATGTCGACTCTGGGATATCAAAACCGGCGAGAAGCTCGATAAAGATCGTTTTCGTTTTGATTTGGGGGATCTCATGACCGGCTATCGGATGGTAGTTGAACGAATTGAAAAGGCGCTTAAAAAGTGAAGATATTTAAACTTCAGATTCGCATTCAGTTTAAAGAGGGGATTTTAGATCCTCAAGCTGAAGCCATATTATCAGCTCTTCAAAAGCTTAAATTTAAATCTGTTGAAGAAATCCGTTGCGATAAAGTTTTTTTGATTAAACTTCAGGCCGAAACCGAGACCGAAGCTCTTGATGCTGGTCGAAAAATGGCCAGAGATCTTTTAGCGAATATCGTTATGGAAAATTTTGAAGTTGAAGTGGTGAAGTAGTGGGCAAGACGAGACGTTGGGCGGTTGTACAGTTTCCTGGCTCGAACTGCGACCACGACGCGTTCGGAGTATTTAAAGCACTTCAGAAAAGTTTTCCTGATCTAGAGCCGGTCATGCACTGGCATGATGAGCCAATTCAAAAAAATCAATACCAAGTTATTATTTTGCCGGGCGGCTTTAGTTACGGAGATTATTTAAGAGCCGGTGCTATCGCCAAAATTAGTGAAGCTTGCGCCAACCTTGAAGAAGTTGTCGATGCAGGTGCCCATGTGATGGGCATTTGTAATGGATTTCAGATTTTACTTGAGACTCGACTGCTCCCTGGTTATCTGCAGGTGAATCAATCGCTGAGGTTTATTTCAGATACCGTTTCTCTACGTATTGATGCGGAAGCATTTCCTTGGTTTGATAAATCCGATGTCGGATCTATTGTTCGCTATCCGATTGCTCATAAGTTTGGAAACTACCAACTTTCTCGTATCGACGAGAGTGAGATGAAGCCAGTTCTAACCTATGTTGATAATCCCAATGGCAGTATTAAAAATATCGCTGGAGTTTATCGCAAATTAGGTAAAGGTTCGCTTTTTGGCCTGATGCCTCATCCTGAGCGGGCTTATTTTGCAGATTTACGTTTAAGCGATGCTGAACCGCTTTGGAGACGTGCGGCTGAGGTGCTTAAATGAAAGAAAGAATTTCGGAGCAAGAAGCCGAGCAGCTTTCGAAGGCTGTTGGACTTTCGGATCTTGAATGGAATCATCTTCGAAAACTTTTAGGTCGAACTCCTACGGTTTCAGAAATTCAAATGATCGGTGTGATGTGGAGCGAACATTGCTCTTATAAAAGTTCTAAGATGCATTTAAAAAAACTGATGACCAAGGGGCGTTATGTTGTGCAAGGTCCGGGTGAAAATGCAGGACTTATCGAACTCGATTCAAAGCGTGGACTTGCGTTTAAAATCGAAAGTCATAATCACCCCAGTTTTGTGGAGCCATTTCAGGGAGCCGCAACGGGCGTGGGCGGAATTCTGCGAGATATTTTTACCATGGGCGCTAGACCCATCGCGCTTGGAAATTATTTAAGATTTGGTGAGCTTTCAAATGAAAAGCATCAGCATCTTCTTGAAGGCGTAGTTTCGGGCATAGCGCATTATGGAAACTGCATGGGTATTCCGGTGACCGCTGGCAGCGTTTCGTCTCATTCCTGTTACAACGGAAATATCTTAGTAAATGTTTTTTGCATGGGTCTTGTTGATAAAGACAAAATTTATAGATCGAATTCCGCTAAGTCAGGGCAATCGATTATGGTTTGGGGTGCAAGAACAGGCCGAGATGGAATTCACGGAGCCTCACTGCTCGCCTCAGCTGATTTTGAAACTGGAAAAACTGAAAGCACCGAGCAAAAAATTAGAGTTCAAGTCGGAGATCCGTTTAAAGAAAAAGTTTTGATGGAAGCTACTCTTGAAGTGATGCGTGATCTCAAAGATGATCTCGCTGCCATTCAAGATATGGGAGCAGCTGGGCTAACTTCATCGACGACTGAAATGGCGTATCGCTCCGAAGTCGGAATGCGAATTGATCTCAACCGGGTTCCAGTGCGTGAGACGGGGATGACCGCCTACGAACTTTTACTCTCTGAATCTCAAGAGCGAATGCTTGCGATGGTGACTAAAGGCTCTGAAGAAAAATTTAGAAAAGTTTTAGCAAAATGGGGATGTGAAGCAGAAGTCATTGGTGAAACCGATGATTCAAAACATCTTCGTATGAATTTTAATGGTGAAGAAGTCGTTGATCTTGTGATCTCCGATTTTATGGATGCTCCGCCACCTGAGCTTCCTCAGGCAGTGTGGACGCCAGCTGAATTGCCCGCACGAATTCCTGACGATGTTAAGAAAGAGTGGGAAGTTCTTGAGCGATTGATGGGTATTCCCTCAGTTGCGAGTAAGAAATCAATTTATCAGAGATATGATACGACCGTCGGCCAGGCGACTGTATTTGGTCCTGGGCATGAATCTTCAGTGCTTTGGGTTCCGAGCGAAGAAAATCCGCATCTCGGTGTCGCCTTTAAGGGTGTGGCTGATGAAAATTATTATGCGGTCAACCCTCGATTTGGAGCACAAGCAGCGATGCTCAAAGCCATTCGAGGTTTGGCCTGCGTTGGTGCAAGAGCAAGAGCTTATACCGATGGAGTAAATGTCGGAAATCCAAAAACTCCTCACGTTCAAGCAGCGCTTCAGATGATGGTCGAGGGTTTTAACTCTGTCGCAGAAAGTTTTGAGACGCCCTGTATTTCAGGAAATGTCTCGATGTATAACAAAACAACCTCTGAGAAGGGCTCAGTTGATATTTTTCCGACGAATTTTGTGGTGATGGTTGGAGTTCTTGATGATGTGCGTAAAGCTGTGCCTTCGGTCTTTCAAAAAGAGGGAAGCGAAATTTGGCTGCTTGAAATTCCGCAAAATATAGATACCTATCCTCATGGTAGTCTCTATGCCCAAGAGTTTTGGCCTGAAGAACTTAAACGTGCAGCCCATCCTAAATTTGATTTGCAGGGTGAGAAGAGATTGCAAGAGGCACTTATTGCTGGCTGCAATCGAGAGCTTTTTTTAAGTGCTAAAGATGTAGGCCTTGGTGGGCTAGCTGTTTCTCTTGCGAAAGGCTGTTTGGGGGAGAAAATTTTAGGTTTTGATGGAGATCTTTCAAAGACTCAGTCGAGACGAGATCAGGTTTTGTTTGGTGAGACTCTGGGTCGTGTACTTGTTGAGGTGGCTCCTGCACGACGAGCCGAACTGATGAAGCTTGGAGTTGAATTTAGTTTATCAATTAAAAAAATTGGTCAGACGACTTCAGAGAATATTTTTAGAATTCGTCCCACCTTGAGTGGAACTGTTCAGTCACTCTACGAAAAATGGAGCAAAGCTTTTTCATGAGTGAATTAAAAGATAAATGTGGGGTCTTTGCGACTTGGAATATTCAAGAGGCTTCTCATCTTACCTATCTCGGTCTCTTTGCTCTTCAACATCGCGGTCAAGAAGGAGCAGGAATTGTTTCTTCTTCAGGAGGAAGATTTCAGGGGCATCGGGGAGAGGGACTCGTCTATAATATTTTCACAAAATCGATTTTATCGAATTTGCCTGGAGATAAATCGATTGGGCATGTTCGTTATTCGACGGCAGGCGGAAGTCTTGCCCGCAATGTTCAGCCCCTGTGGGTTGAAAGTTCTTCAGGCGATGTTGCCATTGCTCATAATGGAAACCTCACCAACGCTGTTGGATTAAGAAATGAGCTTGAAAAAAAAGGTTCTGTTTTTCAAACGCGAGTTGATACTGAAGTTATTCTGCATTTAATGGCAACTGCTAAGGGTACCGCGAGCCAAAAATTGAGAGCTGCGCTGGCGCAAGTTGAAGGAGCATATTCGCTCGTTGTGCTTACGCGTGAAGAGGGAGACGTAAAACTTTTTGCAGTGAAAGATCCCTATGGTTTTAGGCCGCTTGTTTTAGGAAGGCTTGATGGGGGGTGGGTTGTTGCATCGGAGTCATGTGCATTTGATCTTATCGGTGCTGAACTTGTGCGTGAGCTTGAGCCTGGAGAAGTTGTAGAGTTTTCAGAAAAAGAAACTAAATCTTGGTTTCTTCCGCAAAAGGCAAACCCAGCCCCTTGTGTCTTTGAGTGGATTTATTTTTCGCGCCCGGATTCACTTGTTTTCGGTGAAAGCGTTTATGAGATGAGAAAAAAGATGGGCGAAGCTTTGGCAGAGCAAGATTTAGCTCGTGGTTTCAAGGCGGATATGGTGATCGGAGTTCCCGACTCTGGAATTCCCGCTGCCATTGGCTATGCTCAGGCGAGTGGAGCTCCTTTTGAAATGGGGTTGATTCGGAATCACTATATTGGTCGAACCTTTATTGAGCCTCACCAGAGTATTCGAGATTTTTCGGTACGCGTAAAACAGAATCCTTTGCGCGGCAGCCTGATTGGCAAAAAAATCGTTGTGATCGACGATAGTATTGTGCGCGGAACGACTTCTAAAAAAATTAATAAATTTTTGCGTGATGCAGGAGCTTCTGAGATTCATATGCGGATTTCTGCACCTCCTACTATTTCGCCTTGTTTCTATGGTATTGATACTCCTCAAAAGAAAGATCTTATAGCAGCCAACAAAACGGTAGATGCAGTAAGAGATTTTGTTTTGGCCGATAGTCTTTATTATCTCGATATCAAATCTCTCTACGAAAAACTGGGAACAAAAACTTCAATGTGCGATGCTTGTTTTACAGGAAAATACCCCTGCGAGCCTAAGGACTTTATTGTCTCGTAGGTGCGCATAAGATTTCGACTGGATTTCGGCCAATTTTTTCATCGTTGGGTGAGAACGAAGCTTCTAACTAAAGCGAGGTTGCTCTATCTTTCGACTCTGTGAGTATCAGTCATATGGGAATTATTTTTACTATATTTATTGGTTTAATTATCGGCGCATTAGCTAAATTAATCATGCCTGGAAATGGCCCAGGAGGAATTATTGTTACTATTCTTTTGGGGATTGCGGGTGCTGTTGTTGCGACATGGATCGGACAGATGATGGGACTCTACCTTTACGGTGAGCCAGCAGGTTTTATTGCCTCGGTCTTAGGTGCATTGCTTATCTTGTTTATTTTTCGAATGGCTCGGGGAAAAGCCTAGTCCAAGAAAATATTTGATATCGGGGCAGATCTGCCCCAAGGCGTTTTAGAATCTTACTCTTTTTTTATTTTTGCATCTGTAAAAGCGTAGTATTTTCAGCTCCTTAAATGCTGATTCCAAGCACTCTTGTTGGCCTGAAACTTGCAATCAAAGTCCTTCGGTGAAGGTCGGTGAAATGGAGTTAGGAGTGGCTTGGTGCATAGGGCATTGAATAATTCATTTTCTGCGATCGCGTTTTTAGCGCTGATGTTTTGTAGCCTCTTTTCTCATGCGGCCTTAGCGGATGATTTAATCCCAGAGAGTGAAGAAGACCTTGAGCCCATCGATTTGGTAATGCAGCAGATCTCGAACCAACGAACACTCGACCCAAAGCTTCGTCTACAAATTAAAGCTGAAATTAAATCAACCGACAAAATAAAAGGTCCATTTATACTGAAGGCCTTTATCAAGCGAGAAGAGGCTCAGATTCAATTGCAAGCTTTCGGTCAGGATGAGAGAAGTTCACCACCTAATTCGTGTGCGGAGGAGATAAAAAAGATGGGCACATAAAGCGATGAAATTACTATTCTCATTATTATTGCTCATCTCTTTAGGGGTTTATGCCGAACCTCCTCAAGATGCTCCTGATGCTGATGCGCAGACTCAAAAGGCCCTTCGCTCGGCCATTAAGCTTTCTGAAGAACTCATCTTAGAGCAAGGCGCTGATATTGGGGAGTCACAAAAAATCAAGGGCCCCGATATTGATATCTATGATGTTACCGGGCATCTTGCCGATATTGTTTTTCTTCTCTCTAAGGGTCCATTCATTAAAAAAATTCAAAGTTTGATCGGTAAGCTTTCCTATCCCGGAGATCCGACTAATTATCAAATTCAGTTAAGTATTTCGCCAGCTCCTTGGGCGGGACTTCAAAAAACTTTTTCAATGGGCAAATTTAAAGCCGCACAGCCGAATTCGACCGCAGCGAGTACATCCGCATGGACTCAATCTTATCAAGGTGCGGCACTTGAAATCAGTGTCGGCCTTTTTGCATTTGCCGAAAATGAGGCCGAGTTGGCTGCTATTATTGCTTATCATATGTCACTCAATAATCCTGAGTCGCATCAATTTTTTGAAAATAAAAAGAATACCGAGTGGATCGATACCATGCTTAGGGGCCTTGGAGATTTCGACGAAGAAACATATTCAAAAGGAGTTCTTAAATCTCAAATTCGAGCAGATTTGGCAGCGGTCGATCGTTTGATCAAGTCGGGCTACAATCCATGGGCAATTTTCAATATTCAAAAGAGGCTTTCGGAATGGATAAGAACAACTCGAATAAATGACGCGCGTACTACGGTAGGATTTCTTAGATATTTGGGTCATAAGCTCTGGGGTAAAAAATTCTTAGAATTGGTGAAGCAGCCTTTGCCTGAGTTGCGAATGAATGCCATTAAGCAGTATATTGCGTATCGCCAGACACAGACAGATTTGTCGGTTCTTGAAGAGCAGAAGGATCCCTATCCTGAAAATCTTAAATTAGTTCATTTACGTGCGCGGCTTCTTTCTGCGCCTGCTACCAAAGGTTACGGAGTTAAATTTCTTACGTTAACGGTTGCGGTTGGTGGAGTATTGAGCCTCTTACACTTAACAGGAGCGAGTGAAAAAATAACTGGATTAGAGCCGATTTTGAATGAAACTTTTAGATATCTTGGCATTGTAGGATCAAAAATATCTTCAAGTGTTTCGGATTATTATAAATACGCTTTATGGGCGGCTGGAATTTACGGTGCAAGCTTCATCACTAAGAAAATCTATAATAACTTTTATTCAATAAGAAATTACGCAAAGACGAAGGCGTATTCGATAGCTCAAACTGTAAGCTCGGCTGCAAAATTTTCTTTTAAATCAGTGAAAAGTTTTGCTCATAATATTCAAGGATATGCTCTCATTGCCGGTAAGATTTCAAAGCAAGTTGGATTAGAAACTGCAAAGGGAATAAAAAATGTTTTGGCCGCAACGCCTCGGTTTATTTTTGATATCTTTAAAACGGTAGGTTCTGGGTTAATTAAATCTGTTAAATGGATTGTTAAATCTTTGGCCAGAATAATTGAATTCTTATTTAAGATGGTAAGCAATATTGGAAAAGCCTTACTAAATATTATTCACCGATTTAAAGTGATTCAAAATACTAACGCTAAAACAATTGTCGATGATTTGCCAATCTTATCAGATGCGTTGGTTAATCATTTTTCGATGACTTACTCCGGTTTCTCAAATTCTTTTGTACCCCAATCTTTTTCTATCTGGCGCATACTTAAGATTTTTAAAAAATTAGATCATATTTTTTCTGAATCAAACGAAGAAACTCGCAAGCGCGTATGGAGTGCATTGGCGCCCATTTTTTATGATGGCTATCATGTTTTAGTGAGAAATCCTGTTATTCGAGAGTCATTTTTGAAACTTTGGTCAAAATATGGAGAGGCTTTACCGCGAGATTATATTTTCTCTGAACAATTTAAAGACGCTCTTTATAAAGTTTCGTATGTCAGAATTTTTTATACCGGAGGATTACGATTATACGGCACCGTCACTGCGAGCCCCAATGATCCTCCAGATCTGTTAAGTCTAGGCCATTTAAAATATAGTAAATCAGGTCATTGGCACTCCAATTTCTATGGTTCAGATATCTTAGAAAATTGGACTCATCTTAAGTATGTTATTCTTTGGGTATCGCTTGCCGAGAAGTATAAAAGTCTTCCCTCATGGCAGAAAAAATATTTCTTAGAGAATATTTCAACATCCGAAGGATTTACAGGGGATTATTTTAGTTTTAATAGAAAAATGGCTAAAATTTTCTTTACGCCACAGGTTTTAGGTGAGCTTCTTGATTCGGCTGTCAGCAAGTATAACCCCGCATTATCAGCTTACAGGGAGACTAAAATATCGATCGAACAGAAAATCAAAGATTCTGCCTTCGAGACAGATTTTACTAAGGTGATCAATTTATTTGAAGATTATTATCATTATCTGGGACCAATCTATGAATACCTCAGGACTAGCGAGGGGTCTAAGGTACCCGTCAAACCTTTGAATCTTTATTCTTATCTTCAAGGAGGAGATGCCAAGATTAGTTGGGATAATTTTTTTAGTAAATCTGTTCAAAGTATTCAAAATGACTGGAGCCAATTCGCCATTTCAACATTCTCTAGAAAAATTTCATCTGAAAAGCCAAGCTTTGGTAAGAATAAAAGGGCTAAATGGGAGGCTCAGATCTCAAATTGGTTTGATGCCTATCTCGATAAAAACATTAGCTCTATCGTAGAACTACAATCTCTTATCGAAGAGAAGCTGACAAAATATAATTTCAATTTGAATGTACTAACTCACGATCTTTATCGCGCCATTTTTAGGCATCCCGAGTGGATAAGATCAAAAGAAGATATTGAAGCTCTCACAAGTGTGAATTACTTCTGGCCTAAAACGGGAATATTCAAAAAGAAAGAAACAAAGATTGAGAAAGTCTTGCTTAGCTCCTTAAGGGTTCAGGCAGAAAAATTCCCACGCTTTTGGAGTGTAGAGCCTTCGGCTGCTGAAGCTTTGCATTTAAGAATTATTGAGTTTTCGAAAAGGAATAAAATTTATCGAGAAACTTGGAACGATCAGTTTGAATTTTGGAAGGCCCTGTCTTCTCGGGGTGTCACGGGCGTCACCGATGATCTATTTAAAAATCTACTTGAGAAAGCCGATTCTGAGCAGGTCTTGATGCTCGAAGATGAGGGGCTAGAAGGAAGAATTTGGGATCAACCTCTTAAGATTGAGCTATTAAGAAAAGAAATTAATCGATCTGAGTATTTTAAGGCTCTGGTTGAAACAGCAAATGCGAGTTTAAGTCCAGGTCTTGAAGAAGCTCGGCTTCTTAATCTCGCTAGGTTGCTTGGTGAGATACAAAGTAAAATTCCAGAGCGGGGAATTGGCTTTGTCAAAATTCTTGAAGATATTTCAAATAGAATTATCTCTCATCCTAAAGAAGCTGAACTTATACAAAAGGCAAAGTTTGAGAATATTTCGCCCAGTGCGGCAGCACAAGATTTTTCAATTAGAAGTCTTTCGGAGGTGATGGATACGGTTCTTGAATGGAAGCATAGAATACAATGGGATTTTGTTTTGTTTCTTAGAGGAGATATCGAAGCCACTCCTTTTATTCAGGAGCAGTTTTCAAATGTGGGTCCTGAACGAGTGCGAAGAATATTTCAGGTTCTACCTTTAGATGCCCGAGCTGGAGTTATTGAGTCATTCTTATCTTCAACAAGAGGTCTTTTGCCCACCGTCGATCCAAAGAAGGGATTTTCTCGAGTGGTTATTGATCGCATTCTGCACGGAAACTCAGATCAAGCGCAAGAAGTCGGCCGGCAAGTACTTGAGGCCTTTTTATATTCGATGAAGGGTGGCAAAGAAAACTTAAGATCTTATGTGCTTTCATATCTTCTTTCGATGCTTAAATCGAATGAGGAGGCTTCTATCGGAACGGTTCTTAAAACTATTTTTGAAGTCTTCGGGGCAACCGGAGTTAAGATTGGTCAAATTCTTGCGGCCACAGAAATTCTTGACCCTAAAGACACCGAACAGCTTTACGGTCTTCAAGAAAGAGCAAAGGTTCCGGATCGGGCCACTATTTATTCTGATTTAAGAGAGCTTACAAAGAGACCAGAGTTTCCGATGCGTATTTTAGATCTCAAAGGAGCCGCATCTCTCAAATATGCTCTGCATACCCGAGATGAACAGAATGGTGATGAGTTTATTTTAAAAATTTTGAGAGCCGAGAGCCCTATTCATACGAATGGAGAGTTTAAGCAGCTTGAGAGAATGGCTGAATACTTGGTTAAAAACTACGGAAGTAAATATGGTCTTTTGCGAGCAATCATAAGAGCTGCTAAAAAAGCTGTTGAGCGAGAGCTGCAATTGGATCGCGAAGTGGCGATGTCCCAGGCCGCCGCTCAAGAGATTTACACTCAGAAACGTGTCGGTGAAATCGATATCAAAGTGCCTGGCGAGACTCTAATGGTTCCGCGATTGATGGCAAGCGAATTGGCCCCCGGCGGATCGGTTAAAGATTTGGATCCAGAGGGTCGATCGCAAATAGGAGAAACCATATGGAAAATCGAAGGCGATAATTTGTTTCGTCCCAATAATGGCAAAGATATTTTGTTTGATCCTGATCGACACGCAGGAAATTACCGAGTTCACATGTTTCCTGGGGGCAGGGCAGGTGCAAAGGGACAGCTTTCTCCAATAGATTTTGGACAAGTTGTTAAAATGACCGAGAAAGAGAGATCTCAAATATTTGATCTTTTTGCACTTGCCCAAATTTTAAAAGAGACTGGACCCACTCGTTGGGCTACCAAACGCGTCATGAGAGTCCTTGAGATTTCGGAGAAGTCTCTTGGAGTTATCCATGAAAGTATCGTGCGATATTTTACCAAGACAAAAGATAATCCGTCAGAAGTCGCTGCTTATTATAATTTGTTAGCCGCTTTAGAAGAAGCTCAAGTAGGACGAGATATTGTCTTCTTCGATTTTATTCGAGGAATTATTCAGCTCACTCAGTATAAGAAGTTTATTAAAAACTATTCGGCGGTGATCGATCCACGAGAGCGTCTTAAAGCTGAAGTCAGTCTTCGTGCCAATCAGATGCTCTTAGAAATGAAGTCCGAAATTTCTGAAACTGATGGATTGAAAGGGCATATTATTCAGGGTGCGATAGCTCCTGAAAAATCTAAGTTTAATCGAGGTTTGGCAAAGTGTTATGAGGCGATTAGAAATCTGAGAGGCAAATCATGAAAATCTCTCGATTAATATTTCTTTGGATTCAAATCATATTCGTAAGCCTTTCTATTACTCTGCCCAAAGTTCTTATCGCCGACGACGAAATCGATGAGGATCTTAAGGCGCTTGAAGGTGCTGCTCGAGTGGCAGAAGAACTTGCAAAAAATTATAAAGTTGTTGAACAAAAAAAAGAAAAACCAATCGATATTTTATTAGAGAATCATTCGACTCTTGCAGCTCATTTAATTTTTGCATTTCATTCAAGAAGTCTTACGCACCAAATAGCCCAGATTATGGTGAGACTTGCCTATAAGAATGATCCCGAGATTTATTCATTTGTTCTAACGGGAGGCACGCTGCCTTTCATGTCTTTAGCAAAACTGCGCTTTATTCAAACATTTTCTCAGTCACTCAGAATAAGCGATGAAGAAAGGTATGCCAATCTGGTGATTTCTTTGGGCCTATTTGCGTTCGCTCAAAACGAGGATGAAGTGGCTGCCATGCTTGCTCATCGGATGGCCAAATTTTCACCACGACCGAGTAATTCAGGTGAGAACAATAAGCTTAACGAAATGATAACCTCTGTTCTCAAAGAACTTGAAAACCATCAGAAGCTTGATGATAAGATGAAGACTCAGATATTTGCAGATTTACAGGCCGTCGATCGTCTTATTAAAGCTGGATACAATCCTTGGGCTCTTTACAATATTCAGAAAAGAATTTCTTCTTGGGTTTCGGATTCAAGCGAGAATAAATTGTTTAACGCTTTTGCTTCTTATATTTATGGAGAGCAATTTATTGATCTAAAGAGTGAGCCTATTCCTGAACTCCGAATGATCGCAATTAAAGCCTATATTTTTAAACGAGGGCATAAAGCGGATCTTGCTTTGCAAACCGAAGGTGCAAAAAAATTCTCAAACTCTTTAAAGATAGCCGCTTTAAAATCTAAAATAATTGCTGCTCCATTTCTTAATCCGAAAGCCAGAAAGTCATTAGGTTTAGCAGTTCCCATTCTTCTAGGCGGCTATGGTTTGTATTATGTAGGAGTTTTTAATCCTGAGTTTTGGGCATCCGTCAAAAATTTTATTTCGCCGAATTCGCCTTTCGAGTTAGATCCTCATAAGCCAGAAAGAAAAATTTTTTGGCCGCTTTTCTGGGGCACAGTGAAAATTGGTGGAGGAATTGGAGGAACATATTTAGGAGTTAAATATGTTGCGCCTTGGTTATATAAAGAAGTTAAAAGCCTGAGTGTTCTAGCCCGAATTTTGGGTTTGGGCCTTTTGTCTCGATATCAATCAACACCGACGGCCTCTCAAAGCGTCTTAGCCCCTCAAGCACCATCTTCAACGAACAAGGTCAATCCCATTAGCGCGGTTTATGATATTACAAAGAATCTACTTAAGACGTTTTCAGACTGGAGTTTAAATGCTGCGGTTTCGACTTGGCATTGGACAGAGATAGAATTCTCTAATGCTATCGAGTACGCAGCTGATACCACTATAAGTTTAGCGCGATGGACCAAGAATACAGCTAGAGAGACTCCTTCTTTCGTCAAAAAGAGGTCGAGTGCTTTTTTAAATCGTCTCAAGTCAGCTTCTATTTGGTCGTTTGATAGTATTGCTAAGCCAGCAAGTATATGGACATTTAATAAGCTTGTTTCATTATTCAAATACATTGCGGGTTTAGTTTCTAAAACTCCTGGATATTTAAAATATAAATCTATTGAAGCCTATAATTTAACAAAGATTATTATTTTTGGGATGGGCAAGAGACTAAAAGACGAGCCCATTGCTTTCGTAAAGTCTGTGCGAGCTTTATTCCAAGATATGATGAGCAATCGAGAAGCTAAGGTTAAAGAAATTCGTTTGAATAAAGAAAAAGATGATAAAAGACAGGCTGCTATTGCAAATGGTGACAGAGATGCGATCGCTGATTTCATTTCTATTCTGCGAACTCATTTAGATGATTTAGTTCCTCAAATGAGCGAGGATGCTTATAAAAAATTTGCTGGATCCCGATTTATATCGTTTGAACTCAGATCTGTTTCAGAATCGAGACGTATTTATAGAGAAAAAAAGTTTTTAGATCTAATCGAGAGAACAAAGTCTGCGCTTGTGTCTCTCAGTTATGAACATCGTCAGGCTGTGATTGGTACGGTGGCAGATATGTTTTTAGCTTATCCGATATTATTATTTTCTCCTTTTTTTGTGGAAACCCTTCAAAATTTGCAAAGTTTTGCAGGAGATAAAAATTCAGAATCTAAGATATTTTCTTATTCATTTAGAAGGTTAGAAAGAAAAATCAGAAGGTATTTTTTTGATGCGCAGGATTTAAGAACCATATTACGTTTGGAACATTCGCCTGCTAGTGTTGAGGCCAGGTTCAATTTTTATTTCTTTTCTGCATTTGCATATCTTGGAAGTCTTTTAAATGGTTTTAAGGATCTCAAGCCTTGGCAGAAATTTTTTGTTTTGGAACGGATTTTTGAATACTGGGATATAAATCAATTCGAGTACACTGGTTCCGAAGAGTTTGGTCGAAAAGTAATAGTCAGAAATTTAATAAGACCACTCGTACTAAGTTCATTTTCTGAGATATTAATTTATTTCATGAATTTTCCGCAGGGTCATAATCCTATCCAAGTTAAGGGATGGGCCGAAGACGCTGCGCTCATTGATCAATTTAAATTAGAAGAAGAGATCTGGTATTCTGAGTTTGTTAATGACATAAAATCCACGGAGAAAACTACTTTTAACCTTGTGAGTGTTCTAGATTTCTTAAGGTTTAAGTATCGGCATCCTAAATTTGCTTTAAGCTACAATCTCGATTTTGCCAAAATTGTGAGTGGGTTAAAGAATTTTGAGGAGAGAGCTGTTCTCTATACAATTAGTCGATCAAACTCAAATTTAAGCAAAGATCGAAAAGATCCTCGAGTTCAATTAGAGGCTAGTCTTCACCGAGAAATTGAATCTTACTTAAGCCAAGAAATAAAATCGATTCGAGATATTGTTGAGTTTGTTAAGCGAATTCAAGCAAAAGGAGCAATAGTAAATACTCTTACTTTCGAACTTTATAATGCTGTTTTTGAACATCCTGAATGGATTCAAACAAAAGAAGATGTCGAACTGCTGACAACAAAGGAATATTTTTGGCCAACTCGGGGACTTCTCGGAAAAGAATCTTCGAAGTTAGAAGCCGTCATTCTGAGTGCGATGCAAGATTATGTAGCAAAGTATCCGAAGTACTGGAGTGTTGAGCCTGCAGCGGCGGAAGCACTTCACCTTGCAATCATTAAATTTGTAAAAGCAAATAATGTTTATAACCAAAGTTTTGATGAACAATTTGCCTTTTGGCTAACTCTCTCTGAGCGGGGGGTGACAGCTGTGACCGATAGTCTATTTGAAAAACTTTATGCCACTGCCAATGCGGAGCAAAAAAAGAAGCTCGAAGAAAGCGCAGTGCAAGGTCGTGTTTGGGATCAGCCTCTTAAAGTCGCTATTGTTCGATCGCGAGTTTTTGAGATAGATGCTTTTAAAAGATTGCTCGAGACCGCAGATCAATTTGCCGATGAGCGCTTAAAAGTTACGAGACGAGTCGATTTGTCTGAAGTAGTAGAATTTGTTCAGAAAGCACTTCCAGAAAAAGGTTTAGGATATGTACAATTACTTGAAGAAATTTCAAATAAAATCTCATCTTCAGCTGAAGAAAGTAGCCTTATTCAGCGGGCAAAATATGGGAATTTAGATCCGAGTGACAAAGTTCAAGATCTGGGCGCCCGAATTCTTAACGAAATTTTGAGTGAGGTCTTATCGTGGGACAAATATAAACAGTGGAAGTTTATTTTGTTCTTAAGAGGAGACGAAGAAACTGATGAGTTTTTAAGGGCTCAGTTTGGGGTCGTCGGACCAGAGAGAATTAGACGACTATTTCAGTTGCTGCCGATTGGTGCACGAGCTGCTGCCCTCGATAGTTTCTTATCATCTCATAAAGGTATAGTTTCAGGTGATGGGGATCCGAGGGCTGAGGGCCCCATGATGATTATTAATCATTTGCTTAAACAAGGAACTGAAGAATCAAGAGAAATTGGGCGCCAGATACTTGAGGCATTTTTGTATTCGCTACAAGGGGGGAATACAAATGCGCGTAGCTCAGTTTTGGCTTACCTTTTAGCTTTGCTTAAACAAAATCAAGAAAGCAGTGTGGGACAAACTTTAAAGCACGTACTTGAAACTTTTGGAGTGACGGGAGTTAAGATAGGCCAGATCCTCGCTGCTTCAGAAGTTTTGGGAGAGAAAGAAAGTAGTTATCTCTTTGAACTTCAGGATCAGGCTAAAATTCCAGATCGAGAAGATGTTTATGCAGAGCTTCGTGATATTTTAAATAAAGAAGATATTCCCTTTAAGGTTCATGATCTACTTGGAGCAGCAAGTCTCAAATATGCGGTCAGAACAACTGATAAAGCGACTCGGCAGCAATTTGTTTTAAAAGTTTTACGAGAAGAAGCTCAGTTCCATACTACTGCTGAATTTATGCAGCTTGATCGTATGGCTGATTTCTTAGTGAAGAATTATGGGGCTAAATATGGACTCTTGCGAGCCATTATAAAGGCCGCAAAAAAGGCGGTTGAACGTGAGCTCAGTCTTAAAAATGAAGCTCGCTCCTCTCAAATTATTGCCGAAGAAGTTTATTCAAATAAATCCAAAGAGGGAGTAATAAAAGTAAAAGTTCCTTCGGAGCTTCCGATGACTCCTCGACTATTAGCAAGTGTCTTTGCTCCTGGTGGAAGTTTTCGTGAACTTCCTGAAGAATCAAAGTCCTCAGTTGCAAGAGAGATTTTAACAATCGAAGGCGAAAATCTATTGAGAGAAGATAAAGACCTCATTTGGTTTGATCCCGATCGTCATGCCGGTAATTATCGAATAAGAATCACAGATGCGCCCAAAGGATTGATTGAATTAAGCCCAATCGATTTTGGCCAAGTTGTTTCTATCTCAAAATCGGATCGATTGCAGCTCTACGATTTGTTCACTCTCGCTCAGTTTTTGAAAAATATGGGTTCTACGGTTTGGGCCTCACAGAAAGTTGCAAAGCTTTTAAATTTAGATAAATGGCAGCAAATTAAAATTCACGAACAGCTCAATAAATATTTTGAAAAACCTAATCCTCAAATGAAAGAAGTTTCAGCCTATTATACTCTGCTTGCTGCACTTGAGGATGCCGGGCACGGAAAAGACATGGTCTTTTTTGATTTTGTAAGAGGCCTTGTTCAGCTCACTCAGTATAAGAAATTCTTAAAGGCAGAAGATGTGCATCTTGATCCACATAATAGATTAAAGAGCCAAGTCGAAAAGAGATCCGATCATTATTTGAGCGATCTGAAATCCGAGATTCTAAAAACAGATCCTGTTAAGGGGATTTTTGTTTTAGAAGCGATTGGACAAAAGACCTTAGGCGAAAAGCCTAAGGTCTCAGTCAAAAATAAGTGTCTTAAGGCAATTGCAAGACTTATTCGAAAGTCTTAGGGGGCGATTGCAGCGCCAAAGGATTTGAAGCAAATCTCTTGGTTTTGCAGAATATAGAAATCAGGTTTGAGAGCCGTTGCGCCTTTTCCAGGAACCGACTTATGTTGCCAAATTTTTTCAGGTGATGAAACTTGAATTGAACTTAAGACTTCATCTTTGTAGGCAAGCCGAATGCTTTGAAAATACGGAGAGGCATTAGAAGGCTTTTGACTTTCGATATAAGCTTCGGTCGGAGTAATAAATGTACTATAGACAATTGTTCCGTTTCTCAATTTAGCCGCTACAGTTTCTGCTTTAAATAATTTACTATCCAGTTTGCAAGCGCCATACGATTTGGAATTTCTAGTATCGCTTACAGTAAGACAAATATGGCCACCTTCTTTTCTTGCAAGAAGCGCAATAGTTTTATTTTGATCAAGACCGAGAGCAGCAACCGATCGTGCATTAGTTTTAAGGTTATGGAACGTAAAATTTAAAAAATCATTCTCGCCAATTGTAAGTCCTCGCTCAAGTTGGCAAGCCGAAATAGAATTGGTGTATTCAGTGTCGTCAGCACGAGCAAGAACATCGGTTTTTAAATTTCTGAGAGACGACCGTGTGGTATCGGGCTTGGCTTCTGCTGGCGCGGCAACAGTAGGGTTAGTAGGCTGAACTGGGGGGGTGTTATTAATTGTTGTATCGCGATCAGTTCCGCAAGCTGAAAGAGCAGCGGAGGCAGCGATTATCAAAAAAATATGTCGCATAGAGATTCTCCTTTAGGGTTAATGAGCATTAAACGATCTTCATTTAGCAAATTCTAAGAATGAAGCTACTGCCAAAAGCTGAAAACAAAAGCAAAAAAATAAAAAAGCTAAGCCTATGATTTTATAAGTCTAAATCTAAGCAACCTTCAAGGGTTTGTATTTGATCGGTTTAGGGGCTGAATCACCTAAGCGCTTTTTACGATCTTCTTCGTAATCTGAATAATTGCCTTCAAAATAGACAACTTTTGAATCACCTTCGAACGCAAGAATTGCCGTTGCGACGCGATCCAAAAACCAACGATCATGCGAGATAATGACCGCACATCCCGCAAAATGATTGAGAGCTTCTTCAAGAGCTCTCAAAGTATTTACATCCAAATCATTCGTCGGTTCATCTAAAAGAAGCAGATTGCTGTCAGCTCTCAGCATCTTTGCGAGTTGAACTCTGTTTCGCTCTCCACCAGAAAGTTGACCGATTTTTTTTTGCTGATCATTGCCACTAAAGTTAAATCGCGAAACATAGGCTCTAGCATTAACCTCTTTTTTTCCTAAACTAATAATATCGTCACCACCTGAAATTTCTTCATAAATGGTTTTATTGGCATTAAGGCTAGCTCGACTCTGTTCACCATAGCCGAATTTTACAGTTTCGCCGACTTTGATTGATCCACTATCGGGCTTTTCTTGGCCGACAATCATTTTAAAAAGAGTTGTTTTACCAGCCCCGTTGGGACCGATCACCCCTACAATGCCTCCGCGAGGTAGGCTAAAAGTAAGATCTTCAATCAGAAGTGAATTTCCAAACGCTTTAGAGACATTATTAAACTCAACAACTGTGTTTCCAAGTCTTGGGCCTGGAGGAATATAAATTTGTAAGTCATCAATGCTTTCGCGTTCACCTTGAGCGAGCAGCTGTTCGTAGGCTTGAATTCTCGCCTTTGATTTTGACCGCCGAGCTGAAGGACTCATTTGAATCCACTCGAGTTCCCGCTCCAAAGTCTTCTGGCGATTTTCTTCAGTTTGTTTTTCTTGTCTCAAACGTTCATCTTTTTGTTTGAGCCATGCGGAGTAGTTTCCTTTAAATGGAATTCCTTCTCCTCGATCGAGTTCTAAAATCCACCCAGCGATATGATCTAAGAAGTATCTATCGTGAGTGACGGCGATCACGGTGCCTTTGTATTCTTGAAGATGATGTTCAAGCCAGGCGACTGATTCCGCATCGAGATGGTTCGTTGGTTCATCAAGAAGCAGAATATCGGGTTGCTCTAAAAGAAGTCGGCATAAAGCCACACGTCGCCTTTCGCCCCCAGAGAGATGGGTGACGGGGCCATCAAGAGGAGGAAGCCTTAGAGCCTGACTGGCCATCTCTAAAGTTCGTTCGACTTCCCATCCGTTGGCGGCTTCTATTTTTTCTTGAACTTCGGCTTGGCGAGCGAGAATTTTTTCCATCTCATCAGCATCCATAGGCTCACCTAATTTATTGTTGATGTCGGCAAATTCACTTAAAAGTGCGCCGACTTCTTTGAGCCCCAAAGCCACATTTTCTCGAACGGTTTTGGCTTCATCCAACTGAGGTTCTTGCAGTAAAATGCCAACTGAAAATCCGTCTGATTTTAAAACTTCACCGTCATAATCTTTATCGAGTCCTGCGATGATTTTAAGGAGCGAAGATTTTCCAGATCCGTTTAAACCCAAAACGCCGATTTTAGCGCCATAGTAAAATGAAAGATAAATATCTTTAAGAATATGCTTTTTGGGCGGAACAATTTTATTGATTTTCTTGAGGGTAAAAATGATCTTTTCAGACATAAGCCTAAGCCTAGCGCAGACTCAAAACGGAGAAAAGCTTGCCTTGGCTCAAATTGAGGTCGTTTTACGCATTTTTAGCTTGTAAGAGCTAGCTATAGACCTCTATTTTAAGGGGCTGAAATGACTTGGGTAAACGAGCTTAAAAGTCCTGGTATTCAAACGAAGATTAATCCCTCTGAATCAAAGGCGCCGAGTAATCTTTGGACCAAATGTCTCGACTGTGGAGCTATTCTTTATCGAGTTGAAATTGAACGCAGTCGCTATGTTTGCCCCACTTGCGATTTTCATTTTTCTATGCCGGCTCGTGAACGAATCGAGCTTCTCTGTGATGCCGGAAGTTTTAAAGAATATGATGCTGATCTGGTTTCTGCTGATCCATTAGGTTTTGTTGATCAGGCAGCGTATATTGATCGCGTAAAAGCCTCTCAAAGAAAATCTGGCGAAAACGATGCGGCTCTTTGGGGAGTAGGTGCGATTGAAAAAGAGAAATTCGCTATTTCAATTTTTATTTTTGAATTTATGGGTGGAAGTATGGGCTCGGTCGTCGGTGAAAAAATCACTCGATGTTTTGAGTACGCTTATAAAGAGAAAATTCCTGCCATTGTTGTCTCGGCCTCTGGTGGTGCCCGAATGCAGGAGGGTATTTACTCTTTGATGCAGCTTGCAAAGACCTGTGCTGCTCTACAAAAGTTAAAGCGTGAGGGTATTCCCTATATTTCGCTGCTCGCGCATCCAACGACTGGGGGAGTTGCCGCTAGTTTTGCCATGCTTGGAGACCTCAATATTGCGGAGCCTGGTGCTCTGATTGGATTTGCAGGACCTCGCGTAATCGAACAGACAATTAGGCAAAAGCTACCCACAGGATTTCAGCGCTCAGCCTTTTTGCTTGAGCATGGACTTGTCGACCAAATTGTCCATCGAAAAGATCAGCGCAAAGTTTTCGGTAAGATTTTTAAACTCCTGAAGAATAGAACTTAAGCTTTTTATAAAGTGCAAAAACTGAACCCAAAGAAGATAGAGATTCCTGCTAAGGGAACTTACAAGCTCGATACCATGCGCTATGCCGCAGGTGTAACCAATCATCCCGAACTCGGCCGCAAAACCATTATTGTAGCGGGAACAAATGGCAAAGGCTCAACTTGCACTTATTTAACCCATCTTTTTTTAGAAGCAAAACTTTCGGTGGGCACCTATCTTTCTCCTCATTTGATCGGGAGAACCGAAAGAATTCGCATCAATGGTAAACCTATTTCTGAAATCGAACTGAAATTATATGAAAAAAAATATGAGTCTATTTTGGAGCCGCTCAGTTATTTTGAAAGGCTGACTTTATTAGCCTTTTTGATTTTTAGAGATAAAAAAGTGGACCTGCAAGTTTTAGAAGTTGGAATTGGAGGACGTCTCGATGCCACAAATATTTGTTCTCCTGATTTTTCGGTGATTACTCGCATCGATTTTGATCATCAAAATGTTTTAGGAAAAACTCTTAGAGAAATTTCTTTTGAGAAGGCGGGTATTATGAGAGCTCAAAAGCCCGTCTTTATTGCGCACCAAAACTCGCTGGTTTTGAATTATCTCAAGGTCTACTCAAAAAAAATAAAGGCTGGATTGGTCAGAGCAGAAAAATATGCATTTTCGAAAACAGAAGTGAGTGTTTTAGCGCATATCCAAAAACAAAGGGGTGAGCATCAAAAAAGTAATGCATCTACTGCCCTCGCTGTATTCAAAGAAGCTCAAAAGATCTGGAACTTCAAAGCCAAACCAGAGTCGATCTCTCGTGCTTTAAAGAAGGACATTCTACCAGCCCGCATTCAGATTTTAAAATCGAAACCCTATTTTATCGTAGACGGATCGCATAATCCAAACTCACTTGACGCTCTTACTCAATTTTTAAAAAGAAAATTACCTCGGATTCGCTTTACTGTCGTTTTTGGATCGATGGATGATAAGCCAACAGGCGAGATGCTACTTAAACTTTCACCCTTTACTGATTCGTTTTTGTTTCCGTCTTTTTATCGCGAACGGGAGGTAGCCCCAGAAAAAATTTTAAAACTTGCTGAAACATCTGGTTTAAACAGATCTGCAAAAATATCTCGAAATTTAAGATCCGACATTAATAGACTATGGTCAGGTCGTAAAAACGTTCTTATTGTTGGATCTCTCTATCTTGCAGGTCGTGCTTTGAGTATTTTAGAAAAAACAGGTAAGGCTTAAATTGATGTCAGGTGAGACGACTAAACAAAAACATGTGATGGTAACTTGTTACGATGCAAGTTTTGCTCGTATCTTAGCCGAATCCAATGCACTGGATTCAATTTTGGTCGGGGACTCTCTTGGCAATATTATTCAGGGTCAAAAATCAACTGTCGCAGTGACGATGGAACATATGCTTTATCATGTTGCTGCCGTTGCTCGAGGATTAGCCGCCTCTAAGTCTGATCGCAAACCTCTACTGATTGCTGATATGCCGGCTGATTCCTATTTGAGTCCTCAAGATGCTTTTGAAAATGCTGAAGCTCTCATCGATCTTGGTGCAAGCATGGTAAAAGTTGAAGGCCCAGTTTACCCCGTTGTTCGAGGTTTAAGAGAAAAAGGAATTTCGGTTTGTGGACATATCGGATTTACACCACAGTCTATTGTGGAGCCAAAACTGCAAGGTAAAACGATTGCCGAGCGGGAGCGCCTCATTGAAGAAGCTAAAGGACTTGAAGCAGCAGGAGTTGATTTGCTTGTGCTTGAATTAATTCCTGCCGATTTGGCTCAAGAAATTACCAGCCTTTTAAGCATCACGACCATTGGTATCGGTGCTGGAGTTCATTGTGGCGGTCAGGTTTTGGTGCTCTATGATCTTTTAGGATTTAATCCGCATTTTAAACCTAAATTTTTAAAGACTTATATGAGTGGCGCCGAGCTTGTACAAAACTCTCTTAAATCTTATGCCGCAGAGGTGAGGAGTAGTCAGTTTCCTGATGCGGCTCATTCTTTTTCTAGTCCAAAAATTGAAAAGACTTCTGCGCCTTCAGAAAAAATAGTTTAAATGAAAATTCTTAAGACGAAAGCACAGCTTCTTAAGTGGCGAAAGGCGCAAAAGAAGGGAATTGGTTTTGTCCCTACGATGGGAGCACTTCATTCTGGGCATCTTTCTTTGGTTGAATCGGCACTTCGACAGAATGAAACTCTTATCGTCAGTATTTTTGTTAATCCAACCCAGTTTGGACCTAAAGAAGACTATAAAAATTATCCCAGAGATGAGAAGCGTGACTTAAAACTTTTAAAGCAAGCGGGAGTCGACGCAGTTTTTCTTCCTTCGCGTGAAGAAATGTATGAAGCAGGGGCTGATACGTTTATTGAGCCTCGTAAAAGTCTCGACAAGATTTTAGAGGGTCGATTTCGTCCAGGGCATTTTCGGGGTGTTTGCACAATTGTTTTTAAACTCTTTGCTCTCATAAGACCCACTCATGCCTATTTTGGAGAAAAAGATTTTCAGCAGGTCCGTGTGATTGAGGCTATGGTCGAGGATCTGTTTATTGATGTTCGAATTGTGCGTGTTCCTACTGTGCGTGAAAAAAATGGTCTTGCCTTAAGTTCTCGCAATGCCTATTTGAATCGAAGCGATAGACTTGAAGCGCGGCACCTCTATCAAACGTTAATGACAGCTTCAAATCTTAAGGCGGCTGCTATTTGCCTCAAAAAACTGGGCTTTAAGGTTCAGTACCTTGAAGCTTGGCAAGGCCGTTGGTGCGTTGCAGCCTTTTTTAAGGGTGTGCGTCTTATCGATAATATCGAAAGATAAAAATTTAAGATGCTCGTCTTTCAGATGACGAATTATCTTTAAGTGCTTTAAGGGCCTCTTCACTAAGTAGGCCTTTTCTTTTTAAAGCTGATTCAATTCTAAAATCTAGAGCACGATCAATAGCTTCGCGATCATTGAGCTGATCTTTAAGTGAATATGAATCATCGGCACTCAGTAATTTGGTTCGAACAAGAGCGGACAAAACTTGTCCTATCTGGTGGTCATTAGCGCGCTGAACACCGTGAATAGCGTCAATTGCTGTAGTCACTAATTCATTCAATAACTTAGAACGATCTTCTTGTGGAGCGGACGTTAAGGTTTGTGTCTGATTCGACTGTTCTGTCTTAGTTTGCAATCTCAGGTACCCCCCAGACCATTACACAGGGAGATAACGAAGAGAGTCAAACAGAAACGATTTCTCCGATGACTTCACGAGAAAGATGATGCATCACGTCAATAAGTTCAGATTGCCGTGCTTCAGGAACCATACAAAGAATGAGCGATCGGTTATCTTGATGTCGTTCGGTTCGAATGCGCGCTAAGCCTTCGTAAGCATCTATAACTGCCTGAAGATAAACGACTTCGTCACGCGGAACCCAATAATACTTCATGACGGTCTTCTCGGCGTTGATATCGTTCATTGCTTGAATTTCATAGTGCAGCTTTGGCTGATTGTCCACTCACTATGAATAAGTCTGCATATAAAGTTCGACATCTTTCGTCGCAAATTTTTAACTATGCAGAAAATTGCGGACCGACAACTTAAGTTGTCGACACGTGCAGTCGCTCTTTAAATCTAGATTTTAAGCGCGTTCAGGGCGTTTTGAAAAAATCACAACTTTTGTTCCACAGACCTTGGCACGACCCTTGCGATTATCACCCAAATGTATCGGGCAAAATTGTCCGATAAAAAAATTAACGTGGAGAAGGGGGTCTTGTGCGTGCACTAACAAAATTGATGGGAGTTTTGATTCTTCCAGTCGCTGTTTTAATGACTGGTTGCGGAGATTCGAGTTTGGGACAAAAAGCGAGTTTTAAACTCGACCCAATAACTCAGTCTGCAAAGTTTGAAGTCGAAATGACGAATGGTCTTGAGGTTTCAATGGCAGGTAACTACTTAATTCAAAATAATTGGGGGCATGTTTATTTCGTTTCAGCAACCAAAAGCAATAATGCTCGCATTGGAATTGCAGTCGATTTACTGGCTGTGATCGGTCATCAGATTGATCTTCCGATCATTTCATCTTTACCCAATGGAGCTCCACTGCCTGTCGCTGTGACGCCTCCTTTATTTTCGATTCCCGTTCATAAAGATAATAATTTTAATCTCAAAGCTTTGCTTTCTTTAGCTCCTGATCTTCAAATGGGAGTTTTGGCTGGTATCAAAGCTTTTAGTACAAAATATGTTCTTCCTGGATTTGCTGTTTGCCAAAACTTTAGAAACGCCGACAAGGTAGCTATCGCTGCGATTTGTATTTACGGACCTAATGCCGATAATACTGAATCGGGTGGTGTGATGATTGGCGGAAGCTTCGGAAATGTTCTTCCTTCAAACGTAAGCGAAGTTATTACCAATGTTGCTTCTTCACAAAGCATGACTCTGGCTGCCACTTCAAGCCGAGCTTTCAAAGTTGGAGCTCGAAACGAAATGCCCAGCCTTAATTTGTCACCCATGGCTTCAGTGGTCGAAAACTTCGATAAGTCTTCATACGATCCAAAGAATGAACTCTTTACATCAAAGGGTTATAAGACCTATCGAAACGTAGAAAAATTTCTCAAAGTGAAACGATAAGTGCCTAAACCATAACCGAAAAAGAAACCGAACCACACCTAGAGAGGGGGAGCAGAAATGCTCCCTTTTCTCATTTTACTTAGGGCAAAATCTGTCCCGCTTTAAGGACTTCGCCAAAAGCTACATCTTTTTTAGCAATATCTTTGAGTGTATTTAAACAGGCGTCTCGAGAGCCGGAATGCACTTCAGATTGAATAGCTTGATAAAAGAGAGGAATAAGCTCTTTGCCTTCTGGATGCAAAGCTAGGCCTTTGACCCATTCGCTAAAGGCCCATCCGCCGATAGCTCTAGTTTTCACAGCCTTTTCAAATTCAGCAAAATCTTTTTGATAATTATTTCGTGCCACTAAAATCAGCCAGCGAATCGCCACAGCCGTGGGGCGCTCAAGGGGCTGAAGATTTTGATCTAAAACCTGCATTTGTTCAGGACTTAATCTCGCATCTCTTAAATGACTTAAGAAACTAGAGAGAGCTCTATCAGGAAGGCTGAGTAGTTTTTGAACAATACTAAAATCATTTTTGTTAAATTTTTCGACCAAGTCCTTAATTTCAAGAATCCATTTTGAAGGAGGCAATAATGAAGCGTCAGGGAGGCCAGGCGAATAAACCCATTTTCTTAATTGGCCTAATGTTCGCAAGTCATCAGTTAAAAGAAGATTTGATTCTACAAATCGAATGAATTCTTCTGAATTGATTGATCTAAATCTAAAACTTTCAAAATATCGCCTGATAAATTTATCGAGCTCTTCTTGGCCGACGATTTTTTCGAGATGCCTCCAAAACAGGTAACCTTTCTCATAAGGCGCATCTCGAAGTTTTCGAGACGGATGAAGATTCTGGAGGGGGTAGTAAAGGGTAGAGTCGGCAAAACTTTCATCGGTTTCTAATTTGAGTTCTTGATAACCCGCATGAGCTGATAGAGCGGCTGATTCAGCTCCCTCAAACTCTTCAGTGATTCTTCGCTCAATATAAACAGTGAGCCCCTCATTCAGCCAAAAATGATCGAGAGTCTCACAAGTCACCATATTGCCGCACCAAGAGTGAACCAGCTCATGCCAGAGCACAGATCGGCCCATCGAGCCTAAGGCATTAATGGTAAGATAGTTTAAGTAGGGAACTTCCATTCCTCCAACAGGAAACGTTCGAGGCATAAAAATCACCCCGTGACCTGACCAAGGCATTCGTCCATATTTTTTTTCGATCCACACCAGCATTCTATCGAGTAATTCAAGTGGCTCTTTTGCGATTGCGAGCGGAGAGGGTTCGGCAAAGCCTGTGATTCTTCCAAACTGTGCCGCATTGAAATCTCCTGCGACAAGGCCTAAAAGATAAGGAGGAATCGATTCAGGTGTTTCAAACTTATAAATTCCATCGCTGCGTTTGTGCAGAATATTAGGAGCGCTCATCGCCACCATCACATCGGGGCTGGTATGAATTCGCGCTTTGAATTTATAGCGTACCGACGGCTGGTCTTGCAGTGGAATCCAGCTTCGCGCTTTATGCGATGAAGAAAAAACAAAAAGGAAGGGGGATTTTTTAGTTTCAGTTTGATTGCGATCGATCCATCCTAATGCTGCCGCATGAGTGGGAACTTCGTAATGAATAATCACATCTTTAATGTCTTGATGAGGAAGAACGATCGTAAGAGGGGAGCCCAAAGTGGGATCAGCTTTGGCGACAAACCACTGAGTAGAAAATCTCTCACCTGATCTTGTTCTGAGCTGAACCGAGGTGACTTTAAGGTCCATGGTATCGAGTTTAAGATAGTGGCCTTGAACTGAATCGAGATGATGTTCTACTCGACCCGCTAAAGTCTGGGTCTGCATATTGATAGAGAGATCTAAATCGAAAGAGGAGATTTTAATCTCATTTGGATTTGAAAATGAATGGGGGTCAGTCTCAGCAGCTGCAATAAGAAAAAATGCAATTTGTGCAAACATTAATGGCGTTTAGCAGACCTGCCGGATTGTGTCGAGGGGCGCAGTTAGCCGTCTCTACCGCGCTAAACGCAATCACCGTTTGAATCATGGAGCCATGCGATAAAAATTTCGTTAGGTGATCTAGTCGTTGCTCTGATTGTTGCATCATTTAGAATTACCGAATGAGCTCAGTGTTGCCTACAAGACAGCTAGATAGTCTTCTTTTATTCGCAAAAAATATTCATTCGCAGGCGGGCCAAGATGGAATGATTGCCGAGCTCTTAAGGCGAATTCAAATCGGCCACGGATTTTTTGTTGAATTTGGCGCTGCAGACGGAATTTATCTTAGTAATTGTAGATCTTTGTACGAACGTGGCTGGAAGGGAGCGTTCATCGAGGCTAACCCTGCGAGCTACGCAGAATTGGTAAAAAATTACGAAAACGACAGGCAAATGATACTCGCTAACGAGAAAGTTACAACGCAAGGAGATCATTCGCTGGAGTCAATTCTTAGACGTGCCGGTCATAGAGGCTCAGTGGATGTGGTTTCGATTGATATTGATGGGCAGGATCTAGAGATTTTTGAAAGTTTTGAGGCAATAAAACCAGCAATTATTTGTCTTGAAGGCGGTCAGGGCGCTCATCCGTTTGATTCCCGAAAGTCAGGATCAGAAATTGTAAATATTGGGCAGAGCCTGAGTGTGATTCAGAAGTCTGCATTTGAGCGAGGGTATCTTATCGCAGCAGCCTATCAGGATGTCATTTTAGTAAGAGAAGAGCTGTACTCAAAATTTGCTCCGCCTCAAGACATTGTCTCTCTTTATGTAGAAGGACTCAAATACCAGCCTTATCATCTTCCCGAATTTAAAGATCGGCTTTCGGCGTTGAATCGAAGAAACCCTATAATCGATTTTACTTTGAGCAATTCTCGCTATTCTCACTACAAAAATAGGGATCTTTGGCTAAAGGAGCGAGTTGATAGTGTTTTGGATCTGCTCAGCAACTTACCAGAGGAAATTGCGAATCGTCCTGCGTCTAATTAAAGATCAACTTCTGAGATACACTTTCAAAGATCTATAGTTCTCATCTTACGCCATTGAAATCAGCAGCCGCCCCAGAAAAGGGAGAAGTTCCCGTGCCGCCCCTTCTTCTATCGATAGCGGTGCCAAAAATAGGGACTACGGTAATAGGGTCTTAAATCCGTAAAATGATCATGGTAAATGACAACGCCCCAGTCGATGGGTTTTGATTTGTCGCCAAATAAATATCCACGTTGGCGAAACGAATACGCGTCGCTGATTCCACCAAAACAATCGAATGCAAATCCACGCGATTCAATTCCGCGTTCAAGCGGAGTTTTTAATTCGGGCAAAGGTCGATCCGGTCGGATAATTCCTTTGCGTGCATAAGCCTCACTTAAAGTCCGCGGTCGTCCGAGAGGAGGCAAGTTTGTATTTTGCAAACTCATAGGAGAGCTCGAAGACTGTGCAAACAGACTTGAGGCAAAGATAAAAAACGCAAAAATAGCAAACGATCGGTGCATTTATTTTACTTTCGGAAATCTCTTGAGGGCTTCTTTAATTCGCTCTTCTGAAACCGTCAAAGCAATTCTAAAATATCCCTCGCCTTGTTTTCCGAATCCGGAGCCAGGAGTGCAAACAATTCCGTTTTCAAGAAGTTGGGTGCATGTATCGGCAGAGGTCTTTCCGGTAGGAGTGCGAACCCAGAGATAAAAAGTAGCGCCCCCGTCGAAGACGTCATAACCGAGTTGCTCGAGTCCACTGACCATTAGATCTCGTCGATAAAGGTAAACCTCTTTCGACGCATTGACGAGTTCGTTTTCGTCTCCATTCATCGCGGCAATTGCAGCATATTGAACGGGCTGAAACACCCCGCTATCAAGAGTTGATTTGATTTGATAGAGATAAGAAATTAAATCTTTGTTTCCCGCGGCAAATCCAACTCTCCAGCCAGTCATATTATAAGTTTTACTCATCGAAAAAAATTCAATGGTCACATCTTTTGCTCCAGGCACTTGCAAGCAACAAGGAGGAAGACTTGAATAGCCTTGTTCCGAATAAGCTCCATCTGAACAAATAACAAAATCAAATTTCTTTGCACGTTCAACCAGAGAGGCATAAGCATCGAGGGTGACAGTAGCTGAAGTTGGGTTATTGGGAAAATTCACGAAAGCGACTTTAGTCGCACGCCAGACATCGTCCGTGATTTCAGACCAACGGGGCTGAAACTTGTTTTCGGCCTTTAGTGGGTAATAAACCGGTGTTCCACCAGCAAGTAATGTAGCATTGGCGTAAACAGGATAGGCGGGATCAGGAACCAAAGTAAAATCTCCGGGGTTCACCACGGCTTCAGTAAAATGAGCCAAACCTTCTTTGCTTCCGATCAAGGACATGATTTCGGTTTTAGGATCGAGAGAGACAGAGAATCGTCGTGACATCCAGCTTGCACAAGCTTGTTTAAATTCTGCAAGTCCACCATACGAAGGATAGCGATGGTTTTCAGCCTTCTTTGCGGCTTCATTGAGTGCCTGAATAATGGGAGTAGGAGTGGGAAGATCAGGATCTCCAATTCCGAGATCAATCAAGTCTTTACCTTGAGCCATGAGTTCACGCTTTTTTTCGTCAATTTGAGCGAACACATAGGGAGGAAGTTTTTGAAGTCTAAGCGATTTCTGAATCATGAGAGCACGTCCTTCATTGAATAAAGTCCTGGTTTTTGTTTTTGAGCCCAAAGCAAAGCTTTAATTGCCCCTTTGGCAAATGGCATTCTTGATTGAGCTCGATGAATAAATTCTAAGGTTTCATCTTCAAACGAAATAAAAATTTTATGATCGCCAAAGACATCACCAGTGCGAATGGATTTGATCTTAATGTCAGCGCTTGGAGCTATAGTTTTTATGCGTTCAACGATTTTAAGGGCCGTTCCACTTGGAGAGTCGCGCTTCATAGTGTGGTGGATATCTGTAACTTCGATTGGCGCATGAATATTTGAAGCGATAATCTCGGAGGCTTGGCAGATGATCTCAATACCTTGAGAAAAATTAGCGTCAAAAACGATGGCGATTTTTTCAGCAGCTTTTTTGAGCTGAGCAGTTATTTTTGCTCGATCTTTATAACCGGTGGTTCCGCAGACATAAGGAACTTTGGCCATGACGACCAAATTTAAAATTGAGTCAGTTGCTTCGGGCAGAGAAAAATCAATGACTCCTTCTGAGCCTTCGAACTGAGCGATCTGTAGATCTCGAGGAGCTTTAGAACTTAAAATTCTAAAGTGTAGATTCTGCTCACTGAGAGCGGCTTGAAGAGTTTTCGACATTTTGCCTTCAAAGCCGACAAGGCCAATATGCGACATAGACACTAAGAAAGCCCGAGCGCCGTCAGTTCATCAAGCGTGGACTTAAGCTTTGTGTGATGAGCCTGCTCCAGAGGCACTAATGGCAAGCGAGGAGACATATCTGCCCCCATAATCTTGCCCATAAGCCACTTAGTTGGAATAGGATTGCTCTCACAAAAAAGCAATGGGATGAGCTTCATAAGCTTAAATTGTAGATCTTGAGCGGTTTTAAGGTCGCCAGATTTAAAGGCCTTCCATGAATGTGCGGTAGTGCCCGGCAAAATATTTGAGACCACGCTAACGGCCCCCCTAGCACCGTTGGCAAAAAAAGCTAAATTGAGAGGATCATCTCCGGAGAAAATGGCTTTACCCGCCGGGCACTGATCTAAGTAGGCCATGCTTTGCTCAAAATTACCTGAAGAATCCTTTAGAGCGGAGACTTGAGGAAGCTTCCAAATTTCAAGCATGGTTGCAGGAGTGATATTAGAACCTGTTCGGCCCGGAATATTATAAACCATGATCGGAAGTTTTGCGGCTGATGCAATGGTTTCGTAATGCTTAATCAAACCTCGTTGAGGAGGTCTATTATAAGCAGGAGTTGAAATCAGCGCTCCATAAGCTCCGAGATCAGAAAGCTCTTTATAGCGATCGCGAGTTTGCTCGGTCGATGAGGTGCCATAGGCGCCCAAGATTTGAATTTTTTCGCGATAGGTGAGAGCAATTTGAAGAGCTTGCTTCCATTCATCGAGCGACATCGTCTGACCCTCGCCGGTACTTCCGGCAATGATAAGTCCCGAGACACCACCTTGAATTTGCCTTTCGATTAATTTTTTAAATAAATTTTCGTCGATTCCGTGGCCAGAAGCTTTAAAGGGGGTAATTACGGCGGTGTAAATTCCCTCAAAACTCATGCATTCGCTGCCCAAGGAGTTTTTCTTAAGAACGCAGGTACATGTTCTTTAGACACAAGATCTTCAAAGGTTTCGCGCTCTCGAATCGTATAGAATTTTTCGTGATGGATAAGAACCTCTGGGATCTTCGGCCGAGAATTGTAATGAGAAGACATCGAAGATCCATAAGCTCCCGCACTCATAATCGCTAAGAGATCACCCTGTTGAAAATTTTGAATCCGGCGATCTTTCGTCAGAATATCTCCCGACTCACAGCAGGGACCGACGACAGATGCCTTAATCTTTTTGTAGCGTTTATAGCGAGCCGGTAAAATTGAATGATATGCATCGTAAAGGGCTGGTCGAATCAAATCGTTCATTCCGGCATCGACGATCAGATAATTTTTAGATTCGCCTCGTTTGTTATAGAGAACTTTCGTAAGCAAAACACCGGCATTGCCAACAAGGCTTCGGCCAGGTTCTAAAATGAGTTTGAGGTTACGATCATTTAAATCTTTTAAGAACGAACTTGCCCAACTTGCGATATTGGGAGGTCGCTCATGATGATATGTAATGCCAAGTCCACCGCCCATATCGATATATGAAAGCTGGTGTTTCATTTTCTCAACGCTGTCAAAAAGCCTAAGCATTCTTGAGAGAGAATCTTGAAAGGGTTTATTTTCGGTAATTTGGCTTCCGATATGACAACCCAAGCCAACTAGATTTACATTCTTAAGTCTAAGAGCGGCACGAATGAGATCGAGAGCTTTACGGTAGGGAATTCCAAACTTAGATTGCTTAAGTCCCGTTGCAATATAGGGATGGGTTTTCGGATCCACATCAGGATTAATGCGAAGGCAGACATCTGCAACTTTTTTAAAGCTCTTCGCAGCGAGATCAATAGCGAGCAGCTCTTGCTCTGATTCCACATTAAAAAATAAAATCTTTTTTCGGATTGCGTATTCGATTTCGTCTCGTGTTTTGCCGACACCCGAGAAAACAATTTTATCAGATGGAATTTCGGCTTCAAGAGCTCGGTAGAGTTCGCCACCTGAGACGATATCTGCGCCTGAACCTAATTGAGCAAAAGTTCTGAGCACGGCCAAATTTGAATTGGCTTTAACAGCATAGCAAATGGTGTGAGGAATCGGCGCCAATGCCTGAGAAAGCTCTTCAAAGGCTTTCGTCATCAAAGAGCTAACGTAGATATAGCAAGGCGTGCCAACCTTTTCAGCAATTTCTTCGAGGCTGATTCCTTCCGCACACAGCAGATGGTCTTGATACTTAAAACCGTCAAAAATAGGCGCCATGAGCGCAACTTTCTCCTAAAATTTGGCTGTTATGCCGCCTCTAAATAGTAGAGCCGAATGATTTTTGTTATTTGTAAAGTCTTCGTAATATTCAATTGGAATAAAATGCCCAAAACTAAAGTCAGCCGTAAAGTAATTGTTTATGGGCCATAGAGTAATCAAGTCATACTCACCGCCATAAATATGACCGGCTCCGCCAATTGGAGATTTGTGCGATACAGGGACCACGATGTTTAATTGGGGATTAAAAAAGGGTGCAACATCAAACGAAAACTTAAGTCTGCCGTAAGCGGCATTTGAGATGGCACCGGAGTGGGGAGCGGTTGCTACCCCGTCACTCAAACTCGAAGGCAGAGCTTCTTCAAATAGAATAAGCGCCACGTTGTAATCGCGATTAAAAGCTACGGTCTTGATTTCGTTATTGGCTAAATTAGATTCATCAGTGCCTGAGCTAAATCCAGCCTCAGTCAAAAGATTAAGTTTTCCGAGCATCCAATTTGCTTTTGCTGCCGTATTGACAGCAAGAAGCTCTTTGCCCACGGCTCGGCCACTAAAGAGAACAACTTCAGCTCTCAGATCAACCAATTCAAATTTATGTTGAGCATAGAAGTCAAAAACCCAGTAGTGAGACCCTCGATCAAAATATTCCGATTTATTGGTGACATCGTTTGAGCGGTAATTGCCTTGATTGTTATACGAGAGATAAATCGAGATATCTTCGTTTTCGGTCTTTCGGCCAAAGTGAAAGAAGTATTCAATAAAATCGTCGGCTCCTCGCTCAAGAGCCCCTTCGGTGAGCCATCCAATTCCAGGACGTACATAATAGGGGCCAAACGCCGTATCAAACAAGATTCGATCTCGGGTCGTTCCGACTTCTTGGTCAACCTCATCGCCTGCATTGGCGTAAATACCCATTCCGATTTCGTGGGGCATTCGACCGAGTTTAAGAGTTCCATATGGCAGATCAAATTCTGCCCAAGCCCGGCGAACTTGAAGGGGGGTTAGATCGGTAGTTTCGATATACCCATCTGGAACCAGAATTCCTCCTCGGGATGAACTTGAAAGTGCGGAGATTGAACGGCCAATATTTAATTCTGTATTATTATGAGAGAGCAGTGGTTCAGGAGACTGAGCAGGATTTGAGTAGGCAGTGACGCGCGAAGGATTATCGCCCAATGTTCCATCCAAAAAATTAAGAGAAGTTTTAATTCTAAATTTATCAGTTACAAAAAAACTGGGATTGAGGCGAATTCTTAAGTCGGTATAGGCCTTATTATTGGGGCCAGAATCTCGGTTCAGATCAAGATTGTAAAAATAATTTCCTCGAGACCGAACATAACCTTCCCAGGCCACGTCGACAGCAAAGACAGATAAGTTTGAAAAGAGAACCAGACCCCATGTGACGATTTGTAATCGAAGACTAGATTTCATTGTCTTCCATGTTTAGAGGGTGGCGGCCGGTCTTGTCATCAAAAAGCATAAGTAAAAAGGCAATGGATTTTAATTCTTTCAATTTGTGATGAATGGGGTTTGACAAAGAAATTTCATATTGCCTTATCTCGCGGGCAGTTTCATTCTTCATCTATATGGCAATCCAAGCGCAAGAGATCGAAAATGCATTGAAATGGCGTTACGCGACCAAAAAATTTGATAGCTCTAAGAAAATTTCGGCTCAGAATTGGAAGATTCTCGAGCAAGCCTTGATTTTAAGCCCCAGCTCTTATGGGCTTCAGCCTTGGAAGTTTATTGTTGTTGAAAGTCCAGAAGTTCGAAAGCAACTGACAGCGGTATCTTGGGGACAAACTCAGGTTGAAGACTGCTCTCACTATGTGGTTATGGCAGCCAAGACTTCGATGGATGAAAATTATATTCAGAAGTTTATTAGTCACGCGGCTAAAGTTAGAGGAGTGGGTGAGCAGAGTATGGATGCCTACAAAGGAATGATGGTCGGTGATCTTGTTAAGGGGCCTCGAAATACTGTGATCGCAGAATGGGCAGCCAGACAAGCTTATATTGCACTCGGAACCTTGATGATGGTTGCAGCTATGCAGGGAGTTGATAGCTGCCCAATGGAAGGCATTGACCCCGGAAAATACGATGAGATTTTGAAAGTAAAAGGCACTGGATATCGTGTGCTCTGTGCTTGTGCTTTGGGGTATCGAAGCCCTGAAGATAAGTATGCCTTAGCGGCGAAGGTGCGGTTTGATTCTGCAGAAGTGATTCAAAGAGTTTAAAGTCTTCGGTGACTTACCAGTCTTTATTGGTCGGCGAGTTTGATCTAAGCTTTCGAAGCTCGTAAGTGATTTCGAACACTTCAGGATCGTCTTTTGGAGTGATGAGCAGGTTTTCGGGAAATGCTCTCTTTCTAAAGTCTTCTTCTAAATTTTGAGTGAAGATTAATTGGGCAATTTCTGTGGCTTTTGGTTTGGTTTCGGCCGGGAGTTTGAGCAGTTCAAAAATCATCTTTATTTTTTGGTCATTGCGGAGGGGGAGCTTAAAGACGTTCTGAATATTTTTGGCAGCAAAATTTCGCAGAGCCAGATCAAGTTTGGTTTCGGCTCTGTCGCCGTTCATTTGAATGAAATGTCGAATCAGATACTCAAATTGGCTTGCAGTAATTCTTGGTTTTTGTAGGAGCTCGCTTGCTTTGGTGGCAAAGCGAGAGGGTGAATCGGTGAGCTTCCATTTTAGTTTTTCGATATCTCCAGCCGAATTGAACGGAGCGATAAGGGCAATATCGGGAGCGAATTGAGTGCTTTGAAACAGGGGAGGCATATGAAAGATAGTGCTTCCATTATTTTCAATGGTCATCATTTCTGAATTAGAAAAAAATTGATCTGTAAGATTTTGGTCAGTAATAGCCTCTCCATTAAATTTTAGGTCTGGAGCTCTCGAGATAGTTACTTGACCATCCTGAGATGACAAAACGAGTGGCATACTAGGATAATGATTTTTAATGGGCCCATCACGTAGTTGAGGGTTGGGAATTTCTTTTTTTAAAGATGCAAGATCAGCTCGAAATAATCCCTCTTCCGTTCTATAGGCATTCAT
Organism: uncultured Bacteriovoracaceae bacterium; assembly: GCA_964601045.1. GTDB lineage: Bacteria > Bdellovibrionota > UBA2394 > UBA2394 > UBA2394 > JAQBPA01. The sequence continues at coordinate 118,118 of CAZRLF010000005.1, forward strand.
TAAGCCGCTCGATCTTCTAAACTGTTTTAAGATAGAAAAATGAGTTCTGATGCCATCGGCACTTTTAATTAGATAAATCTTACTGTCTTTATAGGCTGTGATCCAAAATGATTTTTCATTGGCGCTGATTTCGGCTTGAATTATATCGTCTTCTTTTAAAAATTCTATTGCCGGATTTCGAGAAGGACTGTCTTCATCAGAGAAACCCGGAAGCTTAAGTGGTATGGGTAATGGAAACGAAACGGGTAGATGTTTGGTTTCAATTGCTGGTTTAAAAGAATTCTCATCTCTTTCGATCAAAACTTTTTCTTTTAGAAAATCTTCATCTCGAGTGAAAGTATCGTTAAAAGGCTCAATTAAAATACTCTCGGCACCTGTTTTATCTGACGTGAAGACTGCTATAGTAGGCCGCTTTTCTGTGGCGCGGTAAATTTCGGTGAGTCCGATGAGTGTGAATTTGGGCCCGAAAATTTCGTTATCCGTAATAAAATACAGGGTCTTATTGTCTTTCCCGATGATGGGTGCAACTCGTGTTCTAGTTTGATCTGCAGGCAGAGAAAAACGAGAAACAACAGGAAGACTTGTTTCAAAAGAATAACCTTCACTATTTTTGACAACATACGCCCAATTTCTTCCATTGGGAGAAATTGCAAACTCTCCAATTCCTTCATTTTCATCTCTATAGTTATGAAAGTTTCCCTCAAATATATCCCCAGGATTTGTCGGTATTCTTTTGGGAAGAAATGCGCCGCGTGTTTTTAAATAGAGTCGATTATTGGCTTCAAAAACAAATCCGTTTTTATTGAGCGCAAAAACTTTATAGGCTGGTCTAAGAGTAAGCTTTGAAATTTCTGCGTAGATCGATTGGAGTTCATTTAGAATTTTCTCCCACCGAGCGCTGGTTTCTGTTCGCGCCATTGGCAAAGCAAACTCTAAATCTGCCAAAGTTTTTTCAATCATGATTTTATTTTTGAGGAGAGTTCTCTGATCAAGGATCTGTCTTTTAGCAAAATTGTCACGCAGATAAACGAGTTTATTCTCTGCTTCATGCAAAAAGAGATCCTCAAACTGAGCCAGAGATTTTGCATATTCCAAAGTGCGACCTTCTTTTAAGTCGATAATGTCGGCTTTAAATTTTTCATGCCAAGCCATTTGGTTTTCAAAATAGGCAAGGCTGAAGAGCTGAGGATCTTTAATAGATAAAAGCGAATTCTCGATCTCGTTATCAGGTTTAAGAAAAACCTGGGTTTTAAGTGTACTCAGATCTCTTTTGATCCGACCTACATTCTGCAAAAGGTTCGTTAGTTCAACTTGTTGGGCGGTAGGTCTGATAGGAGGCGTGACATCCACTTCAAACCACTCTTTTTTAATTTCATCCCAAACTTCTGGAATTCCATGACGCTCATACTCCATAAGCACTGAATCTGTATTGTTTTTAAATCCTCTTTTAATTCGTGAAGGTATTTTAAAATTTCGAAGGGTATCGACATAAAGTTCGGCCCAGCAGTCGCAATCCATCCCTTTGCCTTTAAGATGAGAAGGCAAGTCAGATGCCTGAAGATAAATCTTAGAAAGCCTTTCGATTTTATCTTCTCGGGTTATAAACGAGCCTTTTAGATACGAATCCAATTCTAAGTCGTCCTTCGTATAAATTCCTCTGGTCGTGAATACTTCTTGAACAAGCTCAGCGAGCTTACGTTTTGTTTGATTTTGCTGCAGAAGATGTTCGAGATCTTTCTTGAGTAAATCAGGCAAAGGGGGAGCAGAAAGATCCTCTGCAGTGGGGCCTTTTCTTTGAGAATTTTTAGCAATTAAGTAGCTGACCTCAGTTTTAATATGAGGCGTGATCGACAGATAAAAATTTCCAAGATCGTCTTCAAAAATTTTAAAACTTTTTATTTTCTCTTTAAATTTAAAACTTTCAGGAATAGGTTTATATCCGTCTTGAGTAACTAATGGAGTAAGGCCTTCAGGCGTTGATCGCATAATTAATTTTGTGACGCTAGATTGATCGAAAATATAATTTTTCATCGGAAATAAATTTTGCTTAGCTAGACTCCAATTCCCACGTTTTGACTCTTTGTCTCGATATCGGAGCAAAGTGAAGAAGCCAGGCAGTGCGGGTTCAATCGTCGCAAATGATGCTTCCTGATAAATCTGCCCCGCAGATTTGTTTGATAAATCTTTTGGGCGAGTGTCTTCTGTTCCGGTTCTAAAACTCATGGCTGGAGGGTGTGATAGATCGTCTTCTAAGGCCGCGGACGAATATTTCTTTTCCGGTTCATTCCAGGTTGTAGAGTCTTCAAGAACTCTTTGAGCGTATTCGTCCGATTTTTGGTTTTGGTCGACTTCTCGATTTTTATAAAGCAGCGTCGTCGTTTCAAGGGCTTTTTGAGTTTTTTCGAGTGAGGCTATTCGCTCGCTAATCTTTTTGACTTTCTTTTCGATGCCTTCAATGGCCTCAGCTGCAGAGATGTTTGAATCAGGAATTTCTAATTTCTTAAGGAGACTCGATTGAAGCGTACTTGCTTCTGGAGTTTGAAAGACCGCATCTGAGACTGCGGTATCAGAGAAATCGAGTGCATCACTATCAGCGACAAGGGTTATGGGTTCATGAGGAATTTGTAGAGAGGCCATAGCGGGGGGGATTTTCTTTTTTGTGAGTGCAAGATTCGCCGCAGTATCAGAATCATGGGGATTAAGTTTCAGTGAGGTTTCGTAAGCGAGCGCGGCTTCTTCAAATTGCTCAAGACGATAATAGGTATTTCCGAGATTATAGAACACTTTGCTTCGATCGGCAGTTGACGTTCGATTGGGATGACTCGCGAGGTCAGAGGCTTTAAGAAAGGATTCTCGAGCTGCGTTAAAATTATTTTCTAAGTAATAAAAATGTCCAAGATTGTACTGGGCAGCCCAAGAGTTTGGCATTTCTCTTGCGTTCTTTTGTGCTTCGCTGAGGTTTTTGGGTTTAATTGTGAGTTTAAAAATGGACGAGATTTGCGCGAAAAATCCTGGATTTTCACATTGTAAAGATGAAGCAGAGACAGTCTGGTCAGCTATCAGGGGGCTTGAGACCACTCCCAAAAACACTCCTGCCAAAGAAATCAGAATCTTAGAAAATGATCTCAAAAATGCCATAGCCGTCCTTAAACATGATTAAAAGCAAGATTCGTGCCTGCTGGTGACGGCGGTCGATGGCGTATAATCGTGTTTAAATGGGGTTTGAGGGGACTACTGGTTCAAAGTGCGGAGAGAAATTTTCCGCAGTTATCTACGGCAATGCTTGATGTTTTAGCGGTTGAATTTAAGCCCTTATTGGTTTTTATTTTTAAAGTTGGAGGAGAAGTGAGAACAATCGTTATTTGAGAAAATTTTTGAGACAAAAAAGAGCCTATGTGAATGGGGATTTCAATTCGTCCAGGTTCTGTTTTTTGAATTGTCATCGGATAAAGATTTAAGTCGGGAGCGAGCATTTCTGCACCGACAACCCGATGGCTGCCGGGACTAGTGATTTTTTTTCGAGGAAAAAACTGAGGAAGCCCGAGCTCCGCGGGTGAAGATTGAAAAGAAAGAATGCCAAGCCAGTGTTCCCATTTCTTCGGAAAAAAATGAGCCTTCCAATCGTAAATCTTGACTGCAGCGATTTCAGGATCTGAAGTCGATTTTAGATCTACTTCTAGACTGAAAGTAAGGCCTGAATGAGTGCCTGTAAACTTTAAGCGCGAAGGCAGATCTTCGGCGAAGCTGGAGTTGAATGCAGGCAAGGTCAAGGCGATCATTAAATTTGTCGCAATAAAAAGAAGGCGCGTATTAGAGAAGATAAATCTCATCGTTTGGGCCTTACATACCACAGAAATTTGATCCCACCAGTTTTAATTTAGCTCTGTAAAGTGCTGTATTTTAGCCGTTTAAGCCGTTTTAAATGGATGTTTGCTTTTTGCATCTAAAGTCGCAGAGACCGTCATATCGGCGGCGACATTTGTGACCGACCGGCATCGACCCAAAAGCCAATCAACACTTAAAAGAAAAGGCAGAAATTCGGCCGGAAGTCCGACAGTATGAAGCACGACTGCTAAAGAAATCAGGCCGGCTTCGGGCACTCCGGCGATTCCGATTCCGGCGATAATACAAGCGGCAACTGCCTCGAATTGTTGAAGAAGGTTGAGATCAATTCCATGGGCCTGAGCAATAAAAAGCACAGCCATCGCTTCGTAGAGAAGAATTCCATCATTATTAAAATTTGTGGCTACACAAGCGCCCATCCGACTGGAACTGCGAGAAATTTTTAGACTATCGAGAGCTTTAAGAGTGAAGGGTAAAGCGGCGAGGCTAGAGTTCAAGCCAAAGGCATGCGCACATGGTTCTTTTGTCGCTCGCCAAAAATTTTTGAGCGAGAGATTGCTACCCCATTTAATCCATCCTGAATAAACAAGGGTGGTTTGAATGGCTAGGCCGAGAAGTCCGACGCCAAGATAGGCGAAGAGTGCGTGAAATGCTGAAAATCCAAATTTGCCAATAGTTTGAGCGACAACCGTAAAAACCACGAAGGGAACAATATGCACTAGCCATCCAAAAAGTTTTTGAATCACTTTGATCAAAAGGTCGATGATTGCTTCGAGATGATTGAACGATTCAAGCAGAGAGTCATTTTGAGAAGTCATTAATTTTACCGATCTAAGTGCTAGGCCGATCGCGAGGGCTAGAAGCACCAGACTGATAAGGGATTGTTCGATAAAGGGCTGCAAAATATTTTTAGGAACCCATCCCATAATGGCATCGACCCAGTGAATGCCGTCGACATCAAACATTTTTTTTGCCGTTTCAGCAGAGGTTCCTAGTTTATCGGCATGTGCGAGTAAAAGACTTCCAGGTTTAAAAATAGCCGAGAGCGAAAATCCGATGATGACAGCAAAGGCCGTATTGATGCCTAGAACCTTAAAAAGCTTTCTACCTTTGCCCAAAAAGCTTTCCGCTTTAAGAAAGGCCTCGATAATTACTAAAAAAAGTAGGGGGGCAGCCAGCGCTTTGATCACTTGAATCATCGCCTTGCCAAATGTTCCAAGAACTTCAGCCTGAGGACCAAGAATACTTCCTAGAATTGAACCCGATACAAGTGCGAGTATCATTTTTAAAATAAACGGCATTCGCAAACGCTAACACGGACTTGTTTTGGGTGGAAAGCCTTCAGTGCCGATTCGAATTTTTAGAAACTAGCGCCTGCTGCAAAATAGATTTCATCAATTTCTGAATCCCAGAAATTCTCTCCTTGCAGAAAGATCACTCGACCCCAGCCCAATCTAAAAAGTAGAGGAGGCGCATACGACAGACTGATATGTGACCTTAATTCTGCACCCGCGCTTTGGGTAAAACGGCTTGGCGAAAATTTTTGCATCTCTCGTTTGCCCAGGTATTCAAAAATGGTTTTTGAATCTTTCCATTCATAAGTTTGGCCAGCATCGGTGAAGAAAGCCAAATGCAAATTCTTAAACCAAATAGGTGCAGTACCCCAGCCTGGTAAATAACGAAGCAATCTTAAACGATATTCAAGTGAGCCATGCATAAGACCTTCTCCTCGCAGGTAACTTACCGGAAGGCCACGTAGAGGATAAGATCGGCGGTTTACGGATGTAAACGGGCCTTCTCCAAAGCTTCCACCGAGCAAAAAAGTTCTCTGATAAAGTGGGTCAAGCCATTGAAGGCCTGCATTTATATTTGCCGCCAAATAATGTCCGTCAGCTAATTCTAAAAATGATTTAGCGGTACTCAGTGTGGTGAGCTGTTTGATATCTTCGGCATTGGGATTATTAGAATCATCAGCAAAAAATTTGCTACCTTCGGCAGATAAAGTAATTTTTAATCCGGAGCTAAAGCTTTCACCCTGCGGAGATTTAAATCCCGGAGTTTGATAGGTGAGGTGAACGACTTGCCCCGCTTGCATTCCTTCTTCAGGTCGTGAAAGAAGTGGATCACTTAATTCTCCAGTGGGCGCATTTCTTAAGCGTTGCTTTCCTGAGAGTAAGCCCGCTGGCAGATCAAGGAGTGGTTGTCTTAATTCAAAGAATGATGTTGTGCCGAGACTTAAACCAGAAAAACCATTTGTGGTAAAAACTCTTCCGGAGAGACCAAGATATCCCGAATAAAGTCTTTCATAATAGCGCTGAGAGCTGAGGTAGAGATTTGTTCCGTCACTGACGACCAAAACATTTCCGTAATCCTGAATTCCTGCCGATGCTCCCGCAAAAAAAGTTACCGGCAAATTTGAATTGTAGGCATAGCTGATTGCGCCACCAGGACTAGAAGGACCGCTGATATAATAGCCGAGCCCGCTCCACATATGCCTTTGAAGCGGGTCATAACTGCCGATTGCGGCACCAAAAATAGAATCAGTTTCAGAGTAAAGAATAATAGGAAGCACATAATGTGGAAGCAAAGTCTGGCCGCTGTCATACGAAGTCGATGAGATCGATGTGACCTTCGCATCACTACCTTTTTGGTAAACCTTCGCCCATGATGGAGCCGACACGAGTTCTGCCGTTTTTTCAGGAGCAATTTGTAAAGTGCGAATTTCGTAACCTGTCGATCTAAAATACCCAAAGGCTAAAGTGTTTTTGTAAGGAACTGGCCAGGCAGCTCCCGTTAAAACTTGGGTGAGTGAGCGAATACTGCCGTCACTTAAACGTAAAGCGTATATATTAAAAACGCGCGGACCTTGCGAGTCTTTATCAAGCGGTCGAGCACTTTGAAAATAAATCTCTCCTCCGCCTTCGGACCAAGTTGGATAATACTCATCAAAACTTCCGGATGTAAGTGTGCGAACTTCTTTTGATCGAAGATCTAATAAATAGAGGTGTCGCCCTTCATTTTCGCGTCGCATTGAAAAAACTAAGAACTGCTTATTGGGCGAGAGTGCAGGCTTAGCAATCGTATCAAAACCTTGAGCTTCAAATAGCACTTCATAATCTGGCTTTTCTAGTGCCTCAAAATCATCTTTCTCAAAGGCAGGACGTTTGATTTTGATAATCGAAGCTTTAAGATGATTATTTCTAGTCGCAATAAAGCCGCCATCAACTACGATCGGATCTCGAACTCTTAGACCACGAGTAAGACGAATAGATTTTTTTTCTTTAAGATCAAAAGCAAATAAATCCGAGGTGCTTTTAAATCTGCTGACAAATCCGTTCTTTGAGTAAAAAAGATACTTGCCCTCCAATGAGAAGCGAGAAGGTACAGGGCCTGCGTTTAATTTTTCAGACTTCACTTTCTGTTGAGCATCCCAAGTGTATTTACGTAATTGAGATTGAGATTCAGGGCTGATCACTCCTGCATAAAGTGTTTTTCCGCCGTCAGCCCAGACCGGAATGCCTTCAAGTCTGTAGCCGGGTTCTTCAAGAGGTTGGCCTTGTGGATTTTGTTGATGAACTGACGCAAATTCAGTCCATTTTTTAGACTCTTCATTTCTCCATTCTTGCCAAAGCCGAGAGAAGCTTTTTCCAAAAACTTTTTTTGTTTTAAAATTAAAAAAAGCAGGAATGATCGAATCACTGGTGGATTTAGTCAGTTCTGTAATTTTTTCTCGGCCATAGCGCTTAACGAGATACTGATAAAATTTAATTCCGTAAAAGTAAGCGGCATTTCCAAACGGGTACGAATCTTGCCAATAGGTGGCGCGATCGATACCTAAAAATTTGTTCTCAAGTGAGACGGTGCGAATAAACATTTCAACAAAGGGGGATCGGCCGCGGCCTTTGGTGGTTTCATCGGTTTCTTCAAGTTCTGCCAAACCCTCAATGGCCCACTGCTGTTGAGCGCCATTTGGAACAATAATGCGACCAAAAATATTTCGAAGAATTGTATTGAGGCCGCCTACCATATCGATATGCACGGTATGAGTGAACTCATGGGTAAAGAGAAGTTTGAGCCAATCGTCATAATAATCGAGAGCTGAATCATCTGTAGGAGGGGCGATGTAGAGATAAATAGAATTATAAGGAATGGGTGTGCTGAGGCCGTTGCTCTCGTCCATATTATCGGTGACGACGACATGAACTTTACCTTTCGGCACCCATTTATATTTAGAGGTGATTTTGGCGTGAATAGGCTCAACCATTTCAACTAAATGCGAAATTGGCTCAGCAATCTCTGGAAGATAATGAATCGAGAAGTGTTCTGTCTGAGTTGTACGCCAATCTTGAGAGTGATCAAACTCAGGTAGAGTCGCAAATTCTTGTTGGGTCAGTGATAGTGCTAAAAAAACTAAATTTTGTATCATCGAATAACCGTCATCGCCTTCTCCAATATTCTAAACCGAGCAGGCAAAAATCCCCAAGAATCTCCGTCAAAATCGACTCTCACTTTTCTTTGATCTCCAGTCGGCAGAATTTGCATATCTTTACAGACTTCTTGTTTGACAAAAGAAGCCTTTCTAAGACGACCCGAAAATAAAGGAAAAACGCCAAGTAGATAACGGTAAGCCATAGCTTTAAAGATGAGGGTGTATTCAAATCGCTGATCAGTCATTGAAGATTGCGACGAAAGAAGAAAACCATGCCCACCAAAGACACCATTGTGGACCAGCCCAGTGAGGATATCGACTTTTTCAAATGCCTTTCTTCCGTCGATCATAATATCAACTTCAGGATGTCTAAAGAACGGCACCAATCTTACGACAAGTCGCATAAATTGAAATTTGGATCTGGTCACTCTAAAATCTCTTTGCAGTCGATCAATGAGAGTGGAGCTAAATCCAAAACCAGCGCAGTTGACGAAGAGGCGTCTTACTCTCTGGCCATAATCACCGGTAAACTCAGCCTCACCTAAATCAAGAGGCTCTTCAATTCCCTGGCCGGCGAGATAAGCTTCGATAAACTCGCTAGCCGTTTTACGGAGTTGAAAGCTTTTAACTGCATCACCTTTTTGAAGCCCAGGATAAAGCGCGATTTTTGGCTGAGGTCGTCCTCCAAGTGAGGCTCGGTAGACTCCGTTAACAATTTGATTGAGAGTTGAATCTCCACCTACAGAAACAATGAGTTCGGCCCCTTCTTCCATGGCCGTTCGAGTGAGAATTTCAGCGTGCAGCCGGCCGCGAGAAATATGAACTTTAAAATCCTTGGTAATTTTCTCGATGCGAGCTTCTTCGTACGGCCATTTAAGTCCTATCGATGGTCTGAGAGGATTTACGATGAAGTGAATTTTAGCCATGGTCTTGGGGCAAACTTTGCCCCTAAGTCAGTTTAGGCGCAAGATGAAGCTCTTTCCACTGGGCAAGGTCGATCTTTGAAGGCGCATTTGTCATAGGACATTGGCCGCGCTGCGTCTTGGGAAATGCAATCACATCTCTTAAGCTCTCGCCACCGGCAAGAACCATTGCAAATCGATCTACTCCAAAGGCAACCCCTCCATGCGGTGGAGCTCCATATGAAAACGCGTTTACTAAGAATCCAAACTTCTCTTGAATTTCGGCATCACTTAGACCGAGTAGTTTAAAGACTCGTTTTTGCATCTCGGGTCGATGAATCCGAATGGAGCCGCTTCCCATTTCCATTCCATTAAGAACTAAATCGTAACAGTCGGCATAAGCCTTTTCGGGCTCTTTATCAAACGTATCGTAAAACTCAACCTTGGGACTGGTAAAAGGGTGATGCTCCGATACCCATCTCTTCTCTTTGATATCGTACTGGAACATCGGAAAATCAACGACCCAAGCAAACTTCCAATCTTTTTCATCAAAAGCCTTAAGTTTTCGACCTAAGTGAACTCTAATATTACCAAGACTGTCGGCTACAATTTTCTTGGTATCGGCACAAAAAACTAAGACATCGCCCGCTTCAGCTTGAGTGAGCTCAATGAGTGCATTTTTTTCATCGGAAGAAAGAAACTTAGCAATAGGAGACTGCCAGCCATTGGCATGATCTTTTGGGTCATTCAATTTAACCCAGGCAATTCCTTTAGCTCCGTAGGTCTTTCCGAGCGGAGTGAGATCATCGAGATCTTTGCGTGAGAGAGCTTCGCCTTTAGGCACTCTCAGAACTTGAATCAGCTGTTGCTTCTCACAAACTTCTCTAAACACTTTAAAGTCTGATTTCTTAAAAACTTCAGTTGCTGTTTTAAGTTCCCAACTGAGACGTAGGTCTGGTTTGTCTGAGCCAAAGCGATTCATCGCGTCGGCATATTTAATTCGCTCGAAAGGGGTTTTAAGGTCGAGTCCGAGAATCTCCTTCCAAACAATCTTCCAAAGACCTTCCATCAGAACAAATATGTCATCCTGAGTAACAAATGACATTTCAAGATCGAGTTGAGTGAATTCAGGTTGTCGGTCGGCCCGTAAATCTTCGTCTCTGAAACAGCGAACAATTTGAAAATAACGCTCAAAGCCTGCCACCATAAAAAGTTGCTTAAACAACTGAGGTGACTGAGGCAGAGCATATGCCTCGCCGGGATATAATCTTGAAGGAACTAAATAATCTCGAGCTCCTTCAGGAGTTGATTTCGTTAAGTTCGGAGTTTCGAGTTCAAAGAAAGAATTGTTCTGGCAGTAATTTCGAATAATTTGATTGAGCTTTGATCTCATCAATAGAGGTGCCTTAGCCTTGGGGCGACGCAAATCGAGGTATCGATATTCGAGTCGAACCATTTCGTTTGTTTCAGCTTCATCTTCGACAGCGAACGGAGGTGTTTGTGAGCTATTAAAAATTTCAAATTGTGAAACTAAAATTTCGATCTCGCCCGTTTTAAGCTTGGAGTTGGTCATTCCTTCGGGGCGGGCGGAGACTTTGCCTTGAATGCCGATGCAAAATTCAGATCGCAACTGGTCGGCAATTCTGTGAGCTTCAGGACTAATCTGAGGATTAAAAACGACTTGGGTAATTCCGTTCAAATCTCGAAGGTCAGCGAAGATAACTCCACCATGGTCTCGCCGGGTTTGAATCCAACCAAAAAGTACGACAGTTTCGCCGAGATTTTTTTTGGTCAGTTCGCCGTTATGGTGGGTTCGCTTAATATCATGGAGAAAACGTGGTTTTGAAGCTGTTTGCACAGCGACTATCTTAACTGCATCTTGCGTCATCATGGCAAGAATCTCCTCGATTTCGAATGAGGCTCGGTTAAAATGGAGGGGTGAGTAGAACTTGGGGTTTAAAGGCGGCTCTTTATACAAATTTCTTGTGTGCGGCGGTTCTTTTGCTTGGCTGTGCAGCTAAAAAGCCCCGCATGATTAGTTTTCGTTCCCCTGAGGAGACCTTTGAAACTTGGAGACAGGCCGCCGAAGTTCTCGACCTTCAAACGCTCTTGGCCTGCTATTCAGCAAAAACCCAGCAAACAGTCGAAGACGAACTTAAATCAAGTTCATCCGAAGCTCTAAAAGAAATGCAAAAAGAAACAAAACGCACCAAGTTTCAGATCGAAAAAGTCATCTACGAAAAAGATAGGGCCTATTTACGAACCACGAGGCGTCTCGCTAAAAGTGAAGATGTCGAAGTCCTACTGATGGTCAAAGAGGGGCAAGATTGGAAGCTTGTTCCTTAAGCTCTTTTCTTCAGACCGTAACGTTTTATTTTATCATTCAAAGTACTGACCGGCATTTTTAAAATCTTGGATGCCTGGTTTTGTTGATACTCTGCATCTTCAAGGGCTTTTTTAATTCGTGTTATTTCTTCTTTTTGTGCTTTTGATAAAAGGAGCTGAGCGTCGGCAGATTTAAGTAAAAAATTAAAATCATTTTGCTCTAAAACCTTAGGAAGCTGACGATTTATTTTTGCACATCTGATTTCGTACTCGATATGAGCTCTTTGCAAAATGTTTTTAAGCTCGCGGACGTTTCCCGGAAACGAATAGCTTCTAAGAAGGTCAATCGCCTGATCACTCACCAAAAAACTTAGGCCGAGTTGTCTGAGAAGTTCGGGTATAAGAATATCAATGTCTTCTTTTCTATCTCTTAAAGGGGGAACTTGAGCTTCAACTACATTGAGTCGATAGAAGAGATCCTCTCTAAATCGCCCTTCTTCAATTTCAATTTTAAGATTCTTATGACTAGCGGCAACAACTCGCACCGAAATAGGAATAATCTGCGTGCTGCCGACTCGTCTGATTTCGCGAGATTCAAGAGCGCGCAAAAGTTTAGCTTGAACCGCAAGGTCCAGATCTCCGATTTCATCTAGAAAGAGAGTTCCATTATGAGCCGCTTCAAAGGCTCCAATATGAGTTTGAACGGCCCCTGTAAAAGCGCCTTTTTCGTATCCAAAGAGTTCACTTTCAACCAGATCTTTAGGAAGAGCCGCGCAATTTAGCGCCATAAACACTCCAGACTCTCTTAAAGAGAGCCTATGAATGGCGCGAGCGATGAGTTCTTTTCCGGTTCCCGACTCTCCGCGAATCACCACCGGCGCATCGGTGCTTGAAACTGCTTCAATAAGAGAAAACAGTGTTCTCATTTCTTTATTATCCGAAACCAGTCCATCGAGCCGATTTCGTACTAGAGGGCTGAGTTCAATTTCTTCTTGAATCACCTCAAACTTAAGCTCATAGGGACCGATCTGAAGTTTTGCGTTGCCTGGAATTTTGGCTTTAATAACGGCCACACTATTAATTGAGGTTCCATTCGTACTCGAGAGATCTGTTAAGATAAATTCGTTATCAATGAGTTCGATGCGCGCATGAAATCTTGACATGGTATCAGAAGGGTAAATCAGATCATTTGTCGGATGGCTGCCGATATTGAGACCTGCGCTCGAAACTGTTTTTTCAAATTCAGTTCCGTCTGCAAGTTTTCCGGTGACGACGGCTTTACCCCGAATAATTTTCTTTGAAACAAGATTGCCTGATAAAATTTGTGTGGGCGATTGAGATAGAATAAGAGTCTTCTCTTCAGCAGTTCGATCTTCAGAGCTCATTTCAAATGAGTAGAGCCTTCCAATTTGATATCGAATTCCTGATTTTATTTTGACCCGGCCTTCTAATGGATTACGGGAGCTATCGAGAACTCCATTCTTTGAAATATTTTCGAGATACCAGGCATCGTCTTTAAAGACGATATAACAGTGAGGCCGTGAAAGTGTCACATCATCGAGTTGAATATCCGATTGATGCCCACGACCTATTTTATTGAGGTTGTTTTTAAGGGGGATCGAGCAAACTTGATCATTTTGTTTGTAAAGGCGGATATAAGCCATAGGCCGCCGGGTTTAGACGAAAAAGGGCTTAGCGCTAACTTACATCGTCTAACTTAGAAGCCGGTAATGCCCATTTCAGAGAGGCGGGTGTATTTGCGAGTGCAGAATCCGTCGGAGTCGGGCGAGGGGCAGATCGAGCTAATAGCCATTCCTAAAGGAGATTTTAGCACCGCATCTGATTTTTCAACTTTCCATTTAAGAGAGATATTGCCGAGTGATTTTTTTATATCCTCTCCAATTTCAAGATTGCCTTCGATTTTTCCAGAGACTTGCTGAGCAATAAATGCCACATCCGAAAATGTAAGCCGACCTCGATTGAGCTGAACTTTTATATTCGATTTTGAGAAAGCGAGATCTCTGATTCCGAAGCTTTCGAGTTGCGATTGATTGGGCAATTTTAGATTCTTAAACTGCAGGTCGATGGTGCCTGATTTGGTTTGCATTTGAGTCAGAGGCCAGTCAATAACTCCATCTACTTTTCCTTCAGCTTTAATATATTTAGGAATTAAATAATTAACTCGGCTCAAAGCCCCACCTAGAGCAGGCATAATTTTATCAATTGGTACTCCTTCAAACTGTGCAACGATAGAAGTCGGAGGTGATTTAAAGCCCGCATTTGTTTTAAAGGTGAGATGACCCTGTCCGATATCAGTTGAAAGCTTTTGAAATGTGGGAAGAGTCGTGATTGTCGTCTCGCCAAAATCGAGCACTTTAAGATTTTGGCTGCTATCGATACATTGCAATTTTTCAAATCGAATACCTAAAGGAAATGAATAGTCCATTCCATCGAGGGTGCATCGAGCTTGAATATTCATATTTTGGCTTAAAAACTTCTCAAGTTCTTTACGAACTTTGGGGGAAAGTCGACTGTAAGGAAAGGTGATAACAAGAAAAGCAAGAATAAGACTGAGGCTGAGAAAGAAGGTCTGAAAAACTTTTTTCATTAGAGTTCCTTCGTATTCGAAATAACGGTCGTGATATCGAGTTTTGTCGGATCGGCAAACTGAGGTTTGATATTGAGGCTAATCACTTTAAGTCCAAGAGTTTCTTCTACGCTTGAAAGCAATTTAAGTGCCGAATCAAGAGTGGCATCTTTTAGTTGCACTTCGGCCCAATCTTCGTCTTTTATTTCATTTCCGTCAGCTGCAAGGGCTCGGGTGGGAGAAATTTTTGCCACAGTCGCGCCATAGCGAGCTGCTTCTTGTTGAATATACTTCTGAAGATCGAATTCGCTTCCTCTTTTTCCGCGGAGTCGCTCATATTTCATCAGATCGCCCCTTTGAAGTGTAAGGTCTCGCAAAAGATTCTGAATTTTTTCGATATTATTAAAGTTCATTTCAGCTTGAGAGCTTACTTTCGTAAGCAGACCCGATGTCTCTTTGACGACGAGAGCAATAATAAGAAGAGTCAATACGCCAACGAGTGAAGAAACAATCATCTTCTCACGTGGGCTGAAAGCCAGCCACTGAGCACGAAATTTTTCTTGAACCTCTTCAAATCGCTCAACGGTTTTATCTTTAAACTGTTTAAGTTTTTGAATCATGATTTCTTCTCGCGCTCAATTTCGACCGTAAAAGTTTTGCAAGCCGTTTTAGAATTATTCTGACAGTTCGTTGGGTTGCCTGATTTAATTTTAGGGTAGGCGCCCTTGAGCGAATCAACAATTTTATTCGCCGTTTCGTTAGTGTCGGTGTCAGCAGAAAAAAAGATGCTTGAGGCATTGATTCTAAGATCTTTGACATCGATTTTAAGGTGAGAGGGAATGAGTCGAGAAAGCTCCGTCAAAACAATGAGAGGTGAATCCTCATTTTTTTGCATTTGCGTGATTTTTGCTCGATTGTTTGCGAATTCTTTTTTCATTTTAAGGACAAGATCATCAGTTGTCTCATCAGAATCAATTTTGAAACCTGTGCCATTGAGAATGCCGGGGAGTTTGGTCATCAACTCTCTGTTTTCTCGCTCTTGAACAACGATCTGTAAAATTGCATAGAGAAAGGGGGCCACTAACAGCAGTGCCACTTTTCGTAAGAGAGAGAATGAACCACTACGAATTTTTTTAAGATTTTGCTGAAACTGAAATCCAGTCTCAGAAAAACTGGGAACTTTGCTGCGGTGTTGCCTCATTTGGCAAAGTGCAATCGAAAGAGCCGGAAGAGCTTCTTCAATCTCCGCGACTTTATCAAAGCCACCCAAATTTCGGCTTCTCAACTGCGCAAGTGGATACGGCTTAAATTCCACCTCGAATTCGTTCTTGAGGGTGTCTTCAAGAATCGCCATTACGGCTTGGTTTTTACTCGGCCGGCCTAAAGTATAAATGACAAACGGCTTGGGAAGCTGAAGTCCTGAGCCTTGATAGCCCTTAAAAGCTTGCCGCATCTCAGTAGCCATACTTTTTGTGGCAATTGTCATATTTTTGGTGAGCGGCTTTTCTGAATCATATCGAATCAGGGTTTCTTCAGCTTGCTGAGGATCTTGCGAAAATTCTTCAGCAATCGCTTGAATCAATGTTTTGCCTCCCCACCAAAATGTCTTGGCCGCTAAGATACTGCCGCGAGATTGCAGCAAAACTAATTCTGATTTGCTGTGACCGAGTTCTAAAATTCCATAAACCTCGGGTTCTTGAATCGCCTGGCGAAGACTTGAGAGCGAAAGAATTTGAGCAGTCATCGAAGGATTTGAGAGTTGAAACTTCTTAAGTTCGCTTTCAAAGCCTTTTATAAGCTCGCGTCGATACGCAAGCGCTAAAACCAAAGTATCTTTTTTGAGAGGCGCAACCCCTGGGCCTTCAAGAATCTGACTTCGGAGTTGAATTTCTTCGACATCGTAAGGAACTGCGGCTTCAAGCTCAAAATTAATAACCTTCTCAATTTTCTTTTCGGATTTAAAAGGAAACTTAAGATAGCGGGTTTCAAGATAGGCTGATGGCAGCGCGCTAAAAATAACATAGTCATCGTTTGATCCAAGCCAATCGACTTCATTTAAAGCGATTGTAATAGCTGCCCAGGCTGGATTATCTGGTAGTGCGAGGCCCTTATAAAAATCGGGTCTTACATCAACACTCACAAAATCTTCCATCTGCAATCTTTGACCGTCGAGAGAAAGTCGGAGTGCTTTTATTCTTCGGGTACCAAAATCAATAGTTATCCATTTCATGGTGAAATTCGCATCTGGACGATGGGTTCAACCTTTTTTCCTCCTAAATTTCGAGAAACTATTGTCTCGAGTTTAAGTTGAACTTGATTCACCGTCGCTGTTGTCTCTATTTTAAAGGAATCTGATGCGCCCGTAATTAGATTTAATCGGACGTTTTCGGGCTTAAGCTGCAGTGCGTCACTTAGTTGTTGGCCAGCTTCTTTTTCGGTATAAATTCTTTTCTTTTCTTTTCGATCCTCGATGAATTTTGCCGCAACTGAGTCGGCATCAGAGAGCCCCATAAGCAGGGACTGAAAGACAATTTTATTGGTGGTGTTAATATTAATTTTTTTACTGACCCGCTGCGGAATATAGTAGGGGCTTACGTGTTCTGAAAGAAAATCAAAAATAAAGTCGTCCATATGGGGAATCATTTTAAGTTCATCCATATTTGTGAAGGCGCGATTCTTGGGCTCATAATCAAGTTGCATTGAGGTGTAGACTCCGCTTTCGGGAGTTTTCACATCGTCTTCGGTATCTTGATCAGCATAATCTTTAATTTCGCGAGCGAGTTCATCGGATCGAACATTTCTTTCGTTGAGATGGCGCAAAAACTCGACATTCGGCCTGAGCAATTCTTGCAAAACTTTATACATATCTGGAGTAGCGGCGTCAGTCACATCATTGAGACCCAGACGACCAGAAAGATCGGCAGTGACAGAAACGGCGTCGCCAGGAAAATCTTCAAAGAAGTCTTCGCATTTTTTCATAAATTCTTTTTGTTCTTTGGTTTGCTCGTCAGTGGGCGGTTTATCTTTATTTCCAATCGACGTGATGGCTTCTAATTCTGCTTCGTGAAGAGGAAACATCACTGGCGTTGCCCAAAGATCATCAAGTTTATCAACGGCATCTGTGGCCTTTGCTTGACCCGTTGGATTAGCCATTAGACGATCGACAGCTAAAATAAATCGCGAAAGATTTAAAGCAGAGCGTGCGAGGTAGAGTGCTTGAATTCGGTCACCATAATTTCGAACGCGAGTTGATTCTTGAGACGTCACCGTAAACAGCTCACGAAGCATTAAGCTGATAATAGCAATCGAAGTCATTAGTATGAACAGCGCAATTCCTAAGCGACGTTCAGCTCCTTTTCGTTTTAGGCGCACTAGCGAGCCTCCACTTCGTTCAATACAATGAGATCGGTCATGAGCATTAGACTTTTTGCTTTCCATTGATCTTTGGGCAAACTGGGATCGACTGATTTGAAAATAATTCGAGCTGCCTTAGGAAAAGTTCCCGCTGCGGTTGGGGCCGAGGTGTCCCATTCTTGAGACCAAAGATCGTTTCGTCCGTCGTAGTATTCCATTTTCCATTCAGTAAGTCCGGTGGCAATGGGGCTGCCGGGTTGATTGTCGATTTTATCGCCCACATGAAGAGGAGCTTCGGCACGCATCAATCGCATCGTTCCATCGTCTTCTTTTTCTAAGTAATAGCGAACAATAAGAACTCCAGGAGTTCGAGTTCGAAAAAGAATTTTAATATCAGAATCAAAAACAGAAAACGTAAGTTCGGGACCAGCACTTACATTCCTCGATTTAAAGAGGCAAGGCGTTCGCTGAAGTTTTTCATTATAGGCCAGCTGCAAATCGCGCTCTAATCTGGCCATTGCAACTTGAGCAGACATCACCGTTGAATCCCGACTTTTTACTTTTCTGGTGATCTGGCCAATTTGCTTGATCGTACCGGCAATAGCTACGGCCATAATTGAAAAAATAGTGATCGAGACCAGAACTTCAACAAGAGTAAAAGCACGAGCCGATTTTTTAGCGTGTGGGAACACTCGGCATATCCTCCCACCGAACATACAGTTGACTTAAAGTTGCTTTTTGAACTTTTTTGTTTTCTTCCCAAACAACTGTGACTCTAATTTTTCGAACTGCATCTTCAAATATTTTTTGAGCGAGTTCAAAAAGTCCTCCGCCCCCTTTATTTTCGACGATACTGCCGCTTTCAGATTCTTCGGTCGGAGCTGGAATAAAACAGCCCCCATCGATTCTCTCGAGTTTTCGAATCCAGCGAAAAGCTTTGAGTTCTTCATCTTTAAAATCACCCTTTTCTTCTTCAGGCAGAGCTTGAAAGCTTCTGTTTTTAAGTTGAAGTTCTAATTCAGTCATTTTTTGTTGCGCGAGTGCATAGGCTTGCGATCTTTTCTCAGATCGAAACGCCATTTTTACACTTCCAGCCTGACCTTGATGAAATCCTAAGATAGCAATTGCAAAAATTGAGATGGCAATAAGCACTTCGATGAGCGTGAAGCCTTGGTTTGCAAGCAGGAGGTTCCGTCGCATTTTATTTAAGCCCCATCTCTTTCTTCCAGTCTTCAAGTGCAATTTCGTTTGAAATTGTTTTTACTCGGCCTGAGAGCGGTTGAACGACAAGAGAATAGCGCTTTTCAGAATTGTCTTCGATGACAATCAGTGCTTGATCAACTTCGCCCGACGGATAAAAAAGGATTGAAGGTGAGACTTCTTCATTTCGATTTTCATCTTGCAAGCTCTGTGCGGTAATAAATTTTTTAATTTTCACCCAAAAGGGCAGGCCTCTTTTTTTAACCTCCTTGAAATATCCTCGATCAAGGCGTGTGAGCTCAGCTTTATCTTTACCTTTCCATGACTCCTCAAGGTCTCGCTGCTTGGCTTCCCATTTTTCAAGTTTTTCGCGATTATCAGGATCAGACGCATCGGGTTTTGCCTCGGGGAATTCAAAAGACTCTAAAGTATATCCATCAGTTTCTTTATTTAGTTTAAGTCGATGAATTTTGCCGCTCTTAATACTTTCATTATAGAGAGTCTGAATATCTCGGGTGATTTGATAAGAGGCATTTGAAAGCCGTGACTTAGAACTTGTAAAATTAGACGTAGCTACCGCAAAAACTATGGCGACAACGGCTACAACAGCCAGAACTTCTAAGAATGTAAATCCCTTTACTCTTGAACTCATTCCCAAGATTTAACATCATCTTCGGTCCCATCAGTTCGATCGGGGCCAGTTGAGTAAAGATCGTATGTCCCTGGATTTACTTTTCCGGGAGAAACATAGACAAACGATTTGCTCCAAGGGTCAGTTGGAATTTTCTTTTTTGAATAATAACCGTTAGAGTCGTAGTTTTTACATGTGCTTCCTGCAGTCGGAGCGGAAATCAAAGCATCGAGACCTTGTTCTGTTGTGGGATAAAAGCCGCAATCAAGTTGAAAAGCATTAAGGCTTTGTTCAACACCGGTCATCAATGTTTTCGCGGCCTTGATTTTTCCGGACGCCAATTGTTTGAAAACCGCAGGCACCATTGCGGCGGCTAAAATTGCTAAAATAGTAAGAACCGCTAAGAGTTCGATGAGAGTAAAACCTTTTGAAAATCTTGAAACTTTTCGCATGGAGGCATGCTCTCAAACCGACTGGCTGGAGTCAAGCGGCGACAACTAGTCGGCCGAGCCTAAAATCTCGAAAAAAAGAATGGGGAGATAATGACTATTGCTTTTTTGTAAGGTTTCGTATTTTTTTAATTCTCATCAAGGGTGTGATGATTAATTCGAGGGTTGAGGGGGTCAAGTGCGATCTAAAAATTTTCAACAGAAAACAAAGTATTTTTTTGCGCTTATTGCAGTGAGTTTTACTCTTTTCGTTAACCTCCAGACTGTTTGGGCAGGTAGTGTCGAAAAACAACTGCTCGGCCTTGAGGTCATCCTTGCTGAGTTAGAAACACATTACGGAATGTCGCAGTTTAAAGAAGAATATTTTGGAACCACAATCGAAAAAGTCCGACAAAAATATTCGAGTCTCATTAAAGAAAAAATGACCCTGCAAGAATCTCTGGGGCTTGTTCCAAAGGTTACTCGCAGTGAACTAAGTGATGAGGACTTCGAGCAACTACTTATTGGAGTCGCCGCTGAATTTAGAGATGGGCACTACAATATTTTAAGATCGACCACCTTTAATTATTGGACGGTTGGAATTTACGCCGCAGAAGTAGAGGGTAAGTATCTCGTCACAGGGTTTAACTCTCAATTCTATATTAAAGGTGCAGCCCTTCCTGAGCCCGAAGAGAATGACGAGATCGTCGCAATCAATGGAGAGTCTGTTGAAGACTTAGCCCAGCGTATTGAACCCGGAGTTTCTTTGGCAACTTACAATAGTAAGCTTAATTATGCCTATCGATTTTTGCTCAATCGTCCGCACCGCTGGGTCACCGGAGTCAATGCGGGAGACGAAGTTCGAATCAAGTTTAGGAGAAAAAATCCAAGTTATAGTCCTGCGGCTAAAAAAACCGATGAGAAGGCTGATGCTGAAAACAAAGACCCTGAATTTTTGGAATTTGAGGGACTTTACCATTGGATCAATCAAAATGATTATCGATTAGCTCTCGGAATGTTTCCGTTCGAGGGCCCGGCTGTAAAAAGCGATAAATATGTTTTTGGATTTTCAGATGTGAAGACCTATTTTTCGGAAGGACTTACGAAATTAAAAGATTCAGTAAATATTATTAAATACGACGCACTTTTTAATCTTCAGATCGAAAATGCAAAAAAATCAAAGCGAGAAAGTGAAGAAGATAAGAAAGAAGGCAAGGAGACAAAAGACGAAGAAGTTTTTGCCGATTCAAAGGAAAGACGCGAGCAGCTTTCTAATTTAGAAAAAATTACATCTCTTCCCGTTTATATTGTTCGGTATGAGAATAAAAATATCGCAGTTCTTCGAATTCCTGACTATGGATTTCATCGAAGAGAAGTGAGATGGTTAGGAGCATTAATGGAGGAGCTGAATTCGGTTGCTGATGTGCTGATTATCGATCAGCTTGGCAATGGCGGCGGATTTGTTTGGACGGGGTCTCAAACGGCAAGACTGTTTGCTCACGAAAAGGAATTTCAAGCTCAGACGATTGATATGAGGCTTAGTCAAACATTGCTTCATAATATAGAAATATGGACTTCAGGAATTGAAAAGCCCAAAAAAGATTCTGACCATGAGGTGAATCATTCGAATTCTAAGTTGGAGAATCCCGACGAAGACCTGCTGCCTAATCCGAATTTTGCGCAACTTTATCTTGATCGAAAGAGTCTCGACCATCTCAAGTCTAAGTTTGAAAAGGGAGAGAAGTTTTCAGGCCCGCTTCCTTATTTTGGTCTTCAGCCTAAATTTACAAAAGACGAGCCGGGCCGAATTGTTGGCCGAGAGGGGCATCTTTTTGAAAAGCCTATTCTCATTTTAAATGATTCTCATTCAGCAAGTTGCGGAGATTTTTTTCCTTCAATTATGCAGGCAAATGAGAGAGCTCTCATTATGGGCGAAACTTCAATGGGATTAGGCGGTCCGGTCTATCGATCACAAGAATCAATGCCTGGATCTGAGCTTTCAATGAGATGCACGATGGGAATTTGTCGACGCTCCGATGGTCTTTATATTGAAAACGTTGGAGTTGTTCCGGATCTGCCTCGATGGATTACTCCCGCAGACCTAGCCAATCATTTTACGAATTATAGTCGTGAGGTCTTAAATACGGCTGTTCAGTTGGCCGAAGGTAAGTCTGCCGCTGAAGTAAAAAAATATTTTTTTACTGAACAAGCGAAAAAACGACCTACTTCAGATCAATACAAAGAGGCACAAAAAGTTTTTGATGCGTTAAGTGCTAATTTAGAGAAAGCGACAGATTCAGGTTCAGTGATAAAGTCCTACGAAGATTTTTTTTCTGAGCTTAATAAAATTGATCGCTCAAAGTTAAACGATAGCGATTGGGCCTGGCTTTCGGTCACTTTGCCAAATTCTCTTACGAAAAAAGATATGATCTTAATGAGTTTGAGACGCCCAGACGAGATCGTTGATCGCTTAAAACAAATGCGTAATCTTTCTCGGCATGCCAATAATGAGGAGGATCTAAAATTGATCGATTACCTCATAAATGCTTTACCAAATATTCGGAAAGCGAGGCGTCCTGTATGCTTTGAAGCCATGAAAGATTTGGCCGAATATAAACGCTCAAAATAGGGGGAGTCAGTTGGGTGCCAGATTAAAATCATGGCACCGGTCGCTTTTTCCTCAGGGTGCCGATAGAGCCTAAAAACCTAATGATTTCATGATATTAGGCGCTTAAATTTATTTCTGAACCTTCTGCCTTTCTCATTCGTCAAAGGGAGTAGAAACTTTAATTAACTCAAGGAGAAAGGGTTTTATGATTAGTACATTTATAAGACGTTTTTTTGCGTTCACTCTTTTCTGTTGTCTAGGGCTGTCTCACGTCAATGCGAACGAAAAATGGCACAATAAAGGTGGCGGCAAAGAAGCATTTAAAGAATTGAATCTTACCGATGATCAAAAATCTAAGATGAAAGAGCTTCGTAAAGCTTCTAAAAACGAGATGAAGGTTCTTCGTCAAACGATGAAAGATCGACGCGAGAAGTTAGCTCAGTCGATGGCAGGCAAAGCCTCTGACGATGAACTTAAAAAAGACTTCGCGAGTCTTCAAGAAGCAAAGGCCAAATGGGAATCCGCAAAATTCGATCAAAGACTTAAAATGCGAAAAGTATTGACCGAGGAGCAGAGAGCAAAATTTGCTTCCTTTATGAATGAGAAGAAAAAGAGTTTTAAAAAAGACAAACTGAGGGATGAGGATGAAGAATAAGTTCGCTGCTAGTTCGTCAGTGAGACCAAATGATTTGCTGGAGAGGGATTTTGAATCCCTCTATCAGCTTTACTATGGTCTTATTCGGTCAGTGACTTATCGCATGGTGGGTAGCCCGAATTTTGAGGACCTAACACAGGAGTCTTTTTTAAAGGTATGGCAGCAGCGAATGCAGTTTGAAGGGCGCTCTTTGCTGCGCACATGGATTTACAGAATTGCCGTCAATACCTGCATTGATTTTCTAAGAAAGACTAAGTCGGCACCTGTTTATTTAGAACCTTCTCAACTTGATCAGTTCTCAAAAGAGAATTTATTCGAGAATAGGCGCCTCCTCTTCGAAGCTTTGCAGACGCTCGAAGCAGAGGATCGTACCTTGGTTATTTTGCATTATTTTGAAGATTTAAAACTAAGTGAGATTTCAGAGATTCTTGAGATTCCCGAGGGCACTTTAAAATCCCGACTTTATTATATTAGAGAAAGCTTATTAAGATTTTTGGAGAAATAAAATGAAATCTGAGGAATTTAGAATCAAAAAATTTGAAGAGACGCTCAGAAATTTAGCGCCATCACTTCCACCCGAGTCGATTGATCAGAAAAATACAATTTGGCAGAAAATTCTAGCTCATGAAAGTCGTTCTCCTGCTCTTAAGACATCTTATCGTTCGCTCCTGGCAATAGCGGCAAGTCTGCTACTTGCTTTGGGTATTGGACTTGCTAGTTTTATAAAGGGTTCTGGTGAGGCGAACGATGAAGCCACTCTCAACTATATGATCGAAACTTTTTCTCAAGACGATTTTGGCATGGATGAATTTGATAATTTTGATCTAGCGGATCTCGATTAAGCTTTAAAGCGCAGTGTTGTTCAGCTGCACCATGGGAAGAACGACGGAAAGCACAATTACCAGAACAAAGCCCGCCATGATGACAATCATTACTGGCTCTAAAATCGCGGTGAGATTTTGTACAACCGCATTAACTCGATATTCATAATGTTCGGCTACCTTATCGAGCATTTCTTCGAGCTCGCCAGTTTTTTCACCCACTGAAATCATATGAGTCATCAGTGGAGGAAATTGACCACTTTTTTTGAGGGGATGAGAAATATTCTGTCCTTCGGTTAAATCTAGGCTGGCCTTTTCGATGGCAGCTTGAATTGTACGATTACCCACAACGGCTTTAACAATGCCCAGGCAGTTAAGGAGTGGAACTCCGCTTCTTAAAAGCGTAGCTAAAGTTTTAGTAAATCTAGAAACGGCTATCATTCGTACAGTTTCACCTACAATGGGCAAAGTCAGAATTCGCTTATCCCACCAATTGCGGCCGGTTTCGGTTGCCAAAAATCGTCTGCCTCCTTCGATAAGAACAATGATGACAAGAATAACCAACCACCAATACGAAACTAAAAACTTAGAAAGCTCCAAAACAATCTCAGTAATTAAAGGCAAAGCCTGCTGAGCATCTTCAAAAATACTCGCGATCTGAGGAATAACTTGAGTAAAAATCACTAAGACTGCAACGAAACCTAAAACCATCATGATGATCGGATAAATCATGGCCCCACTGACTTTTTTCTTAAGCCTGTCTTGATACTCTAAAAAGTCGGAGAGACGATTAAGCACGATATCAAGAGCTCCCGAACTTTCACCCGAGGCCACCATATTGCAGTAAAGATCACTAAAAATATCAGGAAATCGCGAGAGCGCTCGATGAAAAGCAAGGCCTTCATTCACATCTGATTTAACTTTTGAAAACGCAGCGCGTAGCTTTTCATTTTCGACTTGTTCAATCAGACCTTGAAGTGCTTCAACCAAAGGCACATGTGCTGAAACCAGAGTTGCTAACTGACGAGTGGCAATGGCTAGATCTTCAGTCGAAATTCTTCGAAAAAAATTGAGAAAGCCTAAACTGCCTTGGTCTTGGTCAAGGAGCTGAGCGGAAGATTCCAGAATCTGACTCGGAAAAATTCCATCTCGTCTTAGCTGACTTTTTGCCGCTGGCAAATTATCGGCATTGACGACGCCCTTGATCGTTTTTCCTGTGCTATTTATTCCTTGGTATTCGTACTGGGGCATTTCTTAACTTATTTCTTCCATCACTGAGTCTTCTTGTGTGGTCGATAGAACCTCTTCAATCGTTGTAACGCCTTGAAGAATCTTTCTCAAGCCGTCATATCGCATGGGCCTAAATCCTTTTGCCATGGCTGCTTTTTTCATCGAAACAGCATCTGAATTTTTAAGAATCACTGAGCGCAAATCTTCATCGATTAAAAGGAGTTCATAAATACCGAGTCGTCCTCGATAGCCTGTGTGATAACACTGATCACAGCCTTGAGCTCTAAAGACCGTGGCCTGCGAAGGGATTTTATCAAGTCCGAGTCGAGCCAGTTCATCGGTGGTAGCTTGATGCGGCTGACGGCATGCAGGGCAGAGCCGCCTTACAAGTCTTTGAGCGGCAATTCCTACAATCGATGTGGCTACAAGAAAAGGCTCAACGCCCATATCGACAAGTCTCGTTACTGATGAACAAGCATCGTTTGTATGGAGTGACGAGAGTACCAAGTGACCGGTAAGCGAAGCTTGAACGGCAATTTCTGCTGTTTCACGATCTCGAATTTCTCCGATCAGTACGACATCAGGATCTTGACGCAAAATTGACCGAAGTCCACTAGCAAATGTAAGACCGATCTTATCGTTCACCTGAATCTGACCAATACCTGCAAGTTGATACTCAATAGGATCTTCGACAGTGATGATATTAATATCTTCACGATTAATCTTTGAAAGAGCGGCGTAGAGGGTTGTCGTTTTACCGCTACCCGTAGGGCCGGTAACGAGAATAATACCGAAGGGTTTGCTAATCAGCTCCTCCATCTTTTTAAGCATCTGAGCTTCAAAGCCTAGGCTCGCCAAATCCAAGACGACTGCACTCTTATCGAGAATACGAAGAACAATGCGCTCTCCATGGGCCGTGGGAATAGTTGAAAGCCGCAAGTCGATATCTTTGCCAGCAATTTTAATGCGAATACGGCCGTCTTGAGGAAGCCGTTTTTCAGCAATATTAAGTGAGCCTAAAAGTTTAATCCGCGAAGAAACCGAGTTCTGAAGTCTCTTTGGAATTTTTAAAATATCGTAAAGATTTCCGTCGATTCTAAATCGTACAGCGACTTCCTTTTCGTAAGGCTCAACGTGAATATCTGAGGCACGGTCTTTGACTGATCGAAACAAAAGCGAATTCACTAGACGAATAATGGGAGCCTCATCCTCAGAGTCCAAAAGATCCACAGGCTCCTGAAGGGCCTGATCATCAATAACATCTTGGCCTAAATCTTCAATTGCCGTATCGGCGGTTGAAGCTCGATCGTAAGAGCGATTGATCGCTTCGGTAATCACTGCCGAAGGAGAGGCAGCCACAATAATGGGCATTTCAAGAAGCATTCTTACGTCATCGAGAACCGAAGTATTGAGTGGATCTGAAGTCGAAACCAAAACTGCATTATTCTTATAGCTGATAGGAAGAACCTGATATTTTTTTGCGAAGCGGGTGGGAACTTTTTTAATCAAGTCTTCTGGAATTTCGCGATCATGAATCGATCGAACAAAAGGAATATTCAATTGTTTGGCCAAAACCTCAAGAAGCTGAGCTTCGGTAATGGCTTTCATCTGAACGAGTACTTCACCGAGACGAAGTGAGTTCGCTTTTTCCATTTGAATTTGTACAGCTTGGGCAAGCTGATCTTCGTTAATCAAATTGGCACGGAGCAGGAGTTCTCCAAAATCGAGATCTTCGGCCGAATCAATGACCAAATTTCTTTCGATAAGTGATTCTCTCAGCTTCTCGCGCTGACCCGCAGGGATGATTTCAGTTTTATCGTCCATTGTCTCTTCGTTCTTAGTTTTCAGGGGGACTGTCTTCTAAAATCCAATCCTTAGAACTACCGTTCGATCCTGAATTCTTTTTTGTCGCCGGAGCAGGTGCCGCAGCGGGAGCTTTAGGCACTGGTACTGTGAGTGGCGCTGAAACTTTTGGCTCTTCAGTTAGTGGAGCTGAAATCGCCGGAGCAGGAGCGGGAGGAACAACAGGAAGAGGGGGGAGTTCAACAGGAGCAGCTGTTGCCTCAGGAGCTGATGTAATTTCTGGCACAGAGGTGATTGGAGATGAATTTGACGATCCATTTGTTATCTCGGGTGTACCTCCATTGATTTCAGCCGGAGTCATATCCATTTTTGAACTAGGAGCTTGAGGAGCTTCAGAGTCAGCATCTTGCTCTTTTCTTTTTACTTCAACTTTAGATTCTTCTTTCTTCTCTTCGAGGTTTTCAGCATTGGCTTCGCTCGTTTGAGATTTAGGATAAACAAATTTTTGCTGTAAGCTCTTTACATATTCTTTATCGAGCATCTTCAGTTGTTCTTCAGTTAATCCAGAGCTTGGTACATTCTTTTGTTCTTGAATGCCCATTTCTTTTAAGAACCCTTCGCGCTCTTTAAGCTTGCGAAAGAACTGATCATTCATATCGCCCGTATTTTTAATTATATAGGGGGTCAAAAACAGAAGCAGATTAATCTTTTCGACCTCAGTGCTTCTGGTTTTAAAGAGCCAGCCTAAAATCGGAATATCACCCAAGAACGGAACTTTTTGGATAAGGGTATTTTTTCGATCCCTCATAAGACCGCCGATCACAACGGTCTGCTGATCTTTAATGATAACTGTAGTGGTGGCTTCACGATTGGTTGTCGTGACGTTTCCGTCCGCACCTTTTTCACCGGCATCGTTAATTTTTTGTTTAATCTTAAGAGTGAGGTAGTCATTGGCATTAATTTGCGGAGTAATATTGAGCTCGGTGGCCACCCTTAGTCGTGTGATATTGCGAGAGACATTTCCACCGGTGGTGGTTTCAGTTCCTGCAAGTTGAGGAATTTCTTGTCCGATCGAAATCGTCGCATCCTCATTGGCTGTCGCCAGAATATGCGGAGTCGATAAAATATTGATATCAGTATTCACCGCCGAAAGTTTTAAGATCGCTGAAAGCAAAGGGAGCTTAAATGTTTGTTTGTTTCCACTGGCATCAGTGTAATCCACATTGAAAGTTCCGCCCGACCTAAAGCCAAGGGCCATACCAGTAAGAGCAGAGGGATCTTTTAGCGCACCTTGAATGAGCTGATCAAAACCAAAGCCATTAAGAGAACCGACAACCCCAGATTTTTGACCTTCCTCGCCCTTAAGTGCATCAACTCTTTTTAAAGGACCAGCAGCTTGAACGCCGAAGGACGAACCTTTGCCCACTTTGGCTTCAAGAATTGCACCTTCGATAAAAACTTGGCGTCTTCGAATATCAAGTTTGCGAATAATTGTTTTTAAGACTTCAAAATCTCTTGGGGAAGATTGAATCACAAGTGAGTTCGTTGCTTTGTCGGCAGTGATTTTAACTTCACCTAAATTAGCGACTTCAGTTTCGCTCATAGAGGGCATGGCCACTCCAGCTTGTCCGAGAGGCGCAACAATACCTGAAGGCCGCGAAGTATTCGCTTTTTGTCCGCCGGTTAAAGCAGATAAGGTTTGGGCGAGTTCTTCAGCTTTAACATTCTGAATAGGGTAGACATGAATTTTTCCGCCGCCGCCTTCGGTTGGAATATCAAGTTTAATAATAAATTTCTTAACCTTTTCAATTCCTCGTTCGCTTCCTAAAACGATTAGAGCATTTGTTCTTTCGTCAGCGACAACTTTTTGAATCACTCCAGCATCCGTTGGGCTTACACCTCTTCGAGAAAGTCGAGTTGTGGGGGCTGTTGCTCCAGGAGCGCCTCCAACTGCACCGGCACCACCAGTAGGAAAGAAATCAGTGACCTTACGAGCAACATCAGGAGCTGCTGCATACCGGAGAGGAATAATTTCAACTTGTTCCTGAAACCCTTCAACATCCAAGACATCTAGAATGCGAATGATCCGACGAATATTAAAAGCATAGTCGCTGATGATAAGTGTATTGGTTTGAGGATGCTCAATGAGATCTCCACCTTGGCGAGAAAGTAAATTTCGAACCGCCTGAGATACATCACGAACATTTAAAAATTTGAGCGTGAGAATACGAGTGACATAAGAATCATCATTGGGAGTATTACCTTCGTAAACCGGCACGGGAGATTTGCGGGCATTAGCCGCCTTTTCGAGTTTGAGATAGGAGCCAACCGGAAAGACGATATAGCCTCGAACTTCAAGCGCCGACAGAAACGCTGCCCAAGCCTCTTGCAGGCTTACCTCGCTTGGAGAAATAATTGTAATTTTGCCCGAGAGGCTGCTGGGATCATATATAAATCTTCTTTGAAGTCTTTCGGCAAAATATTTTACGATCTCTTCGATATCAACCTGAACGAAATCCATTCGAAGTTTTTCGCTACGATTGGGGATATTGCCAGCGGGAAGAGCAGGCATAGATTTTCCGGTTGATTTCGCAGTTGAGCCTGAATCAAATCTTTTGGCTTCGGGAAATCGACCCAAATCAAAATCATTTTGTGGGCTTGCTTCAGCGGGAGCAGCGCTTGGATTATTATGGGGATCAGATTGTGGACGAACAATTTCTTTTTCATCGAGTGGTTCTGGTTCTTCATCGAAGAACCCATTCATGGGGGGTCTATCACCTGAGGGTTCATCCAAAAAATCGTCCTGAGCTCCGAGTGAGAAAAAAGAAAAAAGTCCCACTAAGAGTGCGAAAGCTTTAACGAATTTCATATGTATAGTTTACCTTTTGTCCGTTCCGAACCAAATCGATGGTAATGGTTTTCTCATTGCGCAATGCGGTAAAAAGGCCCGTCGCCTTTTCGAAACTGTCGAGGTCCTGTCCGTTCACTCGTTTGATAATATCATTATTGAGCATTCTCATTTTGTCATAAATGCTTCCGCTCTTGATTTGAAAGACTTTGAAGCCAGCCGTTTTATTATCGGGCGTAATATTTGGAACCATTCTGGCTTGTGTCAGAACTTGAGCAAAATTTGTAAGGATTTTATCGATTTCGCTTTGCGGCACAACAAAACGGTTTGGGCCAATCTCTTCAAAGCCTCCTCCAGAATTATCGAGGCCACTGCTTGGAGGCAGTGTGGAAATTCCGGTATCGCTGGATTCTTGGTTAAAAAATCCTGGCCCCATTTTACTTTCGGCATCTCTAAGTTCTAGACTTTCAAGTCGGCCGCCGTTTTCGATGATCACTCGAAAACGCTCGATTTTATGGACCCTGGCGTTCAACACAGTATCGCCAATTCCGTAGTATCCCGCTTTTTTTGAAGACCTTTCGCGAATGAGAGAGACTGAAAACTTGGAATTTTTAAAAACGATGGTTCCGCCCAGTTCAAGAGGCAGAGTGGAGGGGGAGATGGGGCCGTCTGCGGTAGGCGTCTTAGCCCCTTGGCTTACGCGATTGCGGATTTCAGAATCGAAAATATTACGTGATAATATGGTTTGAATATTCACTTCAGGGCCTTTTTGTGCACTTTCAAACGAACTTCCTGAAGAAAATGAGCCACCCGAAAATTCAAGCGGCAGATACTTGTGAGCGATCATCAGATTGGCTGCTTTGGCCACGAAATAAGAGATGATCAGAATAAAAGCAAACCGCCAAAGCGAACCCTGAGATCGAGTCAAGCTTTGAAATAAATGGATGAGCGAGTTACCTAGTTTCATGCACGAATAAAAACACTTTATCGAATTTGGACGAGCTTGCACAGACTTTCATTCACAGGTTGCGTCAAAGTCACCGAAGTGGAAGAATGAGACGACTTTGACATGAACCGTCGGCAGATCATTTTTATTATTTGTTCGATTCTTGGAATCGCTTTGCTTCTTTGGTCGGCCTCCGACTTTTACGCGTTGATGCGAGGAGATCGTTTAGGGGCAAGTTTTTGCACTGTGAATGCGTACTGGAACTGTGATCAAGCATCACTTTCTGCGTTGGGTTCATTCAAAATGATTCCGATTGGAGTTTTTGGGGCTTTTTGGTTTGCTGTTACCCTTCTTTTTGGAATTGGCCCCCAGTCTTATCGTAAATATCTTAAAGTTCTTTTTGGTTTGGGGATTTTCGCCAGCTTAATTTTGGCTTCTTATCTTACATTTGTTTTAAAGGTGGGCTGCATTGTCTGTTTTACTTCTTATGCTCTTATTGCTGGGGTCATTATTGCCGGCTCTAAGCTTCAAAATGGACTTCAAATTTCTAAAAAATCATTCATCGCCGCACTCTGCGGAGTGATCATTGTTTTTTCGATTTTCACTTTGATCAATCGCGAACATTCCGGCGGAAAGTTTTCGGAAGATGAGTTCCGCCGTTGGTTTGAAAGAGTTGAGTCGATTTCACAAAGATCGTCGTTAACAAAAGGACCCACAGATGCTCCAATTATGATCTTAGAGTTTTCTGATTTTGGCTGTCCGTTTTGTGGTCTGGCTGCTGAAACTCTTCTTCCGTTTTTGGCTAAGCAGCCAGATGTTCAAATTCATTATTTTCCGTTTCCCTTAGACAACTCCTGTAATGCGGGGGTGAATCGTCAGGTTCATGCCTATTCGTGTGAATGGGCGAGAGGCGCTATTTGCGCTAACGAACAGGGTAAGTTATGGCCCTTTCACGATCGCGCTTTCAAAATAAATTCTGAGCTCGGACATCTTCCTCCGGTAACTGAAGATCTCGATTCTTTCGATTTAGATAGTGAAAAATTTAAACAATGTTTGGACAAACCCGAGACAGCACAAACTTTAACGGGTTTGATTCAGGCGGGCCTTGATCTAAGAATCTCAAGCACACCCACATTTTTTATTAATGGACGAAGATTTGAGGGGTATATTCCCATACCGCTTATCAGACGTACTCTTGATGAATTTCGCAAGGCCCCTGGTCCGTAGTATATAGGGCCACTGTGAAGACTGAACAAAATATTTATCGAATCATTATGGGCTTTTGGTGTCTTTTGGTATTTTCTCTACTTGTTGGGGCAACACCACTTAAAGATTCGCCTCGAGTAAAGCTGGGTGGCGTTTCAATTCAGGTCGAAGTCGCACGAACTCGTGAAGATTGGCAGAAGGGTTTGATGTTTAGAGAAAAAATGGCTCCCCACGAAGGGATGCTTTTTTGGGGAGAATTTGAAAGACCTCAATCGTTTTGGATGAAAAACACCCTGATTCCGCTCGATATTATTTATATTTCTAAAGACAAACGCATCGTCAGCATTATTAAAAATGCCGAGCCTCTGTCTGAAGTTCCTCGCCCAAGTGAAGGTCCAGCTCTTCATGTTTTAGAGGTCATTGGCGGAACCTCGGATAAGTTTAAATGGAAGAAGGGCGATCGAGTCGAATTCTTTCATATTAATCATATTAAATAGAGAGAGCTTGAATTCCCTTATTAGCCGAAGAAATGTCGCACTGAGAGCTTTGCTAGGGCAAAAAACTCAGGCATTTTAGCCAACTTATGCCGCTTTTTGCCTGGCATATAATTTGCAGGATTTAATAAATACTGACCTCAGTAGTTTGGCATTAGGTGATGGGTAAGATGCAATTTATTCGCGCTGTTTTAATTCTGTTTTTGCTGAGTTTTGGCATTTATGCTGACGATTCGTTTCAAAAAAACAAAGCCCACCTTGAATTTTCTCTAGGCCACACTCGATTTTTTCTACAGGGTGGAAATCTTTTTTGGAAGCAGCCCGATGAGAATATTCTGAGAAAAAGTAACGGAAGGATAAAAGCGATTGAACCTCCGTATTTGATTATCGGAAACCAAGTTTTTTATTTGGCAGTTTTACATTCTAAACCTTCAAAGGCCTATTTAGTTCCAGTTAAACAATTTGCCGTTACTAAGCTTCCTGGGTACGAAACTGCGCATCCTCGAGATAAAAAAGTGACGATTAAAGCTGTCTCGTCAGCCGGATTGGTTATTGTCGAATTTTTAGGAGAGCGGTTTCTTTTTAAAGTTATTCAATCGAATATTGTTCGCCCCGCGTTTAAGCGAGTGCTCTTACCTGAAAGAGCTGAACCTAAGTCAATCGTTGGAAAATACGTTTCGGTCGAAAGTGGAGAACTTATTAAATTTTCGTCTCGAGATGAGGAGATCAGCCGCTATTCTCACTATGATCTCTATTCGGTTGACGGCAGAAACCTTAATAAAATTACAAATAATTTTAAGGTCGGAAAATTTTCAGAAACCGGGGTGGTGGAGGTTCGCTCAGAAGTTTCGAGTTTGGGAGTCGTTGATCCGGAAACGAGAGTTCTGCACCATGTTCATGATTTTCCAGAAGACGTGCGAGATAAAAAATACATTTCGGCTATCTCGGGGAATTTAGTTCGTCTCAACTCAGGAAAAGTTTTTTATGTCGTTAAAGATCCTCAGGGTTATCGAGCGCAATACGTCGATTTTATTGCTCGTCGGGCGAGTCAGATTGATAGCTTTATGGGTAAATCATATGCTGTGACGAGTGTCTGGAATGAAGATCGCTATCAGAACGCAGTTGAAAAAGGTTCAAAGCCTTTTTCGGTGGTTGAAATTGATCCCGCACGTGCCGATTGGGAAGATCGCATACTCACAAGCGAAACAAATTGGTTTAATGAAAGTGAATCAATGCAGCTAGGAAATCACATCGCGCCACTTAAAGAATATTTTCTGGGTAAGATTTGTATTTCTACACTCTCCGGCTTGGGTCAAAATAAAAAACTCTTTTCTCGTTAGTTTTAGTCTCCAGTTTTCACTTCCCATTCAAGTCGAGATTTAAATTTTTTAGCTTCAGGAAGATCTCCCCATTTCCAATATTCCAGAAACTTCTCAGCGGTATCACGCGGAGAAAGGGGAGAATTGGTTTTTAATAATTTATAAAAAGTGAGCTCGGCCTGTTTGAGGCTATCAATTGTTAAGTAGTCCAAACTGTTTTCAATATTCTCATCTTCAGAGAGCGGCCGACGGTATGAGGGGCGTTCCTTCCAAAGAGGACAGATCTTATCGAGTTTTGCGGTCAAGGCATCCGAATGATTTTTAAAATTTTGCCATTCAAGACGAGTGCAATCGCGACGAAACGGATCTCTAAAGAGTGGTTTATGTTCAAAAACTTTTTCGGCCCAACGCAAAGTTTCTGCAGACGGAGTTCTCTCACTCAAAAAATCCATACTTGGTTCGGGTTCTGACCAAGGCCATAGTTTCTGGTCTAAAAAATATCGAACATAAGCTCCGGCGAGACTATAGCTTACCGTCGGAGAGTATTTTTCGAAGAAATCGAGATAAAAGGGCCAGGTAAGTTCTAAGTGTTTTGGCCATTTTTTAAGAAGAGCAGCCGCTTTGTCGTATATAAATGATTTTTCTTCAGAAGCGGCTACCGCAAGGCCTTCGAGAAATAGAGGGTTAAGATAAGACTTAATGGGAGCCCATATCTGACCATGAATTAAATGAACTATTTCGTGTGCTAAAATCGGACTCGATAAAACGACTTCTGAAAGATGAAGCTCATTATGTAGAAAATGTCCTATTTGAGTTTGTCGAGCGCCGATCCACCGAGCTTTTGAGTCATCTGTGGCATAGATAAAAATTTTAAACGGACTTCGTGTTTTCCATTGAATATTTGGAGGTAGCTCTTGAAGTGTTTGACTTAAAATAAAATTAATTTCTTTGGCCCACTCTTTGGGTGAAAAAGAAGATGTAAATTCATTCTCGATGTAGATTTCAACAAACTTTTCGCGATGTTGAATTTGAAAGCTCGATTCAATTGCAGAGGCTTGAGTGAGAGTTCCGGGCTGAGCAAAACCTAATATAAAAAAGAAAGCCCAGTAAGAAGCGAGGGCTATTAATGTTTTTCTCGAAGCTAAAAGTATCCCCCAAAAAATTAAAAGGCCGAGAAATCGAATTAAAAATGGGTCGAGAGAAATGATGGCATCGATACTGATTGTGCCCGGAACAACTCCCCAAAAGGGATCTAAAAACCAAAGGCTTCGAGAAAATACAAGAGAAAAAATGCTGAGTACCAACGATAAAAGAAGAAAGAGATAAAATTTAGTAGTACAAAGAACGCCACCATTTCTTAAGACGACGATTAAGCTGGTTAGCGATGCGGACCAATGCAGAATCCATAGTTTGAAATAAAAACAAAAATCTCCTCGACCAACAATAAGATGCTCAACCGCCCCTGCGAGTAAGGGGAGAATTAAAAGACCCAGAAGAATATAGAGTCGATAGCGTTGATTTCTGTATATCCAAGGAAAAAAAAGTGCGGAGCCAATATTCCAAACAAATAAAAACTCCCAGCTTTGAAAAGAAAAGTTCACAATCTAGTTTAGGGTAACGAAGGGTTTGGGGAATTAGAAGCAGATTCGATTTCGACCTTCTTTTTTTGCTCGATACAAATTAGCATCGGCGGCTTCGATAAAGGCTTCAACACTTGCGATATTTTCTCGTGTTTGTTCGTTGATAGTTGAAATTCCGAACGAGGCAGTGACATTAAAAGTTTTGTGTCCGGCCTCGATTACCAATTTTGAGACCCCTTCGCGTAAGTGCTCAGCAAGGGCTTTCGCCTGATCGAGATCGCATTCTCGCATAAAAATCATAAATTCTTCGCCGCCAAATCGTGCCACCATATCGTGCTTACGTGTATTATGCATGAGGTGGTGAGCCAACTTTTTAAGAGTGGCATCGCCGGCAACGTGACCATAGGTATCGTTTACTTTTTTAAAGAAATCTAAATCTAAAATAATGATAGCGATCTGTCCGCCGTTTCTTTGGACGTAGAAAAACTCCGATGTAAGACGATCCATAAAATATTTTTTATTGTAGACTCCGGTTAAAAAATCTTTCGTGGCGGCATCGTAGAGTTCGGTAAGAAACTTTACTTCGACTTCTTCTTGAAGGTGATATTTTAGAATTGTCGATGAACCAACTTGAATTCGATCGCCTTCTTTTAAAGGCCCTTTTTCAATTCGATGCCCGTTGAGGAAAGTGCCGTTGGTGCTGGCGAGATCTATCAACGTGGCACCGGCTTGATTCACAATAATTTTGCAGTGATGTCGAGATACGAGATCATCCTCAACGATGAAATCGCAATTCTCAACTCGGCCGATCATATACTCTTCTTTATCAATCGCAAAATTTCTTCCAATTTGTGGACCAGCAATTACGAGGAGTGCGGGCGCTTGTTCAGCCGAAAAGGGGGCGATTGAAGCAATTGGACTAACAATTGTACGCTCGCCAAATTTAGAATCGTCTTTATCGTTGCTCAAGTGGTCTTTTCCCCCAAACGTAAATTATAACTGATGGTTTAAGAAGCATGGCAGGGGGTCGCTAAGTATTTGAAACGACTGCTACTTGTCGAATGGCTCATAGTCCGCTAAAAGGCCCTCACCTATGGCTTTTCAAGCAAAAAGAAAGTTTCAAAGATCAGTCCAACGCGAAGCAGTTCGCATAACATCAAAAGCAGGAGTCGAGTACGCCACTTATGAAGATCTGAGTGGAGGCGGGTTAAAGCTTTGGCTTGATCATCCTCTTGAGAAGGATTCAAGTTTAAGCCTTGAATTTACCTTGCGACCTCAGTCAGATCGGACTCAAGAGGTCGTTGTCATGGCTCGAGTGGTGCGCTGCGTTAAGATTAACGATGGATACGAAGTGGGTGTCCAGTTTGTTAATCTTGCAGATTCGACGCGGCATATTATTCAAAGACTCTTCGCCTCAGAGGACGGACCCTTCTAGAATAGAAGGGTGAAGCATTTAGTGATTGGGTTACTTAGTTTTTTCTGGATTGCATCTGAACTGCAAGCATGGACGGCGCCCTGGCAAACACAAAGCCAAGCCATGTCTCCCTGGACTCACAGCGAAAAGAAATCTCGAAGAGAAAGTTTTTTTAGCGCACTCAATGAGGATGCTGAGCGAAGTCTTTCGACCGAGAGAAGAAATGCAGATGATCTTGAATCAGATGAATCTGATTCAGTAAATTTTGTGCCTGCACCTCGGATTTCAAAGCAAAGACCTGCGATCAAAGGTGAGGGAGAAATCAAAAATCTTCCTTGGAGTGCGCATCGCACGATGTATCCCGATGCCAAGTTTGTCTCTCGTTTGCTTTGGCCTGTCGAAGGAGGCAGGTTTACTTCTGGATACGGAATACGAAATGGAAGATTTCACGAAGGTATTGATATCTCTGCACCCGAAGGAGCTGGCATTCGAGCAGCTGCTTCAGGGAGAGTTGTTTTTTCGGGACACTTGAATGGTTATGGAAACGTCGTGGTTATTTATCACGGTGACGGAATTTCGAGCCTCTATTCACATAATTCAAAAAATATTAAGGCTAAAGGTGCTCAGGTAAATAAAGGTGATCTTATTGCTCTGGTTGGCAAGACCGGAAACGCTGCAGGAGAACATTGTCATTTTGAGACTCGCAGAGATGGGCATCCTATTAATCCACTAAGGTTTACATATTCAAAAAGTCCATTCATTGCCCGGCGATAATTGTCATATCTAAGAATCGGTTAACCATGCGGGACAATTAGCGAATCTTCAGGGGGCTTTTCGACCTTTGTCCCAATGTTATAATTTATTGACGCATTCTGGGTGAATCTGAGGAGGGGTATCATGTTTAAACAGCTTTCGCTATTTCGTAAGCTAATTCTTGCAAACGTTTTTTATGCAATTCCAGTTCTTGTACTGGTCTACTTGATGGTGAGTTCAAAGAATGTAAATATTGATTTCGCTGCCTGGGAACTTAAAGGCGATCTCTATCAACGTCCTGCCGAAACCCTTCTTGAACTTATTTCTGAGCATAAGCTGTTGGCACAGCGTTTAGCTTACGGGGATAAATCGGTCGAAAGTTCGTTAAAAGAAGTCGGTCTTAAAGTCGATGATGCGTTTAAAGATCTTTATAAAGTAAATGATGATATTGGAGAAGATCTGCAGTTTTCAGACGAAGGACTCGCTAAAAGAAATCGTATTCATTTAAAACCTGCGACAGTTGAAGCTAAATGGAAAAGTATTCAATCTAAAGTCGGTGCTGCCAAAGCGAGCGAAATTAATGAGGCGCATACTTCTTTAATTGCTGATATTCGCGGCATCATTACTCATTCAGGAGATACTTCAAATCTTATTTTGGACCCAGATCTTGATAGCTATTATTTGATGGATATTACTCTTTTAGCTTTGCCTCAAATGCAAGATCGCCTTCAGGATATTACGGCCAATATTGAGCCCATTTTGCACCGAAGGTCTATCTCACCTGAAGAAAGAATTAATTTAGCGGTTTATTCAGCCATGCTTAAACAAGCCGATCTTGATCGTGTAATGGCTGATTTGCAGACCATCATTACTGAGGATCCCAATTTTTATGGCGAAAGCCCCACGCTTAACGAAAAACTTAAACCTTCGCTTGAGCAACTCAGTGAGAAGGTAACCAAAGCAGTTGAGGTTATTAATCTGATTGCAAATTCCGAGCGAGTAACGGTAAGTCCTTCTGAATTTTTAAAGACGATGGCAGAGGCTCGCGCTCAAAGCTATACCTCTTGGAAAGTTGCTGTCGATGAGTTGGATGTTTTGCTTAATACTCGATTGAGCAATTTAACCTCAAATAAATGGTGGTCTCTCGTATGGGCCGTGTTTGCACTCTTAATCTCATGCTCGATATTGTTGGGTGTGGCTCGAAGCTTTAATCGCAATATGACTCATGTGCTCACCGAGTTGAAAAAATCTCTTCTTGAAACTCAGGCTTCAAGTCTTGAGCTTGTAAATGTTTCAACTGACCTTTCATCTTCATCAAATCAGCAGGCTGCGGCTATTCAAGAAACGGTATCTTCTTTAGACGAAATTAACTCGATGCTTTCAAAAACTCTCGATGGCGCTCAACATTCAAATGAAGAAGCACACCGAAGTCATTTAACCGCGGTTAAGGGCCAAGACTCAGTAGGGCAAATGAGTAATGCCATGGGCGAGATTGCTCAAAGTAATGATCAAATCATGAAGCAAATTGAGGCCAGCAATCAGCAAATTTCTGAAATCACAAAAATTATCGGCGAGATTGCCGGTAAAACTAAGGTGATTAACGATATCGTATTTCAAACGAAACTGCTTTCATTCAATGCGTCGGTTGAAGCTGCAAGAGCGGGCGAACATGGAAAAGGATTTGCCGTCGTCGCTGAAGAAGTAGGAAGTCTTGCTCAAATGAGCGGTAGTGCTGCTCAAGAAATTGCCGGTATGGTTGAATCAAGTATTCAGCGAGTTGATGGAATTGTCGCTAATACTAAAGCTTCAGTTGAAGCTCTTATTCGTCAAGGTCGGGTCAAAGTCGATGATGGTAAAGAAATTTCAGTTCAATGCTCGAATGTTTTAGGTGAGATTGTAGGAGCCGTTGGTTCAGTTCGTGAAAACGTTGATCAAATTACACAGGCTGCCCAAGAACAATCTAAAGGTGTAAACGAAATCACTCGCGCAATGCATGAACTTGATAAGGTCACTCATCAGAACGCTGTTATGTCTCAAAAGACCGCGCAGTATTCAGAAAGATTGACCAGTCAGGCAAAGTTTTTAGAAGACCTTGTAAGTGGGCTTGAACGAGAAGTTTTGGGGCGTACGATTAGTATTGAGATGGAGGTTAAGCGACCTCGCCAACCTGCAGAGAAATCGGCCACTCAAGTTAAACTTTCTCGATTCGGAGATGAATCAAAAGCAAAAGGCTCTTCTGTCTCTTCGTTAAGAGCTATAGATTCAAATGCTAAAAGACATCATTGATAAGAATTAGAACGGTCAGAGATTTTTAAGGTGGTGAATCTTCTTACGCTCTTTTTTGGGGAGCCGTTTTGCTGCGCCTTTTTTCTTGGTCGAAACGCGAGGGTAGAGATCAGTATCTTCATCGTCGGTTTTGTCTTCAAGGTAGGGATTCTCGATGACTTTGGTAGTTGAATTCAATCTTTTTAGAAAATCTTCGGATGAAAGTGCTACACAATTAAAGAGTTTCGCCGAATTCATGACCTGATGATCACTAGAAACAACTACAAATTTACCGGGAGATCTTTCGCAGGCACGAGCAATCCAGTCATCTGCCGAGGAATGTGAATCTGCATACACAATATCGATATTTCCGTAGCGATCATGGGATGAAATTCCTGCATTTTTATTTGATCCATCAAAAACTACGAGTATTTCGACAGATTTTTGAGCTTGATAAATATGAAGCTTCTGAATGAGCGAATCCCGCTTTTCTTGGAGGGAGTTTATAAATCCTTTTTCAATGGCATGCAATAGATTGTAACCATCGATGAGCAGACTTATCATTTAATTAATCATGACAGATCTTACTCGAGTCGTCTAATCTTTGAGGAGTGGATTCTCCTTCAATAAAAAGACGTTATTTACGTAAAGACCTCGTGATTCCTGTTAAATTTATTTGGAATGGGGAGCAAAGATCGTGTCTTACGACGACCGTTGGTGAGGGTGGCCTTTATGCTCAAACCCTCTTGCCACCAGCCTTAGGAATTCATCTCAAAATGGAATTTGAATTGCCTGGGGGACATATTATTCATGTAACGGGTGAGGTTAGACATTCTTTAGAGAATACCTATGGCTCACTTCCGGCTGGGTTTGGGGTTCAATTTCTGGATTTAGCCGAGTCTGATCGGCAAAAAATCATGAGTGTCGTAGAAAGTGAAGAATCTTAAATCTTCTACGTTTTTTTTCTTCAAGATATTCGTCTGATTCGATAGTTAATGATGAGTCTATATTTATGGCGGTATAGCCAAGTGGTAAGGCAAGGGTCTGCAAAATCCTCATCCCCGGTTCAAATCCGGGTGCCGCCTTTTGATATTTCGCTTAAGCGAAGTATCAAAAGGCGGCACGCCTAGGGGTCGAAACAGTCGGTGGTGTCTTCT
This sequence comes from uncultured Bacteriovoracaceae bacterium, assembly GCA_964601045.1. Lineage (GTDB taxonomy): Bacteria > Bdellovibrionota > UBA2394 > UBA2394 > UBA2394 > JAQBPA01. The sequence continues at coordinate 158,916 of CAZRLF010000005.1, forward strand.
TTTTTGGGCAGTATTGACATCGCTTTACTTTATTGTAAAATGTAAAGCATGGAAAAGTTCTCTCCTTTTATAGCCAAATTGAGTCAAAAAAACCAAATTGTGATTCCGTCAAAAGCTAGAGAATTTTTGGGATTGTCGGAGAGAAGTCAGGTCGCCTTAGTTCCAAAAGGAAACGTGCTTATTATGCTTAAAAAGCCTGTTTCTTACCAAAAAGCTCTCGCGGGAGTTATTGATCAAAAACTTGGAAAAAAATTATTGGAAGACTTAGATGACGGTCGCAAGAGCTGGTGAAAAACGTCTATTTAGATACTTGCATTTATATCTATCACTTAGATAACCATTCCGATTTTGGCCAGCGAGCATCAAAATTTTTCGAAGATGCAGAAAAACAAAAAATTCAGATTATTGCTTCTCCATTGATTCTTCATGAAATCATGTCAGGTATATATAAATATTCATCCGATATCGCCGAAGAGATATATGCTCTTCTGATAAGTCATCCTGGTATTCAATGGGTGGATTATTCCATTGAGATTGCAGATTTGAGCGCAAGTGTTCGAGCAAGGTTAAATCTTAAAACGCCGGATGCTATTCATTTGGCGACTGCACTCAAGGAAAAATGTTTGAGCTTCGTCACTAATGATGTTTCTCTGAAGGCCAGAGAAACATTGTTAGATCTTAAAATGATTCTGATTTAATTTTGAAAATATGAAAATTCCTCTTTATATTCGGGTCTTGGTTTTGTCAGTTGTGGTGTCTGTGGCACTTATTGTGTACATCCGCCACGAAGGGCATCGAGGACTTTTGCTTGAACTGCAGTGGGGCCAGACAGTAGGTCAAGTTCAAGAAAGACTTCAAGTCTACGGGGCTGATTTTCTTACTGAAGAGGAACTCAAAGATCAGGCTGAAGATCCAAAGTTGAAAAAGCAATTGTACGATCAGGCGCTCGATTTGGTTCCCGCAAAAGAAAACGAACGAGATAGGGTAGAGTATATTCCGATTAGGCCTTTTACTTATAAAGGCATCGAGACGTTAGGTCAGGCTCAGTTTGAGGAGGATAAACTTGTAGCTCTCGATCTTCATTTTTTAGTCGGCACGGCAATTGAAGAGGTGAAAACTCAACTTACAGAAGATCTCAAATCTCTTTATCACGATTCGCGCTCTGAAAATCTTTCGACGGGTGCTCTATCGGTGATTTTTGAAAATCCTCAAACTCAGGCCATACTTTGGGTTGACGAGACTAAAGAGAATAAAAAACTATCCGTGTTTCTTATTTCTAAAGACTTCTCGCGTAGGCGAGAAACCCTGATCGACTTTAGCAAATAAGTAAACCAAAGCGGCCCTCTCACACCGTTATTTGCTGACTGTGAGTACGGCTCCAAGGCCGCCTGTTGTGCTGACTCCCGTTGGAGTTGCACTGAGGCTTCGAATATAGAGCTCATCCATAACATCAAAGATATTTGTGAATGTTTTATTAGGAGTTTCGACCGCGAAAACATTTTCATGGTCAAAGTCTACGGTGAAAGAAACAGAGCCGGTAAGTTCTGATGCAGATGTGGTGACCACTCCATCTCCGGTAGCGCTTTCGTAAATTTCAGCAGAGAGGTAGGGGAGAACTGGGCTTCCAGACTCAGGAGTATAATTCACAATTCCTGAGTTTTGAGTAATCGGTGAGCCAGGTCTTGTCGTAGAGCAATCTCCGATAGCAGTTGCAGTTGTTGGACACCACTTAAAGTCATTTCCGTCTTTGATAAGAATATCTCCTTTTTGATAGCCGGTGACAGAGTCGGTGAAGTAGACAAATCGCAGGGTTGTTGATCCTCCGCCCGAAATTCCAAAGCTAGAATCGGTAAATTTGGCATCAATCCAACCTATATTCCAAATGAGGTCTTTAAAGTGACTAGAGCTGTCGAAGGTGATGTCGCCACAGCATTCAGGAGTTCCTGAAATAGCTGTGGGGCTTCCAAGATCAAATGAGTTTAATGCATTGCTTGTGATGGAGTTGTCTGAGGTCGACTGAGAAATAAGTTCTAAGCGACTATACTGGCCTGAACTTGAGATTCTCAAATTAAAACTCGAGAATTTTCCGCCCATCGCAACGGGGCTAAAGCAAGTTGTTGTTCCTGTGGGGCAGGGAGTCTTTGCATTATTTAAACCTGATACAGCTGGTCTTAGTCTTGTAGAACCGTCTGCAGAATTTTTTTCTAAACTCGTGGTCGTGACAGATGTTGTTAAATTAGAACTTTTAAGTGTCGTTGAGGCGGTGAGAGCCCCTGCAGTGTTGGAGTCGCTACAAGCGGAGAACATAGTGAAGGATGTAATGACGGAGACTACCACTAGGGTGAGCGATGAAAGTATGATCTCTTTTGACGTCGTATTTTTATTCACCTTCAAAATTTTTTGTTGTTTCTGTGAGTTCGGTTCGATTTGCATTTGACTATATCTCCCTCACTAGAATTCTGATTTGTCTGAGATTTATAGTCAAAAAATCCTTCAGCATTTGTTTTTTTCGTTAATTTTTTGCGGCAGTCTTTGTGCAAAGCGTTAGGACTGGTGGGGCATAGCGTAGACGCGCATTCGTTTGCTGCGCAGTAAGTGATTGAGATGATGAGACTTACGGCACCCTATCGATTTAAAAATCAGAATAGAAATTAATCGAGGTCGATCATTGAGTTGATGAAGAACTGTAGTTTTTGGAGATTG
>CAZRLF010000006.1:0-133075 GCA_964601045.1 uncultured Bacteriovoracaceae bacterium
TGTTTCATCGGCCCAAGTGGGCTGATCTCGATCTTCACTTGTGGCAAGCACTTCATCTTTTTGAAATCCAATAAGACCTGCGTGTTTAGATGCGCAGGCTGCCAACAGAGGCAATACTAATAGTCCAACTAGTTTCATTTTCATTTTCTTTCCCTCCAAAATTTTAGTTCTCAGTTCAACACTCGTATTACGATTTAATCTCAAGCAGACGAACGACGACCCACTTGATACGGGGATGTATCGCGACGACTTCACCTAGAAGCATCGTAGCGAGTTCATTTTCCTTAATTTTCTTTCGATCATCTCCAGATGCGGTGAGATAAAAGTAACCAATGTAAGGATTGTTACAGCGAAGAACATCAAAGCCCTCTATTTTCGATTCAGACGCTTCGGGAAAATGGCAGTCCTTGGCTAGAAGCTTCAGCTTCGCTCCATAGGCAGTATGGTTGACGATCAGTGTTTGAAATGGGGCGGGATCAGATTTTCCATCCAGGAAATCAAACTCCAGATTGTTGCTTTCATTCTGAGCTTGACGACGCCGCTTGGAATAGTTTTCAACGGAACTGACGACAACATTAAGCGTAACAAGGCCAAATAAAATACTTCCGAATATTTTTAAGAGTTTGCTCATAAGCATTCCAATCCTTATTTTTTATCTTCTGGATCTTCGCCAATTCTTTTGTTTGGCAGTGCTCTCTCAATTCTTACCTTTAACCAGCCTGAAAATACGGATTCAGTAAAAACGTCTTCAAGCGTCGGTCCTTTTCGATCCTTTCCGAATAGTAGATATTCCATGCTGGTTCCGAAATACTCCGCGAGGCAGAGAATGTGTTCTGGCCTTTGCGTTCCTCGGCCAGAAAGATAAGACATGACCGTGCTTTGCGGAACTTTGCAGGCGCGGGCAACTTCACGGGCTGACACTCCCTTCTCCTCCATTAAGCTTTTAAGAATGATATCGAGTTTCATTTTCTGCATTACCTCTCATTTTCACTCAAGAAATTGAATTGCAGGGGCAGAAGTTACGCTTCCGTTCAAGGCGAACAAGGATACGTTCACGCCCTTTGCCATAAAACTTCTGAAACCGTTTGAAGACTTGAGAAGATGTTCGAACTGCCAACATACTGACGATGCAGAGAGTGAACGAGCTTCCGTTCGGCTTGGGCAGTCTTGTGTTCGGATTTTAGAGTTCCAATTTAGTTTCATAATTGTTCCTATTACTTTTAATCCGCCCTCAAAATTCTTCGTCTCTACGACTTTGTTTTTTAGAAGCGTTCCCATTTCTGCTGAAATCGGAACCATAAAGGTCGAGTTCCCCCAAATCGTCCTTAACGGCGTGCGAATAAATCGAAGTGACGGCTAAACTAGAATGGCCTGCGTTATCGCGAATAATGGGAAGGTCCACGCCCGCCGCAATCAAGTGGCTTATATAGCTATGACGGCATGAATGCACAGAAAGATGAGTGCCTAGTCCGCACTGTGTGAACCAAAGCTTCACTCTTTTTCTTAGGCCTCTCGTCGTATAAGGGAATTTTCTTTCTGATAAAAATAAAAAGGATTCAGGAACCGTAGATTCCCGCAATACTGTTCTCTTGATTTTTAAAAATTCTCGTAAAATCTTTTGGGTAGAAACTGTCAGAAGGATTGTTCTTGGCTTTCCGCCTTTCCCGTATTGAACAATCAGAGATTTATTGCAGAAGTCAGACACTTTAAGGGCGGTCAGTTCAAATGCTCTCAGGCCCGTTTCAAGAAGTGTTCTAAGGAGATAGTAATCTCTAACATGAGAGAGAAACCGTCTTCGCTGTATTGCGAGATCTCTTGCATCCTTTAAAGCCGAGTATAATTTTAAGACTTCCTCCCTGGATAAGAACTTATCTTTTGTGACTGTCCAAATTCGTGGAGTCATTTGTCCTCCGATTTCAAACGAAACTGTTTAAGAGTGGGCTCGTACTTCTTGAACCGCTTTAGGCGCTTAGTAAGGCATTTTATAAACTCGTCGTCAGTGGGACTGAGAGATTCCACATAAATATGGGCGTCGTCGAGAAAAGGTAGTGAATAAAGCAATTCGATGCATTTCTCAATAGAACGCTTATTTCTCGATTTGAGAACTTTTAGGGCCAGGTATATGGCGAATGGCTTCCTGCGCACAATTCATTCCTTCTACCCCCCTTTCCGCTCGTTTAGAGGCCATTCCCCTGGCCAACTACGAAAGATTACTTTCAATTACAATTGTACACATTTGTAAGTAAATATGGAACCCCGCCACTTGCCCTAACGAATACGGAGGTTTAGGCTTTAGCTATGGCCTTCTTTTTCCTTCTAAATCGAAAATACTGCAGTGGTAACAAAGAGGTTTTGTCCATTCGACTTCCGGATACCCTAACTAAAACCCTGAAAGAGGAGGCCAAACGAAGACAAAAAGATCTAGCTGAACTCGTTATGGATGGTTTGGATCTTTACCTTCAGACTTTACGGGAAGACATCAGTTGGTTTCCGAGTGAATCTAAGACCTCAAAGAAAGATAAGAAGAAGCGTTAAAGAGTCGTCACTTAGGCTCATTCCTCGGGTGATAAACAGTGAACCCAAGCCCCCGCCAGTCAATCGGGCCATTTATTTTAGGGAGAAAGTCTGACTTAAGACTTTGTCTGTCGTCGAATTCAAAACCATTTTTAAATGCAAACCTTACGATATCTTTTGCGGATCTAGGAATGAGTCGAATCTGGTCCTGAAAGAAAACAAGGAAGAAGCCAGTTTGATTCAAGGTTGCCAACCACCAAATATCTAAGTCTTCCTTTTGTGAGTGGTTCAAAGCGCATCGTAGCTGAAAACTGAATCTGTAGCTTTCACGAGCCTGACTCATGATCTCCAATTGTTGATTAACTCGATACTCTTCGATCTGAAACTGATCCATGACGTACTTTGAAGTGCTAGGGGTATATTGAACCTTTCGAACGCCCTTGCGAGACTGGTAGCTTAATCTTGAACGTACTCGATTACAGTTTTTGCAAATCAAAGCTCCGCTATCCTCCGGTCCCTTTCTTCCAAACTCTGATAGAGGCAGGGTTTGCTTACAAGCTTTGCAAGGTTTTGTAGGTTTTTGAGTAAAGATATTCATTCTAATTTTCTAATTTATTTTTTTTCTTGGAATCGTTCGTGCAGCTCCCAGTATGTGCCTCTGTGAACATGCAACAATATTCCAAATCTAAAAAACGATATTCCAAATTTGTCACATAGCTCATTGGGGACCTCCAAATCTTCTCATGAAACGAGAGCAAATCACTGAATCATGATGAGCTAGAAACTGAGCGAGGCCCTTAGCAGTGAAGATTCCCGAACGAACGCCTAGGAGATCCTCTGAGCTGCAAATGAAGTAGTCATCTGTTGCCCGTCTTTTAATTTCTAAGACGCCGGATTTAGAATTTGGATTATTGAATGGTTGAAGAAGAATTTTGAGTTCGAATAAGGCAGCTGATTTCATCCCGTCGGTAATAGCTTTTACATCTCGCAGGTTTTTCCAAGAGACTGGTTCTCTTTCTGGGGTAAACGGTCTGATAATGTTCTTCTTCTTTCGATAGTAGGCCCGATTTTGAGCTTTCCTACAGAGAATGCAGTTGGGATAGGCGTGCGCAATTCCCTTATAAGAATAGAATTCCGTTGCAGGCAGCGTTAATCGGCAGGACTTACATTTTCGAGGAGAGGTTGTTTCCATCTCCCTTATTGTAAACTACGGCTTAGGAATAATTTTAGAATTTGGAAAATCGGACATGCTCTAGGCCCGTAAGTCCTGGACTGAACCATACTCGCGAAACAGAGCTTCTTTAGCGGATGTGGTTCCAGGTCGGAATATGACGACCTTAAGACTAATGATCCGACAGCGGTCTTGCCAAAGAAGCTTTCGAAAGAGATCACATTGGCCTAAGTCTTCCCGATACAACTTTGCTGAATCTCCCAACTTATGGGCCTCCTGTTCGGCATTACGAAGAGCAGCCACATCATATTTGTTTGAACTCAAATAGATGGTAGGAATCAGTCTTCTGAACTCTAGGATTTGGGCCATGTAAAATGCCTAGCACTTTTCGCATAAGCCTTTGAACGGATTTTCAAAAATAATATCGGTTACAAAATCTAAGTCAGCATTATCTTTCAAACATGATCGTCAGGTTCTAAGTCGCATGGGTGATTTGAATCTCCATATTCAATTTGAATTGTAACGTGATGAATATTAAATTTTGCTTCAATGCTATCGGCCACTTCTTTCAGAAAGTGATCGCCAGGATTTCCTTTCGGCATTACAAGGTGAGCGGTCAGCGCAGTCTCTGTCGTGCTCATGGGCCAAATATGAAGGTCGTGTACTTTTGAAACACCACTTAGTTTTTGTAAGAACGTAAAAACTTCTTTGGTTTCAATTCCTACTGGAACTGCATCAAGTGCGAGGCCAAGAGATTCCTTTAGGAGATTCCAAGTGCTTGCAACGATAACTAAAGCAATGATGAGACTTACAAGAGGATCAAGCCACTGCCATCCCGTCCAAAGAATGCTGAGTCCAGCAACAACAACTCCAACGGAAACCAAAGCGTCTGCCGCCAGGTGAAGAAAAGCGGAGCGAATATTTAAATCGCCTTTACGTCCTTTAAAAAATAGAAGCGCAGTAAACGCATTGATTCCAATTCCGATGGTAGCAACGACGATCATGGTCATTCCCTCTACCGGATGAGGCTCACGCAATCGAACGATTGCTTCCCAAACGATTGCGCCTACGGCAGTTAAAAGCAGAAGTGCATTTGCTAGTGCTGTAAGAATGGAAGAGCTTCTGAGACCGTATGTGAAACGCGACGAACTTTTTCGATTGGAAAGCCAAATGGCAATCCATGATAGTACCAGCCCAATCACATCGCTGAAGTTATGACCTGCATCTGCTAACAACGATACTGAGTTGGAGATAAATCCATAAGTTGCTTCAACAGCGACAAATACCAAATTGAGAGAGATTCCTATTAAAAATGCTAGGGAATAAGAATTTGTACTCTTTTCTCCGTGGTGATGAGCCTCAGCTCCATGATGATGTCCGCTCATAAATCTTTCCAAATTAATGACTCATCGAATTTTCACGAACTTTCAATCTCGATTCCAAAATCCGATAAGCAATAGGCACGACTACTAAGGTAAGAATAGTTGCAGAAATAATTCCTCCAACAACTACTGCTGCCAGGGGCCTTTGTACCTCCGCACCTGCACCTGTAGAAAGCATCATGGGCAAAAATCCAAATGCAGCGCCAGCCGCTGTCATCAAGACAGGCCTCAAGCGCATTCCTGTTCCATGCCGAATAAGATCATCTCCAGATCGGCCCTCCAATTTCAATTTATTAAAATAACTGACGAGCACGACTCCATTTAAGACTGCAATTCCAGACAGAGCGATAAAGCCTACCGCTGCAGAAATACTAAATTCTAATCCATTTAGAATTAGTCCTAAGACACCACCGACAAGAGCCATCGGAATACAAACAGCAATCATTGCAGTCTGTAGAATGCTTCTAAAGGCGAGGTAAATCATGAGAAGTACCAACGCAAGTGCAAGAGGGACAAGAATCAGCAATCGATCACGGGCTCTTTCCAGATTTTTAAAACTTCCTCCCCATTCCATATAGTATCCAGGAGGGAGTTTGAGTTCAGATTCAATTCTCTGTTTAGCTTCCTCGATAAAACTTTGGGTATCACGACCACGAACATTCACAAGAACTGCCGCTCTTTTCTTTGCACTCTCTCTACGAATATCCGTATAGGTTTCTTCAAATTTAATATCGGCTACTTCATGCAGAGGAAGTGTAAAGTCTTCAACGATACCAACGGGAACACTTCGAACTGCATCTATGTCTCCGCGATCTTCCTCATTGAGACGAACGATGATTGGAAAACGTTGTACACCCTCATAAAGACTTCCAGCTTCTTTTCCGCCAAGAGCAGTCTCCACTGTTGAGAGTAAACTTTCTTTTTGTGTTCCTAGTTTGGCCAGCTCGGCTGTCTTTGGAATGATACGCATAACAGGAGCCTGACCTTTCGTCTCTTCTTCGGCATCTCCGGCTCCAGGGATAGTTTTAATGATTGAGGCCGCTTTGGATGCTGCCTCCGAAATGATCTCCATGTCCTCTCCAAATATTTTGAGGCCAACATCGGATCGAACTCCTTCTAAAAGTTCGTTGAAGCGAAGTTGAATCGGCTGCGAAAAAATAAGCGCCTGACCTGGAATTAGGGCTTCGAGTCTCTCTTTGATAACTTCGATCAATTCCGCTTTTGTACGTTTTGAACCACTTACTTCGGGCCAATGATCTTTAGATTTTAACATTATGTAAGTGTCAGAAATATTCGGTCCCATGGGGTCAGTAGCAACCTCTGCTGTTCCGATCCGTGAAAGCACAATATTTGTTTCGGCAAATTCTCGTATGACTTGTTCAGAAAGCCTCTGCATTTCTACCGATTGATCCAGACTCATATTTGTAGGTCGAACAAATTGCACTGCAATGGAGCCTTCATCTAACTGCGGAAGGAAGTTCGCCCCTAAAGTCATGAAGCCAATAACTCCGACGACAATGGCAGCAGCTCCCGCAGCAAGAACTGTTTTCTTTGCGTTCAAAGCTTTCCCTAAAATGGGATCGTAGATTTTCTTAAACCAGCGCATCACTCTTGTTTCGTCTGCTGAAATACTTCCAGGAAGAAACATGGCCGCAAGCGCAGGAATTACTGAGAATGAAAGGACGAATGCGAATAGCAAAGCAAAACAAAACGTTGCCGCCATAGGAACAAACATCTTTCCTTCAACTCCCGTTAACCCAAAAAGAGGAAGAAAAACGATGATGATAATGAGCTGACCAAATCCTGCGGCTGATCGAATCTCAATGGTGGCTTGGGAGACCGACTCCTTGATTTCATCCCGACTCAAAGCTCGACCAAGCTTCTGCCCACGCTGAGAAATGTGGCGAACGCAATTATCCATGACGATAACCGCTCCATCGATAATAATTCCAAAATCGAGAGCGCCTAAACTCATCAAGTTTCCAGAAACTTTAAAAACTTTCATTCCTATAAAAGTGCCTAGCAATGCCAATGGAATTGTAACTGCTGTAATGAAGGCAACGCGAACATTCCCGATCAAAAGTAGCAAAATCAAAACCACCAAAAGAGCGCCAAAGAATAAATTGTGCTCTACGGTTCCTAAGGTGGAGTCGACCAGAGTGGATCGATTGTAAATAGTCTCTAGGTCCGCCCATTCAGGAAGAGAGGATTTAATTTCCTGCATTCGTTCGTCGACATCTAAAGAAACAGTTCGACTGTTTTCTCCTAAGAGCATGAGGACAGTTCCAATAATACTTTCTTGACCGTTGACAAGTGCAGCGCCAGTACGAAGCTCTCTGCCTAGTCCAATATCGGCTACGTCATTGAGCTTGATGACTCTTAAGTTTGGCAAAGTTTTAACCACGATAGTTTCGAGTTGTTTTTCGGAAGTAATGAGACCAGGAGCTTGAATTAAAAGTTGTTCGGCAGTTTGTTGCACATATCCGCCGCCCGTACTTCTATTATTCGACTCAATAGCCTTAACAACGTCGTCTAAATCGATGCCGAATTTGGCCATTGCATCCAGACGAGGTTTTACATGAAATTGTTTTTCGTATCCGCCAATGGCGTTTACTTCAGAAACGCCTTTGACCATCAACAATCTTGGCTTGATGGAGTATTCATTGATGGCTCTTAGTTCCATCAGTTGCTTCAAGCGTTCCTGAGAATTCTCCGCCGGTTTCTTTGCTTCAAGAGCATAGAAGTAAATTTCACCAAGACCTGTAGTTATAGGGCCAAGTGTAGGCTCAATTCCTTTCGGCAATTTATCACGAGCGCCCTGAAGTTTTTCGCCGACTAATTGGCGAGCGAGGTAAATATTAAAGCCTTCTTCAAACACAATGGTAATTTGAGAGAGCCCAAATCGAGAGATAGAGCGAACTTCCAATACTCCTGGGATTCCTCCCATTTCGCTTTCAATAGGAAAGGTTACGAATTTTTCAATTTCTTCGGGGACAAGTCCTTCAACTTGAGAGTTAACCGTTACTTGAACATTCGTTATGTCTGGAACAGCGTCGATTGGAAGCTGACGAAAGGCAAATATTCCAGCAACTATTAGAATAGCAGCGAAGATGAATGATAAGCCTTGATTGCGAATAGATGCATGAATAATTCGATCAATCATAATATTTCCTTTCGATCACAGCGGGCTAAATCTCTAGTGAGCATGTCCTTCGCCTCCCTGACCTGAAACTTCGAGATGAGCAGTTCTGATAAAGGGAACTCCCTTTGTGGCAATTAATGCGTCGGAGTCGAGTCCTTCAACTTGAACAAGAACGTGGCCATTGATTCTCTTCATGACTTTGACGGGAATTAGTTGAATCCATTTACCATCCAAAATATAGATTCCGCTATTTTCTTGAAAACTTACTAGGGCCGAGCGAGGAATTTGAATCTGAGGCTTTGCTCCTTTTGTATCACTTGCAAATTGGGGAACTGAAAACTCTATTTTTAGAAACTTAATGGATTCGTCGCTTAGTTGAAAAGCTTTGCCCTCATCGCGTACAGCGAGAATGGCTTTCCCAGGTCCAAATTTTGGAGAACTTTCTTCATGACCTTCTCCATGCCCATGTTCATCTTCTTCACCCTCAGTGTGTTTCTCGCCTGCATGATCTTCATCGTGCTTTTCTTCGGCTAAAAGAGCGGCGGCAAAAGGAGAATGAGCTACAATCAAAATGCCTAATGTTAAAACTTTTAAAAACTTTCTTTCCATAAAGCCTCCTCAAACATTCGTCCGTCAACCGCATGGATTTTCCACAGTGCGTCGGTCGCTTCATGTTCTTCTTCATTTCTTGTTTTTATAAATTCTTGAATCTGTCGGTGTGCTTCGATGAAAAGAGATGTCGATACCAAGCCTTGTTCAAATAATTTTTCAACTCGTGAATGCTTCTTCTCAAGTGCTTTCAGATCCGGAAGAACGCTGATCGATTCTACAACAGATTGATATTTTTCAAGTAACTGCTTTCTTTCTGAATTTATTTCCCGCCCGGTGATTTCAAGATTCTGTTTTGCTAAAAGCTTTCCTTGTTCTGCATAGGCTCTCCCAGCTCGATTCAGATTCCAAAGTGGAAGTGGCAGGTTTAAATTCAAACCATAGCGATAGATATCGTTTGCTCCATCTCGATCCCAAACAAACGTAGGACCAATTGTCACATCCGGCCATGAATCCGCACGAGCAGCTTTGAATTCAGCTTCTGCAACTTTCAGCTCGGCCTGCGCTAATAGGAGTTCAGAGTTTTTATTGATATCCACTGCGCTCTCATTCAACGAGGGCCAATGTGTTTTGAAGGCGGGAAGGTATTGCTCTTCCTCCTCAGAAAGTTCAGCACCAATAATGAGTTCCAGCCTTCGTTTTAACTCATCTTTTTCATTCTTAAGATTGTTTCGCCGCAGTTTATGATCGCCAAGAGCCAAAGAAAAAATTTCTGATGAGACTTCTTGCTCTGCGCTAAGGCGGCCACGTCCTTTATAGAGGCTCTGAACCCGACCAAATGCTGCAATGGCCTCGTTAATAATTTCGAGCTCGTCGTGAATCTGTCGATGTCGGTTCAGGGTGTGAATGACTTCAAGAAAGGCAGACTCGCGAGCTTTTTGCAGATTAGCTCCGGCTTTCTCCGCTTCAGCCCGAGCGATACTGATTCGAGATGATCGTTTACCACCTACTTCAATTTTTTGATTCAGAGAGGCTTCAAAGGTCCATAGCTTATCTCCCAAACTTTTTCCGTAAGTAGTGGTCGTCGCAGCTTCTGGATTTGTAAAAGCGGACGCTTTGCTTTCTCCAAAAGAGGATCTCTGAGATTCAATTCGCGCCCGCACAACAGCAGGATGCCTATCCAGGGCACAGTTCAAAATATCCTGAGCGGTCTTCACTTCTGAGCATGGAGTAGACGGTTCAGAAGTGGCAGGTGCATCTTCTGCAGCGACTGTAACTGAGGTTATAAATAGTGTTCCAATTAAAATATTTCGAATCACAGAAAAATCTCCCAAATAAATGAGCAATCACATCAAGATTACGCATCTTTGCATCTAAAACCGATGAGTATGTCTGTATTTTAGGCGATGGGAGGTCTGAATAGATTCATCTGACTAAGCCGAGAAGGACTGCTGGAGTAGACGATTCGGATGATGGAATCAATTTGAGCAACAAGAACATTTGTAGAACCTAAGGTTAAAACGGCACAACAACCAAGATGGCAGGCGTGCGATGACGAATCATCTGATGCTAAATCTGAGGCGCCTGTCGCATTGTTAATTAGTTGAATACTGGTCGAGTTAGAAGATTTGGCTAACTGATCTAAGCACCTATGACTTACTGAGAAGCAAAGGCCTAACAGTAAAAATGCGCCTAGTATTTTTTTATAAGCCCCCGACATGAGTAACCATCTTATCAAGATCTTTTATTCTCCATAAGGTGCGTCAAAATCTTAATTTTGCATTCCATTTTCAACCCCCAGATCCAAGCAGAATCCGAATAGTCCAATGACTTTCGTCAAGTTTTAGACATGCTACATTTATCGTCATCGACTGGAACCCTTGGGTAAAGAGACAACTTCCAGGCCGTCATAAAATCCATTCAGAAGGAGTCGATTAAGTTTTGATTCAGCAATCAAGTAAGCATGGGCGCTCGAAAGCCGTGATGCCTCGAACTCAATACTCTTGCGAAAAAGTTCGACTATCTGAAGAAGAAGCTTCGAGTCATTGATCGAAATCGTTCCACGCTCTAGGGGTTTCCAAACAACTTGGTCGAGGCGACGCTCGACATCCACCGCTCCTTCATCAGCTCTACGATAAATATCAATAGCCCCACTTAGCTCTGCGGCAACTTCGACAGACTTTCGTTCCAGTCCTGTTTCCATAGCTAGAGTTCGAATTCGTAACTTCTCAATCTCAGCTTTGGCGACGCGAATCGAGCTTGAATAGCCTGCGCCAAAGAACTCTCCTGAATTCGGGTCAAGAAAGCCAAATTGCTTTTGACCCGTATCAATTCCTGCTGCCTCTTGCATAAAATAGAGCGTGCCCAGTTCTAATGAACGAGCCTTTGCCGTCTCTACAAATTCATGAGCATTTGGACTCTGATTCACAGTCAGCAGGTTCGGAAGTTGTATGGAAGCAATATCTATCTTTTGATAAACCGGAGAAAGAGCAACGGCTTCTGCTAAAGCTGCTAACTCCTTTTCAATAAGGCTCGCAAGTTGTCTGCGATCTTGCTCAATACTTCGAATTGAAAGATTGAAGTCTGTACTTGATCCGGGCTGTAAAGCTCCACGATCTTCAAGCTTCTTAATACTCGCTTGAATAGTTTCCAGTTTATTAATTTGTTGATCTAAAAACTGGAGCATTGCTTGGTCGCGATGAATCACATAGTAAAATCCCTCGACGGCGTTCATCTCATTGGCAAGGAGCGCGGCAAACGACAGAATCTCTGCCTGATAAAGTTCTCGTGATTTGCTCCAGTCGTTCCAACTTGTTGGAAAAATGAAGGGGAGTAAATCACCAACTGAGCTGATGAGACCAAGGGGTCCTTCAGTGACAACAGAAAGAACATCTCGCATATTTAAATGTGGAAGCAAGTTTCCACGAGCTTCGGCAATTTTCTCTTTGGCTTGAAAAACGCTGACAGCTTCTTCGGCGGATTTATAATTTCGAATTCGAGCACGTCCCACCAATTCTTTTAAGCTGAAGGGCTGGCCTTTGTTGTGATTCATTTCTGATGAGAGCGGACCACGATCACGCATGAGATTGTAGGAAATACCTTCATCGGAAAGTTCGAGAGTTAAATTCTGATCCGACCAACAAAGCCGAATGGCAGGGTTTTCTCGGGCTGCACAGGAATCGGAGATTTTTAGCTTTAGACCTTCTTCATTTCGAGAGACGAAATCGATCCATAGAGTAGAATCTGAATTTTCTTTAAATCTTAATGCAATTACTTCCGGCTTTACATCCGGCGAGCTGGTAAAAACTTGAAATCGAATCCGATAGTATTCATCGCCTTTACGAAGTCCAAAATTGACTGCCGAAATCTCGATGGATTCCTTCTCAATTGTCTTTGTTCCTCGGTAAAAAACAGGAAGATTTAAAAAACGATCCTTGAGACAGCCAGTCAACAGTAAGCTCGAAGCCAAGATAAAGAATAATGATCGAAGATGTTGCATGATTACTCTCCCTTTCGATCTAAGGAAAATTGGATTACTTCAGAAGTGTTTCGACTCCGTTCTTCAATATTTATTTTTGAGATCTGAGTATTAACTCCAGCCAAAACACTTTTTACAACTTTGGAACTTGAAGTCGCGGGCACGTCAGCATTTGGATCAACACTTACATCACCCATAAATACTGCAAATGAAAACGGACATCCTTCTGCGGATAAATACATTCGCCCTGTCTCAAGATCTGGCCGAACGGTTTGAAAGTGACAGCTATAACGATTCAATGAATCCGTCGGGTCCCAGAACGAAACCTCTACCGTGATGAAAAGATTCGTAAGATCCCCTGTGACTTCCTCAACTGTTCTCACTCGATTCGGTTTATAAAAAGGAAGGCTTGGTGTCAGAACAAAACGACTTTCGTAGCCCTTGGTATCAGGACCTTGATAAGTCCCTTTGAGTGCGTGATAAACTTGTTGGCGACGTTGGAGATCAGATTCCATTTCTGTTACGCGCTTTTCGCGATTATTGTTTTCTGCTTCAACCGCCTTTTTTGCGGATTCTTCGCCTTCAATCTGAGCGCGCTCTCTTAGACGGCTATTGTCACTGCCGCAGCCTAATTGACCTGCAGAAATAATTAAGATTCCGAGCAGGTATTTAAGCTTGGGTATTACATTGGTTAATTGATTCATTTGTTCCTCCAAAATCCTAGATGCAAACCATCCGGCATTATGTGCCGACCGAAATTAATTCCGATGGGAATTGTAAATTATGCGGCCTAAGCGCGAGGAGGATCGATTGGTGGTTGCACGGAACGTGAATCAAATGACTTGTTTTGAAAATCCAAAACTCTCTTATTAGAGTTGGTAAAATCTAAAGAACGAGCACTCTCTTTAGAGAAAACCAGATGAGTATGTCCGCAAGAAAAGCACATTTCATCCACTAAAAGGTTGCTTGATCCATTATTAGAATGAGCTGCTGCATCGACATTTGAGTATGATGCTGTTGCTTTCGGGGTGGTTAAATTCCCAAAATGTGAGCAGACGGAAGCCTCAACTTGCGCAGAAATGAGAATGAATAAAATGGAAACTACAAAACCCCTCATATAAACTGTTAGTAGGCTAACTGTTTCAATATATAACGGGCAAGTCTTAGTTGTATCAGCGAAATGGTTCAAAAGTAAATGCTTCCTGAGGTAGACCTTATGACAAAATCTGAAATCGAAGCATTTACTTTGAAAGAGTCAGAGTGGCGAATCCCAGGGCCTGACAGATCTGAAATTGTAACCAGGCTCTTCTTTAACGAGCAGGATCAACTATTTTATCTCCTCTGGGAAACTGGCGGAATGTATAAAAAAACGACAGAACCACAACCGAACGGACAGATTAGTCCGGTAGTACCTTTCGGTGACTGGGAAAATTTATCTTAATTATCCTCAGTTTCGTTTTCGTTAAATTCATTGCGCCAATCTTCCATCTGCCAATCTAACACTGAAGCACTAAACGCCAGAGATGTAGCCGCCTTCTCAACGTCTTTTCGGATCGAGTCTGAAATCTTCAGCTTTTGGTTATCTGAAATCTGTAATAGATTTCCAAACTCTTCGGGACGAATTTTATAAAGAAACTCGATGAATTGATTTGGCCCCAAACTAACTTTCATCGGCAATTTTCCTCGCATGTGAATTCTAGCGTCTGTCATATTAGGCAACCTCTCCGGCGTTAACGAAGTGTAGATCGCAATTGGACCAAGCTTTGAAAAAACGCCAACATTCTTTTTCCCAAATACCGCGCATCCATCGGTTGCTCGGATCAAATAAAAATTTATCTTCTTAGGAAAAGAAAGCGGATCTCCTTTTACTCCCGCAAAACTTTGGAGAAATATAATATATGTCTCTCCTTGGCCGGTTGAGTGACTTTCTCCGATTAAGAATCGTCTCCAAGAATCCTCGGCGGTGTTAAGAATTTCTTGTTGCTTGGCCGTAAGTTTAGCCGAAAACCCCTTTAATCGTTCGTGAGTGAGGATTCTCCAATTGACTGATATAGCGAACTTTAAAAGCCATGAATCATATTCAATATGCTCAAAGCCTCCCTCTGATGAGCCCTGGTCATTAAACGATTTCACCCAAGGATGAAAAACATAATTGGCAAATTTAGTTTCAAATTCACTAAATAAATCCTCAGCCTTCGGGCCCAAGAGTTTCAACTTAAGGCCGTCCTGCTCTCTGCGATTTGGCGATGGAAGGGTTCGTAGAAATCCTGTCATCGATGTTTCTTTAATCCACTTGAAAACAAAGCCTGGAATTAGATGACTATTTTCAAGAATCGCAGGTTGTTGATAGAGCCTGCAGATTTCTTCTTCTGGGACCACCACGTTTAACTTCTTACCGATGGGAAGAAATTATTCTGGAGCCTTCTTGCGGCATTCAATTGACCTTCCAAGGATGGCTGAATCGATGGAAGCGATTTTAACTGTTTAAGTCCTGTAAAAATTTTCCGACTCAACTTATTCGGAACGAAAACTTGAAGACGATCATTATATGCGACCCCCGTCATGAGCTTTGCTTCGCCCGGACGGAAGATCTTCGCCTTTTTAAAGTTCAGTGCCAATCTACCGGAAGATAAAAGTGGTTGGATCTCCGAAATGATTTTACGAGAAATGCATGAATGAGATGAAAATCCCATATCATCAACGTAAAGAGAAAAGGTTAGCTCCTGCTCACGAGCCTGAGCATCAATTGAATCGAAAATTATTTTATTGGCCCAGAACGAAATGATAGGACTCGTCGGGGCTCCTCTTGGCAGGAATGAATCATACGTCACAAGGTCAGTCATGAGCCAGGCTACGTCATGGGATTGCTGAAACGTGTTTATAAAACATTGAAAAACCGATTCGCGCTGAGTTGATTCATAAAAGCTCTTAAGATCGAGCTTCAAAAGCCATTCTTTTCCAAGATGCATTTTGGCGTTGGTTATATAGTCGACGCCTTTCTTTGCAGACGAAAGATAGACGGGAGTCTCAATTTTTGAAAACCAATAAGCAAGGCGGCGCTGCACTCTTTTGAGAGTATCCTTTGGGGCAATCACCGTTTTTGTTTTCTGTAGAAACGAATAATAATTATCTTTATTTGCGATCTTTAAAAGTTCTTTGGGAGTGGACCTCAATAATGAAGCCAGTTTTCTTTTGCATCTGAGCTTAAAAAAAGGACTGGAATGAAGAGGATAAAACTTAACGGGTTTCATGATTCTCCAAAATCTGAAGAAGCCGAATAGTTTTTTTTCTGATCGTCTTTCGAATTCGATCCTTTGGTCCCATCTCTTCCGAAAAAAACATAATCGATGAAGGCGTTGTATCGAAGAGCTTGGCATACCGGCTGATAAGCTCAAGAGAAGGCTTCTTTCTTAAATTTTCAACTTCTGAAATATAACTCGGAGATATATCAATTCTTTCCGCCAGCTCGGTGATGGAGACATCATGAAAGACTCTAATTAAACGAAGGGCTTCGCCAAGTTTATCCATAACAATCCAAACTCCATAAAAGAGATTTAATTGGAGTCGAGTCGCCTAGAAGAAAGAATTCGGCAAATCAAAAGTAACCATCTGATGATGATTCTTCTGTGGCGCCAACCCGTTCTCAGGAACAGCAGAAGTGCCTTCCGAACCTTTCCTCTGGTGACGTTAGATCGTCGCAAAAATTTAAATGCGAGATCGGGCTTTGTTTCCATATCTCTCATTACCTCCTTTCTCGTGCCAGACATTCGTACGCAATGTCCTTTACGTCTCCCAAGAAAGAAGAACGGTAATGATCTAACTCGTCACTCCAACAAAATCAGTAGGCTGCGGTATCTCCCAGCGCAGCCCTATCTATGGCCACACCTTATCCATTCCCACATGAATACATTTAAGATTCAGTTGGATGAGACCAGGAGTCGTTGTCCGCAGCAAAAATTGAACAAACTATTTTTCAACAGTGTGCTCTCAAGCAGTTTCCCGCTCCCATTTTCAAGGAGAGTCGACCGTCTTTCTGTTTTTGCTAAAATCACTTTGATTGACTGCGCTAATTTCAGTCAATCATTTGTCGCGCATGGTGAAAAATATTCACAAACTTATTTACAGCCTTCGCGATATTCATTTCATTAGGATGGGGATGATTCTCATTCAAAGATTAAGTCATTTCATCAGATGCTTTTAAAATCTTCATAACCGTTGCAGCCTTCCATCCGCTTCTTCTGGTTTTCGTGGGGATCTTCATCACGGTCAAAATCTCAGCGATTTTCCAGTAACTGTATCCTTGATCACGAAGGCTTCTCATTTTCTTGATGGTCAACAGTTCCTGCTCATTTGGGACCGCTTTCCTTTTGAACATCCGTTTCCCATAAGCTCGACTTTGCCCTCTGGAATTCTCTCGACGGATGGGAATTCCATGCCTTTTGAGATACTTCAAAACAGTGGTTCTGGCGGAACCAATCTCCTTCGCTATTTCTTCCGCTGGGAGGCGTTCTAAAACATATTTTTGATAGAGGAACGCTTTTTCGATATACTTAGCTCTAAGAAAAAACTGAATCCTATCGCAGAGATGCAATGGCGGAACGATTGGTTCAAGGAGTGACTGCGATGGGGAGCCATTCTTAACTATATAGAATTACCGGAGAATTTTAGACCCCGATTGCATGGGCTCGAACTTCGCTTAGCCGGACATCAATCTCTATAAATTTGTGGTATCTACTCACCTATGATTCGTTCCATCGTTTTACTTTCACTCCTAGTGCCCTCCCTCGTTCTTTCCGAAGAAGTGAAGCTCCAATTTACATTGAAGTGTTCGCTTTTGGATAAAACCTACGAACCCATCCCGCTTGAATATTTTACGGTGAATTTAACAGAAAAAACTAAAGGCGATTATTGGCGAGCGTCGATAACTCAAATGGGTGTTTTTGATTTTGATGAAGTGAAGGAACGGGATCGTTTGGAATTTGCACAAGTCGAATTGGATAAAGATGGAAAACTCAAAGGCGCCACTATCCTGAAGCGCAGTTTCAAAGGATTTGATGACAAACCAATAAATATGCTTGTGACGCTATGGCCAACAACTGACGACGCAAAAATCCCCAACTATTACAATCAAATTCCAAGAAGCATCCGCTGGACTTCAAGAGCCGCTCGACTTCTTGAGCAACAAAGATATTTGGAAGAGGTCGACCCGAATCATGTTGTATCGCACGTAACAAGATATGATGAAAAGACTGGCAAAATGATCGCGGCTAAAACATCGCCTTTTAAGTGCATCCCGATTGACGGATAGTTCGAGTATGCCTCTTCCTGGGTCTGTATCTAAAATCATGAATTCAATGATTTCAAAGACATAGGCGGCCTCCATTCCTGGCAAGAAGTTCGAAAATCCTCCGCCAGAGGGAGCATTTTCTAACTATTTAGAATCACAAGAGAATTTTTGAACCCATCCCAATGAACTCGAACTACCCATTCTATGTTAAAATGTATGTACAAATGTACTAACAAAAACTAATATGTTTCCGTGAAAGTTGATGGCTTTGACTGGAATGAGGGCAATCTCTCTAAAAATAAAAATGCAAGAGGAATTGAGTCAGAGGCCATCGAAAGTGTTTTTAGAAACTCACCTTGGGTCGCGCCAGACATCAAACACTCTTCTAAGGAAGATCGATTTCTGGCGATTGGAAGAAATTCGGAAGGGCGATTTATGATTGTGGTTTTTACTTTCCGACGAAAGGGCGACCTTCAGCTCATTCGACCCATTAGTGCCAGATACATGCACAAAAAGGAGATTGAAAAATATGAAAAAGAATTTGCCAAAGATGAAAAGTGATCGAGCTGCCAAAAATCTCCTCAAAAAAGATCTTTCGGAGTTTATGACGAAGGAAAACTTTTCTAAGGTTGATTTTGAATTCGCTCCGAAATCTGAGAGCATCACCATCCGTATGCCAAAAGAACTATTGGAAGCGGTAAAAATTTCTGCTGAAAAACAAGGATTGAGCTACCAAAAGATTATTCGCTTGGCAGTTCAAAGATTTATTTCAGTTACTCTGTAGATAGTGGGCTAAAAAGTGTTTATAGAATGTGAAATTTTATCCGTCATAATCCGGAGTTCTGGATCTCTTTCCTAGCCCTTATAATTTCTTTGGGGGGATTTTATCTATATTCCAGAAGAGTTTTTAAAGGCCGCGGAATGATTGAGTTCGAGAAGATCTATTCCTGGGTACTGATTAAAAGCATGCCCTTACAGATTTTTTTTGCTGTTGCTAAACCGACTTAAAGTGAGAATAGTCGTGGCGAAACATTGATTTTTTAAAAGTCTTATCTAGAAGTCCACCCAAATTTCTTTTCGGCTTTCGCTCTCAGTTCGGTCTGAATTTGCACAGGTGCGCGACGAATATATTCTTCAATTGCCGAATATCCTCCAGCGGAAATTTTGTTCTCCAGGTAGCTCATCGCAGCTTCGACTGAAAAGCCGCTAGAGAATTTATTATTCCAATTACTTTCTAGGCCCGTCCATATGGTGGCGCTGACTTCGGGATGTTGCGCTAACCATTTCTTCATTGGTCTCGCGACCTTCTCGTGTCCGTATATTAACCCGGTCCTTTTCATGAAATGAATACTTTCTTGAGATACCCCTTCTCGTAGCTTCAAGTTATTAAGTGCGCCTTCGAATCCAAACTCACTCAATGCCCAGTACGTCTGTTGAACTGGTGCGGTCGGTAAGATCACCAAAGTTAATCGCCCATCTTTCGAGACTCGAGCAAATTCTAAAGGAAGACGTGGTCCGTCATCGTTCCAGCCAGAGCGAATGCGCAAGGCCCGTTCAGAAGAAGCTATCCTTTTGGCCCATATCAGTGAACCCCAGCCAATTATAGCAATCGACTCGCCGCACGTCGTTGCGGTTGTCTCATTCGTGAAGATTATGCACGATAGCACGAAGAGAACTCTTTTCACGGGTATCTCTATACAGAGATGAATTCGAGTCTGTCCACCAGTGGGCCCATTTTTTTATTTTCAATTATTTCAATACATTGCATAAAAGGCCTTGAAGGGACACTCGAACTAATGATCTCCGATCGACCCATATGCAGAACCATCACAGAGGCCGATAAAGGTCAGCTTCTGCAGCTAATATCACAATACGGCGCAGAGCTTTCTGGAAAGGCTGAAGGCTCGACAAGAACAAATTGGGGCGAAGCACTGTTCAATCAAGAATTTATTCTTCTGTTTGGTTTATTTGATAAGAAGGAATTGATTGGATTTGCAATAGTCTTTGAACTTCCTGAGGCGGTATTCCAAAGAAAGTCTGGGCAATTGGACGATCTTTTCATTCTTCCCAAATACCGCGGCAAAAGACTTGCGGCCGATCTCATGAAAGCGGTTTCCGATGTGGGCCAAAAACGTGAGTGGTCACATCTACGGTGGTCAGTTCCTGAATCCGACACAAGCGCGATTCGTTTATACGAGAGAGTGGCAACAGAGGCTCCTTGGAAGAGTTTTGTAATCCGATTTGATAATACGGCGAGCCTCTGAGTTCGAGAATCTCCTCTCGGGGTATTAAAGCAAAAATCATTCAGGCCACGCTCGACTTGGCTCAAGCTCAAAAAAACGAGCTTCAACACCTCGATCTAAATAGCACGCTTCGTCGAGTAAGCGATTCTCGAACTCGATTTTTGCGTCGAAGACGTTTGCCGGTTTGCTGCGCCAAGTGGCAAGCCCTATATTATTCAATCCATTGATATCAACCGCGCGTCTTTTATTTTTGTCAGTTGAGTGATCTGAGTCTCATCAGCGAGCAATTTCTCGATGCCAGCTTCAAATCGGTCGAGGGCCAGCTTTCCAAGCAAAGTAAGACTGATCATTTTCTTTCGACAATCTCTAGGATCCTCGCCCACAAAGAGAAGGTCTCTCTTATTCAGCCTCTTGAGACTTTGAGTTAGCGTACTCGCATGCATTCCGACGACTTTCGCCAGAGCCTGGGGCGAACTTCCCGGCATATCTCTTAAATGAAAGAGAAGATGATATTGAACAAGACTCAAACCAAGCTCAGCTTCTACAGCCTTATTCAGGTTATGAAACGCAAGACTCATTTTTACCAGTTTCGCAATTTGCTCAGTCACCTTTCGGCTCAATGATACGCTCCTTTGGCAGAACCTTTCTGAAGTCGAGTAAGAATTTCACGAATAACAGATTTAACTTCGCCCTGTCGCTTGACAAAAAATTGCGCCTGAGACGACTTCTTATGCCCCACACGAATGGTAATAATTCCATTGTCTGGTAAACCGAATACATCTTCATCGGTATCATCATCTCCAATATAAAGAGCAGTCTTTAACCCACAATGCATCATCAGCTCAAGAAGAGCGACTCCCTTGTGCGGAGCGCCAGTAGGAACCAAATTAATCACTGACTTTCCAAGAATAATCCGAGGAGACGGATGCAAACTCTCTATCCTGGAGAACAGTTCGTGGCGTGCATTTGTCTTCTTTCTGGAATTTCTATAATGAATCGCCAACGAAAATATTTTGTCTTCAACAAAAACTCCTGGATCACTTTTCAGTTTGCCCCACTTATGTTCAAGCTGTTCTTTCCATGAAGTGCAGATTTTTGAAACTCGACCGGATGATTCTTTAGTCGATGAAAGACCCTCAAGGCCATGATTTCCAATTAAATAACTCGGCTCAAATCTAAGACGTGATTTTAAATCAAGGATCGAGCGCCCCGACACGACAGCAACTGGGGCTAGACTTGAAAGCTCATCGAGAAGCTTGCCTATATCCTTTGATATAATCGCCTCACTGGGGGTACCGACAATGGGAGCCAGGGTTCCGTCGAAATCAAATGCATAAAGAGTATTTGTAAATGTGAGAGATTCTAAAACTTTCAGCCCTGTTTCAGAAAAGAGATATTTCACTGCGCTACGCCGCCCTTCAGCAAAGCAAATGATCCTTTAAAGCGACCAAGTAGCCGATTGCGTTGTCTCATCCGTGCGGCATCCATGAGCATTCGACCCGCCCATCGATAAACATTAAATTCTTGAACCAATGCTCGCATACTTCTTATCCGAGCCCGCTGCTCCTTCGCTGGCATCGTGAGCGCATGGTCGAGAGCAGTTGCACATTGGTCAATATTATATGGATTTACGAGAAGGGCTTCAGGAAGTTCTCTCGATGCGCCAGTAAACTGACTCAGAATCAGCACCCCTCTTTCATCGTCTCTCGCTGCGACGAACTCTTTAGCAACGAGATTCATGCCGTCATGAAGACTTGTCACCATGCAAAGATCGGCTCCTCGGTAATACTCATAAACTTGATCGGGTTCGTTATGTTCCACCTTTAAACAAATAGGCGTGTACCCCTCTCTTCCAAAACGGCTGTTTATTTTTTGCGCTAATGCCCGAACTCTACCTTCAAAATTCTGATACTCTTCGATACTTGATCGAGAGGGCGCAGCTATTTGAATGAATGTAAATTTTCCAATCCACTCGGGGTTTTGCTCAAACAATCTCTCAACAGCTAAAAACCTCTCAAGAATACCCTTTGTATAATCGAGACGATCGATGCCTAATCCAATAAAACAATCTAATGAAATATTATTGTGCTTTCGAATTTCATCCCGACAATCGGAAATCGATTTTTGCCCCACAAGCCAGCGGGGCGGCCACTCAATTGAAATCGGATAGTGCTTAATGGCCGTAAGTTTTCCTCCATAAGAAATGGTCGAAGTCTCTCGATCGATTCGTGCCTCCAAAAATCTATCTACGGTATCGATAAAGTTATTACAGTGGAACCGAGTGTGAAATCCCATGATACTACTTCCGAAGAGACCATCTAAAATTTCTTCTCGCCAAGGGCAAATTCCAAAAGCCTCAGGATTCGGCCACGGAATATGCCAAAAAGAAATGATCGTCGCGTTTGGAAGTTTATTTCGGATAAGTCGAGGGAGTAATGCAAAATGATAGTCCTGTACTAAGATGACAGGATCATCAGTTTTTGCTTCTTCAAGAACTGCTGCCGCAAATTTCTGATTCACCTCAACGTATCGCTTCCAATCAGCAGTCCGAAAAACAGGGCGTGTGTGCGCAATATGACAGAGGGGCCAGAGTCCCTCATTTGCAAACCCATAGTAATATCCGGCTTCTTCCTCTTTCGAGAGCCAAACCCTACGTATCTGATACGAAGGATGTTCAGGGGGTACTTTGACATGATCATTTTTATCGACGACCTCTCGATCGGCAGTACCACCTCCGTGCGCAATCCATGTTCCTGAACACGCTCGCATGATAGGCTCCAAAGCCGTTACAAGACCACTGGCCGGAACTTGAACCTCGATTTTATCTTCTTTTCGATTGTGAATATAGGGCTCTCTGTTCGATACAATGAGAATTTCATCACCAGAAAGATCTTCTTTTAAAATCGTCTTTAAAGTTTTTGGCGTCCAAGTAAGTTGCCCTTCATCGATTGTGCGTCGATCGCTTTCGAGATCACGAATGAGAGCACGAAGATCTTTAGCAAGAGGTAAGAGTTCAGGAGATTTTAAATCAGAGAGAGGCTTCACCAAGCCCTCTCCCTGAAGAAGGGCACGCATGCCCGCAAGCCAACCTCGCCAACTCAGTTGTGCCACGATCACGGTCACAAGAGATATTAAAATAGCGAGCGATACGAAGAGATAAAAAATATATTTTTTTGTATCAGAGCTTCGTCGTTCCACAAAACTCATATCGTGAACTAAAATCAATCGCCCAAGAGTAACTTCAGCAGGCCTAATCTTATGAACGGCGATATGAAGAGATCCTTGTGCAAGCTTTACTACTCCACTTTGCTCATCTCCTATTATTGCCTTCGACCCACATTCAAGATCTGAAGGAAAAGTCTGTGTCTTATATTTTAATTGATTAGATGAATCACAGAAGCCCAGCGCATAAAGACGTTCGTCCTGAATGGCGCGATTAAAAAAACTGAGAATTCTAACTTTGGAATCCGCACGAATCAGGTCCGAAAGAGGTTCATCTATTGTATTGGTGATCAACTTTGAACGAATATCTAGATCTCTGACAAACCACTTTAATGTTAGAGAATCGACCAAAGGCGCGACTAAATAAGCAATAATTCCAAGAACAACGACAAGAGGAAATATAAATCGAAGAGAACGACGCATTCTGTTACGCAGTTTACTTTGATATAAAATTAAAATAAACTTAAGAATGTGTATTCTTACGGCCTAATAGGCAATTGCCAAATTTCAGCGCTCATAAGTGATAAGGCGAGTATCGACTGGCTTTGTATCCCTCGCCCGGATAGTCCCCCCTTATTTGGTAGACTCTTAGATCCTGCCGGCGGTCATTTCTCGATCGAATTGAGTAGCGAGATGAATGTATCAAGAACTCAACGGTATTTCGAAAACACAAATATTTTAATTACAGAGATGAGCACACCAGATGGCGCTCGCATTCGAGTCACAGATTTCTGTCCTCGGTTTGAACAACATGGTCGCATGTATCGGCCAATCGCTCTTTTTCGAATTGTCGAACCACTATCGGCAGCCCCATCCATTCGGGTCGAGTGCATGCCCGTCAACGGTTGGAACAAAGAACCAATAAAATCCATCCGCGGAAACTCGCATCTTCGTTTCGATCTTGCTGAAGACTCTCTTCGGTTAGTTACCAATATGCCACTGACTTATTTATGCGAATCGACGCCCTTTCATCTTAAAGAAAAAATCTACTTTGGTTTAACGTGGAGCTTTGGAATCGAAGAGGATTTATTGAGTGTGACCGATCGATTTCTCAGACAAACGAGAGATTATTGGATAACCTGGGTTAAACATTGTTCAGTCCCTACCCTCTTTCAGTCCGAAACAATTCGGTCCGCCCTTGCCCTTAAACTCCACTGCTATGAGGATACCGGAGCAATTCTTGCGGCTACGACTACAAGCCTTCCAGAGGAAATTGGCGGAACTCGCAACTGGGACTATCGGTTCTGCTGGCTTCGAGACGCGTATTTTGCCCTGTCGGCTTTTCACAATCTCGGCCACTTTGAAGAAATCGAAGGCTTTCTGAAATTCCTCTTAGATATTGCCCACGAGCAGGAATCTTCACGCGAGCGTCTCTCTCCCGTCTACACGTTGAGCAGAGGACTCCCCGTTCCGGAGACAGTCCACTCTAATTGGGCTGGCTATCAAAAAACAAAACCCGTCCGAAGCAATAATCAAGCAGCAGAGCAAACTCAAAACGATGTGTATGGAGAGATGATTCTCACACTTGCTCCCATCTTTTTCGATCAAAGATTTTCTCATCTCCGTGCGCCGCAACACGAAGACCTGCTTGAACATCTGGGCATTCTCGCATCAAAGACCATTTCGAAATCAGATGCGGGTTTATGGGAATTTAGGAACGGATGGAAGGAACACACCTTTACGAACTTTATGTCGTGGGCGGGCCTCGAAAGAATCGAACGAATTCAAAAGAAAGGTTATCTTCAAAAACTCAAATTTGATGTCGTCCACGAGCGAAAGCGTGCAGAAGCCGCAGTTGAAGCCGCAGTCAAAGATGGCACCTTAAGAAACGGTCCGGAAGATTCAAGTCTGGATGCAGCACTTTCTCTTCTTCCAGTTCTTCGATTTCCAAATATATCACTTTGCCAAAATACAATCGATCAGCTGCAGAATAACTTGTCACTTCGCGAACCCCATCATTCTTTTTTCTATCGATACATTCGCGAGGATGATTTCGGCTCGCCGAGGGCTGCCTTTGTAGTCTGTTCGTTTTGGATGGCTCAAGCACTCTCGCATCTTGGACACAATAAAAAGGCCATCGGCATTTTAGAAGATGTCTTGAAATCAGCAAATCATCTAGGTTTATTTGCTGAACACTTTGATCCAGATTCTGGCCTTCAGCTGGGAAACTTTCCCCAAGCTTACTCTCATGTTGGTCTCATCAACACTGCCTTCGCAGTAAGTCCAAGATGGAGTGAAATTCTTTAATTAGTATTTTGCGGGGAAGGACCTTTCTTCCGGCTTTACTTTTTCTTTATATATTCTAACCGTCTTTTTACACCTTTTTTATACCTCCTGAAATACATTGAAATCATATTACTAACTCTAAGAGGTACTTATGAACAAATTCGATGTCATTCAGATAATGGTCGTACTGGGCTTCGTCATTATTCTCACACCTATTCTCGGTCGATTTATGGCGAAAGTTTTTGAGGGAGAAAAAAACATTCTTTCTCCGATTGTACGTCCTCTTGAGCAATTAGTTTATCGTTTATGCAGAATTCAAGAATCTCATGAAACAAATTGGAAAGAATATACTTGGGCACTTCTAATTTTTAACTTCTTAGGATTAGCCACCGTATTCTCTCTTCAAGTTTTACAAAATTATTTGCCTCTAAATCCACAAAGTCTTCCTAATGTCTCTTGGGATCTCGCACTGAATACAGCGGCGAGCTTTATAACAAATACAAACTGGCAAGCTTACGCTGGCGAAACAGTGATGAGCTATTTCACCCAGTTGTTTGGGCTTTGTGTTCAAAATTTTTTAAGCGCGGCTTCAGGAATAGGAGTGTTATTGGCTCTGACTCGCGGCCTCTCACGAAAAGACACTGATAAAATAGGAAACTTCTGGGTCGACATCACCCGATCTGTTCTTTACATCTTACTTCCACTTTCTTTTGTTCTTGCGATCGTCCTCGTAAGCCAGGGTGTTATTCAGAACATTTCATCGTATGTTTCAGCGGTCACACTTGAGGGTATAAATCAAATTATCCCCATGGGCCCTGCAGCTTCTCAGATTGCAATCAAACAGTTAGGTACAAACGGCGGGGGATTTTTTAATGCCAATAGTGCACACCCGTTTGAAAACCCCACTCCTCTATCAAATTTTCTAGAGCTCATAGCTATTCTGCTTATTCCTGCGGCACTCACTTATACATTCGGACTCATGATCAAAGCAAAAAAACAGGGTGTAGTTATTTTCACTTCAATGTTTGTTCTGCTGGTTATAGCCCTAGGAGCTTCTCTTTGGGCAGAATATTCCAACCAAATCGGTCATGTGTCTTTTATGGAAGGAAAAGAAACTCGATTTGGAATTACCAATAGTGTTCTTTGGTCAACATTTACCACAGCCGCCTCAAATGGGTCTGTCAACTCTATGCACTCCTCGCTCTCGCCCATCGCAGGAGGCATTGCACTTCTTAATATTATGCTCGGAGAGATTATTTTTGGAGGTGTGGGCTGCGGGCTTTATGGAATGCTTCTTTTTGTTCTGCTCACAGTATTTTTAGCCGGTCTTATGGTGGGACGAACACCAGAATATTTAGGAAAAAAAATAGAAGCGTTTGATATTAAAATGGTGATTCTGGCAATCCTCGGGCCGAGTGCAGCTATACTGATTTTCGCCAGCCTTTCAGCTGTGCTTCCCGTGGCCCTTTCAAGTTTAGCGCACAACGGGCCCCACGGATTGACCGAGATTCTTTACGCTTTTTCTTCAGCTTCAGGAAATAACGGCAGTGCCTTCGCAGGTCTTAATGCAAATACTCTTTACTATAATTTAACCCTGGCATTTTGCATGTTAGTCGGCCGCTTCGTTGTGCTTATTCCTACAATGGCAATTGCAGGAAACATGTCACTTAAAAAAATAGCCCCGCCATCATTTGGAACCTTTAAAACGGATAATCTTTTATTCGTTATTCTGCTGGTTTCGGTCGTGATAATCGTGGGCGCTCTTACTTTTTTTCCAGCACTTTCTCTCGGCCCCATCGTTGAGCACCTTTTAATGTTAGACGCAAAAGGAAGTTTATGAAACACGCTACATTTGAAAAACAAATTTTAGTTCAATCTCTTAAAAATTCGTTTTTAAAACTAGATCCCAGACTACAGATTAAGAATCCAGTAATGTTTATCACTCTGCTGGGCGCCATCTTAACAACGATTATTTTTATTTTTCATTTGAGCAATAACCATCCTTCGTCTTTTTTTGAACTTCAGCTTTCGCTCTGGCTTTGGTTTACAGTTCTATTTGCAAATTTTTCAGAAGCCCTCGCTGAAGGTCGAGGAAAAGCTCAAGCTGAAAGTTTAAAGAAAACTCGCACAAATTCAACCGCCAGACTTCTAAAAAATGGTATCGAAGAAAAAATAAATGCTAGCTCTCTGCAAAAAGGCGATCTGGTCGTTTGTGAAGCCAACGATATAATTCCTTCTGATGGAGATGTGATTGAAGGAATTGCCACAGTTGATGAGTCAGCCATAACTGGTGAATCTGCCCCTGTCATCAGAGAAAGTGGTGGAGATCGAAGCGCCGTCACAGGCGGTACACGCGTAATTAGTGATCGAATCGTTATCAGAATCACCTCGGAACTCGGAAGCAGCTTTATAGATCGAATGATTCATCTTGTTGAAGGTGCAAAAAGACAAAGAACGCCAAATGAAATTGCGCTTTCGATTCTGCTGATAGGCCTTACAATTATTTTTATTCTCACCGTTATTTCATTAAACTTTTTTGCTGATTATTCTGCTAAAGAAAGTTTACAAGATCTATCAAACGTAGTGACCGTACCCGTTCTTATTGCACTACTTGTCTGTTTAATTCCCACGACTATCGGCGGTCTGTTAAGCGCCATTGGTATCAGCGGAATGGATCGACTGATTAAGCAAAATGTTATTGCAACAAGTGGCCGAGCCGTCGAAGCCGCTGGCAATATCGATGTTCTTCTTCTCGATAAAACTGGAACCATTACTTTCGGAAATCGAATGGCCTCAGAATTTTTGCCGGCTCAGTCGGTAGACCCCTCTTACCTTGCCCGAATATCTCAACTGGCTTCACTCAGCGATGAAACTCCCGAGGGTCGATCAATCGTCGTGCTGGCGAAAGAGAAATTCGGAATTCGAGCTGAAACTTTTGCTCGCGGACAAATTGAATTTATTCCTTTTACGGCTAAAACCAGAATGAGTGGCGTCGATATTTTCTTAAACGAACGCAAATCCTCTGTACGAAAAGGGGCAATGGATTCGATCGAAAAACATATTATCGCTCTGGGAGGAAGTTTTCCAAAAGATGTAAAATCTTCTGTCGATAATATTGCTCGCGCAGGAGGAACACCTCTCGTGGTAGCAGAAGATTCAAAAGTCTTGGGTGTCATTTATTTAAAAGATATCGTCAAAGGTGGAATAAAAAAGCGTTTCTCCGAATTGCGAGAGATGGGAATCAAAACAATCATGATCACAGGCGATAATCCTCTCACAGCCGCTGCAATAGCCGCCGAATCTGGAGTCGATGATTTTATGGCCGAGGCAACACCAGAGGCAAAGCTGCAAAGAATTCGAGATGAGCAAGCGGGTGGCCGTCTGGTTGCTATGACAGGAGATGGAACCAACGATGCTCCTGCCTTAGCTCAAGCAGATGTCGGGGTCGCAATGAATACGGGCACTCAGGCCGCGCGAGAAGCAGGAAACATGGTGGACCTTGATAGTAACCCAACCAAACTGATTGAAATTGTTGAAACAGGAAAACAACTTTTGATGACAAGAGGAGCCCTCACCACCTTTAGCATTGCTAATGATGTCGCAAAGTATTTTGCAATCATACCCGCTCTATTCTCCACCCTCTATATGAGCGGCAGTATAGGACCACTTTC
Source organism: uncultured Bacteriovoracaceae bacterium (assembly GCA_964601045.1). Taxonomy (GTDB): domain Bacteria; phylum Bdellovibrionota; class UBA2394; order UBA2394; family UBA2394; genus JAQBPA01. The sequence continues at coordinate 28,886 of CAZRLF010000006.1, forward strand.
AAAACTGAATGTGATGGGTCTTCATTCACCACAAAGTGCAATTCTAAGTGCCGTTATTTTTAATGCACTTATTATTGTGGCACTGATCCCCTTAGCGCTTCGCGGAATTCATTATCAACCCGTCGGTGCCTCTCAACTTCTCAGACGCAATCTTTTAATTTATGGCTTAGGAGGAATTATTGCTCCTTTCATCGGAATTAAACTTATTGATATTCTTTTAGTAACAGCGAGGCTTGTATGAAAAACTTTATGACTGGGTTAAAGGTCTTTTTATTTTTTACTGTTTTAACTGGGGCGATTTATCCATCTTTAGTCACACTCATTGCCCAACTTAGTTTTCCGCATCAGGCAAACGGCAGCTTGATCTTCGAGAAAAGTAAAATTGTAGGATCCGAACTTATCGCTCAGTCTTTTAAAGATCCGAAATATTTTTGGCCTCGACCTTCGGCTGTTGATTTTAATCCTCTTCCCTCTGGAGGTTCAAATCTCAGTCCGACGAATAAAGACTTACTGTTGAAAATAGAAGAACGAAAGGCTCAAGGATTTAGCGATGAACTTTTATTTGCCTCCGCCAGCGGGCTTGATCCTCATATCAGTAAAGCGGCCGCAACTGCTCAAATTGAACGAATTATAAAAGCAAGAATGATGAATGCATCTTCAAAGGCTGAAATCTTAAACCTCATTAGCGAGGCCTTTGAAGCCCGCCAATTGGGGTTTTTAGGAGAGCCGAGAATTAATGTCTTAAAATTAAACTTAGCGCTAGACTCATGGACTAGAAAAGATTTTTAGAATGTCTGAAAAAGTACGACCCAATCCGGACGAACTTCTAAAGGGAATTCATAAAAACGAATCAAGAATTCGTCGTGGGAATCTTCGTGTTTTTTTTGGAATGTGTCCTGGCGTGGGTAAAACTTACGCCATGCTTAAGACGGCTCAAGAACTTTTAAAAAGCGGCATCTCTATCGCCGTGGGTATAGTTGAAACTCATCAACGCGCAGAAACACAAGCCTTGCTGTCGGGACTTAAAATTATTCCGCGAAAAAAAATTGAATACAAAGGTACTGTCGTTGAAGAAATGGATATCGACCAAATCTTAAAAGAGCGCCCTGATCTTGTGTTAGTTGATGAACTTGCGCATACCAATGCGCCCGAACATCGTCACCCCAAAAGATATCAAGATGTTGAAGAACTCCTGAATGCTGGCATTAATGTTTTTACGACATTGAATGTGCAGCATATTGAAAGTCGTGCCGATCTTGTACAGCAAATTACCGGGGCCACAGTTCGAGAGACAGTTCCTGATTCTATTTTAGAATTAGCAAATCAAATTGAACTCGTTGATGTATCTCCTCAAGAGCTTCTCAAGCGCCTGAAGGAAGGCAAAGTATACTTGGGCGAGCGAGCCGAAAAAGCCGCGCAGAATTTTTTCAAAGAAGAACACCTCACGGCCTTACGAGAACTCGCCCTAAGATTTACAGCTGAAAAGGTGGACGACGAGCTTAAAGATTATATGGCCATGAAACAGATTCTTGGGCCCTGGAATACAAAAGAAAGTTTGTTGGTTGCCGTGAGTCATAGCCCATACTCCCAAAAGATGATCAGGGCTACGCGAAGATTGGCATTTAACCTAGGAGCCCCATGGATCGCGCTGTATGTTGATAGAGGAGATAAACTCGATCGAAATGATCACGAAATGCTCATTAAAAATTTAGCTTTAGCTAAAGAACTTGGCGGTGAAGTCCTCACGACTCAAGATTCGAATGTCTCGCAGGCTGTAAAGCGAGTTGCTCGAGAAAAAAATGTCACCCAAATAATTATGGGGCGTCCTGACCGAAGATTTTGGAGCGATCTCTTTTCTGGAGGCACCCTCGTTGATCAACTTGTTCGAGAGGCTGGACCGATCAATGTTCACGTTCTTGGAAAAGAAGATTCTAAAAATATCTCTGGAGTTAAAACTCAAAATCCTTTCTTCTACCGTCCCCTCATTGAGTCTGGTTTTTTTTCTTACTGGTTCACGCTCTGGGGCATGGTTGCGGTGTCTTTAATAAGTTATGGATTGCTCCCTTTCATTGGATACAAGGCCATAGGTTTTATCTTTTTGATGGCCGTAATCGTGGTCTCAATCGTATCAACGATTGGCCCAACACTTTTTGCCGCGGCATTCAGCGCACTGACCTGGAACTACTTTTATATTCCTCCGCAGTTTGATTTTGAAATTTCTAGTTCTGAAGACATCATGATGTGTATTATCTATTTTGTAATTACTTGCGCATCGGGATTTTTAACAACCAAGATTAGAAAGCAAAGAAAGGATCTTCTTCAAAGAGAATTTCGTGCTAACGCTCTCTATGAACTCATGCGAGATATCTCCGAAACAAAAGGACAAAAAGAGATAGGTGAGATTGTAGGGCGATGCATTGAAAAAGTTTTCGATGCAGGAACCTCCATACTCATTATGAACTCATCTGGAAAACTAGAAGTTCTGCCAAGATCCTATTACAGTCCTACTCCTGACGAAAAAGATATTGGCATGGCCACTTGGAGCTTCAGCAATAGAAAAAAAGCGGGCTGGTCGACCGATACCCTATCAAATTCACGATGGATGTCGATTCCTCTGCATGGGCGGAGCGGTAGTATTGGTGTAATACTTTTTGCGCCCACAAGCTCAAAAAAATTATCCATCGAACAAGAAAACATGCTCGACAATATTGCTCATCACTTAGCCATTGCACTTGAACGTGAGCAATTTGAGCAAAAGGCCAATACCGCGCGGCTTCTTGAAGAATCCGAAAAACTACATCAAGCGCTTCTTAATTCGGTTTCCCATGAACTACGCACTCCACTTACAACTATTGTCGGAACGGCAACTGCACTTCAAGATCCGGCCACATTTAAAAATGATCAAACCAGAAGTATTCTCCTTCAAGATTTAATAGATTCCGTCGAACGCTTAAATCGAGTTGTCGAAAATCTTCTCGATATGACAAGACTCGAGGGAGGAATATTAAGTCTAAAAAAAGAGTTTTTTGAAGTGAATGAATTTATACAATCCTCAATTCAGCACCTCAAACGTCCTCTCAGCGAAAATAAAATAATATTAAATCGTATTAAGAATGATGTCTTTGTTGAAGGAGACTGCCGGCTTTTAGAGCATGCGTTTTCAAATATTTTGGTGAATGCAGCTCACTACTCACCTAAAGGTTCTTCGATAGAAGTCTCAATTGAAGAAAGCGGGCCAAATGTTTTAATTAAAGTCAGCGATGAAGGACGCGGAATTCCGGAGGGCTCTCTCGATAAAATTTTTCAAAAGTTTTATCGAGTTCCCGGAACCCCTACAGGCGGCATGGGGCTGGGTCTTTCTATTGTAAAGAGCATTATTGAAACTCATGGTGGAACAATAACAGCAAACCATCGCGCTGATCGATCAGGATCAGTCATATCAATTCTCCTTCCTCGCATTGAACTGCCTTTAGAAATAAGAAGAGAGGAAGCTCAATGAAATCTCGTCAAGCCAAAGTGCTTGTGATTGATGATGAATCTTCGATACGAAAGTTTTTAAGAGCAAGTCTTGAAACAAATCACTTTGACGTCGTCGAAGCACAAACGGCGGACGACGGACTTCGAATGGCAGTGTCTGAGAGGCCCGAGGTCATTATTTTAGATTTAGGGCTTCCGGACTTAAATGGACTCGAAGTTTTAAAACGAATACGAGAATGGTCAAAAACACCCCTCATTGTTTTAACAGCACAAGATTCTGATGAAGACAAAGTTGCCGCACTAGATTCTGGGGCAGATGACTACTTAACAAAGCCTTTTAGTGTTGCTGAACTTCACGCTCGCATTCGAGTTGCCCTAAGGCACGCTCATCCAGAAGAAGAAACACCCCTATTTCGATCGGGCCCTCTTGAAGTCGATCGAGCTTCTCGAATAGTTAAAGTTTCAGGCCAATCAATAAAACTGACTGCCACCGAGTACGACATTTTAAAAGTTCTCGTTCAATTTGCCGGCAAAGTCGTAACGCACCGAATGCTTTTAAAGGAGGTCTGGGGTCCAAATTCGACAGAACATACCCAGTATCTCCGGGTGTATTTAGGGCAAATTAGAAAAAAGTTACAAATTTCAGATTCAATTCCAGATCTTATCGCCACCGAATCGGGCGTTGGCTATCGATTAACCTGTTTGCCCCCCCAGCCCTGAAGCATGCAGGGGCTTTATTCCCAAGAAACGCAACAAAACACCACTTCGATACACCGCAGCATCATTTTTTTTGATCTGAACGGGCGAGTTTCACTTAAGATAGTTAATCAGGGGGAAACTTTAAATGAAACTATTTCTGACTCTAAGTATGGCCTTAACTTTCAGCTTCATGGTTGGCTGTAAGGCAGCTCATCGTAAAGATGCAGCCAAGGCTTCAAAAACACAAACTGCATCGATGAAAAAAGATGCTAAAAAAGAAACGAAAATAGCGGGAGCCACCACATCCGGCGCAACCACTTGCTCGCTTGCAAATGAAAAACGCGAAATCGAAAACCGTCCTGCTTCAGCTGGCGGATGTGAAGTTGTTTATAATAAAGACGGAAATTCTCAGACCGTCGCAACTGCACAAAACGATACCTCATACTGCGATCAAGTTGTCGAGAAAATGAAAGGCAAACTTGAAACTGCAGGCTGGTCTTGTAATTAAGAGTTCGAAAAAATTGCACGACTGTGCTCACGCATGGTTGTGCAATTTTAGAACTTTTTCTTCACACTCCTCTTCTCCATTCACTCAATAATCACTAGTCATCTAATCTTCTCTATGCGACTTTTAAGGCTCGATGTCGCAAGTGCAAACGCAACAACTTAAACGCAGTGTCGGATTATTTGCTCTTATTATTTATGGCGTGGGCGATATTTTAGGAGCAGGAATTTACGCGCTCGTCGGAAAAGTCGCTGGGCTTGCCGGTCACTATGTTTGGCTTAGCTTTGCTATCGCTATGATCGTTGCCTCCCTCACCGGCTTAACTTATGCAGAGCTCGGCTCACGACTTCCCAGGGCAGGAGGTGTTGCCCACTTCGCTCATCAAGCTTTTAAAAAAACATGGCTCTCCGTGATTGTCGGCTGGTTGATGCTTTCAACATCAATCGTATCGATGGCGACGGGTTCAAAAGTTTTTTCAGAATACCTTCAGACTTTTTTTCCACAACTTCCCACTTGGGCGATTGCTCTCGTCCTTTTTCTCTCACTCGCCTATGTCGTTTATCGAGGAATCAAAGAAACAACTTGGCTTAATATTATCTGCACCAGTATTGAAGCCACGGGCCTCGTCATTGTCTTTATTGTCAGTTTACTGTTTGTATTTGAATCCGATCAGAATGCCCAAATGACTGCCAGCTCTTTAATCAGAGACAACACCTCTGGCTTACAATGGTCACTTTTTATTCAAGGAGCTTCGCTCGCCTTTTATGCCTTCATAGGTTTTGAAGATTTGGTGAATCTGGCCGAAGAAGTTAAAAACCCTTCGCGAAATATTCCCCTCGCGCTACTGATTTCTCTTTCAATCGCTGGCGTCGTCTATATTATTATCTCTGCTTTAGCTGTTCTTGTAATTCCGCCACTTGAACTTGCTGAATCAAAAGCTCCGCTTGTCACAGTTGTCGCCAAAGCTATGCCTTCGTTTCCGGTCATTATTTTTTCGGTGATTGCGCTCTTTGCGATTTTAAATACTGTTCTTCTTAATTTTGTTACATCGACTCGCCTTATTTATGGAATGGCCGAAGAAAAACTTTTGCCCTCTTATTTTACTAAAGTGCATCCCGTGCGAAAAACTCCCCATCGAACTATATTTGCAATCCTACCTATTCTCTTTTTGCTAACGATCGCCGGATCTCTTCATTTTTTGGCCGGCGGCACAGCCACCTTGATTTTAATTGTCTTTATGATCGCAAACTTATCTTTGATTGTGATTAAGAGAAAATCAAAAAATTATCGGGGATTTAAAATTCCAAAGATTCTTCCTTATCTTGCATTTATCTCAAATGCAGTTCTAATTATATTTTCAACAACAGCGAGTCATCTCTTGGCTCTTGTCGTCTTAGGAATAGGGGTAATCCTTTATGTGGTTCGTTCTAAAATTTAATCGATTTTATTTTATATCTCTTTTAATTCTCGCAAGTGCCTGCGCTGTTTCTCCACTTGGCCGAAAACAGCTTAAATTACTTCCTTCATCCCAACTTGACTCAATGGGCCGCCAAGGTTTTGCAGAAATGAAGAAATCAATGCCCATCGAAAGAGATCAAAAGTCAAACGAATATGTTCGCTGCATCGCTGATGCCCTTCTCAGTGCGCAATGGCCTGGCTCCCCATCGCGACGCGAATGGGAGGTGGTGGTTTTTAAAGATGAGTCGGCCAATGCTTTCGCACTTCCTGGAAAAAAAATTGGAGTACATACTGGAATTCTTAAAGTCGCCAAAACCCCGGGCCAACTAGCAGCGGTAATAGGACACGAAATTGGACATGTGATTGCAGAGCACGGAAACGAAAGAGTTTCAGAAGGAATGGCGGTTCAACTTGGTACAGCAGCAGTTGCCGTCGCTATTAATGATCCTCACAGCACCAATTTTAAGCTCTTAATGGCCGGTATCGGACTCGGTGCGCAGTTTGGAGTTCTGCTTCCGCATAGCCGAACTCAAGAATCTGAAGCTGATATTATAGGTCTGCAAATTATGGCTAAAGCGGGATTTGATCCACGCGAAAGTATGGAACTCTGGAAAAGCATGGCCCAAGCAGGAGGTGGTCAGCCTCCAGAATTTCTTTCAACACACCCATCACATTCCACAAGAATACAAAATTTAGAAAAAAATATTCCTAAAGTATTGGGCGAGTACGAAGAAAGCAAAGCATCAGCACCTCAATGCAAACTCTAGTCGCGTTTATAATCGATACGATAATGAGATTGACTCGATCCTAAAGTAACCCCCATATAAATTACAGACTTGCTAACCCTTTGATAAATTTGGAGACCAATTAAATGAAATTGAAAAATGCGCTATTACTTTTGACCTCAATCGCCCTTGTTCAGCCAGCTCTTGCCGATAACTGCGACAAAGTCCCGTCCTGGAAAGAAGCCAAAGCGGCTCTCACACAGGCGCGAAAAGAAGATAATGGGGGATTTAATTTAGAAATGTGGATGACGGTGGTTAATCGCGATGGCGAGGTTTGTTCGGTAAGCTTTACCGGAAAAGATCGTGGAGATCAGTGGCCAGGAAGTCGTGTTATTTCTGCTCAGAAAGCAAATACTGCCAACGCTTTCTCACTACCTGGCTTAGCGCTTTCAACGGCCAACCTCTACTCTCCGACTCAACCTGGCGGAAGCCTTTTTGGCCTTCAAGAATCAAACCCTGTAAACACACACGCCGCGTATGACGGAAACTCCAAAAAATACGGTCAAGATAATGACCCCCTAGTTGGCCAAAAAATTGGTGGCATAAATGTATTTGGCGGCGGCCTTGCCCTTTATAATGATAAAGGCGAACTCGTCGGGGCTTTAGGAGTGAGTGGAGATTCTTCTTGCGCTGACCATAATATCGCCTGGAGAGCACGAAAAATTCTAAAGCTTGATTATGTTCCCGCAGGAGTGAGCCCAGCAAAAGACGATAATATTATTTATTTTGCTGGCCAAATTGCAAACGGCTTTAAACACCCTCTTTGCGGAAATAAAGAAAATAAAATCAAGTTACCGGCTGTTTCAAAAAAACACTAAGAGTCAATAATTCTCTGACGGTGTTTCTTTACAGAGATCGGTTCTCGAATTGACACCGTTCACGAGCTTCCCATAACTTGTTTGAGAAATAACTGACGTATTTAATGCTAAAATGCTGAGCTGAAGTCGGTGAGAATCCGGCACTGTCCCGCAACGGTAATCAGAATTAATTCTGTAAGTCCGAGCGCCTCATTTTAAGCTCAACCGTCTGTTGTCAAGACTCTTCGGGGTTTAAGAGAGACAGCGTTTTGGATGACTTCCAGCGTTTTTCTATTATCCTCTGACAAGTTTTGAAGAGATTTTTTGCGGAGGATTTTTAAATGCACGTAATCAAAAGAGACGGAACAAAAGAAGAAGTTAAAGTTGAAAAAATTCTTCATGCTGTCAATAAAGCCTGCCGGGGTTTGGCCAATGTTGAAGGTCTCGAAGTCGCTAAGCGCACCATCAATGGTCTTCATGAAGGAAGCACCACTCGTGAGCTTGATGATCTGTCGATTTCAAATGCGGTCATGCTTATGGCAGAAGAGCCCAACTACTCAAAAGTCGCGGCGCGAATGCTTGCCGATAGTATTCGAAAAGAAGTCGGGCGAGATATGGGATTTCGCGATTACATAAAAAACGCATTTGAATTAGGCCTTCTGCACCCCAATGTTCTTGAACTGGCACTAACCGATTTACAGGCGATTGAGTTTGCAATTCATCATGAACGCGACGACCTCTTTGAATATTTTGGTCTTAAAACAGTTGCCGATCGATATCTTCTTAGAAATCCCAAGACAAGACAGATAATCGAACGTCCCCAGTGGATGTTTATGCGCGTAGCTTTGGGGCTTTCAAAAACAGTGCCTGAAGCATTGGAACTCTATGAAGTCGTCAGCCAATTTCTGTATACGCCTGCAACTCCCACTCTATTTAATTCAGGTACAAGACACCCCCAGATGAGTTCCTGCTACCTTCTTACAGTTGGTGAAGATAGCTTAGATGGAATTTATAAATCTGTTTCTGATTGCGCTCGCCTTTCTAAATTCTCTGGAGGCATTGGAATCGACTGGACTCCCGTTCGATCTTCAGGATCTCTCATTAAGGGAACCAATGGCTTAAGCAACGGAATTATCCCATTTCTAAAAGTTTTTGATTCTTCAGTTCACGCCGTTAATCAAGGTGGAAAACGCAAAGGTGCCGCTGCGATCTATTTAGAACCTTGGCATGCAGATATCGAATCATTCTTAGAGCTAAGAAATAATACCGGATCTGAAGAGCGCCGAACTCATCATTTAAATTTAGCCCTTTGGATTCCTGATTTATTTATGCAACGCGTTGAGACTGACGAGCCTTGGTCTCTCTTTTCACCAAGCGATGCTCCCGAACTCCTCACCACATTTGGAGACGAGTTTAAACGAGCTTATGAGTCATATGAGCAACAAGGAAAAGCCTTAAAGCAGATTCCGTCCAGAACTCTCTATGCGAAAATGATGCAAACCCTTGCTGAAACTGGCAATGGCTGGATGTGCTTTAAAGACAAAGCTAATTTACGATCGGCTCAAACAGGAGCTGCCGGCCATATCATTCGAAGCTCTAATTTATGTACTGAAATTTTAGAGGTCACCTCGGCTGATCAAACTGCAGTCTGCAATTTAGGAAGTATCAATTTATCTTCTTATGTTACTGATCAAAAAACTTTCGACTTTAATCGTCTTCGAAAAACCACAAAAACAGCAGTTAAATTTTTAGATCGAGTGATCGATATTAATTTTTATCCGACACCCGAAGCTCGAGCTTCAAATCAAAAATGGCGCCCTATTGGACTCGGCATTATGGGGCTTCAAGATGTTTTCTTCAAAATGAGAATTCCTTTTGGAAGCATTGAAAGCCGAGAACTTTCGTCTAAAATATCAGAAACAATTTATCACGAAGCGCTTCGCACAAGCGCTGAACTTGCAAAGAATGAAGGCTTGTTTCCGGCCTTTAAAGAGTCGCGTTATGCTGAAGGCCAACTTCAAGTTCAGCTGGCTGAAAAGCATCAGGCAACAATGCCCACTCTTCACGAAGATTGGAACAAACTCGCTCAAGATATTAAAAATCAAGGCATTAGAAATAGTTTGCTGATTGCCATTGCACCGACTGCTACCATTGCCTCGATTATGGGGTGCTATGAAAGCATCGAACCTCAGATCGCCAATGTGTTTAAACGAGAAACCTTGAGCGGCGAATTTTTGCAAATTAATCGCTACCTTGTTAAAGATCTTCAAGCTCTCAAACTTTGGACAGACGAAATGCGTTCTAAAATCATTGCTGCCGATGGAAGCCTCCAAAATATTGAGGAGATCCCTGAAGACCTTAAAAAGCTTTACCGCACCACCTGGGAAATTTCTCAAAAAGATTTGATTGAAATGGCTACCGAGCGCTCCCCGTTCATTTGCCAATCGCAATCGCTGAATCTTTTTATGGAAGATCCTTCGATCGGAAAACTTTCGTCCATGTATATGTATGCATGGAAGCAAGGTGTAAAAACGACGTATTATTTAAGATCGCGGGCCAAAACCGGTATTGCGAAAACTACTGTCACAACGAATACTCGAGTTAATGCGAATATTACCGCTCAGACGCCTGAGCCTCTGGCTGCTGTTGCCTGCTCACTTGAGAATCCCGAATCCTGTGAGGCCTGCCAATAAAGGAAATTGATTTATGCTTTTAGATTCAACTTTAGATCTTACTTTGCGGCCCATGAAGTATCCGCAGTTTTTTCAGTTTTATAAAGACTCGATCAAAAACATTTGGACAACAGATGAGCTCGACTTTTCGATGGATTTCGAACATCTGCGAGACAAACTTTCTCCGGCCGAAGCACATCTTGTAAAACGACTCGTCGCTTTTTTTGCTACCGCTGACAATATCGTGGCTCATAATTTGGTTTTGAATTTTTATAAACATATCAATTCGCCTGAGTTTCGAATGTTTTTGGGCAAACAGCTTTTTGATGAAATGCTGCATGTCGAAACCTATTTGCTCCTAGTTGATAACTATATTCCTGATATGGAAGAACGTCGTCAGGCATTCTCTGCCTACCAAAATATTCCATCGGTTAAACAAAAAGCGGATTTTTGTTTTAGATATATGGACTCGATTGAGAGCTTAGAGAAATGTGATACTGACGATAAGAAAAAACAATTTATTGAGAATCTCATTTGTTTTGCGGCTTGCGTCGAAGGCTTATTCTTCTTCGGCTCATTTGCCTATGTCTACTTTTTAAGGAATAAAGGCTTGCTGCCCGCGTTAGCCACGGCAACAAACTGGGTCTTTCGCGATGAAAGTCTCCATATTGAAGGAGCCATGGCGGTACTTCACGTTCTTCGCCAGGAATATCCTCGATTTTTTAATGATCAGCTTGAAACAAAGGTTGTGAAAATGCTTGAAGAAGCAATCACCATTGAAATGAATTTTTGCGAAGACGCACTTTCGCAGACTGTAACTGGGCTCTCTTCAAAACTCATGCTTCAGTATCTTCAGTATGTTGCTGATCAACGCCTCGCTCAGATGGGTTTTAAAAAAAGATATCATCAGAAGAATCCTTTTTCATTTATGATTCTTCAAGATGTTCAACCTCTTACTAATTTTTTTGAAAAGCGAGTAACTGAATATTCAAAAGGATTTGAAGCAAATCGAAGTGTGGTTACATTTACAGACGCCTTCTGAAAAACACCCTGTAAAGCTACTGATTTAATGAGAATGCCATTCAAAAGATTCGACTATGTCCATTAGCCGATCGATTTGCTTTAATGAAGAATCTATTCCCTGATAAATTTTTTCACAACTCGGTCCGCCCTCGTGAGCGCAATCAAGAGCCATCTGAAGATTATGGCGTAAACTCATTACTAGAGGTTTAAGCTCATGACTTGCTAACGAACTAAACTCATTTTGAACATGAATAAGTCTTTGCAGCTCGGACTGCATGACCTCATTGTCTGCCGCTTTTCTTCTTACTTCGGCCATTTGCAATTGAATCCGAACTCGTGTTTTCAACTCTTCATTAGAGAATGGCTTAGTTATATAATCATTCGCGCCAATTTCGACTCCACTGATATTTGGCCCTTCTCCTGCTCTTGCTGAAAGAAGAATGACTGGTATAGCTTGCAGTAATGGATCACATCGAATTTGCTTAACCAATTCGACTCCATCCATTACTGGCATCATCGTATCAGATATCACCATATCGGGCTGACATTTTCGAATTGTCGATAGGGCTTCAGCTCCCTGACTTGCTTCGACGACTTCATAATCATCAGTTAAAATATTTTTAATATAATCGCGCATATCTGCATTATCATCAGCCAATAATATTTGTTTTCTTGAGTGTGATCGCCGCCCTAAAAGAGCGATTGTTTTTCCATTTGGCAAACAGACTTCGGCGACTTCAGGAGTTTTAAGATGTTGATTTTGAACTCCGTTCAAAATCCATTGACCAGCCTCCTCTGCATAAACTCGTGAATGATTTAATGAATTTTTTGACTGTTCAGAGATTTCAAAAATCCGGTGTGAAGGAAGGTGCTTTTTACCGAGAGGAATAGAAACGCTAAAAACCGATCCTTCGCCCGCAATACTATCAACTCTGAGCGAACCTCCATGAAGCTTCACCAGCTCTTGTACGAGCGAAAGACCAATTCCTGCTCCCTCATGCGTTCTGCCAGAGGCGCCCCTCACACGATGAAATCTTTGAAAAACTTTGGGCAGCTCGGATTCAGAGATTCCAATGCCTGTATCTTCCACCGAAAAAACTACTTTGTGCTGATCAGCATTCAATCGAACTCGAATCTCACCCGAATGTGTATATTTAAATGCATTCGACATTAAATTAAGGACAACCTTCTCCCACATTTCTCTGTCTACATACACAAGCTCAGAAATAGAATTTGCTTCGATTGAAAGCTTCAATCCGGCTCTCTCAACAACTGAACGAAATGTTTCAACTAATTCTTGAGTAACTGACACAAGGTCTGTCGCCTGAAATTTAGCTTCGACGCGCCCAGCTTCGATTCCTGAAAAATCGAGAAGCGTGTTTATCAATTTTAAGAGTCTTAGTGCGTTTCGATGAACAACTATAAGCTCTGATGAAACTTTTGAATCAAGAGTTCCCCATTTACCCGAAAGTAGATCATCGAGAGGGCCTAAAAGTAATGTAAGCGGGGTTCTCACCTCATGACTTACATTATTAAAAAAAATGGTTTTCGCTCGATCAACTTCTTCAAGAGCCTCAAGACGTCTGGTTTCAATTTCAAATGACTTTATTTTGGTTAAATGCGTCGAGATGTGTTGGCAAATGAGAGCGTAAAAATCACGATACTGGCTGTCAAATTCCAAACGTGAACTGATTCCAAGAACGAGGAAACCCGCAGGCAGCTCTTGAGTCGAAATCTGAATAGGAAGTACATACGCTGAATCCGGCAGTTCGGGATAAGGATCAGAAGGAAGATCAGTAGAAAAGAGTGAACGTAATCCAACAATCCACTCTGGCTGTCGCTTAATATTAACAAAGTCTATAAGCCATTGATTTAAGGTTTTGGATGTTAAATCAAATGATAAAGGTGCCGCACGAGATCCTTTTTGAATTCCAAAATTACCCACGAGATTTGCTGTTTTTCCATCTGAGCTCGCAGCATAAAGCAAAGCGAATGGAATATCTTTTAGATTCGAGCTTAAAACTCTCATCACCGAATCGCCAAGCTGAGATAGATTCGTAACACTCAAAAAGCCCAAATCACGAAGAATCTGGCTTCGTCGATCACTTAAAACAACTCCGGTAGTCTCCTGGCAAGGTGTTACCATGCCTGCGATAGATCCTGATTCATCACGAACGGGGCTAATCGAAAAAGTAAAATAGGTTTCTTCAAGAAATCCCTTTCGAGTCATATGAAACAACATGCTTTCACCCCAAAAAGACTCTCCTTCGTTAAGAACTTTTTCAGTCAAACCTCGAAGATCATGCCAGATCTCTGCCCACTGCTCGCGAACTGGTTTTCCAAGAAAGTGAGGATGTTTTAACGCAGTGAACGGAATATAGGCATCATTATAGAAGACAGTTAGATCTTGCCCCCACCACACGCACATTGGAAATTTTGATTCCAAGCAAATACTTAAAGCTGTTCTCAGACTTTGTGGCCACAAATGAGGATCACCAACAGAAGTTTTAGACCAATCGTGAGAACGAATGAGAGCCCCCATTTCGCCTCCTCGTGGAACAATACTTTCAATGGTTAACAGATCTTCTTTTGGGCGATTGGCCGACACCTGACTTTGATCTCCGAATCTACAATAAAATTTATATTTTTAGTCCCATCTTTAAATATAATTGTCTCAACTATAGTGTCTACTCTGGGGGACAAAGCTCTCTCCATTACAAATATGAATTTAAAAAACGGTGAGAAGAAAGTTTTACAATTGAGTATTTTTACTTACTTCTCATGGCAATCAACAACCTGTACACTGGCATAGACTTGTGAGCAGGCTGACACTTTGTATAATTCTTAAGAACGAAGAGTTTTTTATCAAAGATTGCATACTTTCTTGCATTGCTTTGGTTGATGCAGTCATCCTCGTCGATTCCGGAAGCACCGACCAAAGTCTGAATATCATTCAAAACCTGCAGAGCCAATATCCACAGATAAAGCTCTATCATCGCGCTTGGCCCAATGATTTTGCGGACCAGAGAAATTATGCAATCTCTCAGACTCAGACCGACTGGATTCTGTTCTTAGATGCTGACGAACGGATTGACACCACCTCTCACTCGCTGATTAAAAAAGCAATTTCGCACTCAAATGTAGATGCATTTCTTCTGCCAATTAAAAATTATACAAATAATTTTTCTGAAATAGGTTTCACCGCCTTAGCAAATGGTCCGGCTGCCGGATTTGTTTTGACTCATCTGCATAGACTGTTCCGAAAAGATGAAAGAATTTTCTATGAGGGGGTTCTCCACGAACGTATTGAACCCAGCCTTCAGAAACATCGGCTTAAAACGGAACCACTTGATGTCGTCATTCATCATTTTGGGCCCGTAAAAGAGCAGAATTTATCGCTCAAGAAAGATCGGATGCATTTTTATGAAGATTTGGGTCGAGCAAAGATTAACCAGAATCCAGAAGATGCTCAAGCTTACTGGGAGTTAGGCGTAGTTCTTCAGAAGCAGAAAAAATATGACGAAGCCAGTAAAGAATTTAAGCGAGCCCAAGAACTTGAACCTTCTGTTGAAGAGTTTGAAATCTATTGGCTCCTAAGTTTGTTTCAGCAAATGAAGTGGAAAGAGCTTAAGTCTGTTCAGCCGAAATTTAAAAAATCTTTTTTCTTTAAATCGATAGCCATTGCTCAAACTGACCCCTCAGAAATCGACAAGCTTGATGACTTCAGAAACGTTTTTTTTCAGGCCTCACTTTTGATTTTTGAATTAAGCCTGATGCACCAAAGAAATGATCGAATCGAGCGAGATCGCCAATTGGCGCAAGAACACTTTAGCCACCTAGGATTAGTCGATTTCATTGAAGGTTCTTTTTTAACTCGAAAAGAAAAATGGGCAGAAGCTCTTCGATGTCTCGAATCGTCTCATCAAAAAGGATGCCGACTGGGGCTCAAAGAATATTTAATCTGTCTTGGAAAACTCAATCTTTGGAAGGACGCTCGATCAATTATTCAGAAATTATCGGCCGAGGAACGTCGAGATCAGCCTGAATCAAGTCTTAAAATGATCGAACTTATAGAGCGAATGCCTCTTTAGGCCTTCACCCAATCAGATAAAACTTATCTGCCGTTAGGTTGGACTTTGCCTTCTTTGATTTGCTGAAGGACGCCCTCCCAAGCAGTCTTAAGTTTGTCCAGAATCTGAAGATTAACTCGTAGCGGGTCAGTAAGATGTTCAAAATTAGCTACCGTAAGATTGTCCACCATCACTGAATAGAGATACTCAAGGTTTTTAGCGATCTCACCACCCACTTCAAAATTAAGAGAATTAAGAAGCTCAACAATAATCGCTTGAGCTCGACAAATATTTTTTGATGCATCTGCAAAATTCTTTTTATCAAGAAATTCAATTGAAGCGGTCGTATGCTTAATTGCTCCGTTATAAAGCAAAAGCACGAGCTCCTCCTTAGACGCGGTTTGAATCGCAGTCTTTTGGTAGGGGTTCATTTTACCTTTTTTAAAGCCGCCACTTGATTGCATCATTCTATCCGACCCTTTCTCCCCAAATCACTTAAAGCCTATTTCTTGCTCGACGATTGATTAATACTGCTAAGAGCCTGCGATAGCGCAGATCCCTGCGAGTTCAATTGAGATAGCAAAGTTTCTAATCTTGCAAATTTTGCTTTTAGCATTTCTTGCTTCCTATCAATTCTCGCCAGTTTCTTTTCGTAGTCGTCTGTAATTCTTAAAACCTCAGTCGCAGTTTCTTTAATGGCAACACTAAGCGATCCATTCGTCGTATCTAAAATTGAATCGAGTAGTGTATCCATCTTTGCTGCAAATCCACTGTATCGAGTGGTTCCTACCGTTGCCCCTTCAAAAAACTTCACAACATCGTCGAAGTTTGAAGAGAGAGCCGCGTTAAACTTATCTTCGTTAATCTCTAGCGTTCCATTATCGGGATCGCTTGCATTAGATCGGTTAAATTTTGTAGTTATGCCAATATCTGCAAGAGAATTTATCGCAGCACCAGCGGGAAGGCTCAAAACTGAGTTTAAAGCCGTGCTCTGAATCTGCGTCAAAATATTTCTCAATGTACCATCTCCCGAAAGAACGCTTTGTTGAGAGGCATTATTGGGGTCAACTTTAATCATTTTTCGAATTTCTTTGACGACGCTATTATACTTTTCAACAAATGTTCGCACTCGTGAAAGTGCATTATCAGTGCTTGAATTGACGGTGACTGTCTTCCAAACTCCATCAGCAGCAGAAAGCAAATTAAGAGTCACACCAGGAATCACATCACTTAGCGTATTATTGTCACGATAAACATCGTCGGTTCCGTTATTCAGCCACACCCGTGAATCTTGACCAGGTACAGATGGTGTTGCACCAAATGCTACAGTTGAAAGCTCAGTAAGCGTGCTGGTAATCGAAATATTGTAGACAGCAGAGGCCTGCACTGGATCCCATTTTCCAATCGTTGAATCTGTAATCGCTATTCGCGCAGGTGTCGCTCCCCCAGCTCCAGTATCAAAAACGGTAGCTGTCACGCCTATATTGGCTTCGTTAATCTGAGCAGCCAATTCTTTAAGAGTTTTACCTGCGGTTACGTTTAAAACATTGGCTTGACCCCTAACATTGATCGTTATTGTTTGATCTGTAGAGGTAACTGCATTATTTACCCCTGTGAATTGACCTTGCCATACTTCGTTGGTGGCTAATTGTTTAACTTGAACTGTAGCACTTTGATTAATTGCCGATAGAGTTGCGGTTCCAGTGAGAACTGCACTATCAGACGAGGTTACACTTTTTGTGAGAAAATCACCTGAGACTGCAAATCCTTGCACATTTTGCCTCAAGGCATCGACGAAGGTTTGAATATTTGTATAAACTTTTTGTTTTGTTTGAAAAGTTTGGCCCCGAAGACCTAACGTATTGTCTAACGATGTTTTTTCAGCATTCTTAATTGCAGTAATATACGCTGACCAATCGATACCACTTCCAAGACCACTTAAGGAGAATCCACTCATATTTTTTCACTCCATGTTTAGATAACTAAGTTCTCCATATCATTATACAACTGAACCCGAGCGTCGGGTGAATTGACGCTCGGGTTCAATGAGTATTCACGCTGTACTTTCTATACGTGAAGATCTGCAAAGAAGCTGCTGAGCGGCATGACGCTGTCTTCAGTTTCTTCTAAGCCTTGGAGACCTTTAGCTACCTCTTCAGGAGTTAACTTCACTTGAAGTTCACCCGTCTCTGCGTCAAAGAGTTTTACAAATACACTCCCTGTTACTGGTTCGTATTCGAATTCAACTTTTCCTTCACGTTGAATTCCCAACCCCCTTTGAAGCTTCGCACCAAATCTTTTCATAGCGTCCGTCTGCAAATGCACTTTAGCCATAAGTTCCGAGTGCCTTTCGGGCTGGATTGCCGTCAAGGCCTTGAGGCCTCGACGATCCAGACTTGCTCTTTGCCACCTGCCAACGGAGGAATCATCATTGTGGTCCATAGAACCTCCTCGTTTCGATTACTCTTCAGTCTCTTAAGAATTTATTCTTAGAGGTTCTGGAGTAATTGAAGTGCAGATTGTGACGAAGCATTTGCCTGACCTAATACCGCTACTCCCGCTTGTTGAAGTACCTGGGCTCGAGTGAGCTCAGCTGTTTCAACGGCTACATCTGTGTCACGAATTTGCGAACGTGCACCTGAGATATTCTCGAGAGTCACACCCAAATTCTGAATAACTGAGTCAAGTCGACTTTGAGTCGCGCCCAATCCAGATCGAAGGCTATTGAGCGAAGTCAAAGTAGCATCAATTACGCTCAACGCATCTGAAGCTGTATCTTGTTGCAGTAACGAAATCGAAGCTAATCCGGCTGAGGCATCTACAGTAATATTAAGAGAACTGCTTGAACTACCAGCAAATCCTAATGCAGCAGACTGCATATTAGTAATCGAAATAGCCGCAGAAGATCTCAGTTTGATCGATCCAGTACGAGTAAGACCAGTGGATGAGTACGCTATACTGATGCCACCTGAAAGTGCAGTTGCTGAGAAAATGGTTCCAGATGAGAAAGAAACAAAGTTTGTTGAGTTCGCGAAAGCATTAAATAGACCAGTACTGACCGTAGCACTCCAGAAGAGCTGAATATTTCTTCCGTCTTCAGCATAGAACTCAATTGAGTTTGTTGAACTTGCTTGAAGTCGTGCTTTTACGCCCGTGCTACTGGAGTAATTATTTACTGCCGAAACAAAGCTGTTAACGTTGTTGATACCAGTTCCAAGAACCGAAACGTTATTGATCTTAAAGTTATCTGCACTTAAATCTCCACTGGCATATCCAGAGAAATCTAAGTTATTAATTTTGACGATAGTATCTTGAATATCGGCATAAACTTTTGTTTGACCAGATTGCTCATTAATTCTTTTTGCAATTGCGATCGCACTAAAAGAGTTATTTGCAGAAGAAACAGTATCATCACTTGCTGATGAATTGTTAATGGCGAACCCATTAATGATCACACCACTTAACGCGGTTTGAATCATACTTCTTAATCCGGAAAGAGTTGCAAGACCTCCGAGTGATGAAGCTCGTGCGTTTCCGATATTAAAAGAAATCGTCATGCCTTTTTGAACTCCGACTTGAAGATCGGTGGTTGTAAATGAACCATCCAAAAGGAAGGCACCGTTAAATTGTGTTTGAGTTGAAATACGGTCGAACTCAGCTATGAGCTGATTTTTTTCTGAATCGAGATAACCTCGCTCAGTCGAAGAAAGGGTACCGTTTGAAGCCTGTATACCTAATTCTCTCAAGCGTTGCGTGATATTTGTAAGTTCAGCCAAAGCTCCTTCCGCAGTGTTCAAGAATCCGATCGCTTCGTTGGCGTTTCGGATAGCTTGTGCAGTTCCTCTTACTTGTGCACCCAAACCTTCAGAAATAGCGAGACCAGCAGCATCGTCACCTGCTCGGTTGATCCGAGAACCTGATGAAAGTCTTTGTAAGGCTCGTGCAAAGGCTCGACTATTGATACCCAAATTTCTTTGAGCATTCAATGAAAGTACGTTTGTATTAATTCTTAATCCCATATTATTTTATCTCCGTTCGATTCTTCCTTGTCCTATTATGTGAGCCTCACTGGCACGCGTATTCCATGTATTTAAATTGAGAAGCTTGTAGGCTTCACCCGCTCCTCAAAAAATTTATAAATTTTGCAAAAGTTGCAGTGCAGATTGAGACGAAGCATTGGCTTGTCCTAATACTGCAACACCCGCTTGTTGCAAAACTTGTGCTCTCGTAAGTTCGGCAGTTTCAACAGCAACATCAGTATCTCGAATTTGTGAACGTGCACCCGAGATATTCTCAAGAGTCACACCTAAATTCTGAATAACTGAGTCGAGTCGACTTTGAGTCGCACCCAAACCTGATCGCAAGGTATTCAATGACGTCAGAGTTGCATCGATAACGCTTAAGGCGTCCGAAGCTCTATCTTGATCTGAAAGCGAAATCGCTGCCAAACCAGCAGATGCATCTACAGTAATATTGTACGAAGTTGTTGCGTTTCCGAATCCAAGAGCGGCTGATTGCATATTGGCAATCGTAATCGCTGATGAAGATCGCAATTTGATAGCACCTGTTCGTACTGCACCGGTGCTTCCGAGAGCGGTACTTATTCCAGTTGTCGCACTCAAGAGGTAGGTGAAAACAGTACCCGATGAAAACGCAACGAAGTTGGTTGAGTTGGCAAATGCATTATAGATACCCGAGCTGAGAGTTGCACTCCAGAAGAGTTGAATATTTCTTCCGTCTTCAGCATAAAACTCAATTGAGTTAGTTGAACTAGCTTGAAGTCGTGCTTTAACACCCGTAGAGCCTGAGTAATTATTAACAGCACTGATAAAGCTGTTGATATTGTTTACGCCAGTTCCAAGAATTGAAACGTTGTTGATCTTAAAATTATCTCCACTTAAGTCCCCGTTAAAGTTAGTAAAGTCCATCGTGTTGACTTTAACGATTGTATCTTGAACATCAGCGTAAACTTTGGTCTGACCCGAAACTTCGTTAATTCTTTTTGCAATCGCGATTGCGCTAAAAGAATTATTGGCTGAAGAAATCGCATCATCTGTTGAAGTAGAGTTATTGATGGCAATACCATTGATGATCATTCCGCTCAGAGCAGTTTGAATCATACTTCTTAAACCAGAAAGTGTCGCGAGACCTCCAAGTGATGAAGCTCGTGCGTTTCCGATATTAAAAGAAATCGTCATGCCTTTTTGAACTCCGACTTGAAGATCGGTGGTTGTAAATGAACCATCCAAAAGGAAGGCACCGTTAAATTGTGTTTGAGTTGCGATACGATCAAACTCGCTAATAAGTTGTTCCTTTTCAGAATCAAGATAACCGCGCTCAAGACTTGAGAGGGTTCCGTTCGCAGCTTGGATTCCTAATTCTCTCAAACGTTGCGTAATATTGGTAAGCTCAGCAAGAGCCCCTTCAGCTGTGTTTAAGAATCCGATAGCTTCGTTGGCGTTTCGAACGGCTTGAGCTGTTCCTCTAACTTGAGCACCCAAACCTTCAGAAATAGCAAGACCGGCGGCATCATCACCTGCTCTATTAATACGAGAACCCGATGAAAGTCTTTGAAGAGCTCTAGCGAAAGCTCTGCTATTGATACCCAGATTTCTCTGCGCATTCAATGAAAGTACGTTTGTGTTAATTCTTAAGCCCATATTGTTTTGTCTCCGTTCATTTCACCCGTGTTTAACCGGCCGACCCATGGCTACACTCTTCAAGCCATCCCACCATTCAAGGGATCAATCGCTTAAAGATGTTTTGCTCATCGGCCAAAATCGAGTTCTATGCACTGCAGATTTTTCAGATAATTTTACAGAATTTAATGAGCTGATTAGTTTCAGCGACTTAGTGGGATGAGTCAAAAAGCTTAAGCACCGTGTCGCTCAGAAACCACATCAGAATGACGCTCGTTTGAGCTATGGGGCGTCACCATAAGTGCATGAATTTGTTGCAAAACGTCGACAATAAGCGACAACCAAGAGCGCAAAATTTTCATGCGCAGGTGTGGATCTTGAACTGAGTCCGAAAGAAGATTCCACTCGTTTTCAATTTCAAGAATTTCACGTCCGCTATTCTGCAAAATAAAACAAACAAATCGAGGATCTTTATATAATTCCTCAAGTGCTTTACGAACAAAATTTACGGTCTCAGATTTTTTTTCGGTAATCAGATTCTGAGCCTCAAAATCATTCGTGAGCTGAAGTATCATTTTTAACTTTGTTTCAAGCTCTTCTATAAAATTGTATACCTCGGGCATTGGAGGAAACTTACCCTCTTGAGGTTTATACTTATCTTTAATCTGTTCGAATGCGCGAGGAATGGCAGACCATTGACGAGCTAAATCCTCAAGACGAACTCTTTGAAGCCCAGGAATTTTTGCTCCACCGATAGTGGCATTCATCAAAGGGACCTTTAGCTGAGTGGCTTCCCACGCAAATTCCTTCACAAAACTAAAATAAAGAGAGCATGACGGAACTTCGGGTAAATCGTTACCTTCAATCGCTACATACTGGCCTAAATTCTCTCGAACGATCTTCGACTTAAGGTCTTCAAGCGATCGACCATGACTCCAATCTTCATAAGCAATTCCGTCGGGATGGGATGCTAAAGTTTGCGGATCATATGAAAGATCCTGACCGACTAAGACAATGGGGCCACATCCTAAATGTGATGCTATTCGTAAACAAAAGTGAGCTACTGATGTCGAACTAGAAATGATCCCCTTAGAACTCGATTTTTCAAAAAACAAAAAATAACCGTAGTCACGATAAGCAACCCAAGTCTTTCCTTTAAAAGCTTGCGTCGATTCTCGAGGTATAAAAGCATAGCTAATCAGACTGGTCTGTAAATCCTCCTTCTTGGACGATGAAGTTTCAAAAAACTTTTTAGCGCAAAGATCACGTTCAAGAGTGCATATAAAATGGGGCTCTATACCTGCATCTAAAAGAATGCTTAAACTTGCATCGGCAGCAATAAGAATAGCTTTATCTTGTACTTTCTTAATCTCGGGTAGAGATTTTTTGAGACTAGGTCCGGTTGAGATAATAACAGCAGGCTTTCCTTCAAACAAATTTTTTAGAGATAAAACCCCTGGAGTTTTATAGACCCAGTCTAAATTCTCCATAAAGAGTCTAAACCCTAATAGTGAATCTTCTTTTTCGCCAAAATGTCTGCGCAATTGCTTAGTAGCAGCGACCCACTCGTCAAAAACGATCTCAAAATATTCAGAAGATGCTTTTAAGTTTTGAGGATGCAAAATAAATCGATAGGCGTCCATTCGAAAGGCTCGTTCTGGTATTCGCAGCAATCGAACAAATTCCGAAAAACATTCGTCAGGACTTAGACCAACCAAAAAATGAAATCGTTGATCTTTAAAAACTGATCTAAAATCTTTAAGAGCACATACACCTAAGAATCGATCAATATGAGGCTCAATAATAATGAGATCTTCAAAGTTTTTAAGATCAGAATTTTTGATTTGATCTAAAACCTGTCCTCCCGCGAAGCCCCCAACCAGAATAATTTTCTCAGCTTTTAATTCATTGAGTCGCTTAAACCGAATATCACTCCAAAAATCAGATTCCGGTGAGTCAATAATCTTTCCACTCTCAATCAAATATGAATTTTTAAGAACCGTCCAACGCGATAAATCAAGATCTTGAACGATTGAGTTAAACTTCTCTTTAGATTCTGGATAACGCTCAAAAAAGACTGTTAAATTATTCTGAAGAAGACTCATATAGAGTCGAGTCCCCATATAAAAAACGGGCACTTCATTGTCTCAGGAAGAAGGTCTTCCATTTTTAACTGATCTGAAAGAATTTTAATGAGGCCTAAATATTCTAAACGACATTCGAACTGATTTTCTTCTAGTCTCGAAATCACTTTTGACTCTTCAGGGTCATGGATAATTCCCGGGCTTAAAATCCTCAGCTGATGAAATTTTTCTCTAAGTTTATCAAAACAGGCTAGAACTTCTTCGGCCGGACCAGCCCATTCATGACAGATACCCTCGAAATCTTCACCCTTGCCCACCAAGGCATAGGCTCTATCAGTACAAGCCACAAACATCTTTGGGATATTCCAGAGCTTCTTCATTTCTTCTTGAGTTCGATGAACTCTCATTCTTTTTTGATCGAAGGCTTCAAAATATTCACGACGAAACGGAACATCTTGAGTGGATCCAAGTTTAACTTTAGAAGGAATAGTAGATAGAGCACCCTTCATTCCTCCAAGCCAACTGGCTTGAAGTCCCGCTAAAGAGAATCCTAATTTTTGATAGAACTCCATTTGATTGCTCCAAAGAACGATCAAATCAATTCCCCATGTCTCTGCTTTCTCTTCGAGCGCCATAAAAAGTTGGCGCTGTAAGCCCTGATTTCTTGCTTTCGGATCAGTGACAACACTGCCAACAAAAAGAGCATTCATTGTTCTTCCCGGCTCTATTTCAATTTTTCTTTCAAGACTTGCTAAACCGGCAAGAGGATCTTTTGTTCGAGAAACAAAAATATGATCGCGATTTGCGAGATTAAATGCGAGCGGATACTCAGCGTCAAGGCGACACGGACTATCATCTCTTAACAATCTTTCAAAAAACTGAAGAACTTGGTCATAGTCTTGCTCTTCTTTTAATGGTTGAGGAAACACGACTTCATTGTACCTGTCGCCCAGAAGTGCATCCAACAAATTCAAAGAGATAGCCACGAGTTTACTACAATTTATGACACGAAGCGCATCACAACTTAAGTTGTGATGCGCCCTGTCACTTCACCCATTATTATTGACCAATTCGAACAAGATCTTGGAGCAATTCTGCAGCTGTCTGCACGGTACGTGAAGAAGCTTGGAAGGCTCTTTGATAACCGATGATCTTAACAAACTCCGCGGCAAGGTCGGTATTACTTTGCTCAAGAGAAAACGATCGAACATCTCCGCGACCAGCAGTTTGCGCATCAGAAATTTGTGCGTCACCGCTGTTTGAGCTTGCTGCGTAAAGATTGTTTCCTGATCGAGTCAAACCTTCATCGTTAGGAAAGATCGCAAGCGGGATTTTATAGATATCTCGCGTCTGACCGTTTGAGAAACTTCCTTTAATCACACCAGCAGCCGTAATTTCAATCGATTGAAGATCTCCAGCCGATTGTCCATCTTGGCTCACAAGCGAAACTGCACTCGGAGAAGCATACTGTGTACTAATAGCTGTGCTTCCAGAAACTTGACCGAAGTCAAAAGTAAGCATGGCTTGAGCAGTTGCTCCACCAGCCCACTGAATAGTGGTTGCGCCACCTGAGAAAGTATTGATTCGTTCACCAGCTACGAGTGTTCCGTTAGCATCCAAAGTTGCAGGACCAAAACCAGCGAGGGCGCCACTTGCGCGACTAACCGAAGATAGATTTCCAGAACTCGTGAAAGTAACAAGTCCTTCGTCTACCACAACAGTTCCACCAGAAGCACCACCATAGTTTTCAAGATTCGAACCGGCAGTTAACGTATGATAGGCCCATTGGTTATTCGCCAAATGTCTAAAATAGGTCACCAAAGTTCTGCTTACACCAAGCGAATCATAAACGTTTGTAGTGACGTTAAAATCCGAAGTCGATTCAGCGTTTGCAAAAGTGGTTCCTGTAAATGTAGTTGAATTTGGAGTTCCTTCAGAAGCATTAAGATTCAACGAATAAGTTACCGCCGATGTTGCGGTAGGTGTTGAAGTAGTACCGAGCAAATCAATATCATCTAAAGTTCCCGAAACAGCGCCTGATGAATCGATGGAATATCCCTGAAGCAAGTATCCCCCCGAAGCAGTGACAAGCTTTCCGTCACTGTTTTGTAAAAAAGCGCCGGCTCTAGTATAGAATCGATCACCTCCAGTACCATCGACAGCAAAAAACCCCCGGCCTTGAATAGCGAGGTCGGTTGCTCTCGTTGTGTTGGCAAATGCACCTTGCGTAAAGTTTGCACTTGTTCCACCAAGTCTTGTTCCAAGACCAATTTCAGCGCTTCCAATTCTTTGAACGAGCGCACTTTCAAAAACAGCCGCTGATGATTTAAAAGCGGGTGTACTAATGTTTGCGATATTATCTCCAGAAACCGCGAGAGCGGCACCGTTAGAAACAATTCCAGAAATTCCGGAATACAAAGCTGCAACAACTGACATATATATCCTCCAGTTGTGCCTTTCCTTGAAGCCAGAGGCTTCGCGGTCCAAGGCACTTGTTTATACTAAAATAGTAGAATCAATATTTGTAAAAACCTGCTCCTTCATTTGATCTTTGGCCATTGCGGTGACCACCGTCTTTGAAGGAACATTAACAATCAACGCCAACTCACCCATTAAAACGAGAGAGTCCCTGGCACCTTTTTTTTGTAGCGATCCCATCGCATCTTGAAGCTTCACCTTGTCGGCAACGCTCAGTTCAATATTTCTTGAATGCAGCCTTTTTTCTGCATGTTTTGAAATTTGAATTTCAGAACGCTCTAAAACTTTATCAAACGAATCACCTTCTAATGGTTTCTGAACAGGTGAAATCGTCGAGTTCGTCTTAGGTTCGACTCGCTGAAGTTGAGACAGTAAAAGACTTTTTTGAATTTCATTCATAGTCTTAGCTTCCTGCTTGAACTTTTGGCTCTCTGATTTCGGCAACTTGACCAGCAGTCAATTTCTGACCAGAAGCTGTTAAGAGAACAGGAGAGCTTTCAGTGAAATTGACTCCCGTAATTCTCTCTAAAACAGAAAGTTGAGATTTCACATCCTTACCAGCATCATCGTAAGCGACGACTCTGAAAGTATATGAACCCTCCGCAAGATCTTTGATTTCAACTTCATGAACACCCTTGGTGTTCGGAAGATTATCAACCATCTTCACTACTTTTCCTGAGGTATCAAGAATTTCAATCTTTGATCTGACCGAGTCTTTTTCTTGGTTGTAAAAGACTGTCGCAGGACCAACGATTTTATTACTATCGACTCTGATTTCTTTACCCAACAGTGAAACTGAGCCCGCGGCATTGGTTGCACTATTGATCTTCACAAGTTCATCCATTTTTGAACTCAAATTCGTTAAGCTTTCAACTTGTGAAAACTGACTAAGTTGAGTGACAAACTGTGTGGGATCTTGAGGACTCGTAGGATCCTGATTTGAAAGTTGAGTCATCAATAGCCTTAAGAAATCATTCTTTCCCATTTCTTGCGACGGCGCGATATGTGGATTCTGTGAAAGCGCTGTTGCATTTTTAAGATCAGTTACGCTTGTCATGCGGCTTTACTCCCTTCACTTTCGCTCATATGAAACTCGCTAAAGCTTCGTGGTTCATCCTTGAACTGAGATTGAGCGTCTTGTTGATGTTGACGTTTTTGCTGATTTTGAAATTCAGGATTTCGATCTCCCTGAGCTGATGGATTTTTCATCGACTCAATAGAAACATCCTTCAAATTCAAACCCGCAGCATTTAATTGCTGCTTAAGCTCATGAATCTGCCCTTCGAGCATATTCTTTGCAGAGTGTTGTTCAGCTTGAATATTCACATTCACTGCATCAGAATCGACTTTGATTTCAACCTTGACCCATCCTAGATCTTGAGGTTTTAGACTTAGTGTCATCTCGCCGCCTTTCTTAAAATGAATGGCTTGCGTGATCAGTGGCTTCATATCGTCAACAAGATGAGTGCGAACAGTGCTTTCAACACCCTTCACTTCAAACTTTGCAGGTTGGGCGAACTGAATAGTTTCAGGTTGAGAGGTTTTTAGATTCTGTTCAATCCAAAGACTATCAACCATAGACTTAAAGTCTCGAGACCCCGCCTCGCTTGTTTGATTGACCTCAGGGGCAACCAATTGAGTTTTTAGCTCAGATTGATCTCCCAAAAGATCTTGAAGATTATTTTCGCTTTCAGGATCAACATCTTCTAGCCCTAATTCCAAACCGGCTAAAGAAATTTCACCTTGAACGTCCGTACCATCTATTTTTGATTTTTCAATTTTTTGATTCTCGTGAGTCTTCTGAAGACTGTTGAGACCTTCAGATGTCAATTTAACTTCAGGCAATGATACTGCCTGTAAGTTAGCCTGCATATTTTCACCAGAAATTTTCTCAATCTCGGTTAAAGATGCAGTTTCGTCTTCACCCTTCACTTCGCTTACTTCAATCTTGATCATCTGAGCCAATTCAAGATTCTGAAGCGCCGCGAGTGATTCAGGAAGAACATCCGTGTTGCTTTCTTTATCATTCTCAGACATTTCGGGATTTTTCTTGATATGAGAAGACTGAGCTTCGTTCTGAGACACTTCCTGTGACTCGTTCTGATTCTCAAGTTTTGAAGCTTGAGATGGTTCAGCCTCTTGAGATTCCTTATTCGCAAGATTTTCTGATTTTTTGGCTACTTGATTCGCCTTATTATCAGCATTCTTTGACTGAGACTTTTCAAGTGCGTGATCAAACTGATCGCTCACCTTTGAATCTCGATCTCCTCTTGCGGGAACCCCATTTTTCAGGTCCATTCCCGATGTCTTGGGTGAAACGAGGTGACCTAGATCTACGTTTGATAGACCCATATCGTCCTCCTTTTCACTACGTTTAATTTTTTGAGGCGACTACCGCCACAAAAAAACTTTCTCATCGACCCTCCGCCTGAGCTTTATCGATTTGTAACTTTAACTTTGGAAACTGCTGCGTCAGCCGAGCTGCACGAGGTGCTGGCATCAACGCTAAAATTGTTCCCGCTTTCTTCGAATCCATTCGGTCAAATATTTTGATCGCAAGTTCATCTGCGACTTCTTTTAGAAGAGGAGCCGCTTGTTCAGCATCCATGGCTTCATAAAATTTGGCGAGCTTCTTCAGCTTACCTTCTTCTTTTTCATCTCGAGTATTCATGAAGTCAGCAATTTCATTGCGAGCAGTCTCAATTTTTTTAAGATGATCTTCGGTTTGAACTTTCAGAGACTCCATATATTTAATTTGAGCATCAATATCTTGATCAAGTTGGGTGGTCTTTTTATCAAGCACTTCTCTTAAAGCTTCTACTTCCGCACGAGTGTAATATTCCTTTTCGGGAAACAGACCCGACTTATCGTTAGCATGAGGTGAAGCTCCGTCAGCTGCTGCAAGACCTTTATCTTCTTTGCTATCCGCTTTTTTCTCGGCTTTACCATCGCTTTTCTTCTCATCTTTTTTTGCAGGAGCCTCTTTCTTTGCCGTCTCTTTTTCGCCTTTTTCTTTTTTTTCTTCTGCACTCGTCCAGTTAGTCAGAGTCAGCATAAGCCCAACGAGAACCAGCAAGCTCATCCATATCTTGATTCTCTGCTTTTCGTTGCTCTTCATTGTGGTTTTCACGCTGCTTTTCCTCCAAGTTTTCTAAAGCCTTCTTTTTCTTCTGTCTTTCGACTAGTTTTCGACGCTCTTCCTCCACGCGTCGTAAGGCTTGATTCAGCTCTTCTGTCTTCTTTTGAATTTGTCGCTTGAGTTCGTTTCGATACTGCACAGAAACAAAAGTCATCTGTTCGTTGATCTGGCCGCTTAAAGCTAAATGCTTCAGACGATAAACTTCGGCATCTCCATCCTTCTTGAGACTGAAGATTTTCTCCCGAATCTCGATTGCCTGATTTTGTGCTAACGCCAACGCCTTTGCTTGCTGATCCATTTCGATTTTGCGTATCTTGAGTACGCTCTCGAGTGGAAATTTGAATTTCTTCATTTTTTATTCCACCTAACATTTGTTACGCCTTCTTTCCTTTTTGAAAGATAGCCTGCATCTGCTGAATGCTGTCTTGCATATTGCATGACGATTTAAAGTTTTGTTTTAAGAAGTCTTTAATGAGAGGCATGTATTGAATCGCCTCATCAATCGCAGGGTTAGAGCCCTTCATATAAGCACCAATATTAATTAAGTCTTCTGCTTCGGCATAAGTGGCCATGATCGACTTCACTTTGCTTGCCAGAGCAAGATGCTCATCTGAGATAATATCTGTCATAACCCGACTAGCAGAATAAGACACATCTATTGCCGGATAGTGGCCTCGTGATGCCATTTTTCTCGAAAGGAGTAAGTGCCCGTCAACAATTGACCGAATTGCATCCCCGATTGGATCATTCATATCATCTTGCTCAATTAGAACAGTATAAATTCCGGTAATTGATCCGCCCGAAGATGTTGTTCCTGCTCTCTCCAATAGTTTTGGTAGAAGAGAAAATGCAGATGGTGGATATCCTTTGGTGGTTGGTGGCTCACCAGCCGAAAGACCGATTTCTCTTTGAGCCATGGCAAAACGAGTTGCTGAATCCATCATCAACAGAACGTCAGCATTTTGCTTTCTAAAATATTCTGCAATTGTTGTCGCAGCAAATGCAGCTCGCATACGAATAAGAGCGCTTGCATCACTGGTAGCAACAATAACCACACTTCTTTGAAGGCCCTCAGGCCCCAAATCTCTTTCAATAAATTCTCTTACCTCACGGCCCCGCTCCCCAATGAGCGCAATCACATTGACGTCGGCATTAGTATTGCGAGCCATCATACCCAGAAGCATACTTTTTCCGACACCTGAGCCAGACATGATTGAAAGTCTTTGTCCTTTTCCGACCGTAAGAAGTCCGTTAATTGAACGAACTCCCAAATCAAGAGGCTCATGAATTCGATTTCTTTTGAGAGGATTGATTGGTTTTGAATAGAGCGAATACTCTTCATCACTCTCAATCCCGGGGCCGCCGTCGAGAGGTTGAAGAAGGCCATCGTAAACTCGCCCAATCATTTCAGCGCCAATTTTAATTGTGGCTGAGGCCCTACGAAATGCGATCGGACTTCCCAAGCCAATTCCCCTTAATTCTCCAAGAGGCATGAGAAGTGCACGATCTTGTTTGAATCCTACGACTTCGGCTTCACAGCTCCACTTTCGATCAAGAGAATAAACCTCTGCAATCGTTCCGATGGTAGCATCGGGACAATACCCCTCGATAACAAGACCAAGAACATTGGTCACATGTCCGTACGAAGGAAATGGAGAATATTCATTCACCCATTGTTCGTACTTTTTGAGAGGCAGAAGTGACATTACATTAAGTCTCCCTCATCGTTCGTTTTAGAAACGTCAATCTTGGACGCTTTAATTTGAGTCATTAAATGATCAACCATCGAAGCTAAATTGACATCGAGCTCAATGACTTTAGATTTTAAAATGACCGAACCACGAGGAATCTGAGCATCAACTTCAACTCCAAGATCTTCAAGACCTTTAAACTTTTCTAGAAAATCGGGTTTGGCTCGCTGGTAGGTTTCAAAATCTGCAGGATTAATTCGAAGAACTAAATGACGTTGTTTTTCTAAATGCGAAATCGCCTTTTCAACCACGCCTTTCATAAGCTCAGGCTTAAGTTCGAGCTCCTTCATGACCACTCTTTGAGCGATCGTCTGAACCATCGAAAGAACATCGGCTTCAGCATCTTTAAAAAGCTCCCGTCTAAATTTTGAAAGTTCATCGAGAATTCTCTCAACGTTTTCAAGCCCCGCTCTTAAAGGCTGAACTAATCTCTGTTCAGCTTCACGATACCCCTGTGCCTTAGCCGTCGCCATTTGAGCAGCAACTTCTTCCTCAGACTGCGCACCTTCGATTGTAAAAGTGTGAAAGGCAGGCGGACGAAAAACTCCAGGCTCTCTCGGCTTGGTCACTGGCCGCATCGCTCTCACTTCATTCGAAGGTCCATGAATAATTCTAGACAACTGCGGCCTCCTCACCTTCACCAGCGAGTATGATCTTTCCTTCAGCGACTAAGCGATCCACGACTTTGAGAATATTGCCTTGGGCTTTTTCAACGTCTGAGACCTTAACTGGCCCCATAACTTCAAGATCCTCTTTGAGCATCTTCGCAGCTCTTTCAGACATATTATTAAAGATTTTATCTTTAAGCTCGTCTGTAGAGACCTTAAGTGACAGTGCCAATTCGCCCGTATCAATATTCTTCAAGATCTCTTGAATGCCCCGATCATCGATCTTTGTAATATCGTCGAAAACGAACATCTTTTGTTTGATCGATTCGGCCAACTGAGGATCTGATGAGGTAATTGATTCAAGAATCTCATTTGTTGTTTTCTTATCCAATTTATTGAGAGCTTCAGCAACGTAGTCGACACCCCCCATTTTGTGTTTGGTTGCAGAACCCAAACTTCGTAAGGCGTCTTTGACTGCTTCTTCAATATCTCCCAAAGCTTCTGGCGTAATTTCTTCAAGAAAGGCAATACGGGTTACAACTTCAGCTTTGACTTCGGGTGGCAACAATCGAATAACAGGTCCGACTTTTTCTGTTCCAAGATGCGAAAGAAGAAGTGCGATAGTCTGTGGATGCTCGTTAGCCAAAAAGTTTGCCAAAGTTTTGGGATCATATGTACCCAAGTTTTTAAGAGCGTTGTCTTTAAAGCTCGTCATACTTGAGAAGATTTCTTTAGCTCGACCTTCATCAAGAGTATCTCTAAGCAAGCTCTTGATTTCTTCGCTTGACGTAGACAATGCACCCCCCGATGCACACTTACGAATAAACTCATTGAGAATATTAGTAGTGGTATCTTGGTGCAAAACACCGAGTTCAAACATGGCATCAGTTACTTTTTTAACTTCAAAGTCTTCAAGCTTTCCGAAAATCTTTTTCGAAAGTTCTTTTTCGATTGCGAGCAAAAGTGCTCCCGCTTTTTGAGTGCCAGTTAAGCGAAGCTTCGAAATCGCAGCCGCTTTACCTTGCTGCGCTTCTCCTACCTGTGATGTTGCTTCTTCAGCCATAAGTATTATCCTTCGTTAATCCATCCACGAATGACTTGGACTGCTTCGTTAATATCGTTGTTAATAATTTGTTCGGTTTGAATCTTCGCTGCCTGTAATCGGAGTTTCTCTTCAGAGGTTACAGGTGTTTCAACTGTAATGGACTGAGACGACTCAACGATATTAATGGCGGGCTCACCTCGACGCTGTGCCGCTTCAGGTAATTGTTTTGCCAAGGCCTCCTGCTTTTCTCTAGCCGCAGGATCAGATTTTTGAACAATATTAACTTGAGCTCCCTTAGGAAGAGCCTCAGCAACTTGTCCTGCTGATTGACCAATAATATGAGCGTAAGCCACGTTCACTGGTGGTGCATATGAATTGACGAGCTTGATCAGCATAAAGAAAATAATGCCGCAGATTAAGACAACCCCAAGCATTTTAGCGTTATCAAGCATGAACATCTTCCATTGAGCAGAGGTTGCAGACTCAACATAAGTTTCTTGAACCTGATCGGTGGTCTCGAGTTTTCTGAACTGAATATTATCAACTTTAACGAGATCCCCGCGCTCTTTACTATATCCAACCGCATTTCGAATGAGCTCTTCGAGTTTAGCCATCTCTTCAGGAGCCCGAGGTTTATAAGTCGCCGTACCATCTTCAGCCACGTCATAGGTTCCATCGACCAAAACGGCCACACTAATTTTTTGAATCTGCCCGACAGGCTCCAGAATTTTTTGTGTGCTTTTAGTTACAGCGTAAGTTGCGGTTGTTTCGGTCTTCTTAGAATTCTCATTTCGTGATTGCGAACTTGCTGTTGAAGCAGCACCAGGAAGATTAGCCGCCGCACCAGGAGCCCCACCCGGTGCCCCAGTTGATCCGGTTGACTGTTCTGTGGTCGTCGTTTCATTCAAAGCAACACGACTTTCTGGATCAATCGCCTCAACCATTTTCTCAACCTGAGAAAAATTCATGAGTGCAGAAATTTTGACAGTTACACCACCAGATCCAACAACCTTTTCAAGCAGATCTTTAACTCCATTTTCGAGTTTCTTTTCGACACTGGATTGCATTTCAAGTTGTTTGGTAGACATTCCACCCTTTTCGTCACCTGATCCTCTAAAAAGAATATTTCCGTTCTGATCGATAATATTAATATTGTCTTGAGTAAGACCTTCGACGCTCGTGAGCAACATGTGAACGACACCATTCACTTGCGCATCACTAATTTTTCTTCCCTTTAAAAGTGTGATAGCTACCGACGCCGTAGGCGGCTTCTGATCTTCAGCAAACAATGCACGCTCCGGCATAACAATATGCACTCGAGCTTTTTCAACGCCATCAATGGCTTTAATGGTTCGTGCTAATTCACCCTGTACGGCACGAACATAGTTCACTCTTTGCTGAAATTCTGTCTCACCAAAATTCTTTTTGTCAAAAATTTCAAAACCGATTCCGCCTCCGCTCGGCAAACCCTCAGAAGCCAACATATTTCGGAGTTCCAAAACTTTACTTCCAGGAACCAAAATAGCGTCGCCCTTCATCTGAGTTGGAACATTCATTGACTGCAATCGTTCAGAAACGGCGTTCGCATCAGACAAACTAAGATTGGTATAGAGATATTGAAATCCCGTCGTATCGTAGTGTGATTTTAAGAGATATCCCGCAATCACAAGTCCAATAATGACGAGATAAAACGACAACTTTCCGCTCGAAGGAAGAGTCTTGAACCACGAATTAAAATTAAGCAAAAATTCCATTGCTAACTATTTCCTTCCTAGATCGGCATTCTCATAATTTCTTGATAAGCCTCTAATGCTTTGTTTCTAACGGTGACCAATAGTCTCAATGACGTATCGGCCATCTCCATAGAAAGAACAGCTTCATGTAAATTTCTGGACTTTCCTGTCGCGAAATCGGTTGAAGCCTGTTCGGCAGTTTTTTGGAGTTCATCGACTTGATTTATTTTATCAGTCAACATTTCTCCGAAATTGATTCCAGATGACTCTGATACTTTTGATTTTGGTAGAGCCTTTTCGATTTCTGGTGAAAGTCTGACAGAGCTCGTAAAAGGCAAGTGATTAGTAATTTTCATAATTAACCTCTTCCAATCGAAAGTGCCGCAGAAACCATTTCTTTAGCAGCTTTCATCGCACTGACGTTCGCTTCAAACGAACGCGATGTGGCCATAATATCCGTAAGTTCTGTCACTACATTGACGTTGGGCATTTGAACGTATCCTTCGGCATCTGCGTCTGGATGAGAAGGATCAAAAACCTTAAGACCGGGTCTGTCATCTTCAACAATTTGAGGAACCTCAACACCTGAAATTCTTGATGCTAATTTCTTCTCAGCGCGATCCAATGATTTATCAAAAGAGCCAATAGACGCTTCTTGAAAAATAGGATCTTTGCGTTTGTAGGGACCACTACCATCGGCGCTTGAAGTCGAATTGGCATTCGCCAAGTTGGACGAAAGCACATTAAGGCGTGTTCTTTGAGCAGACAATCCTGAGGCTGAAATTTTAAGTGCTGTAAGCAAATCCATAAACCTTCTCCTCTTTAACCAATCACCGACTTAATCATTTTGAATTTGCGGGCAATAAACTCAGCTGTGGCATTATAGACAATGGTATTTTCAGCCAGCGATGCCATTTGCTTATCCATGTTCACCGAGTTTCCATCGGCTCTCGGAACCCCATCATCCATGAGCTCAACTCTTCCGTTTACTTTGCTGAGTCCTTCAATAGAATTTTTAGAAGCCGACTTCTGAAGGGCTTCCTCAAATGAAACCTGGGAAGGCCGGTAGCCAGGAGTATCGGCATTTGCAATATTTCCGGCAATAACTGAGTGTCTTTGCAGACGAAGAGTCATTGCTTTTGCCATCACTTGAAGATTTGAATCGATTGGATTCATTTTTCCCCTCCCTTTCCTTACACTTCTCCGGACTCATTACTTGCAAAACTGATGCCGGGTCCTGATGCATAGCTCACCTGCTCAGGCATGGCGTCAGGTTGAGTGTCTAGGTCAAATTTGCCGACTCGATTTTGCCGATCTGAATCAATTGCAAATCCAGCCTCACGATATTGTTTAATTTTATGTCTGAGAGTTCGCAAACTCATGCCCAAAGTCCGAGCAGTATGAGTACGATTTCCTTCGTGCGATTCAAGCGCTTGAAGAATAATTTCTCTTTCCATATCACGAATCGATTTTGATGTTTGATCAAGAATGCGATCACCCATCGGCTGAAGTCGCATGGTCGCTTGGGCTCTTGAGTTCGTAAACTCAAAGTGTTCTATGCCAATTAAATTATCGTCAGCAAATACGCTGGCGCGTTCTACAGATTTTTCAAGCTCTCTTACATTTCCTGGCCAAGCATGATTTTTGAGGGCATCTAGAACACCGGGTCCAAACCTTAAATCTCGGTTTTGGCTTCTGTTTAGTCGGCTTAGAAATTCCTGGGCTAAGAGAGCAATATCTTCTTTTCGATCTTTAAGAGCTGAAAGAACAAATCGCACTCCATACAGTCGAAAGAACAAATCTTCTCTAAACTGATCTTGAGAGACAAGACGCTCAAGATTTCGATTTGTGGTGGCAATAATTCTGACATCAACCTTTACTGATTTTTTTCCACCTAAACGATCAACTTCACCTTCTTGCAGAACTCGTAAAAGTTTTGCTTGAAGAAGTGGATCTAATTCTCCAATTTCATCAAGAAGTAGAGTTCCTCCATGAGCTTGTTCAAACTTTCCGGGTTTTCGTTCGTTTGCTCCAGTAAAAGCTCCTCGTTCAAAACCAAAAAGTTCACTCTCTAAAAGGCCTGCAGGAAGAGCCGCACAGTTTATAGCTACCCAAGGCTTGTCTTTTCGATTTGACCATTCGTGAATTTGCCTGGCTAAAAGCTCTTTACCAGTTCCTGAAGGTCCTTCAATAAGAACTGGCGCAGAACTTCGAGCAGCTTTCTCAGCTTTTCTTAGAATATTTTGAATGTAGGTATCTTGAGTGAGAAGAATTTCAGATCTAATTTCAGCCGACGATGTAACCAGTGACTTTGCAATAATTTTTTCAAGATCTTGAACAGAGAATGGCTTACAAAGATAATCATCCGCACCAAGTTGCATAGCGCTAACCGCGTGATGCACACTTCCAAATCCGGTCATCAAAACAACTTTTGTTTGAGGTGATGTCTTTTTAACTTCTTTAAGTAAATCAAAACCTGACATACCCGGCATTTTGAAATCACTTAAAACAAAGGAAATATCAGTCGATTGCTTAAACTCATGAATAGCTCTTTCAGCCGAATCTGCTGCAAAAACATCATAGCCTAAACCTTGGAGTGCTGATTTTAATCCTTCTCGAATACTTGATTCATCATCAACGACTAGAATGCGCCCCTCATTGGACATGATTATCTCCCTCTTTTGATTTCACTTGTTTGGCAAGTCTGAGAGTGATCTTGGCGCCACCCTTGGATGCATTTTCAAAATCCATTGAGCCCCCGTGAAGGGCAGCAATTGATTTGCAGAACGATAGTCCTAATCCATGACCATCAGCTTTTGTTGTGAAAAAGGGAGTACCAATAACTTTTAAAGTTTCGGCGGTAAAACCAGAGCCAGAATCTGTTACTTCTATTACGGCATGCTCAATTTCTTCAGAAATATAAATGCTTAAATGACCTCCATTTGGCATTGCTTGAACCGCATTCATAAAAAGATTAAGAAGAACTTGTTGAAGGAGCTCTTTGTCGCCTTCAATTAAAGGCTCGCCTTCCCAACTTGAATGCGTTCGAACAAAAATTCCGGTGGCTGAAAGCCAAAAGCCTAAAGATGAAAGAGAAGATTCGATAAGACTTTTCATATTCACGGTTTCAGCGTGAAGCATATGACGTTGACCCAATTGCTGAACTCGACTGACGACCGCTTCAAGTCGGTTAATATCAGTGAGTATGGATTGAAACGCTTCTTTGAAAGAACCTTTGCGGGCAGCCATATCGAGCTGAAGTCGTATGCTTTGAAGCGGATTGCGAATCTCGTGCGCCAAAGTCGACGCTAAAAGATTCATCTCAAATTCTGAATCAGCTTTTTTCAGAACTGCTAGAGCTTCATCTCTAGAATCAGTTGAAGATTCGGATCCCATACTTCACCTCCATTTGAACACTTGCGATATACGTCTTCGCAGCTCTGACCCAAATGTTTTGAGGATCAGAAGATTGCAAATTTTCAAAAGCCTTAAGAGCGGCCGCTCGGTCATTGAGCGCAAGAAAGCATTCGCCAATGCGATACTGAGCATGAGACCAGAAAGGTTCATCTTTAACCTCGTTAACAACCAATCGATAGGCTTCAAGAGCTTTCACATGATCACGCATTCCATAATAGATATCGGCAATTCGATAGCGCGAAACTTTCTGAAGAAAAATATCTTTCGATGTCACCACTTTTGGCTTAAGTGGGTTATTTGCTTCTTTAATAAGTCGAATATAATCTTCGTAAGCATCAATGGCCTTAAGAGGAAGGGCCAGTCGCTCATACACTTCTGCTAATCGAGTGAGCACATATCTAAGCTCAAATTTTTTGTCGGGACTATTTTTTGCATATTGTAATGCTTTTTCAAAATGCAAAGCAGCCTGCTCATTATTTTTTAATCCGAGATAGAGTTGGCCCCACGCCATTTCATAGAGATGGTTAAGATTCGTCTGAGGATAAGCAAAATTGAAGCGTCTCAATCTCTCTGAGGCTTTTCGGAAGTCGCCATTGA
Source organism: uncultured Bacteriovoracaceae bacterium (assembly GCA_964601045.1). GTDB lineage: Bacteria > Bdellovibrionota > UBA2394 > UBA2394 > UBA2394 > JAQBPA01. Next base: position 66,863 of record CAZRLF010000006.1, read on the forward strand.
TAATAAGAATATCGATTAGTTTAAGAAGAGCCTCTTGACGACCTTCTGAAGTTTTTTCGAGATAAATAACACGGTTTAGAATTTGAGACGCCCTTTCGTGTAAACTTAAACGACTAGCTGCGTCAGCCAATCGCAGCAAAACATGAGTATTTGTAAATCGACTAGCTTGCTCGCCTTCAAAGCCAAGATAGGTGCTTAACGCAGCGAGATAATCTTCACGATTACAATAGTCGAGAATTTCGATTTCAACAGTCGCGGTATAGTAGGTTTCTACCCACTCTTGATTAGATGTTTTCTCAAATTCTTTGCGATAAGTTCTCAGCACCGCTTGTGCACGAGGATAGGCTTTATTATAGAAATGAAATGATGCCAGGCGCACCAAAGCTAATGCAGCTAAAGCCTGAACTTCTGCTTCTTTGGCTAGTCGATAGGCCTTTTCGTAATACCGTTCAGGTTTTTCGATGCCCTCAAGGCTACCCGTTAAAAAACTAAAATCGGCCAAACGAATGCGTGCGGCTGCTTGCGCTTCTTTATTCGAAGAGTATTTATTTAAAACAAATTTGTAGAGCTCTTCTGCCGCCTCATTTTGGCCTCTCCAGTAGTAAGTATCAGCCAATCTGAGATAAAGATGTGGAGACATTGTGTGGGCAGGAAACAAATTAGCTAGATCCTGAAAGAGTTTGGCAGCTTCATTGTATTTTTTATTAAGATAAAGGGTTTCTGCATAGTAGGCACGATCGGTAAACTTATCGGTGTCAGCCGGCTCAACCTTCATTTTTAGACTTTCGATTTCATCGGAATGAAACTTCTCGAGGTCTTCGTAAACTTTTAGTGCCGCTTTGAAATCGGCTTTTCTAAATTGTATAAATGCTTTTCGAAACGCAGCGTCAATCGCGACGCGATGCTGCGGAAATTTTTGAATCAGCATCGTAAATTCAAAATTAGCTCTTATATCGTCACGAGCTTTATAAGCACCTTCTGCGTTGAGAAGACGATAGTAAGGAAGATAAATTGATTTATCGAACTCTTTGAGTCCCCGAGCTGCGGTGACTTCAACATCCGCATAAAAACCCATATCGAGCTGAAGGAGGCAAATTTGGTAGAGAATACGAGCGTTCTGAGGATTCAACGGATAGCGTCGAAGCGCATCCTGGTATTCTTCAAGAACCAGGCCATACTTCTTGTCTTGGCGGGCTTCTTGAACATGAAATAGGAAATCAGCCTTAAGAATGAGTACCCACTCAGTGAGAGGAGAATGCTCATACTTCTGAAGAAATTTGTCGGCCTGAATATATGCTTTGGAGTAGTCATGCTTCTCAGCAAGATCAAAGAGTTTTTGAACTTCGCCAAATTCCTTTTCATTCCGTAGATCTCGAGGAGTATCTTCGAGACTCATCGTCATAAGCGGAAGCTCAATCTTTGGTTCGGGCAGATACTCACCCAGATTAGCGTCTTTAATTTCATTCCATGCTTTAAGGCGATCAGTCGAGCGCTGTTCTCGACCGTAAACCGGCAGGCTCATACTCACTATCGAAGCGACACAGCATATGATTCGGATTAAAACCACAGGTGGTGGAATAAGCAAACTCGATGCCAAAACGGCAAAAATTGAGTCGGCAAAAAAGTACATTGTTCTCGAGCATTTACAACCGATGCCCCACAACAAGCTGACGCATAGAAGATGAAAAACAGACAATCATTTGACGAAAAACCGCCAGCCGTTTGATCCCTGCAGAGCGGCCTAAGTTCGCGCAAAGCTTACCGCACACACATGTTAGTACAGAGCGCGCTCAGGTTGTTCAACGGGAGAGCCCCAACAAATCTTAAGATCGAATTTTTTTTGCAAGTTTATCGAGTATTCCATTCACGAATGATGGAGAATTTTCGGATCCATATTGTTTAGAAAGTTCAACAGCTTCATCGATGATGACCTGAAAATCTGTATCTTTGCATTCAAGGAGTTCAAATGTAGCCATACGTAGGATTGATCGATCGACGGCTTCCATTCTATAGAGCTTCCAATTTTCGGCGGAGTCTTCAATTTGAGTATCAATTTCTTTGAGACGCTCTTTAGTGCCAGTTACGAGAGTTCTAAAGTAATCCAAACTGTCGGGTGGAACTGAAAAATGGAGGGCAAATTGATGGGGTTCATCCGTAGTCGGAGAAATATCGGCGTCGAGCTGAAAGAGATACGACATAACCGCTTCTCTCGACCTTCTTCTTGATCCTCTGATTTCACTCATTAGGGCAATGTCATAAAGTCTTAAGAGCGTTTTGTCAAAAGAGAGCTCAATTCTGACATGAAGTCATTAATGTCGCGAAACTGCCTGTAAACACTGGCAAATCTCACATAGGCAACCTCATCTACCGATTTAAGACGCTTCATGACCTCTTCTCCAATAAGACTACTGGCAATTTCTTTCTCTCCCTTAGAGACGACCGCTTGAACTACGGCAGAGACGATTTCTTCGGCCACATGTATGCTTACCGGACGTTTCTCAAGAGCTCGCAAAACTCCAGCCTGAATTTTATCAGCATCAAATTCTTCTCGACGCCCATCCTTTTTAATGACCCAGGGAAAGACGCTGTCAGCCCTCTCGTAAGTTGTAAATCGCTGCTTGCATTTAAGACATTCGCGGCGTCGACGAATTTCGATGCCTTCACGGGCAAGCCGAGAATCAATCACAGAGGTATCGTCATTCTTACAGTAAGGGCAATGCATAAGGGCGCGCTAGATTTACCACTGAAACAAAGGAAACGGCTTACAAAAATCTCTCACTTCTTCACGTGTTTTTTTGAGCACCACTTCATCTTTCGAATTTTTCAGAGCTTTAAGAATCCAAGCTGATACAGCCTTAAAATCTTTCTCCTTTAGTCCTCGACTGGTCAATGCAGCTGACCCCAACCGGATTCCAGAAGTCACTCGAGGAGAATTTGTATCTCGCGGAATCATATTTTTATTCGCAGTTATTCCTGCATGTTCAAGAGCTGTTTCAGCTTCGGCTCCAGTAAGACCAAATGGTCGAACGTCAACCAAGCATAGATGATTGTCTGAACCTCCACTTACAATCGAAAGGCCGCCGCTCAAAAGATCTTCCACCAAAATTTTCATATTTTTCAATACTTGCTCGGCATAACTTTTAAATCGTGGGTCCAAAGCTTCACCAAAGGCAACTGCCTTAGCAGCAATAATATGCATAAGAGGTCCACCTTGAATTCCTGGAAAAATTCTAGAATTTACATCTTTAGCGTAAACTTCCTTCGTCATAATCAAACCCGAGCGAGGACCGCGAAGAGTTTTATGTGTCGTACTTGTAACGTAATCACAAACACCCACAGGTGAAGGATGCAAACCAGCCGCGACCAAACCTGCAGGATGAGCGATATCAGCCATTGTTCGGGCACCCACTTCTTCGGCAATTTTTTGGAATTGAGAAAAATCAATTTTACGGGGATAAGCTGAAGCACCACAGACAATTAATTTTGGATTATGTTTTTTTGCCAACTCACGAACTTGGTTAAAATCTAATAAGTCTTTTTGATCTACACCATAGTGAATCACTTTATAAAGCTTGCCCGAAAAATTAACTGGAGAACCATGGGTAAGATGTCCACCTTGAGCCAAATCCATACTGAGAATAGTATCTCCTGGCTGGAGAAGAGAAAAATAAACTGCCATATTCGCTTGAGAACCAGAATGAGGTTGAACATTTACAGCTTCTGCACCAAAAAGTTTTTTCACGCGTTCAATTGCTAAAGTTTCAACCTTATCGACAACTTCACACCCGCCATAATACCGTTTGCCCGGATATCCTTCTGCATATTTATTGGTTAAAACCGACCCAGCAGCCGCACGCACATCTTCTGAGACAAAATTCTCAGACGCAATCATCTCGAGCTGAGATTTTTGTCTCAACTCTTCTTCTTTGATAATCTCAAAAACTTGATGGGATGCATTTGTATCCATATCTACGTCCTCACTTCTCAAAACTTGTGATTTCATCGATTCTCCTTTGATGTCTCGGCGAATTTTTATCAAAACTTGATTCTAAAAAACTTAATACACACTGTTTGGCAGTATCACTGGTAACAATTCTCGCACCGAAACAAAGAATATTTGCATTATTGTGCTCTCTCGCCATTTGAGCGCTTCGAGCTTCAGAAACACAGGCGGCTCTAATCCCAGAAAATTTATTGGCCGCAATAGACATTCCAATACCGGTTCCGCAAATTAATATTCCCAGCGATTGCGAATTCTTTTGAATCTGAAGAGCTACTTTTTGTGCAAATAAAGGATAGTCACACGACTCTTCAGACTCAGTCCCTAAGTCCTCAACCTTTGTACGAGATTTCAAGAATTTAACGATCTCTGCTTTCAAGGCAAATCCTGCGTGATCGCTTGCGACATATATAGTGTCAAAGTCAGGCATTCAGTCGCATAACTTATAGTCGATTATTTCGACTTACAAGCTTTGAAATGTGGAGCCAAATTCGTGACGCTGAGTTCATAGAAATGCCATTTAAGGCATTTCCTTGACCACTCTAGACTCTACCTTCAGCCTCTATTCAATATTTTGACTCCGTTTTCAGCCCCTAAACCGACCGCTACAATTAGACGATGGCTCAAATTGCGATTTGAGCCACGAAAGCTTGAAGTAGGGGAAATCTTCACAATTCCAAGAACTCTTCTACTCATGCTGTTCAGACTTGGGGAGGCTGAATAGATATGGATGAGCTAGAGAAAGAACTAAAAGTCTGTTTTCTCGACGAAGCCGCGCAATTAATAGAAGAAGCAGAACAGTGTTTTCTCTCACTCGAATCAAATCGAGAAGACATCACGATTATCGAAAAAATATTTCGCCTCGCACACAATTTAAAAGGAAGTTCACGAGCCGTTGGCTTCAGTCAAATGGCTGAGTTTACGCATGTCTTTGAATCTCTGTTGTTAAAATTAAAAAACAAAGAAATGACCGTCGAAACTCCTATTGTCAGCTTGCTTTTGCGTTGTAATGACCATCTCCGCAATTGGATTTCAGAATTAAAAAATAACTTAGAGGCATCTATCGATAGTATCGCCCTTATTGCAGAACTCGAAGATGCAATCGCAGGTAAATTAGTTCAAGCCGAAACTTCTGAGACTGCTCCAGCCAGTTCTGAAGTGGCAGCCGCTGAAGCAGGCCCGGCAGTGCCGCCAGCGCTTCCGGACATCGCTCAATTCAGTATGGACAAAGCAAGTGCTGCAGCTGGCTTAGATATGCCGTCACCGCCTTCGGTTGCAGCAGAACCTTCGCCAACAACTGGTTATCCTCCGGCTACAGCTTTTGATGAAAATCCACAGACGATGGTCGTCGCTAAGCCAGAACCTAAGCCAGTCGCTCCACCGCCTAAAACTTCTGCACCAGCGCAGGTAGAAGACGAAACAGTTCGAGTAAGTTTAAGACGTTTAGAAGTTCTTGTTAACTTTGTGGGAGAGCTTGTGATTCTGCAAACAGTGCTCAATCAGCAACGCCATCTCATTCAATCACCTCTCATCACACGCACCATTGGTCAGCTCGCAAAGATCACAAAAGATATCCAAGATCTATCAATGAGTTTGCGAATGGTCCCGCTCAGACAGACATTTCAAAAGATGCAGCGAATTGTGCGAGATACATCTAAACTTTTAGGCAAAGATATAAATTTTGTTCTTAAAGGAGAACACACAGAAGTTGATAAGACCGTCGTCGAGCAATTGGGTGATCCACTTGTTCACCTTGTCAGAAATGCCGTCGATCACGGAATCGAAGATGCCGAAGCAAGAGCCGCAGCCGGCAAACCTAAACAGGGGTCAATTTCTCTTGAGGCATTCCACCGCGGAGACAAAATTATTATTGAAGTCAGAGACGATGGAAAAGGTCTTGATCCTGAGAAACTAAAAGCCAAAGCCCTTGAAAAAGGAATCATTCGTCCTGACCAAGTACTATCAGACGACGAAGCGAAGCGTCTTATTTTTGCGGCAGGCTTTTCGACCAAAGCAGAAGTTACAGAAGTATCCGGACGCGGCGTAGGAATGGATGTTGTTAAAACAAATATCGAAAAAAATCTGCACGGCGAAATTGAGCTCACAAGTGAAGTGGGCAAAGGCAGTACAATTCGAGTTGTGCTCCCTCTCACTCTTGCAATCATCGACGGCATGATTGTAAAAGCAGCAGACGAAAGATACGTCGTTCCGCTCAATCATGTTCATGAGTCGCTTCAACCATCGGCCGAAGACGTACACATCGTCTCCGGTCTAGGAGAAGTTCTTAGTATTCGAGGAGAACAGCTTCCTCTATTCAGGTTAAGTGGAATGCTAGGTCGAGGTGCCAAAGCTAGACCAGCAACTGACTCCATAGCAATTGTTGTTCGAACGGGTGAAAAGCCATTTTCTATTCTCGTCGATGACATCGTCGGACAACAACAAATTGTCATTAAGCAATTAGGGTCAGAGGTCATGCGCAATATGAAAGGCGTGAGCGGTGGCGCTATTTTAGGCGACGGAAGAGCCGCGCTCATTTTAGATCTAGTTGAACTGGCAAACCGGGGAAAAACCGCAGCAGCGAGAGCATAATTTTTTGGAACGGGGAGAAATATATGTCAAATATAAATGAAAAAGATACTACAAAAGTGCAAACGAATGTTCAAAGATTTTTGAATTTTTCGCTAGGTACAGAGCAATACGCTGTTCCTCTACTTTGCGTAAAAGAAGTTGTCGCGACTCCAGACTTTACTTCTATTCCTTATACTCCTCCTCACTTTCTTGGAATTATCAACTTACGCGGACAAGTTATCTCAGTCATTGATATGCGAACTAAGTTTGGCATTAAATCTGATCCAAACGGAGAGTCCGCAGTTATTATTTGCGATCTGTCTCCTCTTTGCATCGGTATTGTCGTGAACTCTGTCAATTGCGTACTTTCGCTTGCTGATCAAGACATTCAGCCCAAACCACAAATCGAATCTTCAAAGAAAACAGATCATATTACAGGCGTCACGAAGCAAGGTGAAAAACTTGTCCTTCTTCTCGACATCGCTAAAGCACTCGACGTTCAAGATCTCACGTTGGCAAAGAACGCGACCGAAAAGAAAGCAAGTTAAAAGGCATAAGGGTTAAGAAAGGATCAATCTATGACATGGTTTAATAATTGGGGCGTCGGCGGAAAGCTAAAATTCATGAACTATATGCTCCTTGGAAATCTTATTTTGCAAGGGGCATTGGGTTACTGGGAAGCGCACACATTAAGCGCAAAACTAGAAGATGCGCACAAGACAACCCTGCCCGCTACGAGATCGATGGCCCTGCTCGATATGAAGCACGATGCGATTCGGTCGGCTATTTTTCATACGCTCTACGTCACTAAGGACGGAGATTTTTCAAAGAAAGAAGAATTGAAAAGCGGCCTTGAAGAAGAGGCAAATGCCATTAACAAATATATTGATGAGATCGAAAAACTGCATATGAGTCCTTCCGTCGATAAACTCGTTCGAGATGCAAAGCCAGAAATTGAAGAATATATACAGTCATCGAGAGTCGTATTTTCTGAAGCTTTTAATGTAAAAGCAGACCAACTAGGCAAAAGCATTTCAGACTTTGAAGAGCACTTCGAATCACTAGAGAAGAAACTCGAAAGTCTTGGCGATTCAATAGAAGAGTGGGGAGTTGCCGATGCTAAAGAAGGCGAAAAATTTGCTCAATTTGCTGAGAATATTGGGTTCATTATTTTGCTTATAGGCCTTGCTGTTGGATTTATTCTCCCCTTCTTTATTATTAAGTCTGTGGTTTCTGCACTGGGAGATACCATTCAAAAATTATCGAATGAATCTGGAAATGTTGGAAACTCCTCAGGCGAGCTCCATGTTTCCGCCGAAAGGTTAGCCGAAGCGACTACTGAGCAGGCCGCTGCTCTACAAGAAACTGCAAGCTCGATTGAAGAAATGAATGCCATGGTTAAAAAATCGGCCGACAATTCCGAGCGATCGCAAACAGTCTCGACCCGAAGCCATGAAGCCGCAGCAAGAGGAAAACAAGCAGTTGAAGAAATGTCTAAGGCTATCGAAGAAATCAATACTGCTAATGATGCAATCATGAAGCAAACCGAAGAAAGTAATAAACAGATTTCTGAGATTGTAAAAGTTATTACAGAAATCGGAAACAAAACCAAAGTTATCAATGATATTGTTTTCCAGACAAAACTACTTTCATTTAATGCATCTGTAGAAGCCGCAAGGGCTGGAGAACATGGAAAAGGCTTTGCAGTCGTCGCAGAAGAAGTAGGAAATCTTGCTCAAATGAGTGGTAATGCCGCCAAAGAAATTTCTGATATGTTAGGCGCAAGCATTAAACAAGTCGAAGTCATCGTAGAAGATACGAAGCGAAACGTTGAGCGTCTTGTTTCTGAAGGCAAGTCAAAAGTAGATTCAGGAACCAAAATTGCAAAACAATGCGGAGAGACTCTTGAAGAAGTTGTCCGAAATGTTGCAGAAGTTCACTCAATGATCAGCGAAATTTCAACTGCCACGAAAGAACAGTCGGTCGGAATTTCTGAAATTACCAAGGCTATGAATCAGCTTGATCAAATTACTCATCAAAACTCTACTACGGCACACGAAACTGAGGTTTCGTCAAAGGCTCTTTCTACGCAAGCAGAAACTCTTTTGAGCGTGGTCAATATGCTTAAGTCCTTTGTATACGGCGGAGATAATTCTCGTAGCGCCGTATCGAGCGTGAGAATTGAAAATCCTACACCTGCTCTCAAATGGTCAGAAGAAATTTCCGCATCAGAATCTCACACTCCTGCTGCGAAAAAACCTGAGATGAAATGGGAGCCACTCGGTAAAACTCCTAAGTCAGTTCCGGGCAAAAATTTAATGAATACTCCCGCTCCTTCAAAAAAGGCAGTCGGAACTCTAGAGCATATTCCCTCTGAGTCAGATCATCGATTTAAAGATTTCTGATAGCAGCGAGAACAAAAAGGAAGACTAAATGAAATCGTCCCTTCAGTTTTTGATCGAGGAAGTATCTGATCTGGTGCAACAAGCCACAGGCGTTCAGCTTGGCGAGAACCAGACTGATATGGTTAAGTTTAGATTGTCTAAAAGAATGACCGACCTCGATCTTGATGAGCCAGATGACTATATGGACTTCATCGAGAAGAACAAATCCGAAGAGCTCAAGGTTCTTATATCGTTACTTACCACTCATCATACATTTTTCTTCAGAGAGTTCGGACATTTTGAGTATCTTGAATCTAAAGCGCTGCCAACTTTGATTGAGAAAATGCGAGCCGAAGGCCGAAAATCGATTCGCGTTTGGTCCGCTGCCTGTAGTCGAGGACAAGAAGTCTATTCGCTCTCGATGTTTTTAAATTCTGTGCTTCGCCGACTAGCTCCTGATTTTACTTATGAAATATTGGGTACAGATGTAGATCACGAATCTGTGGCCATTTCAAAAAATGGTGTTTATCGATGGGAAGAAGTCAAAGAAATTCCTGCTGCCTACCTTGCTAACCATTGGATTCGAGGCACAGGCGATATCGCTGACTTCGTCAAAGCACGAGACAGCATTAAGAGTCCCTGCCGATTTGAAACCCTTAATTTATTTGAGGTTCGTCAAGATAAGCCGCTCGGCAGTTTCGATATTATTTTTTGCCGAAACGTTTTTATTTATTTTAAACCCGATCAAGTTAAGCAGTTATCTCAGGCACTGCTATCTCACCTATCTCCTCACGGATATCTCTTCACCGGAATGTCTGAGAGCTTAGGCGGACATCAACTACCAGTTCATACACCCTCTCCTGCCATTTATATGCATGAGAGTGCAAAACCTTCAGCACAGTCTCAGGCAGCGAAACCCGCCGCGGCTGGAGCTCCCGCTTTAAATCTTGTACCAATGCCAGCAGGCCCCACTCGTGTTTTAATTGTTGATGATTCGGGAACCATCGTCACACTTTTAAAGAAAATTCTTTCAAAAGAAGAAGGGTTCGAGGTTGTCGGTGTAGCCGAGAATGGAGTTAAAGCTGCAGAGCTTGCACAAAAATTAAAGTTCGATGTAATGACTCTCGACATTCATATGCCCGAGATGGATGGTGTTGCCTATCTTGCCAAACATTTTAAGGCAGGAATTCATCCACCCGTCGTTATGATTAGTTCTGTTTCTCGAGAAGATTCATCGCTTGGACTAAAAGCTTTGGAGCTCGGTGCAACTGACTATATCGAAAAGCCCAGCCTTCAAAATCTAGTCGCTCGCTCAAGCGAAATCAGAACAAAATTAAAACTCGCCGTACAAAGTCCAAAACTTAGCGTTACTAGTGCAGGTGATTTGGGCCAAGCCTTTAAGAAGACTTTTGCCATCAAGAATTTTAGTAAAACTTGCCGAGTGATTATTGGCGGAATTGGTGATCGAGAAAGAATTAAAAGAGTATTGAGCTTTGCTTCAGGACCTCAACCGGTAACCTATATCTTACTCCATGGACCTGCAGCGGTATTGGCTACCACTCCAGCGCTTTTTAAAGGCGTATACAGCAATGCTGAATTTCATAATCAGTTTCCAGAAAATTTAGGATCAAACGCAATAGCAATTCTTGACTACTCGACAGCGATTAAACAAGTGCAAGAAAAGCTCAAGAATAAGAGAGTTTCTCTTATGGTTTTTGGAGACGTATCCAAAGAAGTCAGTGAGTCGGCAACGGGTTGGAATCAGGTGCAACTCATTGTCGAAGATCTGCCTCAGGGTTCTAAGGAATGGAAGACCATGAAAGAAATTTCTTCTTACTGCATTCCTTATACAAGTTTTCTTTATCACTCTGACCAATTCTTAAGCGAGGAACCATAATTTGGCTAAAGCTCCGCCAAAAATTTTTGTTTCACAGGAGGCAGATGTCTTTGGATTCAAAGTTCAAGGCAATATTCTTGTCTGCCTCTATCACGAACAGAAAAAAGCTGGCGGCGCTTTGCTGATATCTTCGAATTTAGAAGATATAGCTAAACTTAAAGAACTCGTAGAAACACTTCGAGCGGGTCTCGACGCTGATACTGCTGACTTCATTGCAAAACTTGTCGGGCCCTCGCCACTCATTCAGAAACTTAAAAACATTTTGGTAGAACAGAATATCTATGTCGCTTCATCATGCCCCCAGGATTCCAACGCCTTAGATGTTTACTTTTACTCTGATACGGGTCGACTGCGAGTGGGAGAAAGTGCAAATCAAGAATTAAAAGCCATCGCACCTCAATTAGAACTTGTAAAAACAAAAGAGATTGCTCCACAGGCGCAAGAGAAAATAAGGGTTTTGGTTGTCGATGATTCTCTTACAATTCGAAAGATTCTAGAAAAAGTTTTATCTGAAGATCACGGCTTTAAAATTGTAGGAAGCGTAGAAAATCCCATTAAAGCTCATGAATTTTTAAAAACGAATACTGTTGATGTTATTACTCTCGACATTCATATGCCAGAAATGGACGGCATCACCTATCTCGAAACACTCAAGGGAAAAAAGCATGCCCCTATTGTCATGATTTCGTCCGTCAATAAAGAAGATGCTGTTAAAGCCCTGAGGTGCTTTGAACTCGGAGCTGTCGGATACATTGAAAAGCCTAACAATTTTTCGCAAGACTCCGCTGATACCATTCGGACTATGGTTAAAACTGCAGCTTCAAGTATCACTCGATCTCTTGATCAAAATAAATTTTCTGCGGGACCTATTTTTTATGAACCTCATGCCCGATATACTGATCTTATTTTAATAGGAGCATCGACAGGTGGAACTCAGGCCATCACTGCACTAATGGAGTCATTTCCAGAGAATTCTCCCCCTGTACTTATTGTTCAGCATATCCCACCAGTATTTTCAGCTGCTTTTGCCGACAGATTAAATCAAACGACAAAGTTAAAAGTAAAAGAAGTTGAAAACGGAGATATTGTCAAAAAAGGCCACGCCTACGTCGCTGCCGGCGGTACACAGATGAGGATGGCAATAAAGGGTACCGACCTCGTACTTGAAGTCACCGATGACCCACCGGTTAATCGCCACAAACCTTCTGTGGACTATATGTTCGAATCAGCACGGGCATTGCCCAAATCTTATCGCCTTGTCGCGACGCTGCTTACAGGAATGGGAGCTGATGGAGCGCGCGGTCTTAAAGAGCTTAAGGATAAGGGAGTTTATACCGTCGCAGAAGCTGAAGAGACATGCGTGGTATTTGGTATGCCAAGAGAAGCGATAAAACTTGGTGGCGCTACTGACGTAGCTCCGCTTTACAAAATCGCCTCTAAACTTTTTGAAGCATTTCGAGTCGATAAACGAAACGGAAAATAGGAGCCTCTTATGAAAAACTCTTACTCACTCAAAGCAAAACTACTTTTTCTTTTAGTAGTTATGAGCACACTGGCCATGTCGATGTTTGCATTTATGGCTCACCAGAGAATTACCGGCATTGAACACAGTAAATTAGGCCTAGTTAAGACTCTCTCTTCTTCATATATTGATAAGATCGATAGAAATCTTTTTGAACGATATGGCGATGTTCAGGCGTTTGCACTCTCTGAATCGGCCCAAAGCGGAAACGCCGAACGCATCCGAAATTTCATGAACGATATGATGGGCACTTACGCACCTGTTTATGACGTAATGATCGTCGTCAATCTTGATGGAAAAGTGATTGCAGCAAATACAGTCGATAAAGCGGGAAGTCCTCTCGATACCTCTTCACTTTTTAACAAAGATTACTCAAATCAAGAGTGGTTTAAGCGCGCTGTCACCGGAAAGATCGAACCCGCTACAAGCTACGTCGAAAGCCTCCACTTTGATCCAGATATTGCAGAAATCATTAAAAACGATGGTGCGGTAATGAGTTTCACTGCCCCAATTAGATCAAAAAGCTCCGGCAAAGTGATTGGTGTCTGGACAAATCGAATGAGTTGGAAAGACGTTATTCTCAGTATTACCAAAGAAGAACTCACGGCGATAAAAGATTTAGGCCTTCCTGAGGTAAATGCTTTTATTACAGATTCTAAGGGCGTATTTCTTGTTCACCCAGATTCAAAATCAATTCTTAAGCAAACATATACTAACTTTGATAATGCCTATGAAATGATTAAAAAAGGACCTCAATCGTTCTTGTCTGACCCTGAATTAGACAAACAATCAGATCATGAATTTTTTCAGGGAATTTCTTATTCAAAAGGTTACTCTGTTTATCCAGGCGTGGGTTGGATGGCTGGGCTTGAAGTTACAACTGAGGATCCTGCCGTAACTTGGTCTTGGATTTGGACTGCTCTTGGATTTGCCTTCTTAGGCATTTCAACTTTGTTTGGATGGAGGCTCTTAACGCAGACTTCAAATGCACTTATTTCATTCATGAATCATCTGAGCACTGAAAGCAATGATGTGAAAACAATTGGAGGCCGTATTGCCGATGGGTCAGAAAGTCTGGCTTCAATGTCTACCGAACAAGCCGCTGCTCTTCAAGAAACTGCAGCCTCAATCGAAGAAATGAATGCGATGATCAAAAAGTCTGCCGAAGGCACCGATCAATCTAGAAAAGTTTCAAGCAATAGTCATACCGCTGCTTCTCGAGGAAAAAATGCTGTAGAAAACATGATTTCATCAATCAACGAAATTAATAGCAGCATCGAGAAGATTAGCTCTCAGGTTGAAGAAAGTAACACACAAATTACAGATGTCGTAAAAGTCATTAACGAGATCGGAAACAAAACCAAGATCATCAACGATATCGTATTTCAAACGAAGCTACTTTCGTTTAACGCATCCGTTGAAGCAGCACGAGCTGGTGAGCATGGTAAGGGATTTGCAGTAGTTGCCGAAGAAATCGGTCATCTTGCTCAAATGAGCGGCACAGCTGCAAAAGAAATTTCAGATCTTCTTACGGATAGTACGAGAAAAGTCGAAGAAACTGTCGAAACCACTAAATCAAAGGTCTCACACTTGATAGATGAAGGAAAATCAAAAGTCTCTTCGGGAACCAAAGTAGCAAACGAGTGCGGCGAAATTTTAGATGAAGTAGTACGTAACGTCGCGATGGTGGACGAAATGATTAATCAGATTTCAAGCGCTACCCGAGAACAAGCTCAAGGTGTAGGAGAAATCACAAAAGCCGTTAATCAACTTGATAAGGCCACTCATCAAAATGCAAGCACGGCACAAAATGCCGCATCTGACGCTCAGAATCTTTCTAAGAAATCTGATTCACTTCTGTCGATTGTAAAAAAATTGGGAAATCTCGTTCAAGGTTCGAGTCTGTCTCATGCAGCCGAGATGGAAAAATTTGTAAAGACTCCTCGCAGCTTTGTGCCTGAGATGAAACCCATTACTAAAAGTGAAGCTCCTGGACGCCCTCTTGATTGGAACCAAAAGAACGCCCAGAAGAAAATCTCCTAGAATGAATAGAGAAGAGCGGCAGCCAATGTCGTTTGAGTCTGCCGCTTCTCACCGTCTTCGTCGGTGAAGATTGCGGATTCTCTTGATCGATCACCTCTTAGCTCGGTGCGAACTCCTAGCCCATCAGTTATATCGAGTCCCGCTGTAAGAGTTCCAGAGAAAATATTCTCCCCCTTGCCCGAGCCCGCCGCTATTCTTACGTCATTGATGTCCCGAAAATATTCGCCTCTAAGACTGAACCAGTAATTTCTTCTGGTATTAAATTTAGCGTGAAACGAAGTACCAAACCATTTGCCTGCGCGCTCTCCCCCTCCAGCAATGCTGGGCTCAAAGCCGTAAAGAACTTCGAGCGCGAGATTAATTCGCGGACTTGCTGCCAAAACCGCATTCACTTCATTGATAGTTCTCCAGTCACCATTGTCTTCATCTTTTTCAGGTCCAGTGATCAAATTGTAAATCATTGTTAATTTATCTGAAGGGGTATACTTAAGCTGTAAGCCATAGGTTTTACCGTCGTTATTATCGTAAAGAGAATTCCATCCGTTATAGAGATAAAGCCCTGCATATAATTTTTCATCGTAGACGGGAAAATTCGCAGCTAGGCCTGTATGCCAAACCGGAATTGCAAAACCATAAATATACGAGCGAGAATACTGCCAATTATCTTTAGCCTTAGGAACTTCGTATCCGATATGCGTATACATTTTTCCGGCACTTAAGCTAAAGCCTCTGCCATTTTCAGGAGTATAAGTTACAAAAGCTTGCTCAATATGTTTTGAAGTTTCATCGATAAACGCAGCTCCGGTTGCGTCAACTCCAGCATGATTGGCATCAATACTTTCGCCAAACCCAACCTCTAGGTTAAATCCAACCTCCCCACTCGTTCGCTTCACTGTCAGTTCCGCAAGATTGAGACCAAACTGATTATGATAAGAATCATAATATCGTTTATCTATGTTTGTTGCGGGAGGACTTACAGTAAGACTCGATGAACGCGGTTTATTAAAATTGTACGCATAAAAAAGATCGAAGTTTCCACCAAATTGAATATCAGGTGATGAACTTGTCACTTCTTCTCTGGCGGCAGTTTTTTCAACTTTTGGAATCTCAGTAATTTTTTGGGCAGGCTGTATTCGAACCATGCCTCGGGTTTCTTTCTTTTGAGCCACGGGTTGTTTTAAGTTACCGCTTTGAATGACTCCACCCGAAGTAACATAGGTCTTTTTGCCCCATGCATCTGTTTCTTCAAAAATAGCAGAGTATTGAAAATTCTTTGATTTTACAGTCGCTGTGGCTTTGCCAGCCGCACAAACCACAACAACATCACTTACGGCTGTATCTTTACAGCCTGCCAAATCAAATTTGACCTTAAGATTTGGACATTGTGTACCTTCGACCGCACTGACCTTGGCGCAAGTGCCGTCAGCATGAAGATTAGATTGAAAACTTAGAACTAAACCCAGACTTAAAATAATGGCGTGATATCTCATCCAAATATTCTGGATGGGTTCACAAAGATTTGTCGATTTAAATTCTTCGAAACAAAAGGCTAGCGTTCGTCCCACCAAAACCAAAGCTATTCGATAAAGCATACTCATGCTTCAAATCTTGAGCATGATGAGCAACATAATCGAGATCACATTCAGGATCGGGATTATCCAAATTAATCGTCGGTGGAACCTTCTGAGATTTTAAACTTAGGGCAGTAAAGACAGCCTCAATTCCACCGGCGGCCCCTAAGCAATGTCCCGTCATGGATTTAGTCGCTGAAATCTTGATACTTTTTGCACGGTCTTTAAACGCAGTTTTAATCGCTTTAGTTTCAGCAATATCTCCAAGTTGAGTTGAAGTTCCATGAGCATTGATGGCTAAAACCTCTTCGCCTGTAATTTGCGCATCTTTCAGAGCAAGTTGCATACATTTTGCAGCACCAATTCCATTCTCTGAAGGTTGAGTCATATGAAAGGCATCACAATTTGCTCCATAGCCAACAATTTCAGCAATAATTGAAGCTCCCCTTCTCTTCGCCTGCTCATATTCTTCAATGACTAGAACTCCAGCACCCTCTCCGCAAACAAACCCATCTCGATCTTTATCAAAAGGACGAGAAGCTTTTGTGGGTTCTGAATTGCGAGTTGAAAGCGCTCGCATCGCATCAAATCCGCCAATACAAAGCTCCGAGATTGTAGATTCCGTGCCACCAGTCACCATAATATCGGCAAGTCCAAGTTTAATTGAACGATAGGCTTCACCGATGGCATGGGCACCAGAGGAGCAAGCCGAGGTGATTGCAAAATTAGTCGATTTCAAACCATAAGCTAAAGCGATCTGCCCTGGGGCTAGATTTGAAATGAGTTTGGGAATAAAAAAAGGGCTAATTCGAGATGGCCCACGGGCAGCTAAAACTTTTGCCGTCGCCTCAATTTCTGGCAGCCCCCCGAGCCCACATCCAATAATAGATCCGGCCCGGTCCTGAAGGCTTTCTTGAATTCTTTCTTCGCCAAAAAGTCCTTCTGAAATAAGGCCCGACTGAAGCATTGCCTCATGCGCAGCCACACAAGCGTATTGAATAAAAAGATCCATCGCCCGAAGTTCTTTGGCTGGAATGAAAGTCTCTGGCTTTAAATCTCTGACTTCACCAGCGATCTTACTTTTAAAATTTTGAGGATCAAAATGGGTAATGGTCTGAATACCTGAGCGCCCCTCAAGAAGAGCGGACCAATTACGATCACGACCGATACCTAAGGCACTGACGACCGAAACACCTGTGACAACTACGCGTCTCGACATTCCGCCCCCAGCCCTACAAATTACTTATGAGATTTAATATAGTTAACAGCGTCTAAAACGCTCTTAATCGACTCGGCATCTTTATCTGGAATTTCGATTTGAAATTCATCTTCAAGAGCCATGACAAGTTCTACGATATCGAGAGAATCAGCACCAAGATCTTCGATAAATGTACTCTCAGGTTTAATTGTATCCTCTGGAATCTTAAGACTTTTGCTAATGAGATTTCTGACTTGTTGTTGAAGTTCCATAATTATCTACTCCTCAAATAATCCTTCAAAAAATGCTCTGCCAAAAGAACGTGTGATTTGATTACCCCAAACCCGGCAAAATTCACAACCGGAATATTCTTTGCCAATAATTGGCTAACGCATCAATAAACCACCATTTATATCAATGGTTGCACCGGTGATATATGCTGCTTCGGGCGAGACTAAAAATTCTACGCAACCTGCAACTTCATCTGCGGTTCCAAATCGTTCTAGTGGAATTTTAGACTTATAAACATTTTTAATATCTTCCGAAAGCTCATGGGTCATTTCAGTTTCAATGAATCCCGGACAAATAATGTTACAAGTCACTTGTCTTGACCCTAACTCTAACGCCACTGATTTTGCGAATCCAAAAAGTGCAGATTTTGATGCAGCATAAGCCGACTGACCTTTGTTGCCCGTCTCACCAACAACCGATCCAATACAGACAATTCGGCCGTATCGATTTTTCATCATGGGTCGAGAGAGAATACGAACAAGATTCATATTACCGATAAGGTTCGTATCAATAACTTCTCTAAAGTGAGCTTCATTTGCCCGAGGAACAAGAGCTTCTCTGCTAATTCCTGCATTACAAACCAGAATGCCGATTTTCTCCCATTTTGAGAGTAAAGTATCAACAGCAAGCTCTGTTTCTTTCGCATTCGCTATATCAAATGCAATCAATTCAGAATCAGGTGAATACTTTTTAATCTCTTCTAGAACCTTTACGGCAGCTTCACGATTACTTCGATAATTGATCAAAACAATTGCTCCCGCCTTTGCTAATCGAAGTGAAATAGCCGCTCCAATTCCGCGACTACCTCCCGTGACAAGTGCAATTTGCCCTTTTAATTTTTGCTCCATCAGACCGCTCCTTCTTGAGCAATATTCTCGCTAGAGAGCCGATACTGATCGAATGCATGAGTCAATCGCTCAGCAAGTCCATGGGTCACATACTTTTCAGCAATGCGAATGGCATTGTAAATGGCTTTGCCATCTGATGATCCATGAGCCACTAAACCTAAGCCGTTCAGCCCGATCAACGGAGCTGCACCATATTCTCTGTAATCAAGTTTGTTTTTCAAAGCGACAAAGCCACCTTTTGCAAGCCAAGCACCAAATCCCCAGATGAGGTTCTTTGAAAGTTCTTCTTTCAATGTAGATTTTACTGTCGAAGCAACGCCTTCGGCAGTCTTCAAAATAATATTTCCGACAAAGCCATCGCAAACAATCACATCGACTTTGCCATTCATCAAGTCACGCCCCTCCACAAAGCCAAAATAATTTTCCTTCATTTTATCCTTTAAAATGGCGTGAGTCGCTTTAACAACTTCGTTTCCTTTGCCTTCTTCTTCACCAATATTCATCAGTGCCACACGCACGTCTTTTTTATCAAAAACAGAGCGAAAATAAGTCAAACCCATGACCGCAAATTGATAAAGTTGTTCAACTGTACAATCAACATTTGCCCCTGCATCAAGAAGAACGGTAATGCCAGTTGTTGAAGGAAAATGGCAGAGAATTGCAGGTCGTTTGACTTCAGGAAGTCGCCCTAAAAGCGAAATTCCAAATGCCATCACGGCTCCTGAATTGCCAGCTGAAATCATAGCTCCGGCTTGCCCGTTTTTGACCAGCTGAAATGCCTTAGCAAGAGATGAATCTTTTTTTTGGCGAATAGCTGTTGAGGGACTCTCAGCCATATCAACAATCTGCGTACAGTCGACGATTTCAAGTAAACCATCGGCTAAAAATTTTTCGAATTTTGGAATCTGAATTCTAAATTGAGGTTCTTGAGTATTTTCTGCTGCTGCCTCAGAAAGAGAACTCAGAATTTTTTCACTTGGTCCGCAGAGAAATACCTTGAGATCCTTGCCGTCAGAAACAGCCTTATCAACGGCTGCAAAGGCCCCTTGCAGATTGGGAATAGCGAGAAAATCGCCACCCATCGCATCTAGAGCAATTCGAGTCGCCATTACTCGCTAACAGCCAGAACTTCTTTACCTTTGTAATATCCACAAATGGGACAAGCGCGATGAGACGCAATTAAGGACTTGCAATGTCCGCAAGGCGTTAAGCTTGGAACTTTGCATCGAATATGAGCTCTTCGCATCTTACTTCGTGACCGGGAAACCTTTTTCTTTGGAACTGCCATAAGATCCCGAACCTAGTCCGAGAAATGGGGGTCCGTCAATATTCTAAGAGGACAGTTTCTTTTGAAGAGCCAAAGCCAAAGGAGAAGGTTCAGCTTCTGCCTGATCCGAAACCAAGCTGGGGCCACCAGGACATGAACATTTCGCTAAATTGGCATTTTCCCCACAAACGAGGCAAAGTCCTTTGCAATTTTCGTCACATAAGACCTTCATCGGGATCTGCAGAATAAGTAACTCTTTGACGAGAGGCCTTAAATCTAAAGTATGACCATCAAATGCACCGAAATTTTCATCTTCATGCTCCCCTTCAGCGTCCGAAAGTATGGGCGCTTTTGTCCGAGATCTATGCCTTGAAGGACGGACTTCGCCCACAGGCGCATGAATAACTTTGCCGCCCGGTTTGTCATGGGCAGAAAACTGTTTGCTAGCCATTAAAAAGGTATCAAGCGAAGTATTTACCGGAATTTGAACACCGATATTACACCGATCACATTCACATGAGAGATTGGTATCGACCCTGCCCCGTAAATCTACTTTAGAAGCCACAGGAAGAATTTGACCTGTAAGATGCACAGGATCTTTAAAGAGAACAAGAAGTTCAGGGTCTATAGCTTCTTCGGGCCTAAAAAGGTCTTTAAAAGCCACAGAAGTTTCAAACTTAAGACCCTCAAATGGTATGTCTGTAAATGCAAGAATAAGAGCTTTTGTGAGGCGCTGTTCTGGATTCGTCATAATTAAGTCTCTCTTGAATTCAATGAGGGTCGACTCGAATTCCAAAGTCTTATACCTTCTTGAGCGGAGAAAGAAAGGCCAATTATGCAGCTTCAACAATCGGACATAGACCTTCTTAACACATCTGAAATAGGCCTTTTAGGCTTCGGAGCCCAGGGTGAGGCTGAAGCTATAAATTTGAAGCGTTCAAAAATCAGCTTTCGATTAGGCATAAGAATGGGCGGAAAATCCGAAGATAAGGCCAAAAAGAGCGGTCTAGATTATAGCTCGATTTCTGAAGTCATTAGCCGCTCCCAAAGTCTTGTAATCAACCTCTCCGATCAATCCCAAAGAGAAATCTACGAAACTGAAATAAAAGGCCGCAAAAATATAAAACGCCTGATTTTTGCCCATGGCTTTAATACGCATTTTGGCCTCATTCCAATTGAAAATGACGGCCCTGTTCATATCCTTGTCGCCACCAAAGGTGCGGCTAACGGGCTTAAAGAATTTTACCAAACTCCATATGCCCTTCCTGCTATTTTGGCCGTTAGACCTTACGAGAAGAAAAATGACGAACAGCCTTTTGCCGAAGCTTTTGCTCGTGCCGTTGGAGCACATCCCCAAGCTTTAACTTGGGCCGATTTTAAAGATGAAACTGTTTGTGATTTATTCTCAGAGCAGGCTCTTCTTTGCGGAGGAGTTTCAAGCCTCCTACGAACAGCCTACGATGTGATGGTTGAAGCGGGGTATAATTCTGAAACCGCTTACTTTGAATCCCTTTACGAATTAAAACTCATTGTCGATCTCATCTGGAAAAACGGCATCACCGGAATGCGAAATAAAATCTCTCCTACCGCCCGATACGGAGATATTACACGTGGAGATTTTGTTATAGACGCATCCGTTAAAAATCGAATGAAAGAAGTCTTAGCTCAAATTGAAAATGGTAATTTTGCTCAAGAGTTTCTCAAAAAAATTGATTCACCAGAATTTAAAAAAGCGCTTGAAGCGCAATCTCGTCACCCCATTGAAACGGTGGGGGCAAATCTACGAGCAAAAATGAGTCCATCTGAGCCACTAGAAAATCTATAAAAGCTTTTCGTTTGTTTGACGAACATAACCAATTAAATTTCGGATAAAAATTTGAAACCATTTGGGCTGCCTTCGAATAAATCTCTTAAAACTTTTTGAATTCATCTCGATGACAACGCTCGGCTCAACAGCTTCAACAGTGGCGGAGCGAGGATCTCCATCAATAAAAGCCATCTCTCCAACAAGCTGCCCGTCGGTAACGAATCCGAGATCAACCTGTCGACCTTTTCGCTCACGGTAAACACGCAGTTTACCTTTTTTTAAAATATAAAGATAAGTCGATCGATCACCTTCGCGAAATAAAAACTGCCCGACCTTTAAATGTCTGAATTGAATTTCTTCGCCAGGTTCAGCTGCTAAATCAGACATGAATTATCATCTCTTAAATTGCAATCTGATCGGCATCAGAACTCTGGGCCTCTGATGGGGCAGGAGCTATATGGAGCTCTCCACCAAAGAGATTCATGCCGCCTTTTAGAACATATAGAAATGAAAATGACTTTGACTGCAACAATTCAAAAGCAGCTACACTTTTAATTCCATTATCACAAATAAGCAAAATAGGTTGATCACGAGGAATGCTTTCATACCTCTGGGTCAGTTGTTCAAAGGGTAGATTATACGCTCCCAAAATGCTGCCTTTAGCGTAGTCAGGTTTGGCTCTTAAATCGAGAAGCAATCCGCCCGAAACAGATTTTCTCCACGCTTGAATTTCATCCCAGAAAATCAAATCGTAATCTAAATTTTTTTCAAGAGACTCAATCGAAAGAGGCAAGCGATTCACCAATTTACTTGCCGTGTTTCGCAGCATTTGCTGAACACGCTGAAGATTTGTTCTCAACTCAAGATCCGAACGTCTCAGTTGAGCGAGCTCTTGCTCCATTGTCTCAAGCTTTGCTTGCATCTCCAGCTGCCATTTACGCGAACCAAACATACGTATAGGATACCGACCGGCCTTTTAAAATGGCAAGCTGAAGTAATTGAACAGAATTGAGTTATTTTCTTTGATAAGCAAGTCTCAAACTCAGAACAAAAAACAAAGAGAAAAAAAGAACAATCCAGGTCGCAGGTGATGAGGGACTATCTCCAATTTGAAGCGAACATCCTCCACCACCACCCCCCGATGCTTCAGTGGCCTCAAGGCCTCTTGCATCAATACTAACTGAGAATGAACTTATATCGCGAGGATCATTAAACGCAAGAAGGCTGGCTTTTCCAGAGCTCATTCCTAATGTATCGAATTTTGCAACTGCTTCTGATTCCGAAATAACCGATCGATAACGAGAGACGGCGTCGTATTCAGAACCAGATGTCTTAGAAATAATAAAATTTGTGTAAGAGTTAAAACCAGATCCACGAATGCGGTACTCGATCGTTCCGGACTCCGCCGATATTAATTCAATTGAAGAAATAGTGGTGCTACCTCGGCTGGTGTTGCCGTAAAGAGTTTGAATCGCCAATTTATCGTCATCACTTAAATCTCGCCGCGAGGTTTCACCTGAAGTCGATGCAAAATACATAGTGGCATTCAGAAGATCAGGATCTTCTTCAAAGAGATCTTCGCTTGAATGATCAAGCCCTAAAAAATGTCCAATTTCGTGAGTGGCGATATTTGCGATATCCACATAAGAATTTTCAGAGCCCGCATCAACTACCGCCCACTTAAATGACTCGGCATTAAAATAAATATCGGCATCGGTAATCTCTCCTGATCCGCCATCAAATGAAAGCAAGGTAACAGCTAAAGCATTCGAAGGCGGTCGAAACGATAGACTCCTCCAACCTGATCTTACCCAAATCACCGTATTATCATCGTCACCCGCGGATGCCGATGCAGATGAAGCCGATCTTTCAGTGATCGAAAGATTTATTCCACCTACTTGAGTCCATGTTGCAAAAGCTTGACGAATAGGAGCAAATTCATCGGTAGGTGTTCCTGAGGCATCATGCCCGCCTGAAAAATACCCTGACGAAGTTGTATTAAATCGATAAGAAACCGAGTTTTTCGGCCAGTAAGCGATATCACCTTCATTCGAAATCAAAGTATAGGCTTGCAGCGAAACAAAACTGCAAACGCAGATACTTATGAAAGTGAGCATGAGTAAACGAATCTTCAAGTCTCTTATTCCTCTTGATCGAACTAATTGAGCGCCCGATAAATTTCGGAAACAAAATCTCCATAAGTTTTTACTGATCTATCGTGCGAAATCGCGAGACCACGTGCAGATTTTTGGAGCAATGTAGGTTCTCCTACTCGCATCACAACTGCTTCACTTGAAGCCCCCTGTTCTCGTCTCATCACCCTAAATGCCGTCCAACCCATTAACCCAACGCCCATCCCCAAACTTAAGGCGCGCGCTGAAGTAAAAGGACTTGAAGCCAAAAAAACAACATACTGACCACCGGGCTTAAATTGAGGAAACCCTACCACGGCAAAAGTTTTCGTTCCTCGCATTCCACCAGGAATTTCAAAAGAAACTTGTCCTCCGACATCACCGCTGCCTTTAAGAACTTCTAAAACTTTCGCTTTGACTACAGAAGTCGGAAATTTAGCTGATGAACTAATAGTTGAAACTTCGTCGATCTGAATACGCCCGATCCAGTTGGCATCAACTGATAGTTGCGAAACATCAGACGAGCTTAGAGTTGTCGCGTGAACTTGTAAAAAAAGCCCCACAACAATAAAGAGAAGTCCTAAAATCCCTAGATACCGCCGAACCATAAGGTTCCCCCTGATCTCGCCCACAGAGCGATATTGAAAACCACCTATTTATCTATGATATCACCGTGTTGGCGCATTGCGCAGGGGTCCGAGAAGAAAGACTATGCCAAAATTTTGGCACCCATAGGTTCATCAAAAGATTGAAAACTTTTTTTACGGTCCAAGCTTTTCTCAACCCCCGTGAGGACTCCAAATAAAATTCGAAGCTCCCGATCACTTAAATCGGCACGATGAAATACCGCTCGGAGATCATCGAGATTTTGTTTTGGATTTTGAGGATTCACAAATTTAATTCGCTGCAAAAGCACTTCAAGTCTTTTAAAGAAAACTTCTTCACTGCCACGAGTAGGTCGCTCGATCTCTCGAAGAGGTCGCTCTTCTGGTTTTCTTAAAACAAACTCATGAAAAAAACTTAGCGCTACAGCAACCGCAGAAGACAGATTCATCGAAGACTTACTTTCAGAGGTCGGAATTTCAACTGTGGTATTGCATTGATCAAGCTCTTCAAGCCTTAACCCCCATTCCTCTCGTCCAAAAATGAGGGCCACTTTTTCATCAGGACGCACATACAAATGCAAATTTTGAATAAGTCCATAGAGCTCATGCTTTGGCCGTCCGTCATCAACACGCCTTCCGCTAAATCCAATACTAAATGTTTGATCACTCAGAGCATCCGCAAGTGTGGGATATATTTGAGCAGACTGTAAGATATCAAAGCTCGCCATCGCCATCATTTTTGCTTCAGAGCAAAGAAGATCACATCGAGGCTCGACTATTCGTAAGTCTTCAATTCCAAAATTACCTAAAAGACGAGCAACTCCGCCGACATTTCCTGCACCTTTAGGTGAAACAAGAACTACAGAGGTCTTCATACAAAAAATTCCAAGAGTTCTTCAAATCTTGCAATGATCTTTACATCTTGAATGCGACGATTTTGTTTAAGAGCTTCAAGCGAAACAACTTTTTGTGAGACATCTTGTGGATTGAGTGCGCGAAGCTCACGAAACTGAGGATCATAAAGAATACAGGGGATTGCAGCCTGTCTTGCACCCATCACATCGGTGGCATAGGACTCGCCGACAAAAATACATTCATTTGAAGAAATACTAAGGTCTTCTAAGGCGGCTTCAAAAATCTTGGGATGAGGTTTTGCAAAACCAACATCGCTCGACGTAATCACGCTTTCAAAAAAATCTAGAATATCTTGGGCTCTTAAAATATCAGCCAATGGTCCCGCCCAATTAGAAATGAGGCCTAAGCGATAGCCACGATCTTTAAGTTGCTGAAGAATATCGATAGTCGAGTTGGAAGCCGTAACTTTCACCTGCGAAGAAAATGCATCAGCTAGTTTAGGTTTGAGAGTTTTTCTCTCTTCATCGCTGACCTTAAGCTTTAATAAAATCTCCTCGTACCAATCTTGAGACTTAAGCTGGCAAAGTGGGTCGGCCTCAGCCCGCTCATTGAATGTGCGAATCACAGAAACAAAGGCAGAGTCGACCTCTTGATCAGATCGCTGCAGCCCATTTTGCAAACAGAAGTCACGATAAAACCTTTCGAGACGTGGCTGATAGTGAAGGATTACTCCTCCCGCATCAAAAAGTATTACCGGGAAATCCCTTGACGATACCCTGTCTTTTTTAAACACTTCTTTCATGTCCATTACAAGTCAGCGCGTGCACCTGGTTCTAGCTCTTGGTCTCTCTTTCTCGGCTTGTTCGCAGCACTCACCTGAAATGCCAGACTTTGTAGTCAAAGATCAAGCAGCCCAGACAGATTCTGTTCAAACTCAAGGAGACACTTCAATGTCAAATGCGCCCCAAACCTCCCCCACACTTCCACCCATCACCTCATACACGCTTAAAAATGGCCTCCAAGTCTTTTTGATCGAAAAGAAAGCTATACCCATGGCTACCGTTTTAATCGCGGTTCGAAACGGCTCATTCATTGAGACAAACGATAACAATGGGTTAGCACACCTCTACGAACATATGTTTTTCAAAGCAAACGAGAAAATCCCCTCTCAACCTGAATTCATTCGTTCTCTCGATGAAATGGGCGTCGAACTTGGCCCCAATATGAACGCCTATACCTCAACTGAATCGGTTCGCTATTTCTTCACAATTCAATCGCAATATATAAAGCGCGGAATCGGTTTTATGGCTGATGCCCTGATTTCGCCTAAGTTTTTGCAAGAAGAGCTTGAGCGGGAGCGAAAAGTTGTAATTGGAGAATTCGATCGGTACGAAGCTTCACCTACAGAAGTTTTCTTTCAGAAAAATTTTATGGAACGAATGTTCCGCGATAATTTTGTACGAAAAAATGTAATCGGACAACGCCCGGTGATCCTGAGCGCTTCTCAAGCTCAGATGAAAGAAATTCAACATCGGTATTATATTCCTAACAACTCCGCTCTCTTTATCGTAGGAGAATTCAATGAGAGTGAAGTAAGGGACGATATCGAGAAAAATTTTGGTGTCTGGAAGAGTGGCCCCAATCCTCTTGAGCAATTTCCGGTCCCAGAGCATCCTGCACTTCAAAAATCAGAATCCTTTACTGAAGAAGGCCCAGTTCAGACAGTTCACCTTGCTTTAGGATTTCACGGACCCAAACTCACATTTGACGATCAAGATCTGGTCGCTCTCGACATCATGTCTTCGATTTTAGGCTTTCAGTCTTCTCCACTTCAGAAAGAACTTGTTCACACCAATATTGCTTCAAGTGCTGGATTCTGGGCATGGAGTCAAAGATATACGAGTCCCCTGGTCTTTAGCATTGAGGCAGACCCTGCCACAGCTCAAAAAGCGTATGATACTCTCTTCAATTTAGTAGCTCGAATTCGACAGGGCGGATTTTTTAACGACGCTGATTTAAAAACAGCCCAAACATCTATCGAAGTAAGCTCCGCTTACGATCGCGAAAGCGGACAGAAATACGCCCTGACTTTGGCCAGCATCTGGAGCAGCACTGGAGATCTGAAGTTTTACCATGATTACGTCACTGCCGTTAAAAAAGTAACATTGGCTGATCTTGATCGCTGCGCCAAAAAATATTTTTCTCAGCCTTATATTTTAGGAGCACTTATGCCTAAAGGATCGAAGCCCATTGTCTTCGCTAAGGAAAATTAAAATGAGATTGGCTTTAAGCACTCTAATTGTGTCGCTTTTGTTTGTTCTGCCCAGTGAAAGGATATCCTCTATGGACCTTAAAGATGTTACAAGTTTTCCCGTTGAAACAATGCCCGTCATTCTGAAATCTACAAAAGCCTTTGGTGATATTGTCGCCTTTGAAATGACGGCTGGCGGTACAGTTACGGTTCCCGACAAACCAGGATTACTTGATCTGCTTGTTCATACACTTAATGGCGGAACAAAATCTTATTCAAAAGAAACTATCGACAGAATCTTTATTGAACGCGGGGCCGCGTTTTCAATTGAAACGAGACCTGACGGAACCGAAATCAGTCTTAAATGTCTTAAAAAATTCTTACCCGAGCTTCTGCCAGTTTTAGGTGAAATGCTCACAGCTCCTCTACTCGAAGAAAAAGAAATTGAAATCACGCGGTCACAAATGTTTGCCAATCTAAAAGGCGAACAAGACCATCCTGACGGAGTGCTACAGCTCACCCTATCGCGTGCGTTTTTTCAAGGACATCCCTATTCGAATCGTGCCTCCGGATATTTAGAAAGCCTTCCTCTTCTTACTCGAGAAGACTTAGTCGATCTGCTTCCTAAAATTTTCAATAAGTCGAATATGTTTGTAACCATTATTGGAGATATTTCACGCGAAGAGGCGACAGACCTAATTCGCAATAATTTTTCGAGGTTGGCTCTAGGTCAAAAAGCTGCGCCAGTAATGGTTGTTCCCCAAAATCCAGTAGGCGAAATTGTTTTTAAGAAAATGGAATCTCCTACAAGCTACTTTTTAGCTAAATTTAAAGCGCCTTCTTTAATGAATCCTGATTATCCAGCCCTTGTTTTGATCAATCAAATTTTAGACCATCGACTATTTGAAGAAGTCAGAACAAAACGAGCACTCACGTATGCGGTATCATCTGGCTTAGGTAATTCGGGAGTTAATACGGGATATCTCTACGTCACTTCGACTCAGCTGACCGAAGCAACCCGTGTAATTTTTAACGAAGTAAAGAAAATTCAGACAGAATTGATTGATAAAGTTTCTCTCGAACTTCAGATTCGAAAGTTCACCTCGACATGGTATTTAGGCCGCGAACAAGCTTCTTCTCAGGCCACTATTTTGGCTCTTTACGAGATGATCGGAAACGGCTGGCAAAACTCAGATGGTTTTATCAAACGTCTTGAAGCTGTAACCCCCGAGCAAATGCGAGAAGTAGCACTCAAGTATTTTAAAGATATGACTTACGGAGTGGTTGGCCCTGAACTTCCTGATTTATCGTTTTTACCTGCAGCGAAGATGCCTGCAAACGTAAAAACATCATCAAAGCCGGCAGCAAAAACGACAAGTCCGTCTAAAAAATCAGCTACACCATCTAAAGGTTCAAAATAAGAGACTAGACAGCAAAAAGGCTGCAGAACCCCTCTCAGTCTGCAGCCTCTTGCTTATGCATCAATGACTATTCAACTTTGAGCTCCCACAAGAGCCCATCATTTGCCACCTATAAAAGTCCGTGGCTGACTTAAGACATCAAGTCGTTTCAACCCTAAGAAACTACTCTTGTCTTCCCCATTACCCTTAATCCTTATGATTTAATTTAGACATACATTGACGCATTGGGTCAATGTAATTTTTACACACCCATCATTTTTTTTGAGTGTAGGAATTACATAGAATGGCAGACCGGATGATGCTCTATTCCCACTCAATAGTTGAGGGGGGTTTTGATGAGATATCGTAGACCACGCGATTAATACCGCGTACTTCGTTAATAATTTTTGCCGAAATTTTTTCGAGAATATCTCCGGGCAACGGGGCTATATGCGCTGTCATTCCGTCTTCGGAATGGACACATCGAATCGCCATACAATGTTCGTACGTTCTTTGATCACCCATAACTCCCACTGAAGACACTGGCAGATAAACACAAAAGCTTTGCCAAAGTTTTTCATACCAGCCTGTCTCGCGCAAAATCTGCTGCAATCTAAAATCGGCTTCTCTTAAAAGATCGAGTCTCTCCTTTGTAACCTCACCCATCACACGAATCGCTAGGCCAGGGCCCGGAAACGGATGTCGCCAAACAAAATCTCGAGGAATTCCCAAAAATTCTCCTAGCCGTCTCACCTCATCTTTAAAAAGATCTCGAAGAGGCTCCACCAATTTAAAAGGAAGTCTCTCAGGTAAGCCTCCAACGTTATGGTGGCTCTTAATCATTGCTGAAGGACCGCCATGAAAACTCACGCTCTCAATCACATCTGGGTAAAGAGTACCCTGAGCCAAAAATTGAATATTTTTTAATTGTTTTGCCTCACGCTCAAAAACTTCAATGAACAATCGTCCAATAATTTTTCGCTTTTGCTCGGGAT
Organism: uncultured Bacteriovoracaceae bacterium; assembly: GCA_964601045.1. Taxonomy (GTDB): domain Bacteria; phylum Bdellovibrionota; class UBA2394; order UBA2394; family UBA2394; genus JAQBPA01. The sequence goes on from CAZRLF010000006.1 coordinate 96,497, forward strand.
CCCTCACACCCTTGAGCCCTTCTAAAAACTCTTCTGCAGCATCGACTATTTGGATTGGAAAATGAAACTTATCTTGAAAAAGTTTTTGTAAGTGGCCGATTTCTTCTTTTCTCAAAAGGCCGGTATCTACACACAGGCAATCAACCTGCCCCGGAAATAATTTATTCAAAACAACAGCAACAACCGTCGAATCAACTCCGCCTGATAAAGCGCATAAAATGCGTCCTGTTCCTACCTGAACGCGAAGCTTTTCACTCATATCGTCAAAAATACTTTGAGACTTCCACTCAAATCTAAAGCGGCAAGCAACCAAAAATCTTCGCAAAATCTCTGTCCCTTGAAGGGTGTGATGCACTTCAGGATGAAATTGCAAACCATAAAGTGGCCTCTCCTTATGTTGAATCGCGGCAATAATTCCATTTTTAGAAGTTGCAATAGCCACTAAACAATCCGGCAGCACTTCTGCATGATCGCCGTGACTCATTAAAACTTTTAAAGCATCTCCCTCCCCTAAAAGCCGTCCACCCTTAGCTTGAATAATTTCAACCCCATATTCTCGACTCTTTCCTTGGACAACTTTGCCGCCGAGATCCTGCACCATCCACTGCATTCCGTAACAAATGCCGAGAACAGGAACCTTAAGATCTTCAAGATGGAACGACAGCTGAGGAGCTCCCTTATCGTAAACACTTGAAGGACCACCCGATAAAATAATACCCAAAGGTTTTCGAGATTCGATTTCTGACAAAGAAATCTTAGGAGAAAAAACCTCAGATCGAACTCCAAGCTCTCGTAATTTTCGCGCGATCAGTTGAGTGTACTGACTTCCAAAATCGATGATGAAACAAACTTCCATAATCTTTAAGACAGCTGATAGTTAGGAGCTTCTTTGGTAATCATCACATCGTGGACATGAGATTCACGTAACCCAGCTTGAGTGACTCGAATAAATTTGGCTCTTTGTTTAAGCTGCGCAAGATCGGCTGCCCCCGAATACCCCATGCCCGCCCTCACTCCACCCATCAACTGGTAGACAACATAAGAGGCTGAGCCGCGATACGGCACCCTTCCGACAATTCCTTCGGGAACCAATTTGGCGGCATCTTCAGCAGCCTGTTTGGTATCTTGAAAATATCGATCTTTTGAACCACCGCGCATGGCTTCTAGAGAACCCATTCCTCGATGCTCTTTATAAGACCGCCCCTGATAAAGAATAATTTCGCCAGGACTTTCGTCAGTTCCAGCAAGTAAACTTCCCACCATCACCGCACTGGCCCCAGCGGCGAGCGCTTTCACAACATCTCCTGAGTACTTAATTCCACCATCGGCAATGAGAGGAATATCTTTGGCAACTTCAGCACACTCAAGAATTGCTGAAAACTGAGGAACTCCAACTCCCGAAACAATTCGAGTTGTGCAGATACTGCCTGGCCCAATTCCAATTTTAACACCGTCAGCTCCCGCCTCGATAAGAGCCTTAGTGGCATCCGCGGTTCCGACATTTCCCGCAACAACGGGGATTTTAGGAAATTTCTTTTTTAAACTACGTAAAGTTTCTAAGACGCGCTTGGAGTGTCCGTGAGCTGTATCCAAAAAAACGACATCCACTCCTGCTTCGATTAAACGTTCAACTCTCTCATCTGTATCGACTCCCGTTCCGAGCGCCGCACCCACACGCAGACTGCCGCGAGAATCTTTACACGAACCAGGATACTTTGCCGTCTTCTCAATATCTTTAATTGTAATCAGCCCCTTGAGCTGTCCACCTTTATCGACGACAAGCAACTTCTCGATTCGGTGTTCGTGTAAAAGTTCTTTGCATCGAGCAGGATCTGCGCCCTCTTCCACGGTGATCAAATCTTTCGTCATTTGATCTTGAACAAGAAGGTTTAAGTCCTTCACAAATCTCAAATCCCGATGTGTTAAAATTCCGATACATTTGCCGGCGCTTTCGACAACTGGAAGTCCAGAAATTTTATATTCTTCCATAATTGCAGAAGCTCTCTTCAAGGTTTCTTTAGGACCAATCGTAATCGGGTTAACGACCATTCCGCTTTCGAATTTTTTCACACGATGAACTTCGGCCGCTTGAATCTGCGGACTTAAATTGCGATGGATAACTCCAAGGCCTCCTTCTTGAGCGAGGCGAATTGCCATAGCTGATTCAGTGACTGTATCCATTGCTGCCGATATTAAAGGAATATTTAGAAAAATATTTCGGCAAACCTGAGTTTTAAGACTCACTTCGTGAGGTAAGACACTGCTTTCTTGTGGGAGAAGGAGAACATCATCGAATGTTAAAGATTCATGGATGGGTTTCATCTTCGCACTTTATAGGAGCCTTGATTGAGAGACAAGCCTTGCGTCATTGAGGTTTAATCGAATACCTTTAAGGCTGGTGGGTATTTACGGGATTATAGATCAAGGGCTTGCTTTTTTAGCGAGCGCCGCTGCGGCTAAACCAAGTCCGCTTGTGATGAAAGCTCCTGAACAACTTGAAGTATCAAATGTTCAGTCGTGGTTGAACGGCTCAGTTCTCGGATTGCTTGCGCTCAATCTTATAGCGCTTGGATTTTATCTCATCAGTTTATTTGCGCCTGAACTCACTAAAATCCTGAAAGCGATTCAGAGATTTCTCCTGGCTATGAAAGCTCCAAAAACGGTTTCGACACCACCGCCAGCTCCAAGCCTTGATATAAAAACTCCTGCTGAAAATTCAAAAACTGAGCCCATCCTTGCTGCCACTCTAACAACTCAAATTGCACCTGAGCCCGAAGCACCGGCGACTTCGGTTGAAGAAAGTGTCGAACTTCCGCCACCTCCAGCTGAAGCTCAAGAAGAAGTTGTCCTTCCTCCGTCACCTCCTGAACCTGAAGCTACTGCAGCTCCTGCTGAAGCCCCCCCACCAGCTGAAGCTGTACCCGCAGAATCCGCTCCAGCAGCTCAAGAAGAAGTTCAACTCCCCCCTCCTCCGCCTATTGAAAACGTCGACGATGTATCGAATGCTTTGAGTGAAGCCCTTATGAGTGGAACAGAACCCCCAGCGACAGAACCTCCACCTGCTGAACCGCCACCTCAATTTGACCTTCCCACAGAGGTTCTTGAAAATCCTCAGCCTGATGAAACTCCTAAAGGCCCCGATGTCACCGAAATTATGACTAAAGAGGAGAAGAATTCCACTCTGCCTCCTTCTCCTCCATTGCCAGCCGAAGATGTTTCTGGGATGAAAGAGTCTACAGCTATGTTCGAACAAGGTCTCAAATCGATTGAAGAGAGTCTCAACGAAGCCTTGTCCGACACACCCGCCCAAGACGAGCTTTCTATTTTTGATCCCTCGAGCATTGATAAAGTTCTTCAAGAGGAAGAGAAAAAGTGAATTTCACCAACACACCTTATTGCTTATGGGTGCAAACCTCTCCTGATATTCCTCTACACGAATGGCAGACTGCTTTAGCCTCTGAACTTAAATGGCCTAAAAACCTCGTTCTTGAGAAGTGGTATTCATCTGATATGCATTGGCCCCAATTTCTAGATTCGTTCAACTCGATCACTCTTTTTGGACAGCAGAAGGCTCTCATCATTTTTGAAAGCGAAAAAGTCCTTAAGCAAATCGAGAATCTCGAAAAAGTCGTCGAGAGACTAGGTAAGGGCCCTTATTTTGTTGTCTTTCACTCTGAACTGCCCCTACCCGCTCAACTCAAAATAAAAGAATGGAAGTTTTTAAAAGCTGAAGACGAAAAAGCAAATGATAAATCAGCTTTTGTCTGGATAGATCGCATTCATCAAGATCAACTGACGGGTGCAATTTCAGCACTTGATGAAGCGCTTGAGTCGGGCCAGCACCCTCTTGCTCTCCTTCAATTAATTACTCGCGATTTTAGATTAGGTCGGCTGATTCATTACGCCAGCACTGCTAGATTGAGCGAGACCGAGCTTTCTTCACGGCTTAAAATTCATTCCTTTATTATTCAAAAATGGGGCAAGCGAGCTCAGCTTTCAAAAAATCAATGGAATATGATTTTCGATCGACTACTAGAAGCCGATTTAGAACTTAAAAGCGGAGCCGAAGGAGTTTGGGTCTTAAGAAAATTAACTTTTGATTTGGTCTTATTAACACAAGGCCAATCAAAACTAAGAGTAACAAAGAGAATTAAGCGCCCTTTGAAGCCCGAGCCACTGCTTTGGACAATCTCGCCATCTTTCGCTTAACAGTATTAAAATGAACAACGCCTCGAGCCTTCTGAATAGTACTAAAAGCATTGCGAAGAGCTTCTTCAGCTTTTTTAGGATCAGCCAGAGCTTCTCTCACATTTCGTTGAGCAGTATGGATAGCAGATTTAACAGAGTTGTTTCTTGCTCGGCGGACAATCGACTGACGAGCGCGTTTTGCAGCGGATTTATGATTAGCCATAGATCCCCTTTATTAATGGGCAGTATGCCCGTCTGTCAATCGAGCGCTCTATCATTTGGACGCCAAAGCCAATGAGCCAAACGGCCGAAATCTCTGAAAAGGCAGAAATCGGTCGTGCCTCGGCCGTGATGGCATTTTTTACCTTACTTTCAAGGCTTCTTGGGCTCGTACGGAATCAAATTTTAAGCCACTACTTTGGTGCTGGCTTTGTGGCCGATGCCTTTATAGCTGCGTTTACAATACCTAATGCGCTCAGACGACTCTTTGGCGAAGGGGCATTAACTCCGGCCATCGTGGCAGTTTTTACACGATCTCTTAGGCAACCCCATTCGGCAGAAAAGCGGCCCTATCCCTGGCAGTCTTTTATATCTTCGGCTTTCGTCTGGTTAAGCTTGTCCCTAATTATCCTCTGCGCGCTTGGTTATATATTTGCCGCCGAACTTGTCGCCCTCTATGTCCCTAAATTCAGCGATACACCCGGCAAAATGGAACTCACCATAAGTCTCACTCGATTTTTGTTTCCATTCATTCTCTTTATTGGCTGGTCAGCTTTTTTTATGGGACTGCTGAACACCCTTCGTTCATTTGCTGTCTCCGCTTTTGTACCGGCGATGTTGAGTTTTTCGGTGATGGCGATAGTCCCCGTCAGTCTCTCGTATTTATTTCCGAACACCCCCCATGGCATCTACTTCTATGCAGGTGCGATGCTGGTTGGATCTGTTTTGCAAGCCGCGCTTCAGCTGCCTGGTCTTAAACAAAAGGATGCTCTGCCGCTTCATTCATTTAAATGGAAAGACCCTCGCGTTCTTGAGCTCGGAAAACTTTTACTCCCCTCATTTTTTAGTCTCGCTATTTATCAACTGAATCTGATTATCAACCGAACATTCGCCAGTAGTATTGATGGGGCTGTTTCACATTTGTTTTACGCAGATCTCCTACTCGAACTACCGGTATCACTCATCGCAACATCTTTAGGAACTGCGATATTACCAAGCTTTAGTCGTTTAATGGCTGATGGAAAAAAAACTGAGCTGGCCGACACATTTAAATTTTCGCTCGAAACGGTTTGGATTTTAGCTTTGCCTTGTATGGCTGGACTTATTGCTCTTGCCACCCCGCTTATTTCAACACTCTATTTCACTGGCGAATTTACTCTTGAAGATACAAGCATTACCTCGCGCGTTCTTATTTTCTATTCGCTTGGTCTGCCATTTTTTGCCACTTTACGAATTGTCGTAGGTCTTTTCTTTGCAGCACAAAATACTTTTATTCCGATGGTATCAGGATGGATTGCTCTTTTGGTCAATCTCGTCGCAGCTTGGCAGCTTTCACATACAATGGCAGCCTCAGGAATTGCCCTTGCTACGTCTCTATCATCGGCGACGAATGTTTTTTTTCTGATTATTTTTGTTCGGACTCGATTTCCTGAAATTGCATGGTGGGATATTATTAAAAATGGATTTAAAATTTCTATTGCCGCTGCATTCATGGGCGTTCTGCTTTTTGCAATTCAAAAACTCATTCCCAATGAAGTCTGGACTCAAAAAGGAATCTCCTTAGTTAAAATTATTTTTCTGGGTGGTCTTGTGATCACCGGCAGCATTATTTATTTTGGTGCCGCAATGGCGCTTAAAATCCCACATGCTAATATTATCATTCGAAAATGGACCAATCGGCTCTTAAGTAAGAAATGATAGGCGCTCCTCGTTTCTTTTGTTTAGACTATTATCAATGCTTGTTCACGTTTTAGGTCTTCTTTTTTGTATTTCAGCGCCCGATGATATGTCCGAACTTAATTTAGGCGAAACTGTTCTCAGACGGACCTGGCATGAAACAAAAGGTGATGCCAAAAGCATCGATCAATTTAAAGCGGAACATTTTCTTATCGACCTCGCTGAACTCAAATGGGCCGAGCTTCTTAAAGGTGATAAGGTTGAATTTGAAAAATATCAGTCAACGCACGATATTCGACTGACCGGATATTTGATCGAAACAGCCATTGCGCAACAACCTTGGAATATTCAAGCATGGATGACACTTCTCGTTTCGTATTTTAAAAATATTTTTGAACGGCCCTTCGATGCCACAAGAGAAATTCATATCTTTTTCGACCGAATTACAATTCCTCTTATGCTTTCGTTGATTTTGGTTCTTATTTTTCATATTTGGAATTGGGCTAATCCCATTATTAAAGATTTACCTCGCTTTTTAGGTTCTCGATCGCCTCTTCTCCTCTTAAGTATATTAGGGACCTCCCTTACTTGGACACTGATAGCAGGCCTCTGGATTCCCTTTTTGTTAGCATTGCTTGCGATATCTATTATTTATTCGCATAGCAAAAAACTATATCTGATCTGCGGCGTTATTATCGCATCCACACTTACACTCCTTCCGTTTTTACAAGACATGTATCAAGTTGCCCGCAAACTTGATGCCCACGAAGCTCTTGATCATGGAAGAACTCGATTAGAATACTCACCTGCTTCACTCGAAATTTTAGCGCCTTTCGAAAAAAGCCTGTGGGCTGACTATAATGGAGACCTCACCGCCGCAAGTTACTGGCTTGAACAAGCGCCTCTTTCAAAAGAAAAAGCTATTCTTTCGACAAATCTTACATCGGGGCAAACTCTTCCTCTCGATCTGATTAGCTACTACGAAAGTCTGCGATCAACGTACGGCGATGACTCGACAATTTTATTTAATCTCTCTCAACTTTATACTCGCACTCAACAACTTCTCAAAGCCGATCAAATCAGAGCGCAAATCAATCCAGAGTTTTTTTCAGATGCAAGTCGACAAACTTCAATTACCGGTCGACTGCTTATTCCTCCCGCTCCTCAAAAAAGGGCAGCAATCTATTTTGAAAATTTAAAAGTAAAAATAAGAGAGACTCTCTCGACTCTTGGTTTTTATCCGTTTGTCGTCAAAGAAGCCTTACTCAGTTTGCTACAAATTCTGGCTCCTTGGATTCTGATTATCTTTGCTTCTGCCACTCGCGCATCTGCTTCAGGCTTGTGCACTCAAACTGGCGAACCCACGCGTTCAACCGATGTAACAAGCTCACAGCTTTATCAAACAATAATGCAAAAAAAAGAAGGTGTTCATCCCTCACTGAGACAGCAACTCGATCTACTCACCCGACGGCGCCATAACGATCAAAATAATCAGGTAAGGCTTTTTAGTTTTTTTCTACCAGGATCGTCGGCACTCATTTTAGACGACAACTCAGCTCTTTCATGGTTTCAGAATTTTCTTGTCCTCTTTTTTGCTTGGAATGCTCTTCCCCATTCAGCTCGGTTGTTTCTGACCGAAAAAATGGGATTTAACCCTGAACTCACTTGGGGAGCTCCCGGAATTTCTCTTGGATTTTTAATTCTCTTTTTAGTCTGCTATTTGTTTCTTATCTTTAAAAACTTAGCGAGGGTGAATGTATGAACTCCCCCTTTGAATTTTTTAAATCGATTGAAGACAACAAATGGACTGGCGAGGTCGAGGTCACCTCAAGTCAAGGACACGCTACGCTTCTTATTAAAGAAGGAAAATTTCTTTGGGCTCATCGCCCTCTGGACCGCGCAGTAGAGCGTTTAAGTAAGATCTCGTGGATTCAAATACCGGATGAAAACGCTCTTCAGCTCGCTCGCACTTGGGAAGCCCTAGTTGGCCAACTTCTTGCAGCAAATCAAGATCAGTACGGTCGTCTGGTTGAGTTTTTAAAAACTGATAGACTTGAAATTTTCTTTCGCGTCTTCTTTTGGACAAATGTAGAATTTATTCCTCGATCTTTTGATGGAATTGCTCTGAATATTACCGCCTTAGGTTTTTATACTTTACGTCCCTTCGGTCCGTTGCTCGCCGAAGCTCAAAAAAGAGTTGAAGACTGGCCCGTCATGAAGCAAAAAATGGGCTCGAGCAAAAGAATCTTCATTTCACTTGTTGATCCCACCATTCTCAAAGAAAAAAATGAAAAAGAAATTAAAGAAGCTGAGAGAACGTCTAATGTTTTTTCTTTTGACGAAATTGAACTTATTAAACTCTGCGATGGACGAAACTCCGTTCAAGATTTGATTCGCTATCTTCCTGACGGAGAATTTTTGATCGTTAGGCGAGTACTTGATTTATGGAGAAAAGGAGCGATTCGACCTAAGGATGATGAGCAATCTTCCATCTCCCTTCACGCCCGTAGTCCTGATTTTGATTGGAAAGACCTGTGGGGTGCTGGAATTTTGGCAATCATTACAAGTCTTCTTTGGGGCCTTTTGGCCATCAACAAACCAGGTCCAGTAGCAAAAGAAATGCCCCCCCAAGAACTTTTACAGGCACTCAGCATCCATAAAAGTCAGTATGGGCACTACCCCTTGACGCTGAGCGAACTATCTTCATCAGTACTGCCATATCCACAAATGATTCAAGATTTTGACTATGCGGTTCTTAGCCCAACTGAATTTCGACTCACTGCAAAATCTAAGGACTCTAAGGCCTCCAAAATGATAAAATAGGGGACAATGGCGTTTTGGCAAAAGATTCTAGATTTTTTTTCGGATTTAAGCCGCTCTTATAAAACATTTCTTGTTGTCTTAGTTGTTGCAAGTTTGACGGCTCTCATTTGTCAGAATCCGTTTCGCAAAACTTTTCCCCTCTACTCCATTGGAGATATTGCTCGTAAAGATGTTAAGGCTCCCGAAAACATGCGGGTGGTTGACGAAGAGTTAACTGAAAAAAGGCGCTCGACTGCAGCTGAACAAGTTCTTGAGGTCTATGACTTTGATCCTCAAGCAAAACAAGTTTTTTTAGGACGACTCGCAAAAAGTTTTGAACTTCTCTCAGGTCAAAATATAAAATCTGATAAATTTAGAAGTAGCTTTGAGGAAGCTCTCGGCTCCAATGTTTCTGCCGCCCAATGGAATATTCTCAAAGAACCCACCTACCACGGCCTCATTAAGAGAATTGCTCAGAAAATCGTGAAAGAGTATTCAACGCAATGGATTTTAGAAGAAAGCTCTGTCCCCTCACGTTTTGAAATTCTTCTAAGAGACGTGCGAACAGGCGATGAATTTAAAGTTTCTCAAAAAGCCTATCAAAAAAAGATTGTGCCTCTTAGTGATGTACGCGACTGGATACGAAATCCCGCTCGATGGAATGCACGCGACTTTGGCGAAATGCCTGATCAATTAAGAAGGGAGGTGCTTTTACTTTTAGCCAATCTTATTGAGCCCGATTTAGTTCTCAACCTAATCGAAACCAAGAGCCGCCGAGAAGATGCAAAGAATAAAGTAGAGTCGGTTTGGGCAGAAACATTCAAAGGCGAAATGATTATTCGTGAAGGCCAAAGAGTTGATCGAAGACATTACCTACTTTTTCAAGGGTTAAAATCTCTCGAAAAATCTCAACCGAATACCCGGGCTACTTTCTTATTTGGATTTTTTATTTTCTGCATGATTTTCATTTTTTACTTTATCGGCCAATCAAATTTTAAAAAATTTAGATTTAATTTTAGAGATCAATGGGTCATTGGCTCGTTCTTTGTTGTTTCACTTGCTCTCATTGCTGGCCTTGAACATCTTTTTAATTCAGCTCGCGATCAAACGGTAATCGGCCCCTCTCTTCCCTATTTATTACCGGTAGCCTTTGCAGGAATGACCGTTAGACTTTTTTCGAGCATGGAAATCACAACATTTTTTATTGTGCTCTTTAGTATTTCGATCGGATGGTTCATGGAAAATCCATTTTTTGGAATGACCGCGATGGCTGCAAGTTTAGTGGGCGCCGGCAGAATGAGACATATCAACCAAAGATTTGATGTCTTCAAAGCTGGTTTAGTTTCGGGACTTGTTAAGGCTCTCATGGCTGTGATTGGCTTGGCGCTTTCTTTGACTCCCAATCCTGATCTAGGAAATATCTTTGCTGATTTTTTAATTGTGGCTTCGTTCTCAGTGGCCGCCGGACTTATTTCTGCAAGCCTGATTTTAGGACTTCAGCCTCTGCTCGAATATGTTGGCTACACGACTGATCTCAGGCTGATGGAACTATCAAGCACCAACCACCCTCTTTTAAAAGATCTTATTCTCAAAGCTCCGGGAACTTATTTTCACTCATTTACGGTAAGTCAATTGGCAGAAAAAGCAGCTGAAGCCATTAATGCAAATGCTCTTTTTGCTCGGGTAGCGAGCCTTTATCACGATATTGGAAAAGTAACCAAACCTCAGTACTTTATCGAAAATATTAAAGGTGAAAATAAACATGACAAATTGGCGCCCACGATGAGTGCGCTTATTATTTCTAACCATGTTAAAGAAGGCATTGAACTTGGCTACGAAAACAAACTCCCTCAAAGCATTATAGATGTTATTCCTCAACATCACGGAACAGCCCTCATCTCGTATTTTTACGATAAGGCTCAAAAACATGCTGAAGAGGACGAAGTTATTGAGGAACGAGATTTTAGATACCCGGGCCCCAAGCCTCAAACTCGAGAAAGCGCGATTATTCTTTTAGCTGATGCTGTAGAAGCCACAGCTAAAAGCTTGCAAAGCAAATCTCCCGATTTACTGGGTCAAGTGGTTCATTCTACCATTCAGCGATTTTTTCTTGATGGCCAACTCGATGAATGTGAACTCACTTTGAAGGATTTGAATGCCATCGGAAATGCCTTTCTTCAAGTGCTTCAAGGTGTATATCATCAACGTATTGATTATCCTCATTTGAAGGAAGATCAACAAGAAGCTGATGAGCGCGCGATCTCAAATATCACCAAGTTCAAACCGTCTTAAAGTGAAGCCTAAAGTTTTTTTCACTCAAGATTCTGGCGTACGCTGTTCATTTGATAAAAAAATCATTAATCGAATTTTTGAGAAGATAGCCTTTTATCTTAAAAATCCACAAACATCGGTCGAACTCCATTTGGTTCGCAGTGCAGCGATGAAAGTTCTGAATAAAGAATTTCGCGGTAAAAACAAGGAGACCGATGTCTTAAGCTTTGGCAGCAGTTCAAAAGATTTGCTTGGTAGTATCGTCATTGATATCGATACAGCGAAAAAGCAAGCCAAAGAATATAAGCACCACCTAGAGAGAGAAATTCAGGAGCTTTTTATTCATGGAGTCTTACATCTTTTAGGTTACGATCACGAAACAGAGAAAGAGCGTGAAGTCATGAAACGCTATGAAAATTATTTTTCAAGTTGGCTTGATAGATTTTCAAAAAGAACTCAAAAAAAGAGAAAGCTGCATCACTCATGAGCATTTTTGATATTTTACTGAGATTTATTGCTTTACCCGTAGGTGGTGCACTCATGGCCCTGGCTCATCCATTTCGCTATGAAGATCTTGAGATTAATCCTTCATGGAAAACATTTATTATTGCCACGGTCGGTTTACTTTTATTTATTCCATCGACTCTTCGCTCTGAAAGCGGACTTAAAAGATTTTTGTGGGGTATCTGGGGTGGGCTTTCATTTTTCTCGGTCACCATTTTTTGGATCGACTATGCCCTCGAGGTTTATGGAGAACTTCCGAGCTTTGTCTCCATTCCGGCCATGCTGCTGCTTGCCGGTTATTGTTCGCTCTTTTTAGGTGCCTGGGCTTATTTTGCTGGCTCGATCTGGATCAAAGAAAAAGGGCCACTTGCCAAAATATTTTGCTGGGCTTCGCTTTGGACTTTTTTAGAAGCCATTCGACAGTGGCTCTTTACTGGTTTTGGTTGGGGCGAGATAGGATTTGGTCTTGGGTTTAGCCCTTGGATTGCCAAAACAGCCTGGCTTTGGGGAGTACACGGGCTCACCTTTCTTTGGATCTTTTTCGCAGGATCTCTGCTTCATATTTTTGAAATAGTTGAAGATCGCCAGACCCGTAAAAACTTTCTACTCGTCTTCGGGTTATTTTTAAGTTTGGGATTTTGGAGTTCTTGGGAAGCTTCAAAAGAAATTCCCACTCAAAAAATAAAAATTGGAATGATTCAGCCCAATATTGCTCAAGACATTAAATGGGATCCTCAAAAAGCAGAGGAGCATCTCGAGCTTCTACTCAAAATGAGTCAGGCGGCAGTTTTTAGACAAGCAGATATTATTATTTGGCCAGAAACGGCATTTCCATTTCCTATTTTGGGTAAACAAAGACAGCTTCCATTTACCTCCCCCAAACCTCTTATTTTTGGAGCAGTGGTTAAGGAAGGTCGTACTAATCGAAACTCTGCCATCTTAATGAAAGATGAAACCGCCAGAGGACGTTTTGATAAATCGCATTTGGTTCCGTTTGGCGAATATGTTCCTCTTAAAGATTATATTCCCTTTGGAAAACTCGTCGCTAATGCGGGTGATTTTTTACCTGGCGCATCCGATCAGGCTTTACTTAAAGTCGACGAACTTAATTTAAATATTGGCCCTCTTATTTGCTACGAAGATATTTTTAGTCGCTCTTCGGTAGCACTAGCGCGAAAAAATGCTCAGCTTTTAGTTAATCTAACTAATGATGCTTGGTATGGACCAACTTCTGCCTTATCTCAGCATGCTGCAATGGCTGAACTTCAAGTTTATCAAACTGGGATTCCGATGGTTCGAGTCACAAACAATGGATTAAGCAGTGTGATTGAACGTGGAGCCCGTCGAGATTTCAAAACATTTGAAAGAGATATCTTTGTCGAAGAGGTATCAGTTCCCATTGAACCCAAGCCCAGCTTTTTCGTCTTGAGTTATCCGCTTATGGAGTGGATTTGGATTATTATATTTGCTATAGCCTTTGCATGGAAAAGCAAGGGGCAGACAAAAAGAATCTTCTTCCAGAAATCGAATCGTTATTAGCTCGCACTGAAGACCTGCGGAGGCTTCTTTGACGTCGATCGCTTAAGAGACGAAAAAGAATCTCTCACCGAAAAAACACTCGCTCCAGACTTTTGGAATAATCCTGACGAAGCAAAAAAAATTAATCTTCGCCTTGAGGCGATTAAAAAAACTGTTGATCCATTTGATAAGGTTTTTTCGACTTTGACTGAAACAAAAGAGCTAGTTGAAATTTCTGATGCCAATGATCCCATTATCGCTGAAGCCAACACCGAACTCATTTCTCTTAAGGGCCTGCTGCGACAACTTGAACTTAAAAAGATGCTCTCTGATGAGGCTGATCGCCTAGGAGCTATTATTTCGATTAATGCCGGCTCAGGTGGAACCGAAGCTCAAGATTGGGCACAAATTCTTCAGAGAATGCTATTACGCTATGCTCACAAAAAGGGCTTTCAAGTTGAAGTGGTTGATGAGCAAGCCGGCGAAGGAGCGGGAATTAAATCATGCACATTTATTTGTCGCGGCGAAAATGCCTATGGCTATTTAAAGTCAGAGCGCGGAGTTCATCGTTTAGTTCGCATCTCCCCGTTTGATTCTAACAAGAGACGTCACACATCGTTTGCTGCCGTTGATGTACTTCCCGAAGCGGATGACGATATTCAAATTGAAATTCGCACCGAAGATTTAAAGGTCGATACCTTTAGAGCCGGGGGCGCAGGAGGTCAGCATGTTAATAAAACAGACTCCGCGATTCGTATCACACACTTACCTTCGGGTATCGTTGTTCAATGCCAAACACAAAGATCTCAGCACCAAAACCGTGCCACAGCGATGACTATGCTTAAAAGTAAGCTCTACGAAATTGAACTCGCCAAACGAGAAGCCGCTCGCACCGCGCATAACGCTCAGAAAATGGAAAATGCTTGGGGAAGCCAAATTCGATCCTATGTTTTGGCACCCTATCGATTGGTTAAAGACCATCGTACAGAATATGAGTCGTTTCAGCCTGATTCAGTTCTAGATGGAGATCTCGAAGATTTTGTAGAGGCCTACCTTTTAAAGGGTTCTACCCCCACAAACTAAGCTACAAAATCAACCCGTCCACGGCACGATTCTTGCTTGAAAGTCATAGATGGCATTTGGAGCATTTAGGACGATCTTCACCAGCCTTCTACTTAGCTTAGTTCTTTCAAGCGGTGTATACGCTGAAAAGCGTTCACTGGCGTTTTGCTCTCAAGAACTGCAAAAACTAGTTCAGACATCAAGTATTCAAGAATACAAGAAACAACGAAATGAAGATCCTTATTCTGCAGCCAATATAAATTTTAATGACGAAATCAAACTTGTTCTCAGAAGAAATGATGCTGAGACAAAAGACTTTGTGACCGCGCTTGCTCGACTGGCTCTGCATGATGGATATCCTGATATTTCAAGAATCGCGTTTTCATATCTCAAAGATAACGATCTTAAAAATAATGAATCTCTTTTAGAGTTCTTAAATCTCGCCCTACCGGAGAGACGATTTGCGGGATTGAGATCGGAAGTCTTTGCAGAACTTGCCTATAGAGGAGAATCAAGACTTAAACCTATCGTTCAAGAAGCACTTAAAAGCACGCAGCCACTTATCGATCAACAATCCATCGCCATTGATTTTATCCGAAGAACGGATTCTAAAGAATTGCATCAACTCGTAGCTCGCTATTTAGATTCGAGCATCGATAGCTTAAAAGCACTAAGTGCACTTACTCTCATTCACTCTTCGCCTGAACTAACCAAAAATATTAAGAATATTGCTCTACAAAAAATGAAATCAACTGAACCTAATACTTCGGGGCTTTGGTTCAGAGTGGTGGAAGAATTGTTTAAAAACAAAGAAACTTCCCGAAAGATAATTGAGCAAAGAATTAAAAAATTAAGTGCGATGAAACTTAGTATCACCCAAGCTAGTGAAATCAATCGTGCACTAAACTATTTGATTTGGAGGTATGTCGCAAAATCTCTTCACCCTCTCTATTCAGCTCTTAACAAAAAAAATGCCCTACAATTCTTTTCAATAAAATCCCAGCCCATTCCAATTCTTGAATATCAACCCAAAACACTTGGCAGTCTTATTCTATTGGGTGGAAAACTAGCGGGCGATATTGCCTATCGGGTTCTACCTAAAGTCGGAGAAGTTCAATGGCTCAAAGCTTTAAAAGCAGAAGAAAAATGGAAACTGAATGGTTTCGTTAGGCCCCCTATTGAGCCCATAGTGAGCATCGAAAAAATCGCAGAAAAATTTCATCTATCATCTCAAGAGGTATCTGATCTTAAAAATCGCCTCAAAAAATATAAGGGGGGTCATTTTGTACAACTATTAGGGCCTTCGTTTGACTCGATCGAAAACTTAATTACAAAACTAGAGGAGTACCATTTAAGAGCAAGAATGAATCGTATTTTAGTGGTGCTTAAAAACGAAATTAAAACCGTACATGGCGACTCTCACTCCCAAAACTGGATACTTTCGGATGATCCAAATAATTTAGACGAAATATTTCTCATTGATTTCGATCACGCCGTTGAACTGGATTAAATAACTACTCCTCATCTACAAAGTAGGCATTGGCGGCAAGATTCGTCGCCATAAAGAAATCAGGCTTATCGCTTTTCAAGACAAAATGAATATCTTTGAGTTCTAAATTTGTGGTGTAAGGAGCTTGGACCATAACGAAATCATCCGATGCCAAAGAGGGATTAGTATCGACCCAAACCCAGGGAATAAACTCTTTAATTTCTTTATTCAAATGCAGCTGCTCTTTGGCCAGAACAATTGATCCTCCCAAATCGATTTTGGCTTTATAGGTGGGTCTTCCGGAGCTATCTGTTAAATCAGTAGTACACTGCGCGGCCGTTATCACAGGAGGGGGCTGATTGATTTCTCTAAAATCATAGACTCCCACAGCAAAAGTCGAATCACAAATCGTCTCGTCATAAAATTCAATCGTTCCACTGCTATTTGAGCGATAGCCGTGCTTATTCACCCAAATTCTTAATTTAGCATTGCGAATCGGCTTAGATTCGGTGCCTTTTGATTTATCGGAATTAATAAAATTTTGAACCGAAAATCTGTTTATCTCAAAAGCCTTTTGAAGATCAGCCTGAATTGGTGCCGAAATCAAGTGAAGTGTCGCAAGAATATAAATCATATGAGCTAGTTTATCTGAGAAGAATTTAATATTTTAATGATTTGATAAATTTGTCATGACTCGGTGAGTCTAAAATTTCATCTCGGTTTCGACATCGAATTGGTGCGAAAATTCCAAAGCCTTGGAATATTTCTGAATATTTTGCATAGACATCTCAAAAGTCTCGACTTTGTATAAATTTAAAAGAAAAATATGCCCGAGATGAAAGTTCTATTAGCTTTGGTTTCATTTACTATTTTAAGTTTTTCAGTTTTTGCTCAGTCGACAAATAATAATTCCGTCAGTCTTGCCTGGGATAGAGCGGCAAGTCATGAAGCTTCGATCGTCTATAGAATTAAATATGGCCCTAGTTCTGGAAATTACCTCTGGACAACAAACGCGGGCACAAACGTCACCATCACGGTTAGAGGCCTTACGAATGGCTACACTTACTATTTTATAGCGACAGCGATGAATACGAACAATCTTGAGAGCGACCCTTCAAATGAATTGAGTTATTCGGTACCAGCAGCTTTGCCGACTTCCCCTCCTAGTAATCTACAAAGAGTGAAGTAGGGGCATACGGGTCTCAAAAACTACTTCGAAATCTCAGAATACTTTGAAATAATTTTTCCGATCAGTCCAAAATCTTTGGCCTGATTAGCATCAAACCATTTATCGCGGTCGGTCGCTTTAACGATTTCATCATAGCTTCGACCTGTCTCGGTCGAATAAAGACGATTAATTTTGGCTTTGAGCTCCACGATATCTTGGGCATGAATGGCGAGATCCGAAGCAGTTCCCATCAAATTGCCAGATATTAAAGGTTGATGAATAAGAAATTTAGAATTGGGAAATGCCAAACGATTTTCTTTTTTGGCACAAAGAGCGATCAGCGAACCCATACTCGCGGCAAGACCAGTGACAAGTGTAAAAATCTCGGTCTCAACAAAGCGGGCTGTATCGTAAATTGAAAACCCTGAGCTTACTTCTCCCCCTGGAGAATTAATAAAAAGATAAATGGGCTTCTTAGGATCTTCAAAAGCCAAACCCATGATCTCGCGATTAACCCGGTAAGCGAGTTTTTCGTCTACGACTCCGCTTACTTGAACAATGCGATTCTTAAAAATAAGTTCATCAAGTGGATTCCAACGACTGGGAGCTTCAGGATTTTCTTCTTTCTTTGCCATACTTTTAGATTAAGGCGCTTTAATCGGCTGGTAAAGCCTGATTTGCCTTGACCCCACCTGGACCTCTCTTTTTACGATGAACCAAGGGCATTTATCGTATTCACGGTAGTAAAAGGGAGGGTCATGAAGAAAATAGTTGTTCTGAGTAGTCTAGTTATAGGTTTAATTTTTACAGGTAAAGATGAGGTCTTCGCCGACGATGCAATGGTACTGCCCAAAGGTCGGTTTAGAGTCCGTTTGGTCACAACTTATTCGGCCATTGATACAAAGTATGATGCTTCAGGCGATAACTTCTCACTTGGTTCACCCTTTTCACGTTCAATTGACGGAAAATTCTTAAGCTCAATTGCAAAACAAAGCCAACTCGCCGAATCAGTTAAGCAGTTCTCGCAAACAAACGCGCTCGCCGCTCAAGCATTAATGGCAGAAGAAATCGCTCGCCTCGATACCAAAATCGAATCGCAGGTCATCGCCAATACATTCGCGCTTGAATATGGCCTTACGGAGCGACTTTGCATCGGAATAATTTTACCTGTTGTTCATGGCGAAGTTGAAGTCGATGTTAACTCTACTCCTAATTCAGATTTTCAAAGTCAAACAGCGAAACTTCCCGATGGACACCCACTTAAAGCCTTGCGCACTGGTTTTAGCACTGCAACCACCGTCAACGGCTTAAATACTGCACTTAAATCTCAGTACAATTATAGCGATGGATTCAAGTCTTGGTCTGGCACAGGTCTAGGTGATTTAGAGGTTGGCATTAAATATAATTACTTTGACGATCCCCGCTTACGCATGAGCGTAAAAACAGGTGCAAGGCTTCCTACCGGCACTGAAGACGACCCCAATCAGATTTTTGATTTGGCTTTTGGCGACGGCCAATATGATTTAGGAATCTACAATTATATCGATTACGTTGCTGTTCCTTCAGTCTATTTTACAAGTGAGATCGGGTACACATACCAAATCGCCGATTCTAAAGAGGTGAGAGTGCCACTTTCGGCAGATCTTCCTATCGGCTCTCAGACCGTAAGCTTTGATCGCAAACTTGGGGACTATATTGAGGCAGGCATTCAAGGGAATTTCTCGCCCATTAAGAGACTCACTCTTTCAACAAAATATCGCTTTAAGAAAAAATTCAAAGATTCGTATTCTGGAACTGAGGGTATCGATGCGGCTCTCCTTGAGCAAAATACCGATCAGACTCTGCATGAAGGAAACTACGAGGTCGAATACACGAATTTGCCAGATGTTAAGGCCGGAAGAGAAAGAATACCCTACGCGGTCTCTTTATTCTATCGCTTGCCTTACGGAGGTGAGAATACCAGCGATACACGTACGACAGGCTTGCAGCTGAAGACCTATTTTTAATAGGCTCCGCATGAATGCGGAGCTTTCTGGTCTTTTTACTTTTTATCTTTGATCTAGCCGACGCGCAGAGCATGCAAACGGATGCGCCGCGAACACCTACAAATTTTTCAAATCATATTCCTCTCAGTGATGACTCTGAGATTAGCGATGTCTTGCGCGGACAATCAGGAGTTAATTTACAAGACTATGGTGGAGAAGGAAAAGCTCGGCTCCTTTCGATTCGTGGGTCAAGACCGGCTGATATCGGAGTAAGCCTTGAGGGCATCAGACTCAACGCTCCCGCTCAAGGGGAATTTGATTTTGGAAAAATTTCGGCTTATGGGCTTGAAGAGATGTCACTTGTGCGTGGAGCTTATGCCCCCTACTCTACTAATCCTTCAGGCCAAATTCTTCTAAGTCTCCCTCGAAATAAAAAAACAGCAAGCTCCTTCTCTTATGGAAGCTATGATTCATTTTTTGCAGGACTTAGATTACCCTATGCCACATTTTCTTTTGATCAGTCGGAGAGTGAATATCCTTACGAGTATTTAGGGGCCAAGCTCCGACGCGAAAATAATTTTCATCAGAGACTTAATCTGAGGTCATGGAAGAGATTTAATTCAGGTCAAGTTTGGGGGCAAATTTTGTATACTGACGAAAATTTGCCCGGTCCGACTTATTATTTATCTCCTCACGCTAGTCTTCAAACCTTCGCTCCAACTTTAGCTTATCAAGCTCGGTGGAAAAATTATGACTGGTCTTTTTGGGGCAATTTTCAAGCGCAAGAATACAAAGATCCTGATATTTCTTTCAATTCAGAAAATCTTTTTTTTAATTCGGGATTTAAAGAAAGTGCGCGCTATACAATCGACCAGAAAATACATCTAGAAGGTATTTTTGATTGGACTCAAGATAAGCTATTTTCAAATCAAACAACTGCTGGCCGGCTCAGTAAAATTCGAACTCCGCTTAGACATACGGTGGGAATTGCAGCCAATGCCTATATTGATATCACCGACAAATGGCTTTTTAATCCAAGGCTTCGACTTGAATTTACTAGCGATCTTCCTGAAGAAAGACTCTCAGTTCACCGCACACTCGCTTCTCGCTACCGAATGAATTCGAATCTCAGTATTCTCGCCAATTTTCATCATCTATCGAGAGCCCCAAATTTTAACGAGATGTATTTTGAAGATGGAATTTACACTCTCGCCAATCGAAATTTAAAGCGCCAGAGATCTGTGCAATCTGATCTTGGATATGAATTTCAAAATCGCTTTTTAAATTCTGTCGATGTTAGCCTTCAGCAAGCGGTCTTTGTTGACCGCACGGAACAACTCCTTGTCGATGATCCAGATAATATCATTTATCAAATTCAGAACTTGGGTCGTGGCCTCACTTATGGAGTCGAAACAAATTTATCCTTTTCACCGACTCGCAGCTTCAAAACAAAAATAGATTATACTTTGATGCATTCAGAAGTAGCGAATTCTAAACGAGCGTATCAACCAACTCATAAATTATTTTTTGAGCCGAGTTATACTCCCGATGAACGTTTCGCTTTTGCTTTGCCGTTTTATACGCGAAGCAAAGTAAAGGCTCCAATTTCAGCAGGCCTTTCGGCGCAATACGATTTAGGATTTAAAGCAAGTCTGATCGTAAAGAACTTGAGTGCGAGTTTTCAGCTCTTTAATCTGCTCGCCAAAGATCGAGAAGAAGTTTTTGGTTATCCTCTCTCAAACGAAACTCATATGAAATTGAGCCTAAGTTTTAACGGACTTTGAAAATTGTTCATTTTAAGAGCGATTTCTTCCTCAAATTCATCGACTTCGAAAACTGCTTGACCCGATTTTGGCGAGATTGGTGATATAAAGGCTCATTTGGGCGATTTCTTCCGCCTTCTCTCGATGCACAGCGTATTGTGTCAAAACTCATAAAAACACACTACTAATTGTGTTTTACCTATTGACCATTTTTAGAGGCGGCCTCAAACTGGTCTTATTGGGAGGGGAAAATACAGTAGTTTCGGTATCTTTGGTGCCTTGCGGTAAATTTTTACCGCAATAAGTGGCGTCAAGACTGTTGATCCCCAAATTGGGACTTAAAAATTTAGCGAAAGTGGATGAACGCAAATATGTCGCAGACAATTAAAATCAAAAACAAAGAAACCAACACTCAAACGAAGGCCTCATCAAACGGATTAAGATTTGCTCGATATTTTTCGAAAGAAGGCAAACATCCTTTTGATGAAATCAAGTTCAGCAAAAGAAAGAGTGTGATCACCAATACTGATGGTTCGGTGGTGAGTGGAATGGATTCGGTTGAAGTCCCCGAAGAATGGTCACAGCTAGCGACCGATATTGCTGTGTCGAAATTTTTTAGAAAAGCCGGAGTCGCTAAAAGAGCTGGCGAAGCAGATGCTGAAATTTCTGCACGTCAATTAGTCTCCCGCATCGCTAAAGCTATTCGGGGAGCAGGCGAAAGACTCACTGGTTATTTTAAAACCCAAAAGGATGCAGAAATTTTTGAAGATGAACTTACGGCACTTTTAATTAATCAAAAAGGTGCGTTCAATTCTCCCGTTTGGTTTAACTGCGGACTCTATGAAGCGTATTCAATTCCTGGCTCGGGCGGAAACTTCAAGTGGAATCCTGAGACCGATACCATTCAGATGACCACCAATGCTTACGAAAGCCCCCAATGTTCGGCTTGTTTTATTCAAAGCTGCGACGACGATCTTATGAGCATTTTTGATTTGATCAAAAACGAAGCTCGTCTCTTTAAATATGGCTCGGGAACGGGAACCAACTTCTCTCACTTAAGAGGCAAACAAGAAAAACTAAGCGGGGGCGGGTTAAGTTCAGGTCTTATTAGCTTTCTTGAAGTTCTTGACCGCGGAGCTGGAGCAACCAAATCAGGCGGTACCACAAGGCGAGCTGCAAAAATGGTTTGTCTTGATATGGATCATCCTGAAGTTGTCGATTTTATCGAATGGAAAGTAAAAGAAGAACGAAAAGCAAAGGCTCTTATTAACTCTGGCTACCCCGCTGATTTTAACGGCGAAGCATACAAAACCGTTGCTGGTCAGAACTCAAATAACTCGATTCGAGTGAGTGATGAATTTATGCAAGCTGTGGTCAATGATGAAAACTGGTCAACTCGATTTAGAACCACCGGCGAAGTAAGTGAAACTTTTAAAGCTCGCGATCTATGGCGAAAAGCTGCCCAAGCTGCATGGGAATGTGCCGACCCCGGAATTCAATACGATACGACGATCAACAAATGGCATACCTGCAAAAGCACCGATCGAATTTATGCTTCAAACCCCTGTTCAGAATATATGTTTTTGAATGATTCGGCCTGTAACCTCGCCTCTCTCAATCTTATGAAGTTTTGGAGCGAAGAAAAAGGTTTTGATATCGAGGGCTATCGACATGCAATTCGAGTCTTCACAACCGCTCAAGAAATTTTAGTGGATTATTCAAGCTACCCCACTCAAAGAATTGCACAAAACTCCCATGACTATCGCCCTCTCGGATTAGGCTACGCCAATTTGGGAACTCTCCTTATGGTGAATGGTCTTCCCTATGACTCTGAAGAAGCTCGTCAGATGGCAGGGGCTTTAACCGCGATTTTGACCGGTCATGGCTATAGAGTTTCAGCTGAGATTGCATCACAGAAAGAGCCGTTTCCCGGTTATGAAAAAAATCGCGATTCTTTTTTGAGCGTTATGAATATGCATAGAGATGCTTCTTATAAAATTCATACCACTGATGGAGAGTTAATTCAGGCTGCTCAAGAAGATTGGGATATGGCCGTCAGCATGGGCGAAAAATTTGGTTACCGAAATGCCCAGCTCACAGTTCTTGCTCCTACTGGAACCATTGGGCTTTTGATGGACTGTGATACCACTGGAGTTGAACCTGAATTTGCTCTTGTTAAATTTAAAAAATTAGCAGGTGGCGGAAGCTTTAAGATTATTAATCAATCGGTTCCCCTTGCGCTCAAACGTCTCGGCTATAAAGAGCGAGAGATTCAGTCGATTGTTGATTATGTTACTGGAACTCAAAAATTCGAAGGTAATCCCTATCTCGACACCAAGAAATTACTTGAAAAAGGTTTTTCTCGAGAAACAATCAAACAGCTAGAAAAACGTTTGGCAGGAACCTTTGACCTTCGACATTTATTTACTCCGACTTCGCTTGGCGAAAGTGTCATGCAAGAGCTCGGCCTTGCGAAAGATACCTATGGAGTGAGCGGATTTAATTTGCTCTCGCATTTGGGCTTCAGTTCTGAAGAAATTGAAAAAGCCAACGAAATTATTTGCGGCTCAATGACCATCGAAGGCGCTCCTTATATTAAGAATGAGCATCTCGCTGTTTTTGATTGCGCTAATAAATGTGGAAAAGGCGAAAGATATATCGCTCCTATGGGACACGTCAGAATGATGGCGGCGGCCCAACCATTCTTAAGTGGAGCAATTTCTAAAACTGTGAATTTGCCCAACCACACAACCGTTGAAGAGATGGAGCAGATTTATACCGATGGATGGAAGCTTGGCCTCAAAGCTATCGCTGTTTATCGCGATGGCTGCAAAGCTTCTCAGCCGCTTACGACAAAAGAAAAAGATAAATCTGAGAAAGCCGAAGCCAAAGCAGAGACATCTGTAGCCGCATCTGTGGTTCAGCAGATTACTCCTGTTCAACGCAAACTCCCAAAAAAACGTCCGGGCTTTACTCAAGAAGCTCGCGTTGGGGGACACAAGGTTTATTTAAGAACAGGTGAATATCAAGACGGTACACTGGGTGAGATTTTTATCGATATGCATAAAGAAGGCGCCGCCTTTAGAAGTATGATGAACTGTTTTGCAATCGCAGTTTCGATTGGACTTCAGCATGGAGTTCCTCTTGAAACATTTGTCGATAAATTCACATTCACTCGCTTTGAGCCCTATGGACCTGTCGATCATCCGAATGTGAAGTATGCGACATCGGTCATCGATTATATTTTTAGAGTTCTCGGAATGGAGTATCTGGGTCGAACTGATTTTGTTCAAGTCAAGCCAGAAGAGCTCAACAAAATGAATTCAACCGATATTTTAGGAAGCCTTCCTCTTGATCAAGTTTCTAACGAGTCTCAATTAGCCGATGCATCTAAAGCTCCCGCAAAAAATTTCAAATCCGGAGCATCGGATGCATACCTTAAAAATATGATGGGTGATGCCCCCTTCTGCGATTCATGCGGGCACACCACGGTGCGAAACGGCTCATGCTATAAGTGCATGAATTGTGGAGCTTCTATGGGATGCTCGTAAGAGTTTTTTCGCGCTCTTTAAGAAACTCGATCTGATGAGTTGATAGCTGCGTATAAGCTCCGATTCCGCCCGCTCCGCGAAAGAGAATATCAAGTGGAGTCTGCTCAAGAGACCATAACGAATAATTGTGGTTATCAAGCTCCCTAAGCTCTAATGCGTTTAGCGAGTTCTCTCGCGCTTTTAATTCAGCCACACGTTTTTCAATACGAGGCTTAAGAAATCTTTGTAAAAATCTTACTTTTTGAAGTCCCTCTTTTAGAATCTCATCGATGGCTTGAATTTGCTGATCGAGATCACTTGAGCTTTCAATTGAATTTAAGATTTCTCTTAAAGCGGAGGCCTCCGGATAGGTCCAGGTTGAAAGAAGCAAGTTTCCCTTCATGACTGAGTTCGTGGCATTCTTGCTTGGATTTACGCCCGAAGCATAAGTTGTTCGATACTGATACTCTTTAACTAATGCCTTTCGCTCAGAGCGCTTTAAAAAATAAGCATCTTTTATGACTCGCCTCCAAACCACGAGAATATTCTCAGAAGCCTGAGCCTCACTCAGTAAAGTTTCAAAATGATTAAACTCATGTGCTAGAAGACTCGCCTCTTCGACAGTCATTGAATCCACCTCTAGACTCCGACTGTTTAACCGAATCACCGGAACCCCGTCTTTTGCATCCACGTAAAAAATAAGAATGGGGTCTCGCCCCTTTTGAGTGGGCGGCTCGAACACAAATCTTCCATTTAATGCTTTAAATCTTTCAGCTAGCTCAGGGCTTAGAATTTTCTTCTCGGTATATGCCGAAAGCAGTTGAAGTCGCTTATTACAATCCGGAAACTCAGCAAAAAGTTTAAACTTCCCCCCAAATAAAAGAAGACTTATTAAAAGCCACTTCTGCACGCAAGTTCCCCCGCCCTGATCTTTTTATTAATACAAAAGCGAGCTTTTCAATCAAGAGAAACAGACCCACGTGCCAATAATAAATCTAAAATCTTTTCGTTTGCAGGAAGAATTTTTTCACGCTTAGCTTCTTCTAAGGTAAACCACTTAAGCTCATCATGAGCATTAAGCTCAAACTGGCTCTCATCATTCGAAGCCAGTTTTACCAAATAAAAATGCAGGTTTACCACTCGGTTGGGATACTCCCAATCGAGGCGTTCAAAAGAAGTCATGGAAATAACTTCAACAGCAAGCTCTTCAATAAATTCGCGTTTCAGGGCTTGTTCAGCAGTTTCATCACCATCGATTTTGCCCCCTGGAAACTCCCAGAACCCGGGCGAAAACTTATCGTGCTTTTGACGCTGCCCCATCAAGATACGACCAGCATTGACAGCAATACCTACAGCGACTTTCACGTTTTTAAGACTATTTTATTCTGTCGAAAAGACAAAGAAATCATCTTGTTTCGAGGTGCGAATTGTCGAATTCCAACCAGTGCCATCCAAGATCTTAAGAGGGCGAGAAAAATCAAAAAAAACGTCTTGAGAATAATTGGTGAAAACATCTTGGTACTTCATAACTTCTGGGCTTTCCTTCCAGATCGCTATTTGGACCATTCCTGCTCCCTTATTGACGGCTTTTTTTGCTTTAGGCGTTGCGGCTTTCAAATACGCATCTCCTTCACTTTTAGTGTACATGACTAAAGTAGTGACCAGAAGCCAAAAGGCAAGCTGATAAAAAATAATTAAATCCAGTACGCTTCCAGTACCTTAGCGACACCCTGGCAGACGTCTTTAATATCTTTGGACTTCATATCAGGAAAAACAGGCAATGAAATCTCTCTCAGGTATTCGCGCTCGGCCACAGGGCAAAGCCCTCTTTTAAAGCCTAAGCCCTCATAGTATGGGTGCCAATAGACCGGAATATAATGCACATTGGCTCCGATATTTTCGGCCTGTAAGGCAACTAAAAATCGATCGCGATCGACCGATAGATTTTTAAGCGGAAGTCTCAGCGGATAGAGATGCCAACTCGACTGAGCACCAGGAGTTTGAGTAGGAAGTTGCAGGCCACTGTATTGAGCAAAAAATTCATCGTAGGCCTCAACTATTTCGCGACGTCTTTTAGTAAACTTTTTAAGCTTTTTAAGCTGAGAAAGACCAAGAGCACATTGAAGATCGGTAATATGATAATTAAATCCTAAAAATTCTTGGCGGTAATATCCGGGCGTATTTGTTCTGCAAATTCCATGTGATTTAAAAGTACGCAAATATTCCGCTTCATGGGCGTCTTTAAGAACTACGACCCCACCCTCACCCGTCGTAATAGACTTAACGGGATGAAAACTAAAAACAACTATGTCCCCAAAACTGCCGACAGGCCTTTTATTATAGGTCGCACCTAAACTATGGGCAGCGTCTACAATTAATCTAAATTTATGCTTCTTCTGAAGAGCCTGAAAAGTCGAATAATCAACGGGATTGCCGGCAAAATCTACGGGAACAACGGCGAGTGCTTCATCCAGTCCGGTTAAATTATTAGGGTCCAGATTCATCGTTTTTGCTTCGATATCTTGAAATAAAACTTTTCCCCCGCAGTAGAGAACCGAATTAGCGGTGGCCGCAAAAGTGTTAGGTGATGTAATCACCTTTGAATCAGCCTTAACTCCAATCATCGACATAACCGCATGAAGGCCGGCAGTTGCTGAAGAAAATGCAACCGCGTAAGGCATCTCGGCGTGCTCAGCTATCGCATGCTCAAATGCCGTAACGCACGGGCCACGAGTAATCATTTCGCCTTTAAGTGCACGATCTACAGCCAGCCGGTCTGCCTTATCAACGGACTGACGATTATAGGCTAGCCACTGCGACCTGACCGGTTTGCCCCCATTAATTGCCAAATTATTTGCAGAGCGACGCTCAATGTGTTTCTTCATATGCACAGATGACTTCATTCTCTCTTCATCATATCTTTTATTGAGCTATCTTTGCACTCTTCAGAGTGTCAGTCAGCTGAAGAAAATCGATAGCGGAGAAAGGCTTAGGTATGGATTTGTCCGGTTTTTTAACTCGCTTGCCGTATATGATTGCGGCTTTTTTGCCCGCGCTGACATTTCATGAATGGGCGCACGCCTTTGTCGCGACAAAATTTGGCGATGATACTGCAAAGCGTCAGGGGCGCCTTACGTTAAATCCTCTATCTCACCTTGATCCCCTCGGCACGGTCATGATTTTTTTAGCGGGCTTCGGTTGGGCTCAACCTGTTCCTGTCGATAATCGAAATTTCAAAAGTTCATGGGCAGAATTTTGGGTCGCATCAGCTGGGCCCTTGATGAATTTTGCCCTCGCTATCTTTTTTGCGATTCTTTTTAGATCGGGAATCACTGATCAGTTCGATGTTGATAAAAATACAGTGATTACTCAAATTCTTTATCTCTCAATTCAGCTTAATCTCGCGCTCGCTATTTTTAATTTGATTCCTATTGGTCCGCTCGATGGTCATTATATTCTAGCACGCCTGCTGCCACTTAGAGCCTCTTTGCAATTTAACCAATGGAATGCCCAATGGGGCGGAATTATTTTAATGGGAGTTGTTGTGGCTGAAATGTTTCTCCACATCCCTATTTTAAGACTTTTTGTGGGATATCCAGTGGCCATCCTTCAGCATCTCTTACTTTCATGACAGAACACTTAAAAAAAATTTTAAGACATCATTTTAATCTCGCACTGATTCTGTGTATTCATTTTGCTTTTTATGTTTTTTTTATCGCAAAAAAAATCACCCTTTCAGACGAAGAATATCAACTCGCTATTGTTTTAGTGATTTCTCTAGTCTCAAGCTTTTTTCTTTTTAATTCAGTCCTGGCCTATATTCCGAATCGTATCGCTAGAGCCCTGCTTAATACGGTTGTGATTTTTTGCATGCTGACTTTTCTCTTTTATAAGTTAGTGCGAAAAACAGCCTTAGATTTTAATTTACTCTATAGCAATTGGAGTGAAATCTTTGCTCCCGCGAGTTTAAGACTCATCTATCAGGCCGGTGGGATTTTAAATTATTCCCTCCTTGTAGGAATTACACTCGCTTTCATTCTCGCTGAACTTCGCTGGAAAATCCTTTCAAATAAGAAAAAACCAAAAAACTTCGTCCTTACTTTTATTCCTCTCCTCATTTTAAATATCTTTTTTCTTTTGAGAATTGATCAGAACCCACATGAAGGCTTTGCCTTTATTAAGTCCATCATGCGCTACTACTCGGCTCCTGAAAAAGTGGCTCTTCTTAATGTTAAATATAAAACACCCTATCCGCTCTTAAGAACAGAACCTAGAGCCGCTTCGGCTTTTAAAACTCCTCCGAACATTTTTATTATTTTAATGGAATCATTTAGTGCGGCTTATATTGATATTCAAACTCCCTCGGGCAAAGAAGTCACCCCGTTCATTAATTCTCTTATTCAAAAATCTATTTATCATAGTCGTTTTTTTTCTAATTCGATGCAGACGGAGCGCGGGCATATCTCAACACTTTGCTCGATCATTCCTGCACTTCGCGGAAAAATGATGCAGGCTTATTTTGAGAATGAATTTAAATGTCTTCCTGAAATACTTTCCCAAAAAGGCTATCAAACGCTTTTTGCCAACGCTCAAGACACCCTCAACTATGATAATGCTGGCAATTTTATGAAAAAGATCGGGTTTCAGAAGGTGGTGGCCATGGAACCTCCCTCCCTTAATTCTGATGAACAAAAAAAAATTTGGGGATGGGGCCTTGAAGATGATTTTTTCTTTAAAAAAGTTTTTTCTATCATCGATAAACTTGATTCATCTAAACCAGTGTTTGCAACCTTAGCGACGATTTCACATCATCAGCCGTTTACAGAAATGCCGCCCGATTCTCCAAAACTTTATAAAACCCCTGCGAATTT
The DNA here is from genome assembly GCA_964601045.1 of uncultured Bacteriovoracaceae bacterium. GTDB lineage: Bacteria > Bdellovibrionota > UBA2394 > UBA2394 > UBA2394 > JAQBPA01. The sequence goes on from CAZRLF010000006.1 coordinate 125,544, forward strand.
TTTAGAGAAATATCAAAACTCCCTTTTTCTTGCCGACTCTTATCTCAGAACGTTTTTTGATGAGCTCATAGTAAGAAAAATGGATAAAAACAGCCTCGTTATTTTACTCGGTGATCACGGATCTGCTCTTGATGAGAACGGAAATACATCAAATGAAAAATCGGCTACCCGATCGCTTTTTCATATTCCTCTAGTTGTATACGGAGCCAATTCGGCATGGAGAAATGATTCAATAGCCTACTCTCAAAATGACATCGCTCCTAGCTTGCTTCATTGGCTGGGTATCTCAGAAGAAACGCATTTCGTTGGCGACATTATTCCACTTCAAAAGAAAAACCTTCCCAAAGATCAACATATGATTCATTTGGTGCAACCTTATGATGGAGTGTATGTGATGAGTTTATTTTATCCGCTTAAGTATGCTTATAATTTGGCAAGTAATCAGGAGTTTTTGTTTGATCTTCAGGCTGACCCTCACGAACGAGTCAATCTCATCCCTTTTTATTTTGATAAGCCAGAATTGAAGTATTTACGAACCGGCCTGGAGCCTATCTTTTTGAACCAATTTCTTTTAAACGAAAATCGTATTTATCCTTCTCGTTAGTTGATTAAAGTGGGAAGTAGAGTCCTCGATTCGCGACTCAACTGCCGCAGCCTCCTTTAAAAATCCAAGAAATTTGAAGCCATTTTGAGCAGAAATCTTGGCACGAAACTTGCTCTGAATAATGTGTGAAAGCGGCTTGTGGAAAGCTTTCAGGAGGATAAGGGTTTAACGCCCTAACAATTGATTTTATTGAAGTTTGGCAAGGAACAGAACTGTGCCCCCAAGGACAGAGCTGCCACGACTTGAAGCGCCAAGGTGCATACATACATACGCCAAGCCTTGCCACACACCACGAACACCACACCGGCATCTTGGAAATTCAAGTCACCGGGGCTGAGAGTCCTCCTCCTCTCAGCCCCATTTTTTTCAAAAACAGACTAAGAGATTATTTATTTTTTTGAAGTTTACCAATGAGACGCTCTACGCCATCGACAAGAATGCGGCGTGCCTCAGGAGTAATATCGGCCGTTAATCCGATTTTGACGAGCTGAAGCTGACCGATAATATCGTCCATCAACTCCGATTGAATTGAACTTGGTTTTGGAGCCGAGACTTCTGGATTCACAGATAAAACCGAAAGTTCAGAAGGGCGGCTCACAACTTTTTGAGATTCTGACCTCAAAACAGCTGGCCTCTCAACGGCATGAATAAACGGAGCGGCAGCTTTGCCATCAGGAGAAATTCCTTCAGAGTTTTCAGAACGATTAATTTTCTCAAAAAATCGACCAAGTACTGGCTCTAAGATTCCCCGCTCTTCAGGCAAAAGTCTCAAAAGTGAAAGACGATAATAATTATAGCGAGCTCTAAAATAATGCAGATCAGATCGAGTAATGGTTGAAGACTGAGTCAGTTTGGCTTCTTCAGTCAAAATTGACTTTAAAATTGAGCGCGATTCAATTCCTAAAAGAAGCCCCGAGCTGGCTGAAGAATTTACAGAATTTGTCTCAATATCAGTTTGCACTTACTTAAATGCCAGCCCTTCTTGTCTTACTTCCCCTCGAAGAATCAAAAACCAATGAAATGAAAGTAAAGATCCCGTTTATATCGTGTCAACAGAACCTAAAGGGTGACCCCATTTTCTTTAAAACCACAGTATTTTGTATAGGATGCACGCAATGGACCCCTAAACATTCCACCAAATTTGTCTTGATCTCGCGGCCTAAGTGCACCTCGATAGAGTCTATGAAGCAGCGAAAAAATAGACCCTCCTCAAGTTCTGTCGATGAAGCCCCCGCAGATGAACAAGCACTCATTTATCATGAATATGCCTCACTCGATAAGACTCACCGTCAACCCGGAAAAATCGAAGTAATCTCAACAAAAAGATGTCTGACTCAAAGAGACTTATCTCTTGCCTACTCTCCTGGAGTCGCTGCCCCTTCACTTGCGATTGCAAAAGATCCAAAAAAAGTTAGCGCCTATACAGCTCGTGCCAATCTTGTAGCGGTAGTCACCAATGGAACAGCCGTTCTTGGACTCGGAGACATTGGTCCTCTCGCCGCAAAGCCGGTGATGGAAGGTAAGGGAGTTCTCTTTAAAAAATTCTCCAATATTAATGTTTTCGATATCGAACTAAACGCAAAAACGCCTGAAGAAGTTATCAAAGCCTGTCAGATGCTTGAGCCCACTGTCGGTGGAATTAATCTCGAAGATATTAAAGCTCCCGATTGTTTTATTGTCGAAGAGGAACTCAGAAAAACTTTAAAGATTCCCGTTTTTCATGATGATCAACATGGCACCGCAATTATTGTCGGGGCCGCTTTCTTAAATGGACTTCAGTTGACAAAGAAAAAAGCTGGGCAAGTTAAAGTTGTTTTTAGTGGTGCCGGTGCTGCCGCCGTTGCTTGCGCCAAATTGCTGATGACCTTTGGGGTAAAAAAAGAAAATATAACTCTCTGCGATTCTAAAGGCGTTGTGCATTCAGGTCGCACCGATCTTGATCCTTATAAAGGAAGTTTCGCGCAAAAAACCACGAAGCGAAAATTAAAAGAAGTCATGAAAGGCGCGGATTTATTTGTTGGCCTTTCAGTGGGTGGCGTCGTTTCGACTGATATGGTTAAAAGCATGGCTAAAAACCCTATGATTTTTGCGCTCGCCAATCCTGACCCTGAAATTGGCTACGATGAAGCCAAAAAAGTTCGACCTGATGCAATTGTGGCAACGGGACGATCTGATTTTCCAAACCAGGCGAATAATGTTTTAGGTTTTCCTTCTATTTTTAGGGGCGCACTCGATGTGGAAGCAACTTGTATTCATGAAGATATGAAGGTCGCTGCCGCTCTCGCTTTAGCCAAACTCACGCGCGAGCCGGTGCCAGACTCTGTTGCTCAAAGCTATAGTGTCGACAGTTTTGTCTTTGGCCCCGATTATTTTATTCCCAAACCTCTTGATGCTCGTGTTCTGCTTTGGGTTGCGCCCGCTGTTGCTGAGGCTGCGATAAAGGCTGGAGTGGCTAAGAAAAAAATTGATCTTGAAGAATATCGAAACCATCTCGCTCAGTCGCTTGACCCCTCCAGACATGTGATGCAAATCGCGATCAATAAGGCTCGAAGAAAATTACGTAAAATTATTTTTCCCGAAGGTGATCTTCCAAAAATTGTTAAAGCTGCGCAAGTTTTGATTGAAGAGCAATTGGCTGAGCCCATCCTTCTCGGAAATCCTCGTCAAATCGAGAGTGTTGCAAAAAATTTAGGACTTAAACTCTCGAATATTCATATTATTGATCCCGAAGCGAGCCCGCTTAAAGCTAAGTTTGCTAAACGTCTTTATGAATTACGACAGCGAAAAGGCATGCTTCCACGAGAGGCCGCAAAACTTATGAGCCGCCGAACTTATTTTGGAATGATGATGGTGCAAGAAGGTTTGGCTGATGGTTTAGTCTCTGGCTTAGGCAAAACCTATCCCGAGACCATTCGACCAGCTCTCGAAATCATTCGAATGAAGCCTCAATATAAGGTTGCTGCGGGTCTTTATATTCTTTTAATGAAAGGCAAAGTCTTCTTTTTTGCCGATACCACAGTGAATATTGAACCGACTGCTGAGCAACTTGCCGAGATTGCGATGCAAACCGCAGAAAAAGCTCAGTTCTTTGATATTAAACCCAAAATTGCTCTCGTAAGCTTCTCAAATTTTGGATCATCGAGCCATCCGATGAACGAACGAATTCGAAAAGCAGTTGAACTTATTAAAGAGAAACGAGCAGATCTGGTTGTTGAAGGTGAAATGCAAGCTGATACTGCCGTCACAGCTGAACTTTTGGCTGAATATCCCTTCTCCACTCTTAAAGAGCCGGCGAATGTTTTGATATTCCCCAATTTAGCGGCCGGAAACATCGCCTACAAATTGCTTCAGCGCCTTGGAGATGCCGATGTGATTGGCCCTATTTTGCTTGGGCCCAATAAACCTGTGCATGCACTTCAACAAGGCTCTTCGGTTGAAGAAATTGTGCGCATGGCGACCATTGCGGCGGCCGAAGCTAATCTATGAGGCTACCCGTATTTTCATTTCGCACACGCCCTACTTTGATTTCTCGCCTTCAAAGTGAAACTTTTGATGCACTCATTATTGGAGGAGGAATCACTGGAGCTGCGGTAGCAAGAGACGCGGCCTGCCGTGGAATGAAAGTTGCCTTAGTTGAAGCAGGAGATTTTGCATCCGGTACAAGCTCGGGCTCATCAAAACTTTTGCACGGAGGCGTACGATATCTCGAGCAATTTGAATTCAAACTTGTTTATGAAGCTATTCAAGAGCGAGAAAAACTTAAATCCATTTATGCTCCCTTGGTTCAGGATTTACCGTTTGTGTTTCCTACATTTTCACATCTCTATCCTCAGAGATGGAAGCTCAATTTAGGGCTCTATCTCTACGATGCTTTTTCAAAATTTAGATCGCCGCATGTAAATTTATCGAAAAAGCAAACTTTAGGTCTTTATCCGTGGCTGAAAGACAACCAACTGAGCGGAGCTTGTCGGTACATTGATAGTTTTGGTGAAGATTTTCGAGTCGTGATCGAAATTGTTAAATCAGCGGTAAGAAAAAATGCAGTTTGCCTCAGTCGAGTTGAAGTTAAAGCCTTTGGCCGCGAAAACTCTCTTCATACTCTTAAACTTAAAGATTTGATTTCAGGTCACGAGCTTTTTACAAAAGCAAAATATATTTTTAATTGTGCGGGCCCCTATTCTGATGAGGTTCGAAAACTTCTCGGACTGCCCAGTAAACTTCGGCTCACTCAAGGAGTTCATTTTTGTATTCCACGAGAGCGCCTTCCCATTGAAACTGCCTTCGTTTTACCAGATCCTAAACTGCATCGAATTTTATTTGCAATTCCATGGAAGAAAACAACCTATCTTGGGACCACCGATACGCCAATCGATGACCCTCGCCAAGCGCGCGCGACAAAATATGATCTCGAATATGTTCTTCGAATCGCCAATCAATTTTTTAATGTGAATCTTACACGGTCGGATGTTTTTCAATCTTGGGCAGCAGTGAGACCCTTGATTAAACCGACAGAAGATGAGAAGAATCCTTCGGCAATTTCTCGTGAACACCAACTTGAGGAGTCTCCTCAAAATATTTTTCATCTGCTCGGAGGTAAGTTGACGAGTCATCGAATTATGGCCAAAGAAGCTCTTGATCGTGTTTCGACCCCGGTTGATTCATTTGAGACTGAAATTTTGATTACCGGAGAGCAATATCCTGCCAATCAAAACCTTGATACTCAAGTTCAGTACTCGACCGAACACGAAATGGCGCTGACCCCACTCGATTTTATTCGCCGAAGAACTTCTCTTTATTATGAAGAACCTTCTATAAAAATTGCCGAAGAAGTTTCATCCCATTTTGCAAAAATCTGTCAATGGACAGAGGAGCAGAAGTCTAAGAATCTTAATGAAGTGCTCGAAAGTTACAAATGGGACAAAGAAGGATACTAAAAGAAAAAGAGAGAATCGCAATTTTCTCTGATGGAACTTGCGATACCGCAGAAATGTATGTGCGAGCAATTCTGTCTCAATTTAATCGAGCCCAAGTTGAACTGATTCGATTCCCAAAAATTAGACATGAAGAAGAGCTTCTGAAAGCACTTGATCAACTTTCTCCTCCCTTTTTAGTTGCCTATACGTTTGCGACCGAAAAGTTGAGAAAGCTGATCTGGCAAGAAATCAAACAAAGAAATTTACACGGCTTAGATATTCTCTACCCTGCGATCACTATTTTCTCTGAATTTTTTAAGAGTAATCCGAGTGAACAGCACGGTGTATTTCACTCAACACAAGCTTCACATTATTTTGATCGAATCGAAGCAGTTGAATTTACGGTTAAGCACGATGATGGAATGAAGCTCCAAGATTTATCAGAAGCTGATATAATTTTGACTGGAGTTTCTCGCACCTCAAAGACCCCCACATCGATGTATCTTGCTCACAAAGGCTTTCGAGTGGCCAATGTTCCACTGATTGCTGGAATTCAGCCCCCTCAAGAACTGACTTATGCAACGCGCGATAAGATTCCGGTGATCTTTTTAACGATCGAAGCTCCAGCGCTTTCTCGAATTCGACGGGCTCGTTTTGAGCGACTTGGAACCAAAGCAAGTTCTGAAGATACGTATGTGGATCTGCGAAAAATCCAAGAAGAGCTTGATGCCGCGCTCCTTCTCGCAAGGCGTCACAAATGGCATGTGATTGACGTGACGAGTAAAGCAATTGAAGAGACAGCCTCTGAAATTCTTTTACTGGTGAACATCAAAGATTCATAATGAATTCATGAAGAAGTACGCATTCTTTAGTCTCGGACTAGGACTCCTCATCTCTGCAATTTCGGTTCGCGAATGGTTACTCAACGAAGAAATTGAAGCAACTCAAAAGCAAGTTTACGAACAGATCACTCAACATATTCTAAATGCATCAACTGTTGAAAGAGTTAGAGAGCTTTCGTCTTCATCGGTGGCCTTTGAACGATATATCTCTCCGCTGATTGAAATTTCGAACCGCCTTTTATGGCCGGGCTCTAGAGAATCAATTGTTTCAAACTGGAAGCGAAGCGTTCACACCCATCTTGAAGAAACCTCGATCGCTCGACTGAAAGATTTGGCTTTGAATGTCGACATTGAAATTAAAAAATTACATACCGAAATGAAACCCGGCATCGCTCGGCTTTATAAAGTTGTCGATATTGCGCAAGGTCAGAACGCTCAGATGAGCTGCAGTGATACTGTCAAATCTGAAATGAAAGCCATTCGCGAGACTTCGGAACTTCGCGATCAAGAAACGCTCGCCCATCTTAAGTCTGAAGGCCAAACTCAACTTCGACAACTCAAGAAAACTCTGACCGGAATGACTCATAAGCAGATTTCAAATTATTTTACTTCAGGTCGTTTTAATCGCGAAATTCAAGAGCCAGTGATGGGCTATATTCTCAAAATCAAACAAGAAGAAATTCGACTCAATGCCTGGAATGAGTTTCGTAAAAGCATCGCCAATACCCTCGCAGGACAATCGGTAAAGCTTGATAAAGTGGCGGATAAAAATACCAAAACAAAAAAAGAACTCGAAAAGCTGATCGATGCGATGGCCAAAAACAGCGCTATGACTGCGCCCTCAACCTCAGCAGATATCATGCCTTTAGATAATTCGTTTAATCAAAATTCAAATTTTGGCGCACCCGCTCCCGTTATTATTCAAACTGAACCTTCAGAGGATAGTTCGGCACCTGAAAACACGATCATCGAAAATAGTTTTCCAACTCCTGAGAATCCTGCTGATACAGATCAATAATTTGTTGAAGCTCTGCTGAGGCGATCCCAGATCGCCTCCCATTCTAGGTCGGCAGGCAGATCTTTCTTAACCACGATAATGCATTGAGCTCCTGAACGTTCAATCTCTCTCATCTCTGAATAAAGTTTGCGAGCTGCCAGAACCGAGCTCTCGCC
>CAZRLF010000007.1:0-128821 GCA_964601045.1 uncultured Bacteriovoracaceae bacterium
GAGAGTAGAAAGAAACACGCCGCCCATCCCGATAGAGAATCAAAAGAGTATTTAAAAATAGAGAAAATAAAAACAAGTAAGACAAAGAGTAAGATAAAATTAAGCAAATATGCATTCTGGTAGTGAATGCCAAGCAAGGTATGAATTAAAGACGTAAGAAATGGAAATCCGAGAGGTCTCGAGGGTATTGATCTATCGATAAATTGTTGAGAGCCATAAAATACTGTGCTCGACATTGAGATAAGTGCCGTTCGGTCAGTCGCCATTGATTGAGCCACCGAAAGTAAATTGGTTTCGTCATTAAGTACCCTCAGCTTCGGTGGCACTGATAAAAAAACTGAAACGCAGAGCAGAAAGATGGCGATTAAGTATTTTAGATTTGTATTAAGCCATATTTTTACGGGTATTCTTTCGATCTTTAAAATTTTAACAATGCTAAGCACCCATGAAACAAATAAAATAAGAATGAGGTAGTAGCCTCCAAAAGCAAAGGCGCCACGCATTTTGAAGTCGTCCTGAGCAACGATAAATCCAAAGGCAAGTAGTGCGGACAAGCAGAAGTAAAGTGCTAAACGAGCGTAATTTGTGTGCATGACTTAAGTTAGAAAAAGCAGCGTTCTGGGTCCATAGGTTTTATTTATATTTTGAATTGAGAATTTAAAATTTCAGTGTGACGCGTGATCATTACCTTTGAAAATAAATTCAAGGTCACCAGCATTGACAATTAGATTTTCGTACTTGAGGGCCTTCTGCGTTGAGCTTTTAAGAGCTGTTTTTTTGAATTTGAGTGTGTATGTCTCTCCGTCTGCGAATGGTTGATTGGCAATAAAAGCAATCAGCGTTGGCGTTGCCAGCTTTACACTGCCTTCAATTTTATTTCCTTTACTGTCAAAGACCGAAATAGCGTCTTGTTGAAATAGATCGAGTTCACCCATGCAGTTTTGAAGCCAGCAATCGATCTGTTGAGTATATTTTTTATCGTCTCCGACTCGTCCACATCTAAGAACAGGATCAAGAGATTTTTTTCTGCAGGCGATAGGCTCTTCATTTAGCTTTGCCGTAGCTTTCATTTGCTTTTTTTCAAATTGAGCGATGACGACTCGTACACCAGTGTTGGCATCATTGAGCTCACACATATCGTCTAATCCCACACAAGCTCCTGCCCAGCCTGTAAACTGAGAGTCGCTGGCCGCACTGGCGAAGATGGTGGCTCGAGGCTGATTCCAGCCAATTTCAAATTCAGTACATTTTTCAAAGCACTCAAGACCCCTCGGTTGAGACCAAACTCGGCCCGTCCCGCTTCCGTCTTTTCGAATGAGAACATTGCCTTCTTGAATTGGAGGAGGTTTGGGAGTTGATTTAACAGGCTTTTTTTTTGCTTTAGTTGCGAGACTTTTATTCTTTTGAACTTTCTCCTTTTGGGGAGAGTTGGCGTGACTTGCCGAACTTGTAAAAAGACAAATGAGAAGGACCAAGAGCCTCGATGGCATACAGTAATAATAATGCCTAAGTTTCTAAATTGCACCTTCGTCTGCAGAAATTTTAGCAGGCAGCATTTTGCTGCGCGGCAAATGATTATGCAGAATCTGATCTTGGTTTAAGTCTGATTAAACCTACGCTTGTTTCGATTTAAGAAAAGTCGTTAAACTCGCTGCATGAAGTTTATTCTGTATTTTTTATTTTCATTTTGTTTTGTGACGACACAGTTTGCTGCTGACACTCAATCAAAAGCTCAAATTAAATATTATTCAAAACTAGAGCCTGTTTGGAGTCTTGAAGGTCCAGAGATACAAAATCCTGAGAGCGCGTATTATGATTCTGTTTCAGAAAAAATTTATATATCAAATGTTTCAGGCAGCCCTACTGATAAAGATGGTAAGGGCTGGATATTAAGCGTTGGTCTAGACGGCAGAGGCCTTAGAAAAATTGTTGAAGGGCTCAATGCTCCCAAAGGAATTCGAGTGCATCAGGGAATTCTTTGGGTAAGTGATATCGATGAGATGGTTTCAGTCAGTCTGGCTGATCAAAAAATTAAAAAGAAAATTAAAATTGCGGGTGCAAAGTTTTTAAATGATCCAGCAATTTCCTCAGATGGCACAGTTTATGTTTCCGATATGCTTTCAAGTCGCATTTATAGCCTAAAGGCAGGAGCAGAGAAGTTCGAGATCTTCGCCGAAGGCAATAATCTTGAGGCGCCGAATGGTTTGCTGATCGAGGGGGATAAACTCGTAGTAGCCGCGTGGGGAATTCCTGAGGCGGATTTTTCAACTAAGGTGCCAGGGCATCTCTATTCCATTGCTCTTCAAACGAAGAAAGCTTCTAAGATTACTCCCCGCCCGGCAGGTAACCTTGACGGACTTGAGGCCATTAAGGGTGGATACCTTGTCACCGATTGGATGGCTGGAAAACTTTACCGAATTTCTAAGACAGGGGGAGTGAGTTTACTGGCTTCTGGGTTTAATGGGGCGGCGGATCTAGGGTATGTACCCAAAGCTAAGCTCATTCTTTTACCCCGTATGAACGAAAACAAGGTTTCTGCGTTGAAGATGCCTTGATGAATTCCTCGTCTTTTCGATAGGTTAGAAAGCATGAGCTTAAGTTTATTTCGAGGGTCAATCGTACTACTGGCAATTTTTTCGATGGGTGGCTGTGTGCCAAAAACCCAATATGAAGACCAACAGAGTAAGCTTGTGGATGCTCAAGAAAAGCTTCGTTCTCTGGAGGCTTCAACTGTTGATTGCGATAAAGATATGTTTCTTCAGCTCAAGGAACAAGCTCAAGCACTCGACCTGCTTACTCAAGAGTTGGTCGAAAGAAATACTGACCTTTCTAAAGAAGTCGCACGCTTAAAGGTCTCTGAGTCTCAAGGGCGAGCCGAAGATGAGGCCTGCGGAAGAAAGCTAAACGCTCAGTCTGCAGATTACGAAGGTAAGATCCAAAGGACACGAGATACCTACGAAGACCTTATTAAGCAGCTTAAAGATGAGGTTGCAAAGCTTAGAGAAACGCTAGAAAAGACCAAAGTATCGTCTTCAAGTGGATCTAAGGGTAAATCTAAGTCGGGCTCAAAGGCTGAGTCTAAAAAATAAACCGACCATTTGTCGCACCCCGTATAGTTTAGCCAGTTTACACCTTTGACAAGGCCTTAGGAGGGCTTGTAGCTCTAGGGGGAGTAATTATTTTGAGATACTAATTAAGGAGAACTATTACGAATGACTGCATCCGGAGCCGCTAAACAAGTTGATGTTTCTGTCAGAGAGCTGATCGAAGCAGGAGCACATTTCGGTCACCCCACAGCAAAGTGGAACCCCAAGATGAAACCCTTTATCCATAACGCGCGTAATGGGGTTTACATTATCAATCTTCAAAAGACAGCCGCTCTTTTTCGCGATGCGCTTGAAGCTGTTCGACGAATCGCTGCTTCAGGACAAAAGGTTTTGTTCATTGGAACGAAGAAACAAGCTCAAGATATCATTAAAGAAGAAGCACTTCGTGCCGGGCAGTTTTATGTGACCGAACGATGGATTGGTGGAACTCTCACAAATTTTCACACCATCAAAAAATCGATAAACGTTATGAAAAATCTTCAGAAAATGGCTGAAGAAAAAAATTACGGAATTCGAAAGAAAAAAGAAATTCTTCTCCTCGAAAAGCGCAGAGCAGATCTCGAAGTTAATTTGATGGGAATCAAAGACATGAACGATTTGCCTGGGGCTGTGTTTGTGATTGATCCGCATCGCGAATATATTGCTGTGAACGAAGCGCGAGCTCTCAATTTACCGATTATTGCGATCGTTGATACTAATTGTGATCCTGACGGAATTACTCATCCTGTACCTGGAAACGACGATTCTATTCGAGCCATTAAACTTTATGCTGCTCGTGTTGCTGATGCCATTTTAGCCGGACAATCTGTCCGTCAAGAAAACTTAAAGAAAACAGGTTCTGCATCGGAAGTAACTGAAGTTGTTCCTCCCTCAACAAAAGGACGACCTCAAGTCGTTCCGATTCGTCCTACTGAAGAAAAATCTGGAGAGGGTGAATGAGCGCCGTGGTCGAACTTTCTGCAAATGACGTCCGAGTCTTGAGAGAAAAGACTGGAGCCGGAATGATGGATTGCAAACGTGCACTTCAAGAAACGTCTGGCGATATGGAAAAAGCAATTGAGTATCTTCGAAAGAAGGGTATCTCCGCTGCTGAGAAAAAAGTGGGACGCGAAGCAAAGCAGGGCTCGGTCACTTCGTATATCCATGCGGGCGGTAAGATTGGCGTTCTCGTCGAGATCAATTGCGAAACTGATTTTGTTGCTCGTAACGAAAATTTTCAAAACTTCTGTAGAGACGTAGCTATGCATATTGCTGCTGCTAATCCTCGATATCTTGATCGTGCTGCAGTTCCTGCAAAAATTCTGGATAAAGAGCGCGAAATTTTTATGGATCAAGCTCGGCAATCTGGAAAACCAGAAGCTGTTCTTCCAAAAATTACTGAAGGTAAAATCGAAAAGTTTTACCAAGAAGTCTGTCTTTTAGAGCAATCATTCATCAAAAACCCTGATGTCAGCATTCAGACCTTACTTAAAGAAACGATTGGTAAGTTGGGTGAGAATATGAATATTAGCCGATTTGTTCGATTTGAATTGGGCCGAAAAGAAGATACTCAAGAAGAGAAATGAGCTCTAAAAGTAAACCCAAGTATAAAAGAGTCCTTTTAAAATTATCGGGCGAGGCTTTTATGGGCGATCAGGCCTATGGTCTCGATGCGAAAGTTTTAGGACAAATCGCTAAGGAAGTTCACGAGATTGTAGAAGAGGGAGTTGAAGTAGCTCTCGTTATTGGCGGCGGAAATATCTTTCGCGGAATTTCTGGCGCATCTTCTGGAATGGATCGAGCTTCGGCCGACTATATGGGTATGCTGGCTACCATTATGAACTCTCTTGCATTTCAAGATCATCTTGAGCGTCTAGGGACCTATACTCGAGTGATGTCGGCACTTCGTATGGATGCGATTGCTGAGCCTTATATTCGTCGACGTGCTATACGGCACCTCGAAAAAGGAAGAGTCGTCATTTTTGCGGCAGGTACTGGAAATCCTTATTTCACTACCGATACGGCGGCTAGTTTAAGAGCGATGGAAATTGAAGCGGATGCTGTTTTTAAAGCTACGCGCGTTGATGGTGTCTACGATAAAGATCCACTCAAACATAAGAATGCTGTTCGCTTTGATAAGCTTACCTATATCGATGTTCTTCAGCGAGGACTACAAGTGATGGATGCCACGGCGATTTCACTTTGTATGGATCACTCTCTTCCCATTGTTGTGTTCGGAATGAATAAGCCGGGGAATATTCGCAAAGTTATTTTTGGTGAACCGATTGGAACAATTGTTCACGATGAATCCAAAGCTCTTGCGAAAAAGAAATCTTAAAAGGAGGTCTTAAGTATGAGTTCAGTTGATCAAGTTCTTACAGAGTTTAAGAATGCAAATCTTAAATCTATGGACAGTTTGAAAAGGGAATTGAGCCGCATTCGAGCCGGCAAAGCTAATCCTTCAATTTTAGAGAGTGTGAAAGTGTCGTATTATGGACAAGTTTCTCCTCTTAATCAGATTGGAACGGTCTCTTCGCCCGATGCAAGAACTTTGATGATTGCTCCCTGGGATACATCGATTTTGGGTGAGATTGAAAAGGCCATTAATCAAAGTGATTTAGGTCTCACTCCTCAAAATGATGGCAAGGTTGTTCGCATTAATATTCCTGCTCTGACAGAAGAGCGACGAAAGGAATTAGGTAAAGTTGTTAGCCGTTTGGGTGAAGAAGGTAAGGTTGCTATTCGACAGAATCGAAAGAATGCCAACGAAGCTATCAAAGCTCTTGAAAAAGCAAAGGCACTTTCTGAAGACGAATCAAAACGTCAGCTAGAAGCTATTCAAAAAATTACCGACGAAGGAACTAAACAGATTGATGACGTTCTTGAGAAAAAGACGAAAGAGATCATGACGGTTTAGATTGCTCTGCTTGGGTAATCAAACCGGGCTTATAATATGAGCCCACAAATTCCACATCATATAGCGATTATCATGGACGGCAATGGTCGATGGGCCAAGCGTCGTGGGCTTCCGAGAATTTTTGGTCATCGTGAAGGGGCTCGCAATGTAAAGCGCATGGTTACTCATTGCTCCAATATAGGAGTCAAAGTTCTCACTATCTACGGATTTTCGGTTGAGAATTGGGCCAGACCAGAACGAGAGAAAGATTTACTTTTTAAGCTCATGAAAGTGTATGCGGGTATCGCTCGAAAACTATGCATGCAGAATAATGTTCGTTTTGAAGTTATTGGTGAGTTTGATCGACTACCTGAGTTTCTTCAGACATCTTTAAATTCACTTAAAGAACTCACGAAAAATAATACCGGACTTTTATTGCAGGCAGCTCTTAGTTATGGGGGAAGAAATGAGATCACTCGCGCGGTCCGAAAAATTGCGCAAAGCGCAATTGAGGGGGAAATCGGCATCGATCAAATCTCTGAACAGAGCATTTCGAATGCACTTGATACAAAGGGAGTCCGGGACCCAGATTTAGTAATTCGAACTTCTGGAGAATATAGAATTTCAAATTACTTGCTATGGCAGAGCGCGTATTCAGAATATTATTTTACTGATGTGCTGTGGCCAGACTTTAGAGAGCCAGAGATTGACAAGGCAATCGAGGAATTCAATAAGCGTGAGCGGCGTTTTGGTGGGACAGAAGCTGTTAGGACCCAAACAGTACAAGCTTAAATCTTTTAACTTATGACAAATCTTCAGAAACGAATTTTAGCTGCTGCCATTTATTTGCCGTTAACTCTTTTGAGCGCATGGGATACGACGGCTTTTTCTTTAATGATGAGTCTAGTTTTAGGTTTTGCTTGGCATGAATATCTTTGTTTTCGAGAAAAACCCAGAAAGCAAGATGAGTGGATTCAACACTCTCTAAAAATCGCAGTTGGGATTTTGCCATTAGTTTTAACCGCTATGGGGTTTTCGCTCGAGCTTGGGATGGCGGCTATTGCGCTTTGGTTTTTGGGTCTACTCATCATGAGCATGACTCGAAGGGGAACCCTTTCGGCTGTTAAAGACGAATTGAGTTTTGAAACTCTTGGTTTTTTATATTTGAGTCTGCTTTTTAGTTTATTAGTTGGGGTTCAGATAAAATCGGGTGCCCCGGCGGCGATTTGGTTCATTTTTTTAGTGGTGGGGGCTTCGGATACAGCCGCTTACTTTGTCGGTAAGTCGATGGGCAAAACTCCATTTTTTCAAAATATTAGTCCCAGTAAAACTCAAGAAGGTTTTATGGCAGGCGTTACCGCTGGAGCTTTGGCGGGAGCCTTGCTTTGCGGGGTTCTTAAATATTTTGAATTTAAAGTTCCTGAACTGGGGGTCGCCCTTGTTTTAGGCGGTGTTGTTGCTGTGATCGGAGCCTTTGGAGATCTTTTTGAGTCGCTGATAAAAAGAAGCTACGGAGTCAAGGATTCTGGAGGCATAATTCCTGGCCATGGAGGGGTTTTAGACCGTTTTGATGCCGTTATGTTTGCGGCTGTACCGGTCTTTTTTTTCGTGGTTCTCAGGGGTGGATTTAGGTAAAAAAACAGAAAATGCTAAAGCTCAGAAGAGATATGGTTCGCAAGGTTTGCCTGCTTGGATCCACCGGAAGTGTGGGGACCAGCACTTTAAGTGTTATTCGCCAACACTCAAGTCGATTTGAAGTGGTCGGACTTGCATGCGGCCAGTCGATCGAAGTTTTAAAATCTCAAATCGAAGAGTTTGCTCCTGCATTTGTAAGTGTAGGAGATGAAGTCATTGCTCAAGCTTTAAAAGATTTACTTCCCTCCGATTCAACCACTCAAATTTTTTGGGGAGTCGAGGGCCACAAACGTTTGGTTCAAGAGTCTAAGCCTGATGTGCTGATGTCTTCGATGAGTGGAACATATGGTTTGCGAGCGACTTTGCAAGCCGTGATTGATGAGGTTCCCGTAGTCGGAATCGCTAATAAAGAAATTTTAGTGATGGCTGGCCCTTTTATTTTGGATGCTCTTGAAACCTCTCGATCAGAATTAGTTCCTGTTGATTCAGAACATTCAGCAATTTTTCAGGCGCTTATGGGTAATAACCGTAAGCAGCTTAAGAAAATTATTCTCACGGGCAGTGGTGGCCCATTTAGAACTCGTGATCCCAAAACATTTTCGCAAATTCAAAAAGCTGAGGCTCTTAAGCATCCCAATTGGAATATGGGAGCTAAAATCACCGTTGATTCATCAACGATGATGAATAAAGGTCTCGAATATATCGAAGCGATTCGTTTATTTGATGTTCCTCCCGATAAAATTGAAGTCCTTATCCACCCTGAAAGCATTGTGCACTCGATGGTAGAGTACGTTGATGGCTCGATGATGGCTCAGCTTGGTGTGTCGGATATGCGCATTCCTATTTCTTTAGCGCTGGCCTATCCGGACCGTTTGGCGATTGATCTCGGAAAATCCTTAAATCTAGCTCAAGTCGGAAAGCTGCATTTTGAAGAACCCAATTTTGAGAGATTTCCGTGTCTAAAATTGGCCATGCATTCTGAGCTTATGGGCAGTCAAGGCCCCATTGTTTTAAACGCGGCCAATGAGATCGCAGTAGCTCGATTTTTAAACGAAGAGATTCGTTACATCGATATTGCGGGTTTAGTGGAAGATGCCTTGGGTTATTTTGAAGATTCTCAAGTGTTCTCTCTCGAAGATGTTATTGAACTTGATAAGGTCGTAAAAGCCTGGTCCCAGGCTTGGACGCGTGTGTTTCAGAAGGGTCGACTTCAGACCCCTTCTCGTGAGACACTAGGCCTATGAGTTTTCAATGGTTAACGGACGTCGGTTTATTTGCTTTATTATTTTTTATTCTCGTTTTTATCCATGAGTTGGGCCACTTTTTAATGGCCAAATGGGTAGGTATCAAAGTCGAACGCTTTGCGATCGGTATGGGTCCAAGCCTATTCTCTTTTCGCAAGGGTGAGACCGAATACAAATTAGGTATCTTGCCACTTGGTGGTTACGTCAAAATGCTTGGCGATGATCCGACTCGCGAGTTTTCTGATGAAGAAAAACGGCGCGGGTTTCTTTCTAAAACACCTCCTCAAAAACTTCTCGTCGTTTTTGGTGGTCCTGGTTTCAATCTTATTCTTCCTATTTTCGTTTTTGGTTTGATGTTGGCGACTGGTATTCCCACTATTCAACCAGTTGTTGGATCGCTTGAGCCAAAAATGCCAGGAGTGGAAGCTGGGCTTAAACCTGGAGATAAAATTTTAAAGATTAATGGTGAGCCAATTAAAAAATGGGCAAATGTCGAGTCGACCATCGAAAAATCTCAAGGCGAAGTTCTTCAGCTTGAGATCGAGCGCGTCGATACCGCGAGTGGAAAAGTTGAACCTCGCAGTATTGCGGTTCAACCACGATTAGTCGCGGCAAAATCAAAGTACGGTGAAGATATTCAAGCTTACAAAGTAGGAATTGGCCCTGATTTCTCCGTTCCTGAAGTGTTTTTTGAGGATGACAAGAGTCCGCTGGCTCAAGCTGGTTTACAGAGATTTGATCGCATTAGATCTATTAATCAAATTCAGATCACCACAATTGAACAGCTACGTGAAGCATTTCAAAACTTAAAACCTGGCGAAGTCGATATTGTCGTTGAGCGTAATGGAAAAGAAGAGGCAAAAAAATTGCTTATTCCTGCAGGAAAAAGCTCCGTCGAAGAACGTATTGGTTTTAGATCGGTTGAACTTGTCATAGGAAATGTCGATAAGACTGGTCCGGCGGGTAAAGCTGGTCTTGAAAAAGATGATTATCTTGTTTCGATTAATGGCTCGGTTCTTCGCGAATGGGAAGAAGTCGCAAAATTTATTCGTGCGTCGCAAGGGGCTGCGGTGAATGTGAAGTGGAGTCGTAAAGGTCAGATCATGGAGGCTTCGATGAAGCCCGAAAGCACAGTGATCGATAATCCCCTAATGGGTAAAGATGATCCGTTGGCTCGAGAGCCAATGTATCGGGTTGGCATTTCTCCCGCAAAGCAAGTTGAAACTTCGCTCGCAATTGAGCGTTCAATGAATCCCATGATGTGGTTTAAGCGAGGTATTTCTGAGACCTGGCATATGGTTAATACCACTGTGACAGCACTCTATAAATTAGTGACTGGGCAACTCTCAGTGAAGCTTTTGGGTAGCCCCATCATGATTTATAAAGTGGCCGGCAATAGTTATCGAATGGCAGGAGGAGGGTACTTAGGATGGTTTTCGTTCCTCTCTAATTTGGCTTTGCTTTCGATCACTCTTGGACTTGTGAATTTACTTCCCGTTCCAGTTTTAGATGGTGGGCATGCAACATTTTTTACCATTGAGTGGATTCGAGGTCGTCCTATAAGCGTTCGAGTGATGGAATTAGCGACCCAAGTTGGATTTTTTATTCTTATCGGACTCTTTGGAATCGTTATATTTAACGATTTTCACCGCTATGGATTCATTGACTCCATCATAAAAATATTCAAGTAATGCGAGATGCTTCGACTCGTTTTTGATACATCGACTTCGGCTGTTTCTTTGGGAATTTGGACTGGTGAAGAGGGATGGATGGAAACCGTTGATCATGAAACGATCGAGAAAGCTCAATCTAAGGTACTACTTGTTCTTATCAAAGATATTTTCAAACCCTTTGGGATCGAAATGAAAGAGATTACCGAGATAGCTGTGGGTAAGGGGCCGGGATCTTATACCGGACTTCGAATGGGAATGACTGTCGCAAAAATTTGGACTTATTCTCATAAAACAAAACTTTATACATTTTCTTCATCAAGCCTTTTAGAAAAAACAAA
The DNA here is from genome assembly GCA_964601045.1 of uncultured Bacteriovoracaceae bacterium. Classification (GTDB taxonomy): domain Bacteria; phylum Bdellovibrionota; class UBA2394; order UBA2394; family UBA2394; genus JAQBPA01. The sequence goes on from CAZRLF010000007.1 coordinate 10,873, forward strand.
GAACAAAGAACCGGGTGCAGAATATCCAAAAGTCAAATATCTTGAGCCAGGAGATTATGAATTGGTTGAGGATTTAAACAAGCTGGCTCCTGTATACGAAAATGATCATTTTGCATGATAAATAACGATCAAAATCAGTGGCCTTATAAAGAAAGAAGAAAATCGAAGCTTGCGCGCGGTGTTGCTGTTCTTCCTTCACTTTTGACGGCGAGTTCGATGTCGTTGGGGTTTTACGCGATCATCTTTACCCTCAATGAAGTTTTAGAAATGCACAGTAATTTTAAACCTGCATTTTTTGCGATAATTGCGGCCACATTTTTTGACAGCCTTGATGGACGAGTAGCTCGAATGACAAAAACTGAATCAGCTTTTGGTGAACATTTTGATTCAATTGCCGATATGGTTTCGTTTGGAGTGGCGCCTGCTATTTTAGTTTACTGTGCCGGACTTCAAAAACTTGGTCGCATCGGCTGGCTTGCCTCGTTCCTCTATCTTGCATGTGCGGCGATTCGACTTGCTCGCTTTAATGTTTTAGCAGCAGAACAACCGACGAGTAGAAAATATTTTAAAGGGCTTTCGTCTCCTGTTTCGGCGGGTGGTTTAGGTGCCTTCTTAATTGTGTTTTCGCAGATTGCTTCGGGCCGGTTTTTTTTAGTGGGACTTTGCTGCGTCACCGTATTGATTGCACTTCTGATGGTATCGAATGTGAGATTTAGATCGTTTAAAGACTTAAATTTTAAACGTTACCCCATTCAATATTTTATGGCTGCCTTTGGAGTCATCGGTTTTATTGTGACCTATCATGAAATAGCGTTTTTAGTTTTATTTTTAATTTACCTAATGAGCGGATTGATTGAAGAAATCATTCTTTTTAAACGTCGTCGAAAATCAGACCCTTCGGTACCTTTTCTGCCGTTTGGAGACAGAGATGAAACAACCCCTAAACAATAATTTAAGCAGCTCCCTTGAGCTCCATATTTTTTAGAGATTCAAAGTAATTTCCTAGAATATTGTGGAGTCGATCGAGGCTCACATATTCCTCTGAAAATAAATCCTCTTTTACGGCTTTATGCCCTGGTAAGCCTTTAAGATAACCGACTAAATTTTTTCGAAACATATGGGTCGCAATAAAGAGACCAGAATGCTCAACAATTAATTCGTAATGACGAAGAATAACTTTGAGGCGATCTTCGGGGCTAGGTTCAGGTAGAGGCGGCAAACCTTGCGCAGCTTGATTCGCCTGAGAATAAAGCCAGGGATTTCCAATAGCGCCTCTTCCGATCGCTACTCCGTCACATCCGGTTTCTTCAAACATTCGTTTAGCTGATTCGTAACTGACAATGTCACCATTTCCGATTACAGGAATTTTTAAAAGTTGTTTAAGCTCGGCAATATGCTCCCAATGAGCGTGACCCGAGAATGCTTCGGCGCGAGTGCGTGCATGAAGCATCACAAAATCGACGCCTTCACCCTCATAGATTTTGCCAATTTCTTTAAAATTAATCTGGCTTGAATTCCAGCCTGAACGAAATTTTACCGAAAAGGGGAGTTTGGTTTTCTTTCGAACTGTTGCGCAAATTGATTGAATAACCTCAGGAGCTCTTAATAGATTGCTTCCCCCTCCGCAGCTCACGACTTTTTTTGCCGGGCAGCCCATATTGATATTTATTCCGCCAGTTTCACAATCGAGCAAAATATCGACAGCATGATCAGCTAGAGCCACAGTGCCGGCAGCAATTTGGGTGAAGAGATCAGGGTCTCGCTTACCCAGCATCTTCATGGTTTTTTCGGTTCGATGAACGAGTGCATGAGAGTCGATCATTTCGGTAAAGAGAACTGGCGCTCCAAATTCTTTCATCAGCTCACGATAGGCGGGGTCAGTATAGCCAGCCATTGGTGCTGAAAAAACTCGACTGGGCAGTCGATAGCCAGACGGTGTAATAATTGCGTTCATGCTTAGGTCGCAGTCTTATACCAAGATTCTCTGCCCTGCAAAGGTGAACCTCATTCTGCGAGTGGGGCCGAAACGGCGGGATGGATACCATGAAGTTGAAACCTTAATGGTGCCGGTAAGCTTTGGAGATTTATTAAGTATTTCGGTTAAGCCGGCTCGTACAACAAAGATTGTTCTAAACTGCCCAGGCCTCAAGGTACCTCCTCAAAAAAACCTTGTTTATCGAGCTGCTCAAATATTTTCTGAGAAATTTGGCATTCAATTTGAAGCTAAGGTTCATTTAAAGAAAGTCGTTCCGACGGGTGCAGGCTTAGGGGGAGGAAGTAGTAATGCGGCTCAGGTTTTAAAATGGCTTGCCAAATGGGCTTTTGAAACTCCAACTCCCTCTCAAAAACGAAAATTGCATAAAATGGCTGCAAGCTTAGGTGCCGATGTCCCATTCTTTTTGGATGAAAGTGCTGCTTGGTGTACTGGTTTGGGCGAAAAAATTAAAGCTGTGAGATTAAAGACACTCGCGGTCGTCATCGTCTTACCTAGAACAAAAGTACCCACGCCATGGGCCTATCGTGAGCTTGATAACTATCGCGAACGACTAGTGATGGCTGATTTTTTAAAGGGCTTTCCTCATTGGATAAAAGAGCCGTTTCAGGTGCCTGAATTAGAGAATCACTTTGAGGAGCCCGTTACCTTATTAAAACCGGCTCTAAAAGGTATTAAGACCGAAATAGCACGTTCGGGTGCGCTGGCAGCGCTTATGAGCGGCTCAGGCTCAGCATTCTTTGGGGTCTATAGAGATAAAAAAGAGGCCCAAAAAGCCGAAAAATATCTTAGGCGAAGAGGTTTAAAAGCTGTTGCCACGCAAACCCTTTAGCTTCGACGTAGACAAAGCCAAAAAAGGTTTTTAGTTTAAATGCTTGTGATTCTCAGATTGGGGAGTCGACAAGTGGTAAGTCAGCAGACTTTGACTCTGCCATTCCTAGGTTCGAATCCTAGCTCCCCAGCCAATTTCGCACCCACGCGAAGTAGGTAAGCGATTGAAATCTTTAGAAGTTTGAAAACGTGAAAAGGAAAAACGCTCGCATTTAGGTGCGAAGGTTCAAACAGCAATTTATGAACTTTGTAAATGGTACAAAAACTCCCGGCCGGTCAGGATCTAATCACCATTGCGACCTGAATATCACGAGCCGCTGACTCAAGAAGGCGTTCAATTACTTCATCCCCAGTATTACCCTTACTCATCCCTCGATAATTATACTTTGAAAGTCATTCCTGTCGCTCTGCACCAAAGACCCGTATCAATAATTCAAATTTGCCTTTGTTGAATCAGAATGGATTCAAGGTTTAATGAGACAGTTTTTCCACGCCATAACCAAGGTGTCTCGGTCCGATGAGTTTTGGAGAATAGTGGAATTGTATAGTGCATTATTAAGCAATTTCCGAACATACCATTCAGACAGAAATTCAAATGTGGCTACATCATATTCGGTAATGGCTCTTTTAAAGTGCTTCTCGAAGGAATAGCCAAATGTTTTTCCATGAGAACAGTCGTTTCTGAGTTGATAAAGATGTTCCAGTAGCGAGCTTGTATTTGATGAGACTTTGAACGGAAGTGATGACGGTGGATTGCCAAGTAAGTAAGTGACGAGTTTAGAAAAATCTTTTGCACCATAACAATCAATCAGGCACTCAAGACTTCGAACCAAATTTGGGATTTTGAATTCCATTTGGTGGGTTTTTCTGATTGCCTCTTCAAAGGAGCGAAACGCTTCAAAAATCTGACGATTGGTCTTCTGTTTTAAAAATAATTTGTCGAATGTGTCGTAAAAATTCTTCCAACGTTTCAAAAGATCCCAGGAAGGCGAGTCTTGAGTTGCCCATTCGTAAAACTCATGCCAAAGGGCACTGTATCCCGTAGCATCCCGTTTCCCTTCGCTATACATAGAGCGAGTCCATGTATTTACTTTTGAGAACGAACGGATTTCTGTAACTTTAATCTGACTATTGACGAGCGTTCCCCATCCACTCATCAAGTAGCAATCTTCGAAAGGTGGAAGCAGCGGTGCGATCACGGGAAGAACTCGTAGAATGGTCAGAATCTTTTGTTCCAATGACTGATTTTCAGCATCTACGACTTTAGGATTTTTTGTAGCCATCCAAGTTGAGAGAAGGAGTTTATCATCTTCTTGAAGATGTTCCCAAAGAGTGCTGCCGAGCCATTTCGACCAATGTTGTGCGTCGATTGTATTTACATTTGGTTTTATACTTCCGCGTTCGAGAACCGTTTCTTTGTCAAAACTGAAAGGGAGTCCCTGATTAGGAAAGAAGATTGTGCTTGGGATTACAATGTAGGCGTATTTAATATCCATCAACTGGCAATACGATACACGTTTAGAAATTAAACGGTCCTTTTTTGCCAATATCGCGCAACGGGTCCGCGCATCCTCTTGATTTTAATCCCCGAACGTTTCCCATTTTGCTTGTGGCGGTTTCAGATAAACTTTCGGGGTTGTTGAGATTAATATTGCCCATTTTTGTCTCTGCATCAACATGCCCTTTTTGACCGACGATATGGATATTACCCATTTTTGTTTCTGCCTTAATATCACCGATATTACCCGATGCAGAAATATTACCTTGCTTGGAATACATTTCCAATCTGCCCGTAGCCTGAGCAGCTTCAGCATCCCCTTGCTTGGTGTCTAGACGAATGCCCCCGCTTGCATTGACTCGTTCCGCTGAGACGTTCCCTTGACTAGTTTCTAAGGTAATTTGTCGATTGTTATCACCTGCTTCAAATCCAATTGCTTCAACGTTTCCTTGCTTAGATTCTGCCTTTAGATGCAGAAGAAATTCTGATGGCACCTCAAGAGTCAGGGCAGCACTTCCGGAACCGCCGATTGAAACGCCGCCCGAGTTACCAGACACTTCGACTCCATCAATAATCACTTTGCCGTTGATGATTGAAACATTTCGTCCGGAAATTGAAGAAACCACAACGCTTCCACCGCCTGAAATCACAACTCCGCCGCCGCCCATGTTAATCGAGGTGCCGCCAGTTCCTCCTGGGTATTCAATGAAGACTTTGATTTTGCCTTTCTCAACTTCCTTGAATTTAAGTGTTGCCGGCTTTGAGCCTCCACGATATTCGCCTCGCAACCGAATTACATTGCCAGGTGTCGCTACGACTCGAATATCACCCATCGAATTTTCAATGGAGAAAATAGATGGCTCGGCAATTGGCAATTCATGATTGAATTGCTGGTTAGGTTTAAGTTCGAAATTTTCTGAACGAACATCGCCTCCGCCATACACCACTCCAACGGTGAAAATTCCGGTCACAAGAATTCCTGAAAAAATCTTAGATAGCTTCATGGGCGTGTCCTTTGGTCATGATCCTTTAATATGCAAAATCCGTGCTTAATCAACTGAAATTATTGCTGTTTTTAAGTCCAGAGAACTATTTAACTTTATTGCAACTAGAGTCTTGGGATTCCGCAAATGTCGAGCGGGTTTTGGGGATTTCAGAAACCGCACTGCGACTTCAACTCCTAATTGGGTGTCTCTAACGAAAGTTACTTCTTCTAATTCGTTCGATGTTTTTTCTGCCGAAGGACAGACACATCGAAAGCAGCCCTTCCTAACCATATCAATTCCCGACTCTCGACCGCGCCTAAGGAGTAGTCGGGGGTCGAGCATTTTGAACTCAATCAAACTTATCTAGTTGGGTAGCGAATCCTACCTCCCCAGCCAACTTAGACCTTACTGCCCCAGTAATTTTAATATGGCGAGACATCCACTCCCGGCGATGATTGACGTAGATACGCCAGTTTTGAACTGATGGCTTATGATCTTTGTCTGCCATTTTTTTGGAAGAAGAAGCGTCAAAGGTACGAGGGCAATTCCAAATCCCATGGAAAAAAGAATTGTCGACGGTTCAATGTGTTGAGTGGCCAGAGCTTGTCCCATCATGACGGATATTCCTCCAATAAGCGTGCCTTTTAATAGCGTATCTTTTTTTATAGGTTTTGGAAGCGACCTTGGTTCGATTTGGTAATCAAAACTAGATTCTCGCTGAATCTCAACATCGTTGATTGTGTCTCGCAAGTGAATACCTTGCTTCGCTAATGCATCTCGAGTTCGAATTTTTCTCATTAGCGCTGGATTAAATAAGCCGACAGGATGGGATCTATCATTTAAAAATGTATTTGAACTCTCCATAAAAATTGAATTAATACAAGTCGAGTCGCTCAAAACTGCACCGAGTTCGCTTAAAATTATATTGAATGTCATTGGAGCTTCTCCAAAAAATGACACGTAAGAAATATTTTTCTCATACTGAACTATACTCCCGTCAATTAATTCAGATGTAATACTTCCGGAGGTCGAAAATTTTCCTATTGGAAGTTCGTCGATATTGGGCGTTTTAATGGTCGAATCGGCAACTGATGTAAACGAATCTTTTTGAGGTGTTTCAGATCGAGCTTTTCTAACGAGTGAAATACTAATGAGAGTTTTTGCGTCCGATTCATAGAGCGAGAACTGCCAGTAGAGTTGGCTCCATGAATTTTCAAGATTTACGTTCGGTTCAAATGCTTCAACGAGAGTGATTCGTTCTCTCAAGTCGCGAGCAAATCCGCGTAAGATCTCGTGACTGAGTTTAACTGTTCCATAAACTCCGCGCGGGTAGCCGCGAACCATGGTTTGTCTTGACCAGACGGAATGGTCCTGGCTATTGGCAGCTTGAACGGCGTAAGCCAAAGAAAAAATCAAAAGAAGCGATGCCAATGCTTTCAAGGTACGAATTGCGTAGCAGAGCCGCAATGGGAATACAAATCAATTGCTTTCAGGTTCGGAGCCCCGAGAATCCGTTTATTTAGCTAGGTAGCGAATCCTAGCTCCCCAGAATCTTCGCCTTTTGGTTCTTCCAGCTTCGTTACGCTGGTTCTTTCCGATTCATGGTGGGTAAATTTCTAAAAGTCTTTGAATAGTCAGCACATAAGAATCGTAGGCTATAGTTTTCAAAGGATCGATCTCCGAAGGCCCGCCTATTGACCAGGTTTGCGAGGTTGTTGAAGCCCTCCGCTCTTCCGTTTGTTAGTCCGGTGATAAAGTGATTGAGAACTTCTTTGACGGTCCCGCTGACTCGACTTCGCTTTTCTTATTCCACGATGTTTAAGATTCGTTTTCTAATTTTTGGATCGAGGACCTTCACAAGCTTAAGGCGTTTTTTAAGAGTAGCCAATTTGACCACCTTCAGTTTGATCAAAGCTTTGCAGAATTCAGAATCTTTAGGGCGGCCTGCAATTGCCTTGGAGATCCAAAGATCGTGAGGTTCTAAGCAATGTGCAGTTACACCATTCGTTTGAGGCGTTCGAAAAGCGATAAGACGCTTGCGCCAGCCGGTTGGTAAAATCGCTGTTTTTGGCGTCACCCCTTGCGCGTAATAACCAAAAGTTTCTTGAAACATGGAGAGTTCACCAATTGAACCGTCAATTAAATCTGCCTTTGAGCCGTCATCGTCTTTCAGTGCAGAAATATCTGCTTCGATTGATCGTTGCGCTTCTGGAAATTCAAATTTTACGGAGGCGTGAATGGCTTGACTTCCAATGACGAGTAATTCACTCACTCCTAGAATTGCTCCCGCCGCACGAATGGTATGCTCAAATTCAGAACGCTTCATGTTTTTGATAATCCTTGCGAAAGTCCTGTAAAATTTGAAATCGCTCTTTTGGTGAAAGTGTCCCTGCAAAAGGAGAAACTTGTCTCATATCTCGTGCGAGAACACCCGGATCTAACACTCTAGAAATCAAATTTTCTTCCGGAAGGTCTAGCCAGTGTTGCCACAAGTCAAAGAGAGCCTCCGCGTCGGGATGGTTTTTCCTCATTTTTTTTAGATTTTGTTTGGCTCGGTTTATAATGAGATCAAAACTTTGCTTGAGCCGAATTACAATGGCTTGATGATAGGCGAGACTTCGATGATCTTCTCGCGTTAATGGCGGAACATAATTGACCACCGCCTCTAAACCGAGAGATTTTGCCAGGCGTTCTAATGTTGAAAGCGTTGGTGATTTGTTCCCCGACTCATAGTGGGCAATCGTTGCCTGAGAGGTACCCGCCTTTTTGGCAAGAAGCTTTTGAGTTAATCCCAACTGAGTCCTGAGGAGCCTGATACTGTTCATGACAAACACATTATATCTGATCAGATATAATGCGCAATACTTCTATATCCTAGCTCCCCAGCCAATTTGTACATGGTCCGGGCTCTTCACCAACAAGAGGGGCAGACCCCATTCACGGCTTTGGCTCTGATTTTCGGCAGACGTGATCAGTCGAATTCCAATAACCGCAATCTCTAAAAGTTTTGCCTTGCCTTCCCAGTTCGTTTGAAACCCTCGATCTCCGTGTATAATGAACTGGTGAGCCTTAAACTTCTGTTGCATAAATTCAGCGTAGCGCTTCCCCTTGTTTTCTATTCCTCAGTATTGTTTTCAAATGGACTGCCTAAAAAGGTCGATTGGGCATTATTGCGTAAGCTCAACATAGATTCCAGGACCATGCCTCCCGAACTTTCAAGTCTGAATGGACGTGAAGTTGAGCTTCTGGGCTTTATCATTCCGTTTGAAGATGGAAAAGATTCAGCCGCAGAGTTTTTATTAGTGCCGAGCCCCCAAGTGTGTGTTCACGTACCTCCACCTCCGCCAAATCAAATTGTGTGGGTTCGCATGAAAAAGGGGACGATCCCTGTGAAGCTTGCTCCCTTTTATGTCACGGGAATTTTGCATATCATGACCAACGATTCTCCTGTCGGAAAGGTCTCCTACTTCTTGGATGGTCTGACTGTTACTGAGAACCCGAAATGATTTTAAATTTTCGGACTTAAGCCGTCAGCAAGCGATGTTCGATACGCCTTGATCGCAGGTACTGCTCCGACGATTATGCTGGCTAAAAGTAAGCCCACTAAATAAAGCCAGTCTGACGACCGCAAGGGTTCGATAGGAATAAAAAGACCGAAATAAGATTCAATCCAAGACTGAGAAAGATAGAGCCCTCCAAAAATTAGAATCAGTCCAAAGAGAATCCCTCCAAATGTAAGAATCGTCGTTTCAAAAATGAGCAGGCCCATCATTCTTGCGGCACCAGCCCCAAGAACACGAAGAATGGCCATCTCTCTTCTGCGCTCATTGAGTGACGTGAGAAGTGAAACCAGTAGACCCAAAATTCCAACGACTACGACAAAGGTGGACACAATTTTAAGTGCATCCTCTGCATAACTAATGCCATTCCAAAGTTCTCCTAGTGCGACTCCAGGAATAATCGCCATGAGCGGTTCGTCAGCGTAATCTAAAATCTCTCGCGGAAGTCGAAGAGCGTCGATTCTCGACTTTGTTCTTAAAAGAAACGAAGTAATTTGCCCGACCTTGATGTTTTCTTTTTTGAGACTATCAGTTTTTATTTCTTCGCCCGGAAGCGGTGGAGCTCCCTCCTTCCAATCCATATGTATAGCTTCCATGCCTTCAAGGGTGATCAAAAGGGCTCGATCAATCGGGGTGGTTGTCTTTCTCAGAATTCCGACAATGCGAAAGGGCTTATCGGCATGTTCAAAAATGGAAGCGCCCTCTGAAATACCGTGCGCTAAAACAACCTTATCTCCTAATTTGTAATGAAGTTTTTCGGCAACATCCGAACCTAATACGACGTCTAAAATCTCATTTGCCGGCACTCCTTGGCTCAATTCAACTCTGCGATCTCCACGGTAGCGATAATTTTCGTAGAAAGATGAATCAGTAGCGACAACTCGATAGCTCCGATGGCTGTCTCCCAATGAAAGCGGAATCGTCCATTTGACGGCGGCGTGTTGATTGAAATGTAAGTATGACTTGTATGAAATATTGTTGGTTGCATTTCCAATATGAAAAACGGAATACAGAAGTAACGGCAAACTCCCTCCACGCGCACCCACAATGAGATCTGTTTGAGAGATGGCACTCGAAAAGCTTTCTCGCACACCAAGTCGCACTCGCTCTATCCCTAGAAAGAGGGCCACACCGAGAGCGATGGACGAAAGTGTCAGAAGGCTTGTCAGCCAACGATTACGAAGAGATTTGACTACAAGCTTAAAAATCATAATTGGCTACTCAAGTTGGGAATGTTTAACTCGGCTAGTGAGATCGAGCGATCGAAGTGCCTAGCCAGGTGTTTGTTGTGACTTACAAAAATCACAGTGGTCTGTTTGTCTTTAGTTCGGCTTAAAAAGAGATCGATAAACTCTTGCTGCAGATTTTCATCCAAAGCCGAAGTGGGTTCATCGGCAACAATGAGCTCAGGGTTCCCAATGAGTGCCCGTGCCACTGCGACACGCTGTTGTTGCCCTACGCTCAGTTGAAGCACGTTTTTGTTTAAGTATGATTTAAGGCCGAGCTGAGCAGCGAGATACTCAGCCTCCTGTTCAGGAGAAGAATTTATTCTCGCCAGACGATTTTTACTCATCCAAAGAGGGAGAAGAATATTTTCAACTACCGACAGATAAGGAATGAGATTGAATTGCTGAAAAATATAACCCATTCGATCAGCGCGAAACATATCTCGTCTATGATTTGAAATTTTGCCTAAGTCTTCGCGAAGAACTTGAACAGTTCCTTGCTGAGCCACCAGAACTCCAGTGACTAAACCGAGGAGAGTGGTTTTGCCACTCCCGCTCGGTCCGTGTAAAAATATGCGCTCTCCAGATTTTACAGAAAACTCCTTTATGTAAAGAGTAGGGCGGTTCTCCTCGTAGTAAAACAGAGTATTCTGAAGGGAGATAGCATTCATGTTTAGAGCTGGACCTTTCCATCGCCCTTTTTAAGTTCTTGATGAGATTGCTTTTGATCTGAAAGAACGTCGACTTTTATCTTTCCGATACGAGAAAAATATTTTGAGAAGGTGAATTGCGCGAAAGATCCGCTTGGCGATTTTTTGCAATCAGCACTCCACTCTCCACGAACCTCACGGTGCTCGCCATGGTGCTCCTCTTTGTGGCTCTTATGTTGATGACCCTCATGATCCTTTTCGTCCTCATGGTCGTCTTCCTCTTCCTTCACAACTTCTAATTTCACATTCGACCAAGTACACTGCAGGGACGCGTCTAAAACAATAAGTTCAGAAAGTTTATTCTTTAAGACATCAAGCGCAGAGTTTTGTGCTTTTTTTTCGCCTTCGGTCCTTGCTTCATGCTCAAAGCCGTAGAAAGACTCAGCGGGAGACTCAAGAACGATCGATAGCTTCTTTCCTTCAGATGCAATCTGTACCTGAACCATGCCGTGTTCATGAGCCCTATGCCCTTTTTCTTTTGCAAAGGTTGTCGAATAGCCGCAGAGAGCGGTCAGACCCAAGATAATATTTATAATACTGTGTTTCATATCATTTTCCTCGTTTTCTAAAATTCCTGCTTTTTAAAATTAAATGGCTTAATTGAATCACCGAGCATTTCAAATGAAACTGCTCCGTAAGGACTTTGAACAGTTTTCAGACTTAAAATTCCCATGATCCAATAGGCTCGATAACCCCAGTCAAACTGAATAGGAGTTTTCATTTTTACGTATATCATCTGATTTGGAGGAGGCGGAGGCACATGAATACAGGCCTGGGGACTTGGTACCAAAAGAAATTCAGAAATCTTATTCTGATTGTCTTCTAGAGGAACAAGGAAACCAGGAATTTGAATTCGTTTGCCATCGAGCGCCTTTAAGGCTTCTGACGCTTCTCCCGACTGAGAGTTCATTTCTCTCAGCAGCCTCCAATCAACAATCTTAAATTGCTCGCTTTGCATTTGAGGTGCCACAAAATTTTTTGGAAATGATGTTTTGCTCGTAAAATGAAGGAAGCTTATGAATCCCAAAAGGATCAGAGCCGCAAGAACGGCGATCCGAACATTCTCCCACAATATTGCAAAACCACTTTTCATAAGCACCTCAGTGGAGCAGTCTTTATCTGCTCCTAGCGTTTCATCGAGACTGCAAATCAATAAAAATTCAAATAGAAAATTTTAAGGGGGGAGCTCGAGGTGTGTAGGAGGTATGTAAAATTGTAAAAGGCGAGACGAAGCTATATGCCAAAAGGCGATTTGAAATGGTGGGATTTCCGTTTGAGAAAATCGCCAATTGAAAAGCGCAAGTGTTCGGCACAGTTGAAAGAGCCTTGCAAACCGAACAAGTTTCTCCATCATGTTTCAGAAGAATCGATGAAGCATTGTCTTGATTTAGACGTGGGGAGTCGTTGTGCGAGAATTCATGAAAAAATGAAAGAAACAAGTAAAACCCAAACGCGAAGAGAAAAAAGAAAGCTGACGGTTGACGCTTCATTGTCTATCACTAGAATGCTTCTGGCGCTAAAAAGAATCAAGCTGTCAAAATGGACGCCAGGTACAGGGCACGATAGTAACTTAATCGAAGGATCTTTTTTAAAAAAGGTTCTAAGAGCGCTAGATTTAGCCAAGCTTCGCTTTTTTCTTATTTTTAAGGATTCAGCAAATCAGAAAATAGATCGTTTTTTAAAGAGGCTTCGTTGCTTTTTGATTCATATTGATTTTTTGCAGCTGCGAGTCTTCCTGCCTGAATCATCCCTCCCACATAAGTGATTGAGAAGATCGTGGCGGAGATGCTCGCTGGAGCATATAGCTTATGATCAAAAAATTCATAGGTTGCGTAACCAAATAGCCCATTGAGCACAAGCGAAATTGCCGATGAGGACCAATCATGCATCACGGCCTGGCCCAGGCCAGGAATTAAACTCAGACTTGCGATGGCTAAAGGGGAATATTTTCTTGATTCATCAATCTGTCGAATCTGTGCGAGTAAGTTCTCTTTTTCTATATTGGAGTAACGTGTTGCATTTATATATTGCCGAGCAAGGGTGGGTTTGGATCGATTTTTCCAAATATTTTTCTTGAGTGCCCAATCAGGGTGCAAGGTTTCTGAATTTTCAAAAATAAAAATTTTTAGAAAGGTGTTTGCCTTTTCTTGGTAGTGTTTGTTCTTCCAGGATGTCTGAAAGAGTCGTGTGGCTTCTGATACCTCTCCTAAATTGTACAGGCTGAGTGCCCTCGCATATCGACCTTTTTCCGGCCCTTCACTTTGACAATTAAATTCAATTTCAGTTCCAAGCTGATAGGTAAGCAGATACTGAGAGTTTTGATAGAGCGTTTGTAGTTCTTTTTCAGCTGGCCCGCATTGAAAAAATCCGATCGCGCTGAAGAAAGAAATGGCAAATAGTGCGGTCATATTAGTCAAATAATGAGCATGAGGTGGGGATGTCTATGTAATAAATTTTTCTGCCTCGAATCATTTGATGTGGCCAAACATGGACGAGGTCTCTCTCTGAAGTGAAGCGAGAAAAGGTCTTTAAAAGGGCGGGCATGTTCCCGCATTTTTTAGCTAGCGAAAGGTAGTAGGTTGAGTCTGACGGGTACATTCGGCAGTCTGAGCCAATAAAACTCCCAAGTCCGAGTTGGTAGGTTGATACAAGAGTGGATGGTGCACGCACTTCAGATTCGGTATTTCTAGCTCGTGCTCGAGACCAGCGATACTGTGAGTCGATTGCACTTGTAAATTCCGCAGCTTGGATAAAAAAGGGTAATAAAAATAAAAAAAAGGCCCAATAGTTTACTGGGCCTTTAGTTTTAAAAATAATAAACAAAATTACTTAACTTTTGAGCAGTTAAACTCAAAGGTGCGCTCAGGTTTGTAGTCCATAATCCAAAGGAATGGGACCAAAACAAAAACTCCACCGATACAAGCGCCAACGCTAAACTCTTCGTTTCTTGAGAAGTTGTTGCTAACAGGCGCGCAGCCTGGTTTTTCCATGCGAACCGTTGTGGTCGAGCCTACAATTTTGGAGTCAGCATATTGAACGCTTCCAACCCCTTTATATTCTCCATCAATATAGATCTTTACTTCTGGATCAGTCGATCGAATGGATGTTTTGCTCGAGCATCCAACAGATACGATGCTGACGAGCAGTACACTTGCGATAATAGAACTTAATTTTTTCATGAAACGATTACGCCGGAAATTCAAGTCTCAGACAAGGGGTAAGTCAGACAAGTTTGTCTTAAGAATCTTGCTCCAGAACTCTTAACCCTGAATGCAAAACACGAAGAGAAAGCGGCCTAGGTATTATGATAACCGACTAATTGCCCGCAGGCTTCATAAGACCAGCAAAGATAGTTGAATGCTCTTTGCTCGATTGCTTCTTTGGTTTATCAAATTTTGGTTTTTCGTTGTAAATACGAAACAACACGGTGAGCGTAGGTTCATGAGTTTCAGAGTCAAAATAAAGAACTCTATCCATTTCAACATACTGAGCGTGTTTCCATATGAGATTTCGAGTATTGAGATAGTAAAACGTTGCATCCATCACTGACCAAGTATTTTGTACTTCTTGAACATAGGGCGATATTGAAGAAAATGAGCCTTCTCGCGCGCTTTTAATGTAAGCAGGTGTCATTCGAATGCTCTGTGTTGAGTAGGCCCAATATTTCTGACTGGCTTTTTCTTCATTTAGCGATTGCGCTACTTTTTTAATAAAGTTTTGGTGTGAAAATTCCAGTTGCAATAAAAGTTTTATAATACCTTCGTTTTGGGTAAAAAACAGACCTATCAGAAATGGAAAAACTTCTGGACCAGAAACGGGAAGATCAATTACAGGAATTGCCCCACCGCTGATTATTGTTGGGGCAATTTGAGAAAGCAAAAGAAAATTAAACACCATCCGTCGAAGAGTTACGGGTAGGGTTAAAAAATTGACCTGGTTTACTTTAATAATTTGGTCATTTACTTCATTAAGAATGCTCGCAATTGCTTCACGACCCCTGAATGTCTTTCCAATAAAAAATGCAGAATTTTTAGATTTCTTTTCGAAATCATTTTCGATGGCTAAAATGCGGCCCGCAATTGCCTGACGTGTTTTTGAGGAAGCACCATCAAGCGAATAAACCTGAAAGTTATTTCGATTAGCTTGCGCATGCCAAGGATCGGGGGCTTGCAAGCCATTAAATCGAAAGCGAGTAATAGTATGAACGGCATCATCTGTGTTTTCGTAATGAATAGAAGGGACAGAATTATATCGAGAAAGGGCCGATAAATAGCCACCGCAGGCTTCATATTTTAAAAGAAATTTTGCTTCGGTTTGGCTTAAGTCAACGAAGAAAAGGATAAAGCAAATTAGATATTTAAAATGGCTTTTAAAAGATACACCCACGAACATGGGGGAGTGAATAGCTTACCTTTTAACAGAAGCCAAGTTTAGAAGCCTATTTTTAACTTCTCATAAACTTTTCGAGAGACGTCACAGCATAACGTCTTTTACGAACTTGAATATTTCGAAGAACTCAGGCTTTACCAATGAGGGCTCTTCTAAATGATCGATTGCGAATCAAATCGAGAGTTTGTTCAACCCAAAGAGGATCATCTTTCTTCTGTTCAAGCACTTGAGCGAGATGGCCTGAGAACTCATTTTTTTGATATCCGTTTATGCGGGCATCGCCGATATACCTTAAATTGAAGCGTTTAATCTCTTTAACAAAATCCGAAAAATAAAAGGCTTTGTTCTCTGGTTCTAAATACTCATGAACAAGATAATTAGAGGATTTATCTTTTATTAGATCGAGCTCGTAAGCAAAATAACCTGCATATTTTCTATTTTTTTGAAGCATATCCTGGGCAATAGCATTTAAAAAAGTTTTTCCATCTTCAAGCGAAGATCCGGGGTTATTTAAATCTTTATTCATCCATATTAAGACATCTCGAATATATGTGCGAAGGTGCCATCCGGGTAAAACATTAAAGCTAACAAATGCAATCCCATTCTCAGTTAGAAAGTCTCTTGTAATTTCTAGAATCTTATTTTGAATGGATACTGAAACCCAAGAATAAACTCCGTGACACAAGATGTACGAATATTTCTCTGAGGGCTTCCATGTATTCAAATCGGCTTGAGCAAATTTTATATTTGAAAGCTTTCGGTCGCGGGCGGATTTTTCAGCCATTTGAATTTGGACAGATGAGAAATCGATTCCAAAGAATTCTGTTGATGTAAATTGAGCCGCGAGTCCAATTAAGTTTGAACCATCTCCACAGCCAAGTTCTAATACCTGTGCTTCTGCAATTAATGGAGGCTGCCAATTCATGCTTTGTGCGATCCGCGCAATGTGATCAAGCGAGGTCTCAGAATAAAAATGACCTTCATAAGGAGTCTGATCGTAAGTTGTCATCTAAACTATATTCCATTTTCGTAGAGCCCATTGATAGGCTCCATAAGTGAGTGCGGTCACAAATACACTTATTGCAAGACTCAGAGTAAATCCGACTCCCTTTCTTAGGAGAAAGGGCAGCGAAAGTAAAAAAACAAAAGAGGGTTGAATCATCCAAAAAATTCCCATGCTTAACTCAGCGACTTTTTCTGTGCTTTGGGTGTCTTGATAAAGCCAAATGAACGCAATGAGTGATGTTAAGGGGAGTGAAGCAATCAGAGCTCCGAGAATGCTTGAGCGTTTTCCAATCTCGACGGCTGCAACTATAACTAACGCAGAGATAAAAATCTTTATCAGGTACTGCATTCTAAAAAGTTTAAGTGTACGCAGAAGCTCTCACAAGTCATAAAAACTTGCAGAGCATTTTCTTTATTCTTAACTCGCTAAATGCAGGGTTTCGTAGAGAGCAAGAATAAATCCACTTAAGCCAATCATGGCAACGGCGGTGTGAAGAATTTTTGTATTCAGTTCAGGAGTGCAGCGGCTCAAGAATTCGATGAGAGATGTAAACCAAAGGAGGACGCCGATTTCAAAAAAAATCACAAAAAAGATCGGTTTTAAATTGCTTACGCTGGCAATTGTAATGACGGTGAGTGTGCCCAGCCAAGCTGAAGGGTTTGTGAGGACTAGTCGAAATGGGCTTTTAAATTTTTTAACTTTCTTTGTTTTAGATTTAACAAAGTATTGAACGGCAAAAGCCATAAGGAAAATTCCCGCAAAAATTTTAAACCAAGGGGTCCGAAGATAGGGGACCAAAGGTTTAAACGAAAAGAGAGTAGCAATTATAACGATGGCGTCAGCAAACAGGACCTGCAGAACGCCCCAATACGCCCATTTTCGAGAAGAGCCCGCTCGCGCCATGACCGCAGCCGTTGCCGGGCCAGGAGGCACTGATAAAAGAAAGCCGGCCATTAGCCCAAGGCCAATTCCGAGTATGTCCATCATATCTTATAGCTTCAAGTAGAACGAAAGATACCGCAAGTCCACTCCTGTTACATAGTTACATGACGCATTAAAAATTTGGACGTTTCGAAGTATTGCCGAGTGGTGGGCGGGCGAGGTAGTTTCAACCCGCTATGTCTCAGACCTCCTTTAAGATATTTACCGGAAATTCTAACCCAGTCCTCGCTCAAAAAGTGGCGGCTTACCTTAAGGTCCCGATTGGGGATATCACAGTTAAAAAGTTTTCGGATGGCGAAACCTTCGTAAAAATAAATGAGAATGTTCGCGGCGCAGATGTGTTTATTGTTCATTCAACATGCGCTCCAGCAAACGAATCTTTAATGGAGCTCTTAGTAATGATTGATGCCTTTAAGAGAGCTTCTGCCGATCGAATCACTGCTGTCATGCCGTACTACGGGTATGCGAGACAAGATCGAAAAGATTCTCCTCGAACCCCAATTTCTGCTCGACTCGTTGCCGATCTTTTGCAGGCAGCAGGAGTGCATCGCATTTTTTCTCTCGATCTTCATGCTCCTCAAATTCAAGGCTTTTATAATATTCCGGTAGACCATTTGTTTGCGGCTCCTGTTCTCTTAAAAAAGATGCAAGAGTTGATCACTAACCCTCCAGAGGATGTAGTGCTTATTTCTCCTGACGCTGGAGGAGTCGAGAGAACTCGTGCGTATGCCAAGCGTTTGAATTGTGGAATTGCAGTAGCCGATAAACGACGCGAAGGCCCCGGAAAAATCGCTGAGGTCAATATCATCGGCGAAGTGAAAGACAAAGAAGCAATTCTTTTAGATGACCTTGTCGATACAGCAGGAACTCTCACTGAAGTTTCAAAAGTTCTTCTTAAGAAAGGTGCCAAAAAAGTTTGGGCCTGCGCGACGCATCCTGTTCTTTCAGGTCCTGCTATTCAACGCATTAATGACAGTCCTATCGAGCATGTTGTTGTGACTGATACGATTCCGACTAATGATAAAGTCGCGATGTGTCCTAAGCTAATTGTGCTTTCGGTGGCTGAACTTGTGGGCGATGCTATCGCACATATTCATCGCGCAGATTCAGTAAGTTCGTTGTTTATTTAATTAGTTAAGTCTTCGTCCGAATTTATACTGATGCCTATGTATGGCTCGCACATAGATTTCTTTTTTGCCATCTGTTCGTGGCACTTCGATAAAATCAGCGCGATAAAGTCTCGAAATTGTTAAGCTGAAAACTTTTTCATTTACGATCTGGCCAGAGGGAAGACGGGTTTCATCGGTCTTATATTCACCGTGGAGCTCGTGGATTCTAAATCTTCGTCCTTCAGGAGTTTGAGAGAGATTATAAAGACCCCTTGTTTCTATTAATTTTTGCCACTCCCTAAAGCGACGAAGACCAGAAACCAGTGATGATGTGTAGGAAAGGTATTTGAGTGTATCTTTTGCGTCTTCACTCAGGACAACAGTTGTTGGAATATGCGGAATCGTGGGTGTTAGAGGTTCGTGTCTTACCAGCTCTGTTTTTGTTTTGGGAGTCAGCGACGTTCGCTTTGAAAGGGGCTTGCGTATTGAAGCCTCTTTTTTGTCATAGGATTGACTTGTTCCGGTTTCTGTTTGTCGCTTGACTTCCAGTTTTTCAAAAGGACGATAAGAAAAGAGATTTGCTTTATCAGCTAAACCACGAGCCGAGAAAAATTTATAAAAGTAGATATCAGCACTTTCATAATCGAGGCCAAGTTCTTCGAGACGGCCAATACTTGCAAACGCGAGACTTAAAACTTTTGAAGGAAATTCGCGAAACAGATCGGCAAAATAGTGAGGCGCTAAAAAAATCGATTCAAAATTCTTTTGAAACTCCGTTCGTCCCGCAAATTTTTCGAGTTCACTATGGTCGTTAGGAATTTGTTCAAAATATTCGAGAAGAGATTTATGAAATAAATCAGGTGATTGGTATTTTGCAACCGGAGCCCAAAATATAAGAATGGTTTCAAGCAAATCGAAACTTTTATCGATCAGGGTTGAAAGCGGTGCGATAAAATTTTGTGCCAAGCGAAGATCAAATGAATGTCCGACTTTATGTTTGAGTGCATGCAGGTTTTTTAAATTTTCTACTGTGCTCTTGAAATAAGCTTCAAGTTCTAAAATGGGGGGCTTATTTTCTAATACTTTTTGTTTTATTAAGAGAAGTTCCGAAGAAATAAATGAAATCTTGGAAAGGTCATCTGCCCAAAGGCCAATGAACGTTCGTCTCGATAGCCAAGAAAGTGGTTTTCCGATGACGAGCAGTTGAATGCGCTTTAAGCAATTACTTACAGTTTTTTGTTCAGTATTATCAGCCCTGACGTGATTAATTTCGATCAATAAAGCTGAGCTCAGTATTAAGATTGATCGAATTAATATCTGCCATTTCATTTTTTCACCGGTGGTAGTGCGCCATCCAGAGAGCTAAATAATTCTACTTGTGTTTTCACTTCCATTCTTAACCCATAGACAGCGCCGGGAAAGGATTGGATATAATTTAAAATATTCTGAAAAATCTCTCCTCGTTGAGGATTATATAAATACCCGGCATTGGGGTGGGGAGTTTTTGAAATTTGTGTCAGAGAGTTTAATGCCATTCCTGCTTTGATTGCCGTTATCGATGTGACCGGTGCATTTGTTGTGTTTGCAAGACACATTGACCTTGTCGGGTGGTTTTTATTTTTTAGTGCTAGATTTAAAAGGTTAGCAAGACGATCAAGATCTAAACTAGCACTCAAGTTTGCCTGCTCGTATCCTGCAGGAGATAGTTTTAATTCAGCCGAGATAACAGGGTTGGGATTACTGGGTAGAAGCCAGACATTGAAATGTCTTTGCAATACAGTTTGAATCATAAATTGCCACTCAGTTGGTGTTCCCGCATTAAAAACTTCTCGGGGAAAGGTCGTCTCAGTTCCTCCATCTTTGAAGCTCTGAACAAAGTGAAGGGTATCAAAAATAAATAGGGGAATCTGAATTTGAGATATAAACTTAAGTGCTTCTTTAGACTCTGAAGCGGAAAGCTCAGTTCGTTTCTCTTCGTTCATTGTTTTTAGAATCTTAAGTAGTTCTATCTCGGCCTCTAAGTGTTCTTGATCAGCCTTTGTATTTGATGATCGCGAGAGATCCTGCGTTTTTTTATCAATCAGTGCTGCCATTGCCAGAACGGTCTGTTTTTTTCTTACATCGGTTTGAGAGGGAGGAGGAGGGTTAAGTGTTTGGGTCAGTGGGGTAATCCATAACCCGCTGGTCGAAAATGCAGCCCCTAATACGCCGGCATAGGCGATTTGCTTCCAACGTGGAAGGATGTGGCTTTTAAGCGTTCGAAGGCTTGCTTTGCAAAGGCCATCGTCTCGCATGCCAAAACTAGGATTTACTTGTGCTATCAGACCTAACAAAAAAGCTAAAACAAGCCCGTAGCACTTGAAACGCCCTTTTCCCATATAACCCGCAAGGTGATACTTCGAAAATGCCTAACTGTGAAGCTCCTAGGATGAGATTTATCTTTGGCCCTAAAAATACGGGCATTTCTATTTGAAATTAGTTTTAAAAAGAGGTTATCTGCCGCTTTAGAGCCCAATTTAAGGGCCGCAGGAGAAAGTTATGCAACAAGCTCAATTAAAAGTCGTTTCTCGAACAATCGGTGCTAAAAGCGGAGTCAGAAAGCTTCGTTCAGAGGGTTTAGTTCCTGCTAATATTTATAGTCCCGGAAAGAAAAATGCCTACTGTGCTTTTTCTGAAAGAGAACTTCGAAAAATTTATAACAACGATTTTGATACCAATCTCGTTCTTACACTTGAGACAGATACTGCAGATCTTAAAGGCAAGAAAGTTATTGTAAAATCTTTAGAGAGAGATCCAGTGTCTTGGGGGCTTGTTCACGCTGATCTCTATGAAGTTTCGTTTGATAAAGCCCTGACTGTTTCGCTTCCCCTTCACTTCAAAGGAACCGCCAAAGGTGTTAAAGAAGACGGCGGTATCTTTCAGGTTATTCGTCGAACCATTCGAGTTCGCGGTCTGCTCGCTGATTTGCCACAATTTATTGAAGTTGATATTTCAGAACTTGGTCTTGGCGAAAGCATTCATATTTCGGAATGTGAGTTTAGCGATAAATTAAAAGTTTTAGATTCAGGTGAGTTTACTCTGGCTGCTGTTGTCGAGGCCGAAAAAGAAGAAGTCGCCGCTCCAGTTGCTACAGCTGAAGGTGCAGCCGCTGCTGCCGGAACCGGTGCAGCCGCTGCTGGTGGAACTGCTGCAGCTCCTGCAGCAGGCGCCGCTGCTCCAGCCGCTGGTGCTAAACCTGCAGACGCTAAGGCTGACGCTGCTAAGAAGAAATAATTTTTCTCGTGGCCAAGCGAATTTGTTTTGTTGGCTTAGGTAATCCTGGACCTCGCTATGACGGCACTCGCCATAATATCGGGTTCGACTGGATTGATGAGGTTGTAAAACAAAATCTATCTGGTGGTCTTAAGGAGTTTTCAAAAAAGTTTCAGTCGCTTTGGTGTATGACTACGGTTCGAGGCCAGGAAGTTCATTTTTTAAAGCCTCAGACATTTATGAATTTAAGTGGCGAAGCCTTGGCAGAGTGGAAGTCCAAGTATCAAGGTGAAACACGATATATTGTTGTCTTTGATGATATGGATCTTGAATTAGGTAGGCTTCGTCTTAGATATGATGGATCTGATGGAGGCCATCGCGGGCTTAGGTCGGTCATTGAGCACCTAGGAACCAAAGAAGTTCCTCGCTTAAGAATTGGGATTGGTAGGCCTGCAGGTGAAGTGATTGATTATGTTTTGGAGAAATTCAAACCTGAAGAGAAGAAAACCTTAGAGTCGATTATGAATAAGGCGAATGACTTTTTGCATTTACTGATCGAAGACGATTTAACAAAAGCAATGAACGAAATTAATGGAGCTAGATTTTAGTTATGAGTCTTGAATGTGGAATCGTTGGTTTGCCCAATGTGGGAAAGAGTACTCTATTTAATTCTTTAACTGCTGCTCAGGTGCCAGCCGAAAATTTTCCGTTTTGTACGGTAGATCCGAATCGAGGTGTGGTGAATGTTCCTGACCCACGAATGGCGGATCTTTGCAAGATTGTAAAACCTCAAAAAACAACTTCAGCCATGGTAACCTTTGTAGATATCGCAGGCTTGGTAAAAGGTGCGTCTCAAGGAGAAGGATTAGGAAATCAGTTTCTCGCTCATATACGTGAAGTTAATGCCATTGTGCATGTGGTCCGGTGTTTCGAAGATCCGAATGTCATTCATGTGATGGGTTCGGTAGATCCCAAACGTGATATTGAAATTATTGAGCTTGAACTTTGCCTCTCCGATTTAGATATGGCTAAAAAGCGTCTTGAGAAAGTTGAAAAAACGGCAAGGGCTGGAGATATCGACGCAAAAGCTGAGGCTGATACTCTTAAGCGTCTTATGGACGATCTAGGAAAAGGAATTCCTCTAAGACGTCGCCAGGACGAGCTTAAAAAACTTTCGCAGGATACATTTTTAACCAGCAAACCTGTTTTATACGTGGCAAATATTGCCGAAACAGAAATTAAGAATCAGTCCGAGAAGACCAAGCAGGCCATCGCAGCGGTAAAAGAAATGGCTGCGCTCGATCAGGCAGACGTACTTCCCTTAAGCATTGCTTTAGAAGGGCAGCTCAGTCAGCTTTCTGATGAAGATCGAGGGGTCTTTTTACAGGAATACGGAGTCGCCGAACCTGGCCTTAATCTTCTAATTCGTGAAGCTTATAAGCTGCTAGGTCTTATCACCTTTTTTACTGCTGGTGTTAAGGAGGTAAGGGCTTGGACGATTCGGAAAGGTTCTATGGCCCCTCAGGCTGCTGGGGCTATCCATACAGACTTTGAGAGGGGCTTTATCCGCGCAGAAACAATCGCTTTTAGCGATTACGTCAGCCTGGGAGGTGAAAAGGGGGCTAAAGAAAAGGGTCTGATGCGCTCTGAGGGCAAAGACTATGTGGTTAAGGATGGGGATGTGATTTTGTTTAAGTTTGCTGTTTGATGTAGTAAGAAACTTCAATTAGTAAGATAAGGACTCAAGCTGAAGGCCAATCAACACAAGTTTCGGCCAAATTGAGCAGAATTTTGTAAGGAGCAGATGTGGAAAATTTAATCGACTTAAAAGCCAAGAATCAAAGACGACGACACTACGAAACAACTTTTATCTTGGTACCAACTCTTACCGATGCTCAATCTAAAGAGCTTGTTGAAAAGAACGCCAAACTTCTTGAAGACCATAAATCAATTATTCTTCGCCGAGATGATTGGGGCAAAAAACGAATGGCTTATTCAATCAATAAACATGCCATCGGAACTTATATTTATTTTAGACACATCGGAACAAACGAAGCGCTTCAAGCTCTTGAAAGAAGTTTAAAGCTTGATGCTTCAGTTCTTCGCTATTTAAGCATTTCTCTTTCTGAACCATTAAGCCAAAGCGAAATCGATAGTTTGGTTGAGCGAGCACCTAAAGAGCCTTCTTCATGTCCTTCAGCGAAGGGTGAAGAAGACGATTTTGGTCTTGAGAGCGCTTACTCTTGATTTTAATGATCGGTTAGACTTTTAAAATGCCAAAACGTTCAGGCATGTTTTTTCCAAATTTGATTGCTTGCCTGATTTTGGCTTGGGCTCCGTTTATTTCTCAGACATGGTTTTTTATACCAGCGGCCGTTAGCTTGCTCGTTCATTCTCGGCATAAAATTTTAATTCTTGTTCCATTGGTTGCATTCGCAATGACAGTTTATTCTTTGAGCTATGGGGGGTTGGTCGGGGCTGAACTAGATTTTTTATCGATCTATTTACTATTCGCAATGGGAGTGGTGTTGCGATGGGCAATTAGATCGAAGGCGTCAATGACTAAGATTTTGGTTTTGCCAGGTGCGTTTGCCTTTGTTTTGGGTTTGCTGAGCTTTTTATCGAGAGGAATTTGGGGTTTTAAACTCAGTTATTTGGAATGGGTTAATCGTCAGATCGGCTCTGAAGTTCTTCCTTATCTCTTTAAAGCTGAAGGCTGGCCTGAGTCGGTCGTTGAACTCTATAATAAAATTTTTATGCCTGCTCTTCAGCAGGGGTTACTTTCTTGGTTTGCAGCAATCATGGCCACTTCGTTCTTTGTGAACGGAATCGTAGAGAACTTCTTAAGAAACCTTGGCGAACGAAAGAAGACCCTTACCCCCAAAGGTTGGCATGGTTTTGCCACCTGGAAAACACCTGATTGGGTCCTCATGGGCCTAGTTTTAGGTCTGGCGGCTTTTGCAGTGCCCAAACTATTTCACATCGATCTGGGTAGTTTAGTGAGCTTTGCAGGGTGGAATCTGCTTATTATTAGTCTTTTAATGGTGTTTTTTCAGGGGGTGGCGCTTGCGACCTATTTTATCCCTCGGTCAAACTTCTTAGGTTTTGCCATTATATTCATTGTTTTGATCTTCGATCCAATTCCGGTTTTGATGCTTGCGGGTCTGGCCGATCTTTGGTTTGATTTTCGATCTAAGACAAGCTCAGAGCCGAAAAGCGGCTGAGAAAGGAACATAGTATGCAAGTTATTTTAAAGAAGGACATTCCACAATTAGGCCGTATTGGTGAACTGGTAAAAGTGAAAGAGGGCTATGCCAGAAATTTTCTTATTCCTCGCGCCTTTGCTGTTGCCGCAAGTTCTTCGAATGTAAAAGCACTCGAACACAACCAACGCATTGTTGAATCGCTCAAAAAGAAAGTTCAAAAAGAATCTCAGACATATGCCGATAAAATTCGCGGCACTAAAATTGAAATTGAAAGACGCTTCAATGAAGCGGGAAAACTTTTTGGCGCCTTAAGTGCCGCTGATGTGGTTGAAGAGCTTAAGAAAAAAGATGTGAGCGTTGATCGACGAGATATTGAATTAGAAACAATTAAAGAAGCCGGAACTTACGAAATCAAAGTTCGTTTGCCTGGTGACGTTTATACCGAAATCAAATTGGTATTAACGGCGATCGAAGAAAAAGCTGCAAAAGGCGAAAAGAAAACTCGTGCTAAATCAAAAACTGCAGCGAAGCCCCGCAAGAAAAATACTGAAGAAAATTCGGCATCCGAAGAAGAAGCATCTGAAGAATCAGAAGCCTAATTTGTTAGGTTGATTCTTTATGGATGTTGAGAAGACAACGGCTGGGGGTGGGGAGCGTTCTGTCAAAAAACTTCCACCTCAAAATCTTGAAGCTGAAAAATTTGTTTTAGGTGGAATGCTCATCGACGCTGAGGCTGTTGATAGAGTTCGTGAATTCGTTGATGAGAAAGATTTTTATCTTCAGCATCATCAAACTATTTTTAATGCCATTATTGAGCTTTCTCGTCGCGGAACTCCCGCGGATCTTTTGACCACCTCTGATTTTTTACGTGCTCAGAATATGCTCGAGAGCATTGGAGGGAGCAAATATCTTGGTTCGTTGATCGATTTAGTGCCGAGTGCTGCCAATATTACTCATTATTCAAAAATGGTGCGTGAAAAAGCTGTGCTGCGAGGGATTATCCAGGCTGGAACCCAAATGGTTGAAGAAGCTTTTCAGGGAGCTGAAGAGCTGAGTGAGATTCTCGATCGAGTTGAAAAAAATGTTTATCAGATTGCACATCGCAGCGTGGGTGAAACTGTTTCTCCCATTCGAGATCTAATTAAAGATGCGTTCAAAAGAATTCAAGATCGCTTTGAAACTAAATCTGCAGTCACTGGAGTAGCGACTGGATTTCATGGTCTTGATCGACTGCTTTCGGGGTATCAAAAATCAGATCTTGTTATTTTGGCGGCGCGACCTTCAGTAGGTAAGACAGCTCTCGCATTAAATATGGCCAGCCATATTGCGATTCACGAAAAAATTCCCACTGCCGTTTTCTCGCTTGAAATGTCAAAAGAGCAACTTGTGCAGCGGTTACTCTGTATGGAATCTCGTGTTGAAGGGAGTCGGCTTAGAGGTGGATTTTTAAAAGATGAGGATTGGCCAAGACTGACTCATGCAGCGAGCGTGTTATCGGAAGCCCCTCTTTTTATTGATGATACTCCGGGTTTAAGTAGTTTTGAGATGCGTGCAAAGTGCCGTCGTTTGGCGAAGACGCATGGACTTGGTTGTGTATTTGTTGATTATCTTCAACTCATGCGAAATAAGGGCAAGATCGAAAGTCGTGAACGGGAGATCGCTGAAATTTCTTGGGGATTAAAAGCGTTGGCTAAAGAACTAAGTATTCCTGTTATTGCTCTTTCTCAGTTGAATCGATCGCTTGAATCTCGAACCGATAAAAGACCTGTTCTATCAGATTTGCGTGAGTCGGGGGCTATTGAACAAGATGCCGACATCATTATGTTTCTCTACCGAGACGAAGTTTATCACCCTGATACAGATGCTCCTGGTATCGCAGAAGTAATGGTCAGCAAACATCGAAGTGGGCCTACAGGATTGGTCAAAATGGCCTTTTTAAAGGAATACACTCGATTTGAGAATTTAGCTGAAGACGATATCACTCCTATGGAGTAGGCAGGGCGTCTATGAAGATTTTCAAAGGTGTTCTCATTATTTTATTCATGCCCTGGGCCGTTTTAACTCGGCGTCAACAGTATTAATTTTGGCCTTTTAGCGAGATTCATTTTCGTTGAGGAAGAAATAACTGACAAATTTAAATGATCGTCGGTAAAAAGTAGGCAGTATGACTTTTTATTTATTGGTTATTTTTGCGTATTTTTTCGGAGCTATACCCTTTGGGCTTCTACTTGGAAGACTTTTTGCTGATGTTGATGTGCGTGAGTTCGGTTCGGGAAATATTGGAGCAACCAATGTTAATCGCGTACTGGGACGAAAGCTTGGAGCGGCAACTTTGCTCTGCGATATGCTAAAGGGTATGAGCGTTGTGCTTTTAGCGAAATTTCTTTTGCCTGAGGATCTACTAGCCCAAACTTGGGTTGGGCTCGCTAGCTTTTTGGGCCATTGCTTTCCAATTTATCTTGGATTTAAAGGTGGAAAAGGTGTTGCTACGGCTTTCGGAGTATTAATTCCTCTCTCCATTTGGACTGCGATTATAGGTCTTTTGGTTTGGCTTGTTGTTGCACGAACCTCGCGTATTTCGTCTTTGGGCGCGTTAGTTTCTGCTGCGAGTATTCCATTTGTGTTTTTTATTTTTGAGAGGTCACTGATTCAGAACATTTTGATTATCGTTATGATGGTCATTGTGATTTTGCGCCATAAAGAAAATATTCAGCGCTTACGTGCTGGTTCAGAATCTTAAGGTCAATTAATTTATTTTTTTAATATAACCACTGCGAATAAGTTTGCGGATGATCGCATCTGTCGATTTAGGATCGAGATGACTTTGAGCCCAGATATTGCCCATCTTTTTCTTTTTCCAGACGATTTGAAAAATTCTGAGTTCATCAGGTTCTAGGCTTGAGAGTGGTTCATCTAGTTTTACATCAAATTCAGCATCGGGATTAAATTGAACCGTGGCTGTTTTTTCTTCATCAAGTCTTCTAAAGCCTTCTAGTAATAAAGCTTCTAGGGGCAGTCTCATTCTTGATTCCGAGGGGCTTTGCAAATGGGGATAAAGTGAAAAATATCCGTTGGACCATCGTACAATTTCATAAAAGGCTTCTTCATTCCGCATATCTCTTAGTTCAGCAGACATGACTTCGCCATTTTCAAGATAGATCGAAGGAGTGCCAGGTGCAGGATCAGGTTTTACATCTTTTTTCTTATGAGCAATAACAAGCCGACCACTTTTTTTTGTGGCAGCAAACATTTGAAGCAAGTCGGCTAGAGACACCTCGCTGAGTTTTCCAGAAATAGACGATCCATCAGTAGATGGATTGGCATCAAATAGTTCGTCTGAAGAAGGTGCAATGCTTGGATCTGTTCTTCTCAGAATCGATCCTGATGGAAGTGATGGAATATCGGTCAAACCCGTATGTTCAATTTTTATTTGGGTATCGAACTGCAGTTCAAAAGTGAAAGATCCGATTTGAAATCGATCATGATCTTTAAGTTCTGTTGGTTCAGAAATAAGAGTTCCATTAACATAGGTTCCGTTTAAAGACTTTAGATCTTCAATAAAAACTTTGTCGTTTAGTTCATCCCAAATCAAAGTTGCGTGCTTTCGTGAAACCTTTTTCTCTAGAAGAGGAAAGTCGCAATTATTATCTCTTCCAAAAATAAAAGCTTGAGAGGGCTGCAGGTCATGTCTTTCACCAGCTCTTTCACCGGTGACGATGACAAGAACTGGCTTCATTCTTCGATGCCTTCAACGAAAACTTCAAAGAAAGTTTGGCCCACTTGCAAGATATCTCCATTGCGAAGTTCGTGAGTTGAGATTCTTTTTCCGTTTACAAATGTGCCATTCGTACTAGCTAAATCTTTTACAGTCACGGATTGAGCCGTAAGTTCAATCTGTGCATGTTGTCTTGAACAATCCAGGTCATTGAGTTTTAAGTCTGAACCCTTTCGACCAATGATCGTTATGGATTTTGTGCAATCAAACTCAGATACGCCCTCGGGCCCTTTTCGTTTGATAAGCCGAACTCCTAAGCCCTCTTTTTGCTTCTTTTTTATTTTACTTTCGGAGGCGTCTGCAACATTAGGATGATCCCATTTTGAAAATGTATTCATTTCGTCCTGAATTAGAGAGTTAATTCTATTTACACCTGTGGTGCGATACTCTGCATCTGGATCAGGAAGTTCCGGCTCGGCTTGTTTGCCTGATTTTGAATGTCGGGTTGCGATTTGAGAAGGCTCTTCAATATCTTCAGAAGCAACAGGTTTACGCTTTGGGGTCGACTTTTCGGGAGCGGGAGTATTCGCTTTTTTAAATTCATCGATTTGTTCGACAATAGCGATTGAAATTTTAGTAAGGCCTAGAATGATTTCATCTAAATTTTGAAGTTCAGCTTTTCCTTGAATTTTTCGAGTTCCTACGAAGGTTCCGTTGGTTGAATTAAGATCTTCCAGAATACAATCATTGCCAACAATATGAATTCTACAATGTTGTCCGGAGACTTTTTTATCATTGATAATAAGATCGGCTTTTCCTCGACCAATCATGAAACTGCCTTTATCAAATTCGGCGGTGTCGCCTTTTGAAGGGCCTTCAATTACTGTTAAAAAAACTTTAATCGGCATAGGCATTATCCTGAGCGTTTACGCCCTCTAAATTGATAATAATTCGAGTATTTCCAACATTTATTTCATCGCCCGATTTTAATTTTTCAGCGCTAATTTTCTTTCCATTTAAAAATGTACCATTGGTAGAATCTAAATCTCTTAAAAAGATCGAGTTTAGGCTAAAAACTTCAATCATTGCATGAGCCCTCGATGTATCGACATCAAGCAGAGTGACATCCGCATCTTTACGTCCAATAATGATATGAGTTTTCTTAAAGGAGAATTTTTTTCCTTTATCTGGGCCTTCCACAACAGAGATTTTAACGAGAGATTGACGCAATGTCTTACTTTGAGTGACGATTTCTCGAGTCCGGGTGAGGTCATTCTCAGGTTTCTTTTGAATTTTAACCGACTCTTCGTTTTGGCCGTGAAATTCTCGCATGTCCTCATAGAAGCAGAGCGTCGTATTTCCAATTTCGATTATATCTTGGTCTGCAAGGGTTTCGTTCGTTATTTGCTTACGATTTAGAAATGTTCCGTTTGTTGACTTTAAATCTTTTAAAATAAAATTCATGCCTTTGCGTTCAATTTGAGCATGAGTTGATGAAACTTTTGAATCATCAAGGAGGATATCAGCCTGTTTACGCCCAATGGTCATGACATCTTTGGTCAGTGGAACCATCGTCTGTTTTTTGCTTCGCACGATAAGTAAACCGGCATGCGGACGATGGAGCTTTACCATAAACCATTGTACAATCGAGAGGACCAACCGGTAAATTGTTTCCGTGCTCTGCTCGGGCAAGATCGCCTTAGATCACAGTGCGTTAACCTCTGTACCTAGGAGAATGAAGTGGCCGACCCCTCAACTAAACCCACCAAAGTGAAAAAACGTTGGCGAATTCTTATGGGCATAGCGTCGATTTTTTCGGCTCTGATGCTCGCTGGCTTTTTAACAGGCGCCTTAATCATCATGATAGTCATTAATAAGGGGCTCCCCTCGCTTGATAGTCTTAAGAATTATGAGCCACGTGAAGTCTCGCAGGTTTTTTCGGCTCATGGTGAGGTCATCGGCGAATTTTTTAATGAAAGACGTTATGTCGCTCATGATGTTCCTGATTTGATCAAACATGCCTTTATTGCAGCTGAAGACGCCCATTTTTATTCACATCAGGGAGTCGATTTTTTAGGAATGTTAAGGGCTTTGTATGTCAATTTGAGTCGAGGTGGAATGAAACAAGGAGCTTCGACTATTACTCAACAGGTTGTCCGAGGACTCCTTCTCTCGCCCGAAAAAACACTCACTCGAAAACTCAAAGAAATTATTCTTTCTTGGCAGATCGAGAAGAATCTTTCTAAAGATGAAATTTTAAACCTCTATATGAACCATATTTATTTGGGAAATGGTGCCTATGGCGTGAAGGCTGCTGCACGAGTTTATTTTGGAAAGGATCTGTCAGAAATAGGCATTGCAGAAGCCGCTATTTTGGGCGGACTTCCTCAGTCTCCCAGCCGATATTCGCCTTCAAAAAATCCTGATCGTGTAAAACGACGGCAACTTTATGTTCTTAAGCAAATGCATAAACAAGGTTTTATTTCTAATGAAGAGTACGAGAAAGAAGCCGCTCAACCTGTCTATGTTGAACCACCGATTGATGTGAATAAAACAGTCGCACCGTATTTTACCGAAGCGATTCGGCAGTATGTGATGGGTAAGTATGGGGCAGCAAATATTTTAGATGATGGATATAAAATTTACACGACATTGAATGTCGATATGAATCGATATGCCCAAAATGCACTTCGTAAAGGATTGAGTGATCTTGAGAAAAGACAAGGTTATCGAGGAGCCATCAAGAATTTAAAGCCTGAAGAAATTAAACAATATTTTAAGGGACGAGATTTTGAAGAGCGCGATGATGAAAACGTCAATCCGAATCAAGAACTTGAAGTTTCGGCAAGTGAAGCAAAAGCTGCCGGAAAAATTCTCATGAAAAAGCCAAAGGGTTTAGAGGCGGGTGATTGGCTTGAAGGCGTTGTTCAAAAAATTGATGATCAAAAGGGCGAAGCGCAAGTCGAGTACTCGCCTGGTTTTTTTGCTCGCATTAGTTTTGAAGATATGAAGTGGGCTCACAAAAGAATTTCAGACCAAGATGAAGATGAGCAGTTGGTGGCGGTTTCTAAGGTTTCAGACATCCTTAAGACTGGAGATGTGGTGTCGATGAGCGTAAAGAAAATTAATTCCGCTCCCGATCAACCTCTCGAAGCTCAATTAGAACAAGGTACAGAAGTAGAAGGAGCAGTTTTAAGCGTTGATCCGCATAGTGGTTATATCTTGGCTATGGTCGGTGGAAATGATTTCAATAAATCACAATTTAATCGTGCAATTCAGGCCAAACGTCAGCCGGGCTCCTCTTTTAAACCTTTGATTTATGCAGCTGCCCTCGATCGTGGGTATACACCTGCCAGCATTTTGCAAGATTCTCCTATCACTTTCGAGAACTCGGCGGACCAAGAAAAATGGCGGCCTCATAATTACGATGAAAAATTTGTAGGCGATATCACACTTCGAAACTCTCTTATTCAATCGCGAAATATTACGACCATTCGGTTATTAAATGAAATTGGATTAGATCCAATCATTAAATCAGCTCGACGAATGGGTATTGAGAGTCCTCTTCAGAAGGACTTTACTTTGGCTCTCGGATCTTCGGCCGTTTCTGTTTCGGAAATGATTTCGCCTTATGTTGTAATTGCAAATGGTGGATACCGAAAGAAACAAATTATGATTAAGCGAATTATTGATCGAAAAGGCAATATTGTTGAAGGGAATGTAAAGGAAGATTTTGAGGCTTCAACACCTGATACAATACGATCGGGCGTCTCTGAAATTAAGAAAGAAATCGCTTCTGTAGAGCTTGGTGAAGATGAAAGTGACGATGAAAAAGATGGGTCGGCTTCATTTTTGCAAGATGCACAGTCTAAAAAACAGGTTCTGAAAGTCATGAGTTCACCTCTAAAACCTGGACAGGTCTTAAGCACTGAAACAAGTTTTTTGATGACCTATCTTCTTAAAGAAAATGTCTTGTATGGTACTGGAAGAAAAGCACGTGAACTTGAGAGACCAGCTTCGGGTAAAACGGGAACCACTGACGAAAATCGCGATGCTTGGTTTATTGGATTTACTCCAGAAATCGTAACTGCTGTTTGGGTGGGTTACGACGATCAAAGAGTGCTTGGTCGAGGTGAAACAGGGGGTAAGGCCGCAGTTCCCATTTGGCTTGATTATATGGTCAAGGCGGTCGCTCCACTTCCTAAGACGGATTTTGCAGTCCCTGAAACAATTGATTTTGTACGTATTGATCCTAAGACGGGCGGGCTAGCTTCAGCTAAAAGCAAAGATGGAGTTTTTGAAGCTTTTATCAAAGGAACAGCCCCCACGCAGGAGGTCGCAAGACCCGTACATGATATCGATCTCTATCAACGCGATCGATGAGGAGAACTTGAATGTTTGGTATTGGTTTCACCGAGCTTATTATTTTAGCGATTATAGTTCTGGTTCTTATCGGCCCTCAGCAACTTCCAGATGTGATGAAAACTTTAGCAAAAATGACCAAAGAGTTTACTAAGGTGAAAGATGAGTTTCATAAGAGCGTTCAAGATGATGACTCGCTTCGCAGTATTAAAGAGTCTGTTGAAGATGTTCGAAAGACATTCGATGCCAAGTTAAATGAATTCAAAAATGAAGTTGAAACCCATGTGCATGAGATTGAAACTTCGGTGAAAACTGAAGAAGTCCTTAAAGCTGAAAACTCGCCAGATAAATCTGGAGACAAAAAATCTTGAGCTCAGAGACGCCATTTCTTGAACATCTTGTCGAGCTGCGTAAACGCATAATTCGTAGCCTTATCGGAATTCTCGGAGGCTTTTTAGTCGTTTATCATTTTGCTGAGCAGCTTTTTTCTCTCTTGATTAAACCTCTTTGTAAGGCCATGGGAGATATCAGTTGCCCCATTGTTTATACAGGCGTAGCCGAACCTTTTATGGTTTATCTTAAAGTGGGCCTTTTAGGCGGAGTCTTTCTAGCCGTGCCTTGGATTTTTACTCAGGTCTGGGGTTTTATTAGTCCAGGTCTTCATTCTCATGAAAAGCGATGGGTTGTTCCATTTGTCG
The DNA here is from genome assembly GCA_964601045.1 of uncultured Bacteriovoracaceae bacterium. Lineage (GTDB taxonomy): Bacteria > Bdellovibrionota > UBA2394 > UBA2394 > UBA2394 > JAQBPA01. The sequence goes on from CAZRLF010000007.1 coordinate 44,356, forward strand.
TTATTGCTTCGATGATGTTTCTTTTCGGAGCGTTTATAGGATATTACTATATTTTTCCTTTGGCTTTCGAATTCTTTTTGAAGCAAGCACTTGATCCTATTAAACCAATGTTGAGCATGACAGATTACTTCTCATTTGCCTCGGGCTTACTCTTTGCGTTTGGATTTTTATTCGAGATTCCTGTTTTTGTAATGCTCCTAAACTTAATAGGTCTAATTAAAGCCGCCACTCTTTGGAAAACATGGCGGTATGCAGTTGCAGGTATTTATGTGCTCGCTGCGGTTTTAACTCCGGCCGACCCCTATACTCTTCTACTTTTAGGTACTCCATTAGCCATTCTATATATTGTTGCTTTGATTACCTGTTCAGTTCTTGAAAAAGTTCGTAGCAAATCTGCCTCCTAAGAGGAGTGACTTAGATTTAATGAATTAAAATTGCCCATTAATTATTAAAAGAATACACAATCTTTGGCCGTGACATCGCACCTCTGAAAGCTTTTGATGGACGACTATGAATCGTATTGATGGCCGAAGATTAGACCAAATTCGTGATATTAAAATTACTCGCTCTCCACAAAAAGACCCTGAAGGGAGTGTTTTAATTCAATGGGGTAAGACTCATGTGCTTTGTTCAGTGATTGTTGAAGAAAAAGTTCCACACTGGATGCAGGGGAGCGATCAAGGTTGGATTACTGCTGAATACAGTATGCTGCCTGGATGCTCTGATAAGCGAATTCAAAGAGATAAAATTCGTTCTACTGGCCGAACCCATGAGATTCAGAGGTTGATTGGTCGAAGCATTCGTGCGGCCGTTGATTTAAAGAAGCTTGGAACTCGAACTCTCCAAATTGACTGTGATGTCATTCAGGCTGATGGAGGTACAAGAGTAGCGAGTGTGACGGGATCTTATTTGGCATTAAGATTAGCTCTAGCAAGACTTGTCGAGAAAAAGAGAATTTCACAAATTCCACCCACTGCTTTTGTAGCTGCCGTCTCGCTTGGTAAAGTGGATAACTCTCTGCTTTTAGATTTATGCTACCAAGAAGATGTGCGGGCGGACGTAGATGCTAATGTTGTCATGAATGAGAAAATGGAGTTTATTGAAATCCAGGGGACTGCTGAAAAGGGAAGCTTTAGTCGCAATGAATATAATCAAATGATTGATTTAGCTTCGAAAGGCATTACGGATTTGTTTGCTTGGCAGCGAAGCATTCTTAAAGATTGGGGTCTTGAATAGATTAGTGGTTGGCTGAGGCGAGTTTTGCTCGCTCTCTAAGAGCATCGATAAGCTCTTGAACTTGGGTTCTGTCGTTATCATCGGTAACCGCAATTGAAAGATATTTTTCGAATGATTTGATCGCTTGGTCAAATCGTTGATCATAGATTTGAGCTAGCCCGAGACCTCGATATGAACCTGCATGAAGAGGATCAATTTTAAGAACATTTTGAAATTGAGCTACCGCCGCTTTTCCTTGCTGAAGCTTGAGATGAAGCATTCCTTGGCGGTAGGCAGCTTCGATTTTAGCTGAACGAAGTGTTTCTTCGGTCTCAGCTGAAGGAAGTTTAGGAAGCTCTTCTTCTTCTGAAAGTGATTTTCGTAATTCTTTTGCTACTGCTCTCGATTGTTCTTTAGCTGATTTTAGAGCTAAATCTTTCTTTTTGAATTCCTCAGAAGGAGATTTTTCAATTTGCTTTTCTGCAATCACCTGAGCCTGAGTAGGGGCGTTCTGAGTAGATTTGATTTCTTTTGTCGAAATTTCTTCTGCCTGATTTGGGGTGATTCCCATTTGGCTTTTTGCATCTTCAACGACCGATTGTTCAACTCTTTGATTAGCTTCTGACTGAAGATTAGCAGTTGTGTTTAACTCGACTTTGGGGGCTGAAAGTTTTGAGAAAAGAAAAAATCCTACAAAGACGATTACCGAGATCGCAAGACCTACAGTAACTTGAGATGTCGTTGAAGTTTTAGAAGCCGGACGTGACGCGATCTTTTTATGAGAAAGAGATTCAACATTCCATTTGAACTGAACCGGATCTTGTCGAACAGTGTTCTCTTGGCGTTTACGAAGGGGTAAGTCATCTTCTCCATCCATGCCTGAAATAAAAGTATCACCCTGCATGAACTCTCGTTGTGGAAGTTTAAACTGAATATCAGTTTTATCTAGTTCACTTGCATTTGATACTTCAGATTCAGTTTTGACGTATTCAAAATAGAGATGATTGATAAACCCCTTAATTAAACTTTCAAATTGAGTATGAGTAGAGTTAGTCATGGCGGACCAGGCTTTCGAATCTCCAAAAATCATTTCAAGAGAGTTCGAAAACTCTAGTTTATCAAAATGAAACGGAAAAAAATTATAGTAATAAGCATCCGTTGGCTCGATGGGCCTAGATTCCCATAGCTCAACGAGCTCTTCGGCTTTAAGTATGTCTTTGAAAAACAAGTCAGAGAGGAGCGGAATATCTTTACCAGCGGTATTGTCGGAATCGATCTTAAATGTCCATGCTTGTAGACATTGAGGACATGACACTCTCACTGTTGAATCATTTTGAATTTGAGGATCAGAAGTAAAGTGCGATCGACATCCGGGGCATGACATTTCCGATGCCAAAAAAGAATTGGCTGGATGCATATCTTTCTCAAGGAATGGTTCGCGCTCTAAACTCCATTCAATCTCTAAAAATCTGCGATGTGAATGGGGTCCAGCAGAAGATGGAATTTCAATAATTCGAGTGATTCTAAAAAATGTTTCAAAAACATGCCCAGGAGCTGTTGAAAGTCGAAGTGGAATACAGAGCCGGTTGAGTCTTAAGTCTTTGACCTTGCTTTCGATTACGAATTTAACGATTGGAAATTTTGAAACATCAATGCCCACAGATTCAAGAAGCGCTTTAACGGGATGCACTCCTAGACTGTTTTGAGAGTTTTGATCAGCATCTATGGGTTGAAGGTTTTCCACGCCCTTCACTCTTTCAAGGTTTATGCCAGAGCAAACCCCATATTAAACGGGTTTTAAGGGGGTATTACGCAATTTTTGCAAGGTGCTTAAAGCCTAATTCGTCAGGATTATTTTGCCGGTTTGTTCTGCATTCTCAAGTCTGAGATAGGCCTTCTGGCAATCTTTAAGCGAAAAAACTTCAGAGATTTGAGGTCTGATTTTTGCCTTCGCAATCCATTGGATCGAATCACGGAAGTTTTGCAGGCTTCCCATGGTCGACCCTAAAAGTTGAAGTTGTCTAAAATATAGATGCCGTAAATCGAGTTGACCTGAGAATCCAGAGGTAGCGCCGCAGCTGATAAATTTTCCGTTTCGTTTAAGAAGACGAATATTCATTTCAAAATACGTCCCACCTATGTGATCGAAAATAACAGAAACTTTTTGCGAGCCTGCCCAAGATTTAATTTCAGCTTCTAAATTATCGCCAGCAGTGAAAGCTTTAAATCCTCTTTTGCTCCAGCGTTCAAGTTTTTCAGGAGCTCGGGAACTGAGCCCTATATTTTTTATCTTAAATGAATAGAGTAGTTCGCAAAGAGCTTGGCTTACGCCACTTCCTGCTCCATGAACGATAATGGGTTCTACGAATTTGACATGAGGAGCGAGTCCTGCTTTTTGTGTCAGCATCTGCCAGGCGGTCAAATAGACTAGTGGAAGACTGGCGGCCTCTTCAGGGCTTAAGTGTTTGGGCGCAGGCATGAGGTATTTTTCATGAACATTAATGAAGTCACAAAATACACCGGTGATGTTTTCTCCACGAATTTTGAAGTCGTTTCGTAAGTTCTCGGGAATTTTCGCATCTGCTTTTAATCGAGATTCGCTGATAGCGGGATAGACGAGTACCAGACTTCCTACCTTATATTTTTTACTTTTACTTTGAACAACTTCTCCACAGATATCTGCACCACAGATATGCGGATACTGATATTGCACTCGAGGCAGACCCTTAAGCACCCAAAGATCTAAATGATTTAAGCTTCCCGCACGAAATCTAAGTTTTACTTCGCCAGATCTAATAGGTGGCAGATCGTCCACTTTTTCATATTTAAGATTTTCGATGGCTCCCGTTTTATTAAAGAGAACGGCTTTCATGCTTCATTCTAAGAATGAATAAAATGATAGGCAAGAAGTGCTGCAAATCGTGCAGAGTCTTCATTGAGTGGGTCATATTTCGGCGCGCACTCGTAAAGTCCGAGCCACTTCGATCGAGATCCATACATTCGAACAGCTTCAAGTCCCTGCTGGGTGCTAAGTCCCGCCATGGCCGGAGCCGAGACCCCTCGAATTCCCTGAAACGCATCTAGACAAATCGAAAGTCCGACAGGGCCATGAATTTTTGGCAACTTTTTACCGGCATCTAAAATTTTGGTACCAGCCATCTTTGCAAATTCAAGATGAGAAACTGCATTACAGTGGTTTTGAATTCCCCATTCTATTAAATGTTTGCCGCCAAATTCTTTAATGAATCTATAAAAAGGTGTTCCAGAATTGAGTCGACCAGCAATAACTGGACGCACATCGAGATGTGCATCGATATTTAGTATCTTTCCTTTAAAGAGACGATGATAAGCGGCTGAGTCAGGGTAGCCATAATCGTGCCCACCTCCGAGAGTAATCACGCGACAATTTAATTTAAGGAGATGCTGAACTCTACTTTCTGCAGCCTGATGTCTTTGTTCAAGATAAGCCTGCCTTAAGTGATCGGAGACAATAAGGAGAGGCGGAGTTTCGCCGCCTCGATGAACCATTCTACCAAGATAATGGAGAATTTTTTCGGGACCATCTGCCGCACCTGCGCGTCCGTTATTAATTCGCACTCCCTCATCGTCGGGATAAGAAACAATAGCAATTTGCTTCGTAGCATCTGCAAATACGGGGAGCTTTTCAATTGCAGCCCAGTCTATTTTTCTCCAAGTTTCACTGAGCCTAGGGTCTCTTTGTAAATTGGTTTCAGCTTTGATTAGAGCTTTGGACCGCATATAGTTTCAATTTCTTCAATTGATTTGGGACAGTGTTTTGTCAGGACGTCTGAACCGTTGCGTGTAACTAGAACGTCATCTTCAATGCGAATTCCAATTCCTCTATATTTTGCAGGAACTCGGCGATCATCTGAGCGAAAATAAAGGCCAGGCTCCACGGTGAGCACGTTTCCAGCTACAAGTTTGACAGATTTAGGAGTGTCAGAGCCAGACACGTATACACCGGTATCGTGCACATCATGGCCAATCCAGTGACTGGTTCCATGAGGAAAAAACGGACGATAAAGCATTTTCTTAAAAATACTCTGAGGAGAAGCTTTGATGATTTTCATTTTACTCAAACCTTCACACAAAACTTTGGTTGCTGTTTCGTGCACTTTTGAAAATGGAATTCCAGCGCGAATCGATTTTATAGCGGCGACCTGAGATTTTAAAACCCACGAATAAACCTCTCGTTGTGCGGGAGTAAATCGACCGGAGACAGGAAAAGTTCGCGTGATATCTGAGGCGTAACCTTCGAATTCCGCAGCGGCATCAATTAAGATAAGATCGCCAGCCTTTAGCTGAGAATTATTGGCGTTATAATGCAAAACGCAGGCGTTATTGCCTCCGGCGATAATAAAATTATAGGCATTATGGATGGCGCCAAGTTTTCGGAACTCTCTCTCCATTTCGCCTTGGACTTCAAATTCAAAATGTGAGGGCCGAGTTGATTTCATCGCTCGTATATGACCTTGGGTCGAGATGCTTCCGGCATGTCGCATGACTTCAATTTCTTCGGGGCCTTTAACCTTGCGAAGTTCGTGAAGCACCGGTCTTGAGTCGAAGAGGGCTTCGATCGTTGGAATTCCTCTTTTGTTTTCAACAAATTCTTTAATGAGAGAGATGATGCGGCTATCCCAAGTTTTAAATACGCCTAGATTCCAAAAAAGATGATGTGCGTTAGGTAAAACCTTCTTAAGAACATCATTTACTTTGTGAGAATCAAACGCTTCATCAACGCCTAAAGTTTTGGGAGCTCGTTCAACGCCGAGTCTTTCACCATCCCAGAGTTCGCTGCCTCTGTTGGTTGAAAGATCGCGAGGTCTTACGCCAATGATAGCGCGGGCTTTACCTTTGATGACCTGCAAAATAAGCATGCTCTCAGGTTCATGAAATCCAGTGAGATAGAGAAAGTCAGAGTGAGCTCTAAAAAGAAAATGGCTCGTATGATTGCGCACCATTTCTGATCCACTCCAAAAAAGGGCGGTGAAATCTCCACCCGAAATTTTTGACAGGCCATCGATAAGTTTTGCTCGTCTCTTTTGATAAACTGTAGATGTAAAAGGATGAATAAAGCTAGGTTTGCCCATTCGGGTAATTTCGCAAAAACTGGATTGGATGTCATTAGTTAGAAAAGTCCTAGAATGAATTTGTCCGGCTAACGGCGATTTTCGGATTAGACCTTTAAATAGAGCGCTTTATTCGGGTATAGGTAAGGGCTGACCATGAAGACACGGGCTGCCCGAGTTAAAGAATTAAAGCACCAGCTATCTCAGCGAGTTCTCGTGCTCGATGGAGCGATGGGTACGGCTATTCAGGCCTGCAATTTAACTTCTGTCGATTATGGCGGAGATGCACATGACGGTTGCCCCGAATATCTTGTTGTTACTCGACCTGAAATTATTAGAGGAATTCACGAATCCTATCTAAAAGCTGGCGCTGATATCGTTGAGACGAATACGTTTGGCGGAACGCCGATGGTGCTCGAGGAATTTGCTCTCGGAGACCGCGCTTACGAACTCAATAAAAAGGCAGCGGAATTAGCGCGTGAAGCTTGCGAAAAATTTTCAACAAACGATAAACCTCGTTTTGTTGCGGGCTCAATCGGGCCCACAACTAAAGCTCTTTCGGTTACTGGCGGAATTTCGTTCGATGAACTCGTTGCTCAATTTGAGGCTCAAGCCCTTGGGCTCTATGATGGTGGAGTTGATTATTTTTTAATCGAGACCTGCCAGGACACGCGCAATATTAAAGCCGCTCTGCTTGGAATTGATCGAATGCATTCAAAAAAAAATGATATTCATTTACCTATTGCGGTAAGCGGAACTATCGAGCCGATGGGAACAATGCTTGCTGGTCAATCGGTTGAAGCTCTGCTCGTTTCACTCGCTCATCGAGATCTACTTTATATCGGACTTAATTGCGCCACAGGTCCGGAATTTATGAAGGACCATATTCGAAGTCTTTCGGCGCTTTCACCTTTCGCCATTTCCTGTGTTCCAAATGCAGGGCTTCCAGATGAAGATGGGCGTTATCTTGAAACTCCCGAGATGATGTCTCGTGTGCTATCTTCGTTTGGTGAGAAGCAGTGGCTCAATGTGATTGGGGGATGTTGCGGTACGACTCACCAGCATATCGAAGCTTTTGCCAAATTAGCGCCTCATCTTAAAGTGCGCAAGCCGCATACAATCGATAAATCTTATCTTTCTGGAATTGATTTTGTTGAAGTAAGTGATGATGCGAGGCCACTCTTAGTCGGCGAGCGCACCAACGTTATTGGCAGTCGTCTTTTTAAAACTCTTATCACCGAAGAGAAGTGGGAAGAGGCAACTGAAGTTGCGCGCAGGCAGGTTAAGAATCAGGCGCAGATTATTGATGTCTGCTTAGCCAATCCTGATCGAGATGAATTCTCGGATATGAAGAATTTCTTAGAAATTCTCGTCAAAAAAATTACTGCTCCGCTCATGATTGATTCAACCGATGCCAAAGTGATTGAGCTTGCACTCAAATATTCTCAGGGTAAAGCCATCATCAATTCGATTAACCTTGAAGATGGTGAAGAGAGGTTTGAACAAGTTTGTCCGCTGGCAAAACAATACGGTGCAGGCTTAATCGTGGGAACGATCGATGATGACCCTGACCAGGGCATGGGGGTTACTCGAAAGAGAAAACTTGCGATTGCCGAGCGTTCGTACAAGCTTTTGACAGAAAAATACGGAATCGCTCCAGAAGATATTTATTGGGACGCACTTGTTTTTCCCTGCGGAACGGGAGATCCACAGTACGTAGGATCTGGAGTTGAGACGATTGAAGGTGTTAGACTTCTTAAAGAGAGATTCCCGCGCACTAAAACTGTTTTAGGTATTTCAAATATCTCATTCGGACTTCCCAATGCTGGTCGCGAAGTTTTGAACTCTGTCTTTCTCTATCATTGCACTAAGGCAGGCTTAGATTTGGCAATTGTTAATACGGAGAAGCTTGAGAGATTTGCTGATATTCCTGAAGTGGAAATTAAGCTTTGCGATGATCTTCTTTGGAATCGAGGTGCTGATCCTCTTGCCGCATTTAATGCATATTTTGGAGTTAAAAAGAAAGTAGTAAAAATAAGCAGTGAAAATTTCACTCTCGAAGAGCGCCTCGCTCGATACATAGTGGAGGGTACCAAAGACGGTCTTATTCCTGATATTGATTTAGCTCTTAAAAAATATAAGCCTCTTGAAGTAATTAACGGCCCGCTGATGGCTGGGATGGATGAAGTCGGCAAACTATTTAACGCCAATAAATTAATTGTCGCCGAAGTTTTGCAAAGTGCCGAAGCGATGAAGGCGGCGATCGCCTATCTCGAATCTTTTATGGAGAAGAGTGCCGGTAGTATGAGAGGAAAAGTCCTGCTTGCAACCGTCAAAGGCGATGTCCACGATATCGGAAAAAATTTGGTCGAGATTATTCTTTCGAATAATGGATTCGAAGTCGTGAATTTAGGAATTAAAGTTTTATCTCAAACTCTCATCGATGAAGCCAAAAAGCATAAACCCCAGATCATTGGACTTTCGGGTCTTCTGGTAAAAAGCGCTCAGCAGATGGTTGAGACTGTGGGAGACTTTAAGGCTGCAGGAGTTGAAGTGCCCGTGCTCGTTGGCGGTGCTGCGCTTACAAGAAATTTCGTTGATCGAAAAATATCGCCTGCTTATTCGGGTTCATTGGTTGAGTACGCAAAAGATGCGATGGACGGCTTGGATTTAGCAAAACAAATTGTTGATCCGCAGAAAGTTATTTCTCTGACTGATCGTATCAAGCAACGAAGAGAATCTTTAGGTCATATGACTGAAGAAAAAAAACTTGTTGTTGAGCAAAGTGAAGAGAGAAGTGCAGATATTAAGATTCAGGAGAATCCTCCAGCCCCTCCAGATTTTGAAAGACATATTGTAAATTTAGGACTTGATCAAACATGGACTTATATTAATCCGCTGATGCTCCTAGGCAGGCATCTTGGAGTGAAGGGCCAATATATTCGCGCCCTTGACGATAAGGCGAAGCGAAAAGAATTTGAGTCGATGCCTGAGTTTCAAAAAGCCGTTCAAATTCTGGATGTCCTCGAAGAAATAAAAGCAGAAGCCCGCACATGGATGCAACCTAAAGCCCTTTACCAATATTTCAGATCTTATTCGAGCGGCAATACTCTCACAGTTGAAGGCTCTCAAAAAATTTTCTGGAAGTTTAAGCGTCAGCCCCATTCTCAAAAGCTATGCATTGCTGATTTCGTAAACCCAGTAGACGCACCCAAAGACTCAGTCTGTCTTTTTGTAACAACAACTACAGGCGAAGTCCGAGAAAAATCTGAAAAATACAAACGCGACGGCGAATTTCTAAAATCACACGCTCTTATGGCCTTAGCCCTTGAAACTGCCGAAGCCGCGGCCGAATATTTACATTCAATAATCCGTACTCAATGGGGCTTCTCTGATTCACCCGACATAACAATGATGGATAGATTCCAAGCGAAATACCGGGGCAAGCGATACTCTTTCGGCTACCCAGCTTGTCCAGAACTCGAATACCAAAAAGAATTATTCGAACTTCTAAAGCCATCAGACATTGGTGTCGAACTTACCGAAGGTTATATGATGTCGCCTGAGCATTCAGTTTCAGCAATTGTTGTATCGCATCCCCAGGCCATTTATTTTGGTGTAGGCAAAGAATAAAAAAGCCCTGCTTACGCAGGGCTTTTTCGCTAATCTTTTCAGCCTAGGCTTTTAGACTAGAACAAATACCCAACATTCGCTCCAAAAGCTACATTGGTAAGGTCTCGTGTAGTGCTATCAAGAGGGATGGTAGCAAATGCTGAAGCAAGCAATTGATCGTAGTTTCCAGAAATGGAAGGTGTAATTCCATGTCTGAATTGTTTATCACCCACAGCAGTTTTCAAGAGTGAATCTTCACCATAAATGGTGTTGTATTCAACATTGAGGTTTAGATTGTTCATTGCATGCCAGCTTCCAGCGAGTTGTCCGGTCAAAGCAAGTTTGTTTTGATCAGTAGGAGCTCCGCTTTTTTGTCCCACGTAAGCATAGTTAGCGCCAAAATTTGCCTTAACAGTGAACATATCTCGTGCAATCCATCCGCCAATTGTAGGAGTCATAGCAAGTGCTCTTGCATAGTACTTCCAAAGATCGGTTGTAGGATTTGCAGCAGCAACAACGGCTGCTTCATCTTTTCGAGAAGTTGGCCCGTAAACATCGGCACTCAGAGCATAACCATATGTCCAAACTTGATCAGCGCTTGCAATGCTGTTTGAGAAGACGCCGCCAATATAGATATTTCCTATTGAGTTTCTGGAATCTCCGGTTCCCGTAGCATTTTTATTTGCTGAATAAAAAGGAAGACCAGCTCTTAAAGAAAACTCATTCGACAATGCATAGTTGCCCTTGAGTTCAAGAGCCATGATGTTTCCACTTTTAGTTGCCGTAGTTTTTTTGGTTGGTGTGTCGGCAAATCCCAATGTGATATTGTTTTGGGGTTGGATATTTTCGCCCAGATAATAGGGAGCTGCGGATACTGATGTTGCTCCTAATAGGGCCAAAGCGATGGCTAGTTTCATTTTAATTTCTCCTTTGTAAAAAACGTTGTTTCCATGGTTAACGTTCTGGCCTTTTTTAAAGCTCGCCTTATGTCGAGTCTTAAAAAAGGCCTTCATACGATCGTCATGATTCGCTCAAAAGCTGTCAACGAAACTTGGATAGAAATAACTTAAGTCTGACGCAACGCGTTACGATTCGCAGTTCGATTTGAGCCCATAGTAATAAGAGCCTAATTCGTCCACCCACCATTCACCTTTGAAGGGCCAGAACTGAACCATTTCATCAAAATCAACTGAACCTAAGTCAGTAGTTTTCACTGGCACGGTATGCTCTGGGGGAATACCCATAAGAAGATTTGCGCCAGATTGCAGAATTTCAATTTGAATAATATCAGCTTGAGCTAAGATATCGCGCAAATGTTTATCTGACCTATCAAGTACCCGCTTAGCATGATCGAGCATTTTTTGTTTTACAAATTGAAGTGCGCTATTAACGATTTGGTTTCCCCGAAGCGATTTACTTTCTTCTTTAAGAGCTAAATAGGCCCTTAAGGCGGCTCTAAAATCTCTATCGGCAACAAGAGCTCCTGTTACTCTCTTAGGAATTTTCTTCATGGCGTTGTCGTCAAATAGCCATGATTGTGGGCCGCGAGCGATCAGTTGATTGATTTGTGTTCTGAGAGGTTCAAAATCTCTCTTTAACTTTTCGATAACAATAGAAGCTCTTTCAAAATAACAGAGTTGAAAAAATGAGGCAGCTCGAACGACTAAAGCTTCGGGATAAAAAAGATCTTCGGCGTAGGGAGAAAGAAAGGTAAGTGTGGTTCCTAAAGACCCATTCATATCGCCCATTAAATAAAACGACCAAGATTTTTCAAAAATAGACTGAAAGAAAAGAGCATCAAAATATCGAGCCTGATTATAATGATAGATAGCTGCTTTATAATCTTTTAGCTCATGAAAAACTCGAGCCGCTCCTATAAAAGCTAAGCTCGCCAGATTTCGCGAAATATCAGTACGTTTATCGATAAGCTGTCTAAAAAATTCTAATGACTGAGGATATTGCCCTTTGGCTGCTGCAACAATGCCTTTTAAATACGTTTGTTCATCAGCAAATTTGCTCAGGGTTTGAATTCTCGACTCTGCCGCAGAAGGGTCTCCAGAATTAGCAGCACGACCAGCTTCTCTTAAATTAAGAAGATCTCTCGCGATGGATGAGCGCGGCGATTCAATATCTAAAAAATAATCGATCTCTTTATTGAAATACGCATCCTTAAGCGGGCCTTCATTTCCGTCACGTGCATCTAGAATGAGAGCAGCTATGGGAGCTTTTTCTCGAATAGAATCTCCACCTTTAGCAAACGTAAAATTCGCCGCAGTGATAAAAGCTAGAAAACTCCAAGATAGCTGAGAGATTCGTTTCATTAATACTTCTGCCTCATAGGAATGAACAAACTAATTCCACCTAGAAGAGTGTGGTTATGAACAATCTTGCTTGAGGTCGCTGAAGAGAGTTTATACATAAAGTCTCGATATTCGAGTTTAAATGAGAGAAACTCGTTAATAAAAATGCGCTCGCCAACTCCGATATTGCCCATAAAAGATGAACCGTCATTAAGGCCGCTATAGCTTACAGCACCTGCGCCTCCGACGACGAAGATATCGAAGTTAACAACCGACCACGTAAAAAGACTCATTTTTCCGTAAAGAGGTGAGAAGGCTACCGAAGCTTGATAAAGAAAAAGCTTATTATCATCGCCAAATTGAAATCCCATTCCACCCAGGCCTGCTTCGAGAGCTAAATTCTCAAAGAGATGATAGGTGTAGCTGCCTTGAAGTAGAGCGTATCCATCATTATTAAGTATTCCACCGACCCCCAATGTAATTTCGTGACGACCTTGCTTTGTATAAAGTTTCTTATGGATGCTATGAACTTCATCCCGATCGTAAACTTTAAGCTGATCTTCAAAGGTTTCATCTGCTTTTAGGGGCATTGCAATCAAAGTGATGAAGGCAAGTATTAATGACATAAGAAGATAGCGATTCAATTCTGGCTTGAGTTTAAAGACAGTTGTAGTCTGACACATATACCCAAAAGTTTAATATGAAGCCCTCGTCTGACCAAGTTAATGTTGCACCATCAAAGAAGGATCTTGTGTTGACATCTTCGGGCATTGAGATTCAGCCCGTCTACGGCAGTTCACCTTTGCCGGGGGAGTTTCCCTATACGCGCGGACCCTATCGAACTATGTATCGCCAAAAACTTTGGACGATGCGCCAATATTCAGGTTTCGGAAGCGCCAAAGAAACCAATAGAAGATTTCATTATCTTCTTAAGAACGGACAGACGGGTTTAAGTTGTGCCTTTGATCTTCCCACTCAAATGGGTTTTGATTCTGATCATAAAATGGCAGAAGGCGAGGTGGGCCGAGTCGGAGTAGCTATTTCGTCTTTAGACGATATGAAGCTTCTGCTTGCGGAGCTTCCTCTTGAAAAAATCTCTACGTCAATGACTATTAATTCAACGGCCACGACGCTTTTAAGTTTGTATGTTGCAGTTGCTCGCTCTCAGGGGATTTCGCCTTCGACACTTAGAGGAACTATTCAAAACGATATCTTAAAGGAGTACGTTGCCCGAGGGACGTATATTTATCCGGCAGATTTTTCGCTTAAATTGGTAGCCGATAGTTTTAGATTTTGTCATTCGGTGGTGCCTCAATGGAATCCGATTAGCATTAGTGGCTATCATATTCGTGAGGCGGGTTCGACCGCCGCGCAAGAGATTGCTTTTACCTTAAGCAATGCATTTACTTACGCCAATACGGCTATTGCATCAGGTCTTGCTGTTGAAAATTTTGTTTCTCGGCTTAGTTTCTTCTTTAATGTGCATAACAACTTATTCGAAGAGATCGCGAAGTTTCGTGTGGCTCGAAAAATTTATGCAGAAGAAATGGTAAAACGATTTTCAGCGCCTAAGAATGCGGTGAATTTAAGATTTCATGCTCAAACGGCGGGCAGTACTTTAACAGCTCAGCAACCGCTTAATAATGCGGTTCGAGTCGCCTACCAAGCCTTGGCGGCAGCTTTAGGTGGAGCTCAAAGCTTGCATACTAATAGTTACGATGAAGCTCTAGCTCTTCCAACAGAAGAGAGTGCTTTGCTGGCACTGCGCACTCAGCAAATTTTAGCAGAAGAGACGGGAATTTCCTCTGTAGCGGATCCGCTCGCGGGATCTTATTTCTTAGAAGAGATTTCGAGAGATTTAGAGCAAAAAACTCGAGCCATTATTGAGCGCATCGATGAACTTGGTGGAATGATTCAGGCGATTGAAAATGGCTATGTTCAGCGCGAAATTCAGACCGCTGCTTTTGAAGCCCAAAAGAAGATCGATTCAGGCGAGCAAAAAGTAGTAGGAGTGAATGTTCACACCTCCGAAGAAAAATCGAAGCCTCGTCTTCATAAGCTCGATAAGAAAGTAGTTACCGATCAACTCGCCCGGCTTAAAAAGTTTAAAGCGAAGAGAAAAGTGAAAACAATTGAAGGCGCACTTCTTAAAGTCGAAAGCGAAGCAAAACGCCTTAAAGAAGAGGGGCGAGCTCAAGTGGTAGAGTCATTACTTGCTGCCGTTGAAGCGCATTGCACTCTCGGTGAAATTGCCGATGTGATGCGAGAAGTCGCCGGACAATACGAAGGTTAATGTTCTATTTTGTTTTCTTTTAAGGGCCTTAGGTTTGTGAGAGAAAAATCAATTTCAAATGTTTTATTTTCGTTTTGATCAGAGTTGCCGATGGGTTTCTGAGAAATAAATATTTTAAAATTCGAACTATTTGCATTAAAGGCAAAATTAGAAAAAGTCGCAAATTGATGTGCTGGAGCCAGAATGACCGAATTATCGATCGATTTTAAATCCAGTTCTTCCAGATCTCGAATGGTATAGTTCGCTTCGTTTGGATTGCCCTCGTAGATAACTTTATAGATTCTGATGGTATGAAAACTCATTCCAACCAGATACTGGCCGTCCGGGCTAAAAGAAATTTTTTCAAATCCATAAGGCATTCGCAAAACATTTTCACGGTCTTGAAAGAGGATTTTTTTCTCGACTAGGGCAATAGGTTGTTTCTGGTATTGCAGGGTGTTGAAGAGAAGAAGTCGGGTGTCTCCGGTATTCATGCCTTCTTCGACACCGATAGCCAAAAATCGATGATCTCCGGCGGTGGTGGCAACTGAAGAGATTCGAGCAGCGAAAGTATCGTATTGGTTATAGCCCACTTCAACTGATCTGCGACTCGAAATTGAAAGAATATTGTAGGATAAACTTTCAAGCTCTCTTTCAAATGCTCCCCCCCAAGTTAGTTGATAAAATGAGGCAACAGCTTTGTCTTCTAGATTTGAGACGTGGATATTACTAGGCAGTCTATTTTTTAGTTCGCTTTCTGAATTAAGGTTCACTGAAAAGGACTTAACTGAAAGCTGGGTTTTATTCGCGCCTAATACTTTTGAAGAATATACTTGATGAGGTTCTGTGGGAATGAGCCAGATTTCTCTTCTGGTTTCGCTTAATTTAGTTTGTTCGGGAAAAATCCAGATATTTTTTTCATTACTCGGCTGAGCTAGCGGTCTTTGGGTCGAAATAATTCTTTCGATGGCAGTATGACAAACCCGGTCATACTTTTTTTCAGCGGCAGATGTTGCATTACCAAAAATTAAGGCAAAGATGAGGAGGCTTAAGTTTATTAGATTTTTCATCGTTCAAAAACCAAAGTAAATTAACAAGGGTTAGTCAAGGTTCTTAGAAACAAGAAAAAAACCTGTCGTGTGCGGGCTTATGGAGACAAATAAAGCCAGAAGTTTACCTTAGTATAGCAAAAGTTTTTTAGCGAATTGGAAGAATTTGTCGAAGCCTTGGGTCTCGTAAATAAATTCCAAACCAAATAACGATTCCAAAAAGAATTTGCATGTAAAATGCATCTCCAACACGAAGATGAGAGCAAATAGCTCCACCCATATAACCTGTGAGTAAAATTGCCCCAAGAACGGCAGTTTTCGGAATTAGATAAATAATTACACAAGAAATCTCGAGTATGGCGAGGCCCATAAGTAAGCTATCAGGAAGGCCGAGGTGAGCCATTCCTTGCAAGACTTCTTCATTTGGGTTGGCTTTCATCCAAGCACTCATGATGAAGGGTAAGCAAATCAAGACGCTAATCACTCGTCCTGCCCAAGTTTTTTTATCAGCATTTTTCCAATTCATTTTTTTATTTTACTTAAAAACTTAGCCTCTTTACCACAGGAATAAAGTAGGGGACAGTCGTTCAGATGCTTGCACCTATGTTGCTTCACTCTAGCTGATTCTTCGAGTCAGATGTTCTGAGAGCCTCTTTCGATTGATCCAATAATCCTCCTCGCCTAGAATTGAGCGACCTATGTTCATTCGCTTATTTGTTCTGGTTTTATTTTGTGCTGTTTCGACAAATCTTAATGCGGCTTCGTACGACAAAATAAAAAATATTTTAAGTCTCTATGGTACTCAGGCGGGGTTTGCTTTGAGTGACTTGAATGGAAATCAAATTTTTAATTATCGTGGTGGCGAAGCTTTTCCACCGGCATCGGTGGCGAAAATGATTTCATCTGCTTGTAGTCTGAGAACTCTTGGGCCTCAGTTTCAATTTGAAACCATTTTTGGTTATCGTGGAAGTATTAAGGGAAAGGTTTTAGTGGGTGATCTTGTCATCCAAGGCTCTGGAGATCCCAGTTTTGTCATTGAAGATCTCAAAGAGATTCTCGAAAAAATTCAAGTCGTATATGGAATTGAAGAAATTAAAGGTAAGCTTATTTTTGACGTCAGTTATTTTGGAACTCAGGCTTTAGAAATATCTGAAGGCTTTGCCGGAGATGAAGGCCGCTCTTTTACCGCCGATATTACCGCAATTCCTTTCAATTTTAATTCCTTTTCATTTTGGATAGCTGGTTTGGAAACTGGTGCTCGAGTCGAAACCTTACCTAGAGGGGCTATCGACCTAAAAATTACGAATCAAGTAAAAGCCCTTGCGGCAGGGCCTACCGAAGTTATCGTAGGATATAACCCCGGCGAAGGCACCGCTCGAGTTTCAGGAAGGATTGCAAAAGGTGCTGAACCTAAAGCAGTATATCGTTCTCATCCTTCGCCGTACTCTTATTTAGCGAAGACTTTAGTAAGAGCCTGGAGTGATTTAGGTGGTAAATGGCAAGCACCTGCCTATCAAATTGAACTCAAGCCAACAAAAATTTCACTTTTATATAAGCATAAATCAAAACAGGTCAGTCGACTTTTGCTTGATATCAATAAGCTTTCGACAAATTTTGGCGCAGAGCTCGTCACTCTTGCTGCTGCAGTGAAAGAAAGTGGCCGGCCCGCCGGATTTGATAAAGTCAAAAATTTATTTTCAAATTGCCTCCTTCACTACGGTATTAAGGGCACCGATCTCTATCTTGAAAACGCTTCGGGCTTGTCTCGTAAATCGACAATGAAACCTTTAGGACTGACTTCGTTTTTAGCCAAGCTTCAAACTGAAACATATTTTCCGGAGTACCTTTCAAGTCTCGCGACTTTGGGCCGTGATGGAACGGTTGCAAGTCGTCTCCCTCAATATGCAGGAAGAGCCCGTCTAAAAAGTGGAAGTCTGCAGGGCGTAACGACCCTAGCTGGATATGTATTTCCTCAGGGGAATTTACCGATGAGTTTTGCTTTATTCTTTAAGTGTTCAAATTGTGATCGATCAAAGCTTTTTAATACTGAGGATGAAATTCTTAAAGTTTTGTTGGAAGACTGAGATAGCGTGAGAAAAATATTTTGCAACGATCAATTTTAAATATAGCGCATCGGGGATTTTCTTCAGAATTTCCGGAAAATACATTGCTCGCCTTTGAGAAAGGCATGAATGCAGGAGCTGATGGGTTTGAGTGCGATTTACGTTTGTCATCAGATGGACATGTCGTTGTCTTTCATGATGACGATTTAAAAAGACTTTGTGGAATTTCAGGGCAAATTGAAACCTCGACGCTGAAAGAAATTAAACAACTCAAGGTTAAAGGACAAGAGAGTATTCCAACGTTGGATGAAATGCTTGAGATGTTTCATACCACTCGCATTAATTTAGAAATTAAACCATCTAAACGCCCTGCTGTTATTGTCGAAGAAGTTTTGCGCGTGCTCGCTAAAATTCAACCCAAAGGAGAAATTCTTTTTTCGTCTTTTGATATGGATGTTCTTGACGCTCTGTTAGTGATGGATCCTAAAGCAAAAATGGGCAAAAGGGGGGTCCTCGTGGAAGCTACACATATTCAAGATTTGCCTAGTATTGAAGGGCGATTGAAGCCGCACACATGGAATGTTCCTCGTCAGATTCTAAAACAAAGATGGGCAGAAAAGTGGGCAAACAAGAAAATTTATCCTCTATGGATCTGGACTTTAGATGAGCCTGACGATTGGCGTCAGTGCATTGACTCTAAACTGCCTATTGAAGCCATTATTACCAATCGGCCTAAAATGCTGGCTGAGTATCTTAAGAATAGACTGTAGTGCTTTAAACCCTGTATTTTAGAGGGGTGGCGGATCTAGATATCTATAACTATCTCGACTACCGCGACTTCTGTCGTGAATTTTATCGCTCAAAAAAGCAAAGCGATGCCGAATTCTCGTTCCGATCGTTCGCAAAAAAGGCTTCAATCGCTAGTTCATATCTTAAACATATTATCGACGGAAAAAGAAATCTCTCTTCAGAGATGAGTATTAAGTTTGGGCAAGGAATGGACTTGTCGCCAAAAGAAATCGATTATTTTGAAAATCTTGTTCGCTTTAACCAAGCGACTTCGATGGAAGAAAAAGATTTATATTTTGAACGTCTTCGTAAAAAACGAGCGAAGGCATTAAAAACCCTTGATCTCGCCGAGGCGGTGCGACTTTTAAGTCATTGGTATGTGCTGGCCATCAAAGAGCTAGTTGTTAATTTAAATACCGTCGATGTAAAGGCCATTCAGCGTATACTTCGAAAAAAGTTGCCTGAGCCTTTAATTGAGAGAACTATAAAAGAACTTCAAGAATTTGGGTGGCTGAGATTTGAAAATAAAAAATGGACTTCATCTGCATCGCAAATTCAGTTTCCGGATGAAGTAAGATCTTATGTCGTTCGTTCCTATCATAGTCAAATGCTTGAATTAGCCGCGGAAGCTTTGGGTGATGATATTGACGAGCGAGAATTTGGAGCTGCTATGTTTACTTTTCCTGCATCTCAAGTTCCAAAATTGAAAGAAAAGATTAAAGATATGCAAAAGGATTTGATCTCGTTTGTTCAAGATATTGCGGGAAGGCATTCTAAGGCTGAGGTCCAGCGAGTGTACCATTTTGGACTTCAGTGTTTTTCACTTCAGAAAGTGGCAGACCTAGAAAAGAATTTAGTAGAGCCAGCCATAGCGGAGGAAAGAGTTTATGAAAATTAATGCTCGGATTTGTGGAGTATTCGTTCTTTTAGCGGCCTCTATTTTTATTTCAGGATGCCTTGAGGAACAAGGCTCCTTAAGTGATCCCGACGGCCAGATCGTCGTTATCGGAAATGGAGCAGATCAAAAAATCGATTGGACACGAGCTTTGGTCGTTGATGTAGCAAAGGACTCGGCTACGCAAGTTCAAAGTCTTATCGCTGAAGATAAAAATTTGGTACCGGTTCAAGATCGCCTAAAAGATTTAACACCGCTTAAAGACTCTTCTTCATCGGTGATGAGGCTTGACTGGATGACCGAGGCAGCGCAAGAAAAAACAGCTTTGATTAAATTGAGTTCGAGTCGTTATCTTAACTCTGTTTCGATAACGGCGTTTGAATCATTAGGCGAGTCTGATGCAGAGTGTTCGGTTGTTCAAGCTGGACCTGGAGGAGTAAGCTGCCGCACGGATCTGTCAAAGTTTGAGATCTCTAGGGATAATACTCCTGTACTCTCGCCAAAGGGGCATTTTTTATTTATTGATAAAAAAAACACTCTCTGGATTTCAGATCATTTGGACCACTCTGACCTAATCGCTCAAGATGTAAAAAACTTTGTTTTTAATCAAGATGTCGGACTTTTTTTTAGAGGAATTGAGGGGGCTTGGTTCTTTTTGACAACCACCGAAATCGATCAGAGGATTCCTGGTGAAAAAATTGAAGCAAAAAAAATATCCAGGGATGGTTTGCTTTATATGACATCAGATAAAAATATTTATCTGTTCGGATCAGATTTTATGCGATCATCGCAGTCCAACAAAGCTTTCGAGGTAAGAAAATTCAATCAAAAAACTTTTGAATTTGACCCAATCAAGAAATTTAATTCTTCTTTGAATATTATTTCTTTGCAGGAAGATTTAGGGGTCGGGGTGCAGAATGATAAGCTGTATGTTTTTTCAAATATCGTGAACTCTTCCTCTGTCAGTCGTAGAGCTCTTGTTCAAATTTCGACTGAGGGTATTGCTGAGGTTCCAATTAAAGGCTCTCAGTTAAACCAGATTCGATTGCAAGTGGGGAAGCATCTTGTATGGGTAAATGAGAGAGATCAAGCTTCTCGAAGATTAGCGGGCGAAGTTTGTTCCGAAGTGGCTTCATCGGACTCCTCTCGTGTGCATCTTCAGTGCCGCACTTTAATTGTTCCTGAATTTGTTCAAGTCGTTGCCTCAACTCTAGAAGAAGATCTTTTGGTTCTTGGGTTAAAGCGAGAAAGTCCATCATCATTAAATCAAAAGTATCTGAGTCCGAGTATGGAATCTGAAAATGAGGTCGTTGTCGTTGAGTCACGATTTTCAAAACCAAATTTTGGTACAATTATCAAATCGTGGTCATTGGATCAGATCGTAAAAGATTTAAGATTTTTTGCGCTGAGATCAGCAGATGCTAAAACTGATAGCCAACAAGAGCAATCATCTCCTGAACCGGTAGATAAAGCTCAGTCCTTACAAAAACTTGATTAATGGGCATATGTAAAATCAGTCCGTGCTGAATAAAAGTTTCTGAAAGCGAGTCACCGGTAGCAGTCATTTCGCTATAGTTAAATCGAAATGCATAGGCTAGTTGAGCGCCCCATCTGCGATGATAGGCCCCGATATTAAGCTGATTTGTAATTCCCCAAGTCGCCGGAGCATCTAGCGTTCGCATACTCGCAGCACTGGCAGTTACTGCAGGTACAAAATCTGTGTAAACCCATGTTGAGAAATCAAAAAGTTGATAACTGAGCGCAAGATTGAGGGCATTCATTCTGTGCTCATTGGCGATCTGTGAAAAACCTGTTTCGAGACTAAATCCAAATGGTAAGCCGACGCCGACTTTTCCAAAAATATTAAAAAATGCGGAGGGGGCAAACGCATTGGTCGTATAGTTTGCTAGAACATCGTCTTCAATATTGAATCCTTGAAGTCCTGTTTCAAAATAGACGCGTCCCCAACCAGGAATTTTAAGTCTTCCAGGACTTTGAAGAAGGCCCAAGCTAATCGCTTGAATCATGGCGGTTTTGGCCTCGGAATATCCGGCAACGCTGTTGACCTTTGCTAATCGTAATTTCTCGACATCAAATGAGGCCTGGGAAGAATTTGCCCATAAAACATTAAATGTTAGGCTTAAAATTAGAGTTTTAAAGCTGGATATTTGCATCTTATTTAGCTTGGGCTAAAAGATCGTTGGATTCAAGCGTGAAGAGTAAATCGGATTATTTAAGAAAGATCAAAAATTATGTCTAAGAAGCAGTTTTCTATCTCAGTTATTGGTGCCACTGGCCTTGTTGGGGGCGAAATGATCAAGGTCTTAGAAAGTCGTAATTTTCCTGTTTCGAAATTAAGAGTTTTTGCCTCACGCGATAGTGTTGGTGAAAAGATCGAATTTAGAGGTGAGGAGAGTGAAGTAGAAATTCTTGACGAAACTTCACTTAAAAAAAATCCTTCTGATTTTGCTTTGTTTGCAACGAGCGCAGAACTCTCAGCGACATTTGCACCTATCGCAGCTAAAGCAGGATCCATTTGTATAGATAATTCAAGTCATTTTAGAATGAATCCTGAAATTCCCTTGATTGTACCTGAAGTGAATAGAGATGCGCTTGAACTTGCCCGGCAAACTCGGCTGATTGCAAATCCAAATTGTTCCACGATTCAACTTGTTATGTGTTTAAAGCCGCTCGCAATCCGTGGTTTAAAGCGAGTGGTTGTTTCTTCTTATCAGTCTGTCTCCGGTGCTGGAGCAGAGGCCCTTGATGAACTTCAAGGGCAAATTGCCTCTTTGTTTTCACATGGAGAAATCAAGAAAAAGGTATTTCCGCATCAAATCGCATTTAATTGTATTCCTCAGATTGATGTTTTTGAGGCAAATGGTTTCACTAAAGAGGAGATGAAAATTATTCGAGAGACTCGAAAAATTCTTGATCTTGCGGACCTTAAAATTACGGCGACTGCGGTAAGAGTTCCTACTCTTATTTCTCATGCCGAAAGTGTGAATGTGGAGTTTGATAAATCCACTTCGCCTGAAGATGCTCGCCAGCTTTTTGAAGGTTTTGAAAATATCGTTGTGATGGATGATCCCTCAAAAAAACTTTATCCACTAGGTTTTGAGGTGACGGGACGAGACGAAACTTTTGTTGGACGAATTAGAAAAGATGAATCGGTACCGCACGGACTTCATCTTTGGATCGTTGCCGACAATTTACGAAAAGGTGCTGCGACCAATGCCGTGCAAATTGCAGAACTTTGTGCGGAGTCTTGGTTTTGAGTCGGTTGAGTGCCATCTTTCTTTTGTTTCTGGTAAGTTCGGCACTCTATTCTGAAGAAAGATATTTTGGATATCGTGGAACTGTCCCTGGT
This sequence comes from uncultured Bacteriovoracaceae bacterium, assembly GCA_964601045.1. Lineage (GTDB taxonomy): Bacteria > Bdellovibrionota > UBA2394 > UBA2394 > UBA2394 > JAQBPA01. The sequence goes on from CAZRLF010000007.1 coordinate 67,011, forward strand.
CTAATTGATAGGTCAATTTCAGCGGCCGCTTTGAGATCCGATGGACGTTATTTATTTTATTCGACTGGATCATCGAGTTTTCAGGCACTTGATATGCAAAGTATGGCGCTCACAATGCCTCAGGCTGTTGCCACGAATGGACTAATTTTTGGTCTGTATATGTCATCCGACACTCGCTTAGTTGCGACAACTGAGCAGGGCGTTCAATATTTTTCAATGCAATATCCGTTCGAGCCTAAAGAGGAGTCGACTAAATTTCAACGTCCTCCAGATCAGCCGACATCTGTTTTTGAAACCTGTATGGACAGTGATCAACAAATTTATTTTTTAGAGAAGGCTGGGGCTAATTCCCCGAATGCCCATATTATTCGAAAGGTCAAAGGAGTTACTCAAGACTCTGCACTTATTACCTGGGCTTCTTTATTTGATAACCCGAGTACTCTGACCCCCGTGGGTATTCGTTGTTCGGCAAAGGATGTTTTTGTTTTGGCAAGCAGAGTGCAAGAGGGAGTTGAAACTGAGTTTTGGGTTAGAAATTTAGCCGGGGGCAAAGTAAATCTAATGAGTGCAGATACTGTTGGTTTTACGAGAACAGATTTTATTTTAAGCGATCGTGGTGACCAGCTTTTTGTTTTGTTTAATAGAAAAGTTGTAACCGAAGCCAGCAAGCAAGACGCTCGGATTTTTATTGTGAATAGTGGAATGGGAGTAAGCCTTATCAATGCTGGCTCTCAAGGCCAAGCTTTGGCGAGCTTTAAAGATGGAACTGGGTTTCGCCACGGATTATTTCTTAAGCAAGATACGGCTAGTCTATCTGCACCGGGTGTAAATAAATTTTTATCGGCGGCCGCTGAAGAATTTGTGCCGAATGTACAATTTAAAAATGCCGGCGCAGGTTTCGCTGATGCCGGACAAAAAACAGATTCTTTCGGTCTTTCAAGTGCAAAAGATACTTATGCTTTAATTTTCACTCAATCGACAGGAGCAGTTCTTCTTTCAAAAGCTCCTGATTTACAGTTTGTTTCAAACCCGATGGGGCAGGAGCTAACAGCAACTGATCCAGTAGTTTTTAATCTTAAGTCCGACACAATCTTAAATTATGAGATCCGAATTGATGACGAGCTCGATGATCGCGGAACCAATTCAGGTCTTTCCACCACTTTCGGACGAATTGTTAAGGAAGGACAGATACCTGCCAATATTGAAACCCCGCTTTCAATTTCAGCAGCCGAAATGAAGGTTAAAAAAAATAAAACCTATGCGGTGACTATCTTGGGCAAGGCAGATTCGGATGGCGCTCAAGGAGTCATGGCTCGAACTGGACTATCCTTTGCTTATGATCCACCGCCGGGTCCAGTGACAGATTTTCGCGTTGGATTTGGGGATATGAGTGCTCAGGCAAAATTCGGAATTCCAAATGACGGTGATATCGATGTGGTTCTCATTCATTTTTCGTACGATCCTGCGGACCTTGCCGACGATCAACTTACAATCAATGATCGAACTGTTGAAACAGGAGTCAATGGAGGAACCCTGACATCTCCCATTCAAGTTGCAAAAAAAGATTGGGACGGAAGTTATGTCATTGCGCCGATTCAAAATGGCAAAAAGATTTATTTAAGAGCGCAACTTAAAGATACGAAAGGACAACTTAGTGTTGAAAATGCAGAAGCTAAAGGAGTGATTCCTTATAGAACTTTGACGATTCCTCAAGCGATCGGAAGTGTTGAAAGTTGCAGCCTTCAGGTGGGCACAAATGTATCGCCAAAAATGACTTATTTACTTTTACTTATTGGATTTGGATGGGTGAGTTTAAGACTTAGAAAAAAATTGGGCCCAGCACGTCTAAGAAATCGGAGGGGAGGGGATTGAGATCTAAGGGCGCTGGACCCAAACTTATTCCCTCTTGTAGGCCGCTCAGCTATTGATGTCAAAAAAAAAATTTTGATTTTTGGAAGCTAGTTTAAACCGCGTAAATAAGCGGAATCACAACAGGTTTTACACCTCTCTCTTTTCGAAAATATCGACGAGTAATGAGTCGCATTTCTTCTTCAACCTCGACATCATCAGCTCTAGCTTCGCGCGAAAGCTGCGATAAATGTTTAAGAACAGTCGACTGTAGATTATCGATGTTTACTTCTCCTACACCTCGAATATCAAAGTGCGGGCCGTCTAAAATTTTTCCCTCATCTTTATTAAGGAGCAGACTCACCACAACAAGTCCGGTATTTGCCATCTGTCTTCGATCTCTTAGTAAATCTTCATGAAGACTGATGGCTCCTTCATCGAGAGAAATTTTTCCGCAAGGAGCTCGCCCCACTCGCTTGATACTGTCTTTTTTTAGCTCGACAATATCTCCATTTTCGATCACAAGGCCCTGCACTTTAGGGAGTACAGATTCAGCCAGCTGCATATGTTTGACGAGCATCCGATATTCTCCATGAACTGGCAGAAAATATTTGGGGCGACACCATCGAATAAGCTGCTTCTGTTCTTCTTGGTGGGCGTGCCCGGAGGCATGCACATTCGCCGTATCGGCATCGATTACATTGGCTCCTCGACGATAAAGATTATTGATCAGATGCGAAATATTCTTTTCATTGCCAGGAATAAATCTCGACGAAAGAACAACGGTATCTCCCGGCAGTAATCTTACCTCGGGATGATCATTAAGGCTCATTCGGTACAGAGCCGATCTGGCCTCTGCTTGAGTTCCCGTTGCTACCACGACAACTTCAGATGAATTATAAGATTCGATATCCGAAATTGAGATTAAATTATTTTTGGGAAGCTTAAGATGGCCAAGCCGGGTGGCAATTTCAACATTGGTTAAAATCGATCGTCCGGTAAGAGCTACTTTTCTGCCCACTTGTTTGGCGCAATTAACAATCTGTTGGATACGATGAATATTCGATGCAAAAACTCCAACAACTATTTTTCCGGTTTTGATTTTTTCAAAGACTTCTAAAATTCCAGTTGCTACTTCATGTTCTGATTTGCACCAACCCGGTCTTTCAACATTTGTTGAATCAGACATCAGAAGGAGCACGCCTTTTTCACCGGCCTTTATGAGTGCTTTTTCATCGATACGTTTTCCATCAAGAGGATCAGTATCCATTTTAAAATCACCTGAATGAACAATCGAGCCAATAGGAGTTTCAATAATCAGCCCCATACTATCAACAACGCTATGAGTGACTTGCAGACTCTTGATTTTAAAAGAGCCCACTGTAAATTCAGCGGGAGTTTTTACGGTGACCAATTGTGTTTTTGAACGAACCCCTCGTTCTCTTAGTCTTTCTTCTATGAGAGCTAAAGTAAAAGGAGTTCCATATACGGGAGGAAATTTTAAATCTTCGATCAGATAGGGAACGGCTCCGATATGATCCTCATGGCCGTGAGTTAAAATAATGCCTTCAATCTTGATTGAGTTCTCTTTAAAAAACTGAATATCCGGAACAATAATATCGACGCCTAAGCTTGATGTTTCGGGAAACATCAGACCGCAGTCGATCAGAATGCCTTTCTTCTTATAGACAAGAACCATGAGATTCATGCCAATTTCTCCAAGTCCCCCTAACGGAACGAGGTAAACGGCATTTTTATCAGCATAAGAGACGGAACCCATCGCAAAAAGATAGCGGTTCTCAAATGACCGGTCTATCGCTAAAGAAATTCTCTCTATGCCTATACGACTTTATTTTGATGGAGAACTTAAAGCTGACCAATCGATTCAGTTGGACGCTGGCGAGATGAGATATTTTAAAACGGTTCATCGCGCCAAAGGTGTGGTGACGGTTTTCAATCGCGAGGGTTTTGAGGCGGAGGGCCGATTTGAAGGTAAAGATTTTTTTATAGAGAAAGTTAAAAAGGTTTCTTCTCCACTCTATTCTCTAACTGTAGCATTAGGAATCCCCGAAAATTCAATATTAGCGGTTGTAATACGAAGTCTTTCGGAGCTTGGAGTTAAAAAAATAATTTTTTTCGGTGCTAATCGATCGCAATCAGCATCAAAGAGGCTTCAGCCTTCCGATCGTTTAGACAAAATTGCGCTAGAGTCGGCTCGTCAGTGCGGCCGGGCTTTTCCTCTCGAAATCGGCTTTGCTAAAAACTTAAGTGAAGTGCTAGTAAACGAAAAAGCAAATTCTCTTCTTATTTTTGATGAAGCTGAGAATTCTGATCACAAAAATCCGCAGAAGCTAGAATCGCCCTGTTTAGCCTTGATTGGTCCGGAGGGTGGGTGGTCTCAAGAAGAGCGTGAATTGGCTCAAAGAAATTCCGCGAAAATCGTGCACCACAATGTTCCTATTTTAAGAGTCGAAACAGCGGTTGCGGTGAGTTCGTTTTACTGTATCGAGCGCCTTTAATCGGCGCCCTCTATGGGGTCAGTAGGATCAATGACAAGCTCGTTACTGTAATCGCTTTCTAGCAGGGTGCTGGGGTTAATAGCGGTCGCAGTAATATAGTAAATCTGGTCGGCTAAATTCGTAAGTGTGGTTGTATCTGTCGAGCCGACATTTTTTTGATGATCGTAAGATCGGCTCGCAGAACCCCAGTAAATACGATACTCACGAGGAAAACCCATAGAGTTAATCGCTATATCATCTCTGGATCGATCCCACTTAAGAGTCACTGTACAAGAACTATCTAGGCCGCATTTATTAGATGTTGAAGTACCACTTTGAGGGGGTTCGGGTGTCGGCTGAGGATCTTCTCCTCCTGCGGGAGAGAACTCCAGCTGGCCTCCCGATTCGATACAGGCAGATTGCGTCATAGCGAGAAAAACACCCAAAACTAAGATAAAACGTGAAACCTTCCCCATATTTGAATTTTATCGCGATGCATCGCTAAATTAAAGAATTTATTGATATGGGAAGGAGCGTCAGCTGTCATTGACCCACCGTCACTACATCCTTAAAATGAACAAATGAAGATATGCTCATGGCTCTTACTTGCTGGTTGTTTGGCTGTTTCGACCGGTTGTTCTACTAAAAATCAATATTCACGGTTAAATCAAAATCCTAGCGCGTCTAATGCCAAATCAGTTTCTAATGAAGAAAAAAATCCTATTTTGTTTGAAGAGGAATATGAGGCTCATCAACGGGGAGAGGTGCCTACCTATGATATTCCCGTGGTTCGCAATGCAAAAGTTGAACAATGGATAACGTATTTTCAAGGACGTGGTCGCAAATGGTTTCACGTTTGGCTTGAGCGTTCGGGTCGTTATGTTCCAGTGATGAGAAAAATTTTGCGCGATCACAGTCTGCCTGAAGATTTAGTTTATTTGGCGATGATTGAATCTGGATTTAGCTCGCAAGCTTATTCACGAGCTAGAGCAGTAGGTCCTTGGCAGTTTATTAAAAACACTGGCAGGCTTTATGGACTAAAAATAGATTTTTGGGTTGATGAGCGTCGTGATCCTGAAAAATCTTCGATCGCAGCGGCTCGGCATCTTAAAGATTTGTACGATCAGTTTCAGTCTTGGAAGTTAGCGGCTGCTGCGTACAATGCAGGCGCCGGAAAAGTCTCTCGAGCGATTCGAAAATATAAAACCGAGGATTTTTGGGAGCTCACTAAGGGACGATATTTAAAACCAGAGACACGTCATTATGTTCCAAAAATGATCGCGGCCGCTCTTGTTGCGAAAGAGCCTGAAAAATATGGTTTTAAAGATATCGAATATCAAGACCCACTTTCTTATGACAAAATTATTTTGAATAAGCCCACGAATCTGATTGTCTTGGCTCAAGAAGCCGGCGTTGCTCTAGATGAGTTGATGGTGATTAATTCTGAGCTTAATCACCCCGTCACTCCTCCCACTAATGTTCAGTATGAATTGAGAGTACCAGCGGGTCAGTCACGAAAATTCATGGCTGCTGTTGATCGTCTCGAGTCGGATGAACGAAGCTCATACGCCGCTCATACAGTTAAGAAAGGTGATAACCTCAAGAAAATAGCCACCATGTATCACGTCTCAGCTAAAGATATTCTGGCTGCAAATAGTATTGGTTCAGCGCGCGAGATCTATAAGGGTCGAAATTTAGTTATTCCTGCGGTGATGAATGAGCGAATTATTGAAATGGCGCGTTTAACGGCCCTTAGAGACGATAGAAGTCGAAGAAGATCTCGGGCCAGTCGTCGAGAAGCCGTCGAGTCTGTTTATCAAGGTCGCTCAAAATCACTAATAGATAAAAAAAAACTTCACGTAGTGAGGCGGGGAGAGACACTCTCGAGTATCGCACGCAAATACCGGACTACTATTCTGGAACTCAAACAGGTAAATAATATTGATCGTAATCGTGTCTTTAGTGGACAGCGACTAAGAATTCCGCCGGCTATTTGATTTGAATTGAGGGGAGTTCATGTCAGATTTAAATCGGACAGAAGATCAAGCTGCACTCTTGTGGGAGCAAAGTCGTCGACAGACTTTGCTTATTGAACCTGAGTTTCAAAAAAGCTTTCTAAAATTTACCCTCTTGACGGCACTTGGTGTCGGGGCAATTTTTTATATTTCATTTGAAATTTTTTTAAGCCGGCTAGTTGAGAGAGGAAGGCTTTTACGACTTGCTCCTGACCACAGTTATTTTCAATTCATCGAAGAGCAGGCCCGTTTTATGCAAATTATTTTTGGTATTACGGCAGTGATCTCAACTGCTTTTATTGTTTTTATGGGTCTCTATCTTTCGCACCGTGTGGCGGGCCCTATTTATAGACTGAAGACCTATTTAAAAAATGCAAGAATTGGAGTCGATGCGCTCCCGCTTGAATTTCGCCAAAAAGACTATTTCAAAGATTTGAGTGAAGCTTTGAATAAGTTTATTCAATCAAGTCGTCAGCAGAAATAAAAAAAGCGGCTGGTTTAGGGCCGCTTTCTTCTCAAAAAGATTTGATTTATTATTTTCGTCCGCGTGTTGCGTAGTACTCAGCAACGTATCGGTCAGAATATGAGAAGGGCACATCGGCAGTTGAGGGTTCTGCAACAATCTTCGCCTGCGAAGGATCAGGGCGCTCTAAATGAGCAGGCAGATCAAGTCGTGGCTTTTGTTGTGCTTGAACAAAGCTGATATGTTCTTTTGAAGTTTCTTTAAGAGTAAGAGTATCGCCGACTTTTAAAACAATAGATCCGATATTGGCCTTTTTACCGTTGATCATAATATGACCATGTCGAACCATTTGCCGGGCTGACTTCATTGAAGGTGCCCACTGAAGACGAAACACAACATTATCAAGTCTCATTTCAAGTCTTCGTGAGAGCTCAGAAATCCAGTTAGTTGCTGCGGCTCTTGAATCTTGAACAAATTTCTGAAGTTGTTTTTCTCGAAGTACGTAATGACCGATGAGTTTTTGTTTCTCAGAAAGTCGGAGTGCATATTCCGAAAGTTTTCTTCGATTGGAGCCGTGCATTCCAGGAGCAAACGGTCTTCTATCTAAAGCTCCAGGTTTTCCAAGACCAGGGAGATCGGTATTCAATCGTCGTTGAACTCTGAATTTTTTTGTCGTGCTTGTTTTTGCTTTCATTCAATGCCTTTTCAATAAATCTAAAATCAACTCTCAGCCCGCTTTAATAGCCTTAAAACGAACAAAAAGTTCTTAACCTTTTAGATGGTTTAGTGAAGAGTTCCTAAATGATCAACGCCTTTCAACCTAAAAAAATCTTGGGTTTTTCAGATATTCAAAAGGTTTTAAAGGACGATACGGCTTTACTGGAATACCGCTGTAAGGGAATTCCAGCCTCTAAGCTTCATCTTCCCGGGGGAGATTTTGTGGATCGCGTATTTACCGCTACTGATCGTTCTCCTCAGGTTTTACGCAGTTTACAGAGCCTTTTTGACCATGGCAATTTGGGCGGAACTGGCTATTTATCAATCCTTCCCGTTGATCAGGGTATTGAACATGCTGCGGGAGCCTCTTTTGCAAAAAATCCCGAATACTTTGACCCCGAAAATATCGTTAAATTGGCCATCGAGGGGGGCTGTAACGGGGTTGCTTCAACTTTTGGGGCTTTAGGAATGGTGGCGCGTAAATACGCACATAAAATTCCATTCATTGTAAAAGTGAACCATAACGAACTTCTTAGTTACCCAAATACTTTCGATCAGACCTTATTTGCTCATGCCAAGGCCGCTTATGATATGGGTTGTGCTGGCGTAGGTGCGACTATTTATTTTGGTTCAAAAGAGTCGCGTCGTCAGATTGTTGAGATTTCTGAGCTTTTTAAAGCAGCGCATGATCTAGGAATGTTTACGATTCTGTGGTGCTATTTGCGTAACGATGGTTTCAAAAAAGAGGGTGTCGATTATCATCTGAGCGCGGATTTAACTGGTCAGGCAAACCATCTCGGTGTGACTCTTGAAGCCGATATTATCAAACAGAAGATGCCTGAAAACAACGGCGGCTTTAAAGCGCTCAATGTGGGAAGCGGCTCTTCGTACGGAAAAACCGACGATCGAATTTACACTGAACTTTGTCCGGACCATCCAATTGAGCAGACTCGTTACCAGGTGGCCAATTGTTATATGGGCCGTGCGGGCCTGATTAATTCAGGTGGACCTGCTGGAAAAAATGATTTGCTCGATGGAATTAAAACGGCGGTGATTAATAAACGTGCCGGCGGCATGGGTTTAATCAGCGGACGAAAAGCGTTTCAGAAACCACTTTCAGAGGGTGTCGAACTATTAAATGCGATTCAATCGGTTTATCTCAGTAAAGAAATTACAATCGCTTAGTAGACCCAACCTTTTTCAATAATGTTGATGGAGCGATTCTTTGATTTAATCAGAGATGATCTCCATTTTGGATAGTCGGAGCGATAATAAAGTTCACTTTGCTGAATTTTATTACCTGTTGGATCTGCGACTAAATCAAGAGAGGGAATATAAACCCATTGATGCAGTTCCTCTCCCTCGGCGAGGATGTTTTATGAGTTCGAGTTCAGAAGGCGAGAGTGCCTGAAGAATATCATTCCATGAATAGTAAATTCCGTATCCGAGATGAGTTCGATTTTGTGATGAAGCATTAATAGAATGAAAAGTAGCTGGAGCAATAAGGATGGTTGTCGCAATTGTTGCAATAGTGACGAGGGTTTTAATATTTTTAAGCAGCGACGAACATTTTTTTACCGATGAATGAGACTGTGAAGAAGTTTGTTCGACTAAAGCCTTTGAGTGAGTTTCATTCGATGCACGCAACGAGTTGTTGCTTAATCCAAGCAGAACAACGATTAAAATCCCCCAATTACCCACCTCCAAGACGCAGTCTTGCAGTACGGTGAAAGTCTTGAAAAGTCTTTTCTTATGTCGGCAATATTAGGCAGAGTTGAAGACGATGCTTCTTTATATTCTTTCGCGAAAGCCTACACTTTATTCGACCCGCAGATTAGTGGAAGCAGCTGAACGCAGGGGTCACGATGTTTTTGTTCGAGATCCACTTAAATTTACGATTGAAGTTCAAGGCCCTCCAAGCATTCTTTATTTAGCAAAACCAGTTAAACAGCCTGATGCCATTATTCCTAGAATTGGAGCTTCAATTACGACATTTGGTCTCGCAGTGGTTAGACAATTTGAGCAGATGGGAGTTTACACTCCCAATGATTCAAATGTCATTTCATGCAGTCGAGATAAATTAAGAGCTCTTCAGATGTTGAGCCGCCATGATGTTATTCTACCGAAAACTGTTTTCGTGAGGCGAAAAAAAGAAATTCTTTCTGCCATTGAAGCTGTGGGAGGTGTTCCCGTTGTTCTTAAACTTCTTGAAGGAACACAAGGTATGGGAGTGGTGCTTGCGCGTGATTTAAATACGGCTCAAGCGATCATGGAGCTCTTACAAGTCGCAAAACAAAATATTTTGGTTCAAAAATTTATCGAAGAATCTGCCGGACGAGATATTCGAGCTTTCGTTGTGGGCGATCGGGTAGTGGCCGCAATAAGACGAATATCTACCAGTGAATCTGAATTTCGCTCCAATATTCATAGGGGAGGTCGGGCAGAAGCTCTCAAGCTTTCTCCTGAATTTGAAAGAACTGCAATTCGCGCTGCACAGCTAATAGGTTTACGAGTGGCAGGCGTTGATATGCTTGAGAGTAAAAATGGGCCCCTCATTTTAGAAGTTAATTCTTCTCCAGGCCTAGAGGGAATTGAGACTGCAACAGGAATCGATGTCGCAGATGAGATTATTCAGTTCGTCGAAAAGAAAAAGTCATGATGGCAACCCCTTTATCTAAAAATATTTTTAAAAGACTTGGTCGCGCTATTACGCGAATTGAGAAGCGCGTTCTTATTGCTTGGATACGATTTGCTAAGCGCCATCGCGAATCAAATAGGCTGCCGGTGGCTCTTTTTATTCTGTTTTTTCTGGACGGATTTGTGATGGTGGTTCCGAGTACTTTGGTTTTAGCAGCTGCAGTTACTATTACGCCTCGTCGCTGGATTTTGTTTTTTATTTTTTTTGCGGCGGCTGCCACTATGAATAATGCGATTACGTATTATCTCGGACGTTCGTTTCCGCCTCACCTAATCGAGGCCACGATTGTTCAACTTCATTTGGTTTCGCTTTGGGAATCAGCAAAATCAGCATTTCATTCATATGGACCATGGGCGAGCTTTGTGGGAGCTATTATTGGGCTGCCTACTCAGTTGGTTGCCGCAGCTCTCGGTATTGCAGACGCCAAATTGGTCGCCGAGAACTCCGATTTTACTGGGAATTTTGCCAGAGCGATGTTCTTAACCTTTTCTGGCCATGGGCTTAAAGCCGCCTGTATAGCCGCTATTGTCCGCTTTGGCTGGGTTAAGCTTGAGCGAAAGCTCGCTCCTTCGTCCGTTCCAATCCCGCCTAAACAGGGCTAAATTGACTTATTTTCGATCTGCTTATAAATAATGCCCATAGCGGGGATTCATACAGGGGACCTTTAATAGGAGATTCAATTGAAGGGTTTAAGATTTCGATTTTTCAGTTTTCTTTCAGTCATTTTGCTTTCTGCGATTCGAGTCTTTGGATTCGCCGCAGAAGATTTTCCTATTACCACTCAGCGTATTATTGAGACCCTCCAAAAATCTTATTACGGCAAAATCGAAATCGATGATGAGATTTCAAAAAAACTTCTGAACCATTTTATCGACTCTTTAGATCCATCTCATAGCATTTTTTTGGCTCAAGACATTCAGTCTTTTGAGAGTGACTATAAAAACAGCTTAGATGATCAACTTAAGATGCTTGATACTAATGCCTCTTCTAAAATCTTTAAGTTGTTTTTAGCTCGATATGCTGAAGTAGAAACGGAGCTAGATGAATTTTTTAAAACCGATATTAATTTGAATTCCGGAAGAAAAATAGTCTCCAATCGAAAAAAATCTCAATGGCCTCAATCTCCTCAAGAACGAAAGCTCATTTCGACTGATATTTATGCCTCAATTTTAATGATGTACGTAGGCGGCGGTGAAAGTCTTGAGGAAGCAAAGAAAACTCTTAAAAATCAAATCAGGCGAAGACTTAAAATTTTTCGAGGGCTTAAGGACGAAGATATTTATCAGCTCTACATGAATACTCTTATGACGCTTTATGATCCCCATTCAAACTATATCGCTCCTCAATCAACTCAAAATTTTAAAATGGGATTAGGAATGGAAAATCTTAAAGGAATTGGTGCGACTATCCAGTTAAATGATTCTGAAGAAGCTATCATTTTGGATCTGATTGCTGGCGGACCTGCGGAAAAAAGTGGATTGCTATTGCCGGGCGATCGTTTGTTAGCTGTTGCTCAAGAAGATGGGGTTTTTGTTCCGGTTCCTGAAGTTAATGTTCGACTTGATGATATTATAAGTAAGATTCGGGGTCCGATCGGAACGAGAGTGAGTCTTAAAGTTGAGCGAAAGGTCAGAGGGCTCAAAGAGCAGAAGATCATTTCGATTACTCGAGATGAAATCAAAATGCTTCTTCCTCAGGCTCGTGCGATGATTACTGAACTGCCTAATTCGCAAGGAAAGAATTTAAAAGTAGGACTTATACGACTGCCTTCATTTTATGCATCTGAGACTAACCCACAAGAAAGAGTCTGGATTCATACGAAGAAGCTTTTGGAAGAGTTTAAAAAAGAGAAAGTGAATAGTATCATTTTAGATCTGCGAGATAATGGCGGCGGTAATTTAGAAGATGCGGTGCGCATGGTAGGACTTTTTGTAGATGGCGTGGCTGTTCAGTATGCTGTTGGAGGAAAAGTAAAACTTTATAGAGCTCCGGATGTTGTCTACAGCGGCCCGCTTATGGTTTTAGTGAACAAAGGTTCAGCCTCGGCCTCAGAAATTGTAGCTGCTGCCCTTCAAGATTATAATCGTGCAATTGTGGTAGGAGCAGAAGTGACCCATGGCAAAGGAACCGTTCAGACGGTGCTGCCAATCAGTTCTAATAGGGGTCTTTTTGCTCAGTTTCAAGAAGAGCGAAGTTTAGGAATTGTAAAGCTTACTACCGGTAAATTTTATCGTGTGACCGGAAAAACTACGCAAAGGTTTGGAGTAACTCCCGATATTATTTTGCCCTCTCGAACCTTAGATTATGAAGGCGAAGATGAATTAGAAGCTGCTCTTAATTCTGATTCAATTTCACCATGTAATGTACGAAGTCTGAACTTTGTCGCCCCCTATATTGAGCAATTAAAATTGCGCTCTAGAATTCGAGTGAGTAGGACTCCTGAGTTTTCTTATATTTCAGACGAACTTGCTAAACTCCGAGATAAAAAAGAAAGAGATGAAGTCGTCATTGATCTTAATGCTTACAAAGCTGAGAGAGAAAAAAATCAACTGAGGTTAAAAGAGCGAGAACTTGAACGTTCAAAACGCGGTGTTCAGAATTTTCTTGTAAAGCATATTAGTTCTGAAGGTGAGCAAAGGATTAGCAGTAGTATTTATGATGATCCTTTTTTTCCAGGTCGCAGAGCACCTGCGAAAGCTGACCCTGCGAGTCCAATAGTAGTTTCTGAGCTTGAATACGAAAACAGAGCTGTGCTTGATGAAGCTCTTTCGATTTTGGTAGATTATCAGACGCTTCTTCAAGGCAATGTTCTAAGTGCTGCAGTAAGATAAGTGAGATGATACGCAGCCTTTTCTTTCTCTGTATTTCAAACGTTTTTATGACGTATGCCTGGTATGGTCATCTTAAAGATTTAAAAGATAGACCTATTTGGATTGCGATCATTTTAAGTTGGCTGGTTGCGCTTCTTGAATATTGCTTTCAAGTTCCTGCCAACCGAATAGGATTTCAGTTTTTTACGCTTCCTCAACTTAAAGTAATTCAGGAGATCGTTTCGATGACCGTGTTTGCAATCTTCGCCATAACGTATATGCAGGCTCCCATCGGGCGTAATTATCTTTACGCAACCCTTTGTCTCTTAGGAGCCGCCTATTTTATTTTTGCTGATCAGGCTGCGAAGCAGTAGTTAGGCTTTAGTAATCAAATTCTTAACAAAGTTTTCTTTAGTTTTGCCTTCTTGTTGAAGCGCTAGAATTTGAGCCTGTTGTCTTACTTGCTCTGCTTTAAGATTTGAAATTGTTTCTGCAATTTCAGCATCTTCAATTTGTGACTGCGCTGCTGCTAAGTTTTCAGTTTGAACAGCGTTAGCATCGTAAGAGTAATCTAGAGAATTCTGGAAGCCACCAATTGCCGCTTGCTGAGAATTTACCTGAGCAATCGCATTATCAATTGATTCGATTGCATCTTGCGCATCAGCCTGAGTTGAAATTCCGGATGTTCCGACTCCCAAAGCATTAGAAGATGAACTGTTTATATTAAGACTGGCTGAGCCATTTTCACTCGTCGACACATTAGCTGTATAAGAGCCATCTAGAAGATTGTTTCCGTTAAATGTCGTCTGTGAAGAAACTTGATCTACATTCTGAATGGTCTGGTCATATTCTTTTTGTAAATTTGCTCGATCATTATCACTGAGTGTGCCGTTGGCAGATTGAACCGCGAGTTCTCGTGCTCGCTGCAAACTTTCAAGCTGGCTTTGTAATCCGCTAGATGCTGTTTGCAGGGCACCTTGAGATAGGCTGATTCCTTGATTAATCGATTTTAAACTTCTCTGCGATGCACTTAAAGATTGCGCAACTGCAAGACCTGCCGGATCATCGCTTGCCTGATTAATTCTCTTTCCGGATGAAAGCTGCTGAAAAGATTTTGATAAACTTTTTCCGGTTTTATTAAGTTGAGTGAATACACTTGAAGATGAACTATTGATTTTCACGATCTTGATCTCCCTTCCATTCCCATCCAATAGGAAGGTCAATTTGACGCGGCGCAGTTAAATAACTTCTCTTAGTGTATCGCTCAGTTTCAAAGCCTAAAAGGGGAGTCAAGAATCTGACATTGGCCTTTATATATCGTAGGTTGTGGGCCCAGAATTACCATAGCGCACTCGAATAAAACGTCGACCGCCAAAAAGCGATCGTAGGACTGCACCCGTTCCAGAAACACAGAGCATAAAACTTAAAAAGCCTCCGGCATAAGGCAGAGCACTTAAGGACCAAAGAACCAAGAGTCCAACCAGCGTCTGAATCATTCTCGATTCCATTTTAAAAGGAAGAAGAAGGAGGGCTCCGAGTGTTGTTGAGATCGCAAAGACGCCTGCTAAGAAGATCAAACATCCAAAAATTGCAACAAAAGGCACGAGTGGAATTCCAATAATAGTTAAAGCGAGAACAATAAGGCCGGGAATAAAAATAATATAAGCGAGCGCGCCCCAAACAACTGAAATAAAAGGCTCGTCTCTTAGGCTGTCTTCAGCTCCACGAGCCATGCCTGGCGCAACGGCCAAATAGAGCATTGCGAGTAAAAATAGAACCGCGAATCCTGCGATCGAAAAAAGAAATGCAAATGGCATCAGAAAGCTTTTTTTTAGTCCCCCAAAAACTTCGGAGTCATCATTGCTGCTTTCTGCATCATCGTTATTTTCTTCGGCGTCTTTAGATTCAGAGAATTTGTTTTTCCATTCTTCTATTTTGTGTTTCCAAGATTCGACTAAACCCACTGAAGGTGCACTTTCTGCTTCAGGAATTTGAGCTCCAGGGCTTTGTTCTACACTTCCACCGAGAACGATCATTTTTGATCGCACTACTGCTTTGTCTCTTAGATGAATGCTTCCGCCTAAAACGACCAGTTTGTCGGTCGCTCCTAAGAAATCAACTTTTCCGGACATAACAACGACCGTATCGTATTCAAGTCTTTCGGGAATGGTGACGTCTTTCCAGATCACAATAGTTTTCTGATCGAGGCTTTCTTCATTATTTTTGGCAAAAGCAGTGTCTAAATTTATTAAACTTAAGATCAGAAGAAATAACGAAATCAGGACTAGGTCAGTCTTAGACATAAGCAGCCTCCTTTTTTTGGCGGTCGACTGAGAGCTTTCAATAGATTTGCCTTAAGATCAAGGGCAGACTATTAAAGTGGCTTTAAGCCTTGTCTACATAGTTAAAAATGAAGCTCTTCTGATCAAAGAAAGCTTAAAATCCATCCAGGCGCTTGCCTCCGAAATTATAGTTGTTGATACGGGTTCAACTGATGATACGGTTCAGATCGCAAGGAATTTCGGAGCTCAGGTTCACGCCTTCAATTGGGTTGATGATTTTTCAGCAGCACGAAATTATGCCGCATCCCTTGCTAAGAGTGACTGGATATTTTTTATCGACGGCGATGAAGTTCTTGAAGTCGAGGGTAAAAATAAACTTACTCAATTAATAGCTGACCCCAATTTATATGCCGTCGGCTGCTTTCAGCGAAATTATACGAATGATAAGTCATTTCCTCATTGGACATCTCGCGCAAATTCTCGGGGAGAGTTTTCTGCATTAGCACGTGGGTTTGAAGGCTATGTCGACAATCTCATGTACAAAATTTATCGCAATCACTCAAAAATTCAGTGGCGAGGGGTTTTGCATGAAACAGTGATTCCTTCTTGCGATGATCTTAATCTTAAGTATCGCGAGTCAGATATTATTCTTCACCATCTTTCGGAACTTAAAGGCGAGGCGTTCAAAAGCGAAAAGAAACATTATTATTTAAAGCTAGCCATCGAAAAATTAAAACGCGAACCAGAACATCAGAATTCATGGTTTGAAATGGGGATTTCGCTTTCAGATATTGGGCGCTTCGCCGAGGCTGAAAAGGCCTTTCGTGAAGCCGTTTTGAGACGCCCTGACTGGAGCGAGGCAAAGCTTTTTAGAGCTCGAGTTCTATTGTATCTCGAGCGCTACGCTGAAGCTGAGGTCGTTTTAAGAGATTTGCTTTCAGATGAGACTCATCTTCGAGAGTCTCTGGCTCATCTTTCAACAGCGCTTCTTTATCAGGGTCTTTTTGATCAGGTTGAAAATGTTGTCCAGGAGGCGTTGGCGTTGGGCTCGCCTCATATTTCTATTTACGTGAATGGGGGGACTCTGGCTTATGAGCGAGGTGAGTTCGAGAAGGCCCGAAACCACTTTTTTAAAGCCCTTGAGATCAATAAAGACGACCCATTCCTTAAAGAAGCCTTAGCCAAGGTGAATACCAAGCTAGGATTGGCTTAAAACTTAACTTAGGCTGCCTAAATTCTGGGTTTCAGAGCTTTAATTTTTAACGCTTCTGAAATAAAAAGAGTCCTTATGGCATTAGCAAAAGCAGTTGATCTTCAAGGTTTTGAAAAAATTGAAAACACCCGAAATATCGGTATCTCGGCCCATATTGACTCAGGAAAAACAACCCTGACGGAGCGTATCCTTTATTACACCGGTAAAATCCACAAGATGGAAGAAGTGAAAGGTAAGTCCGGAGTGGGCGCCACTATGGACTATATGGATTTGGAACGTGAAAAAGGTATCACGATTCAATCTGCCGCCACTTTCTGTAAGTGGAATACCGTAAATATCAATATCATCGATACTCCTGGCCACGTTGATTTTACGGTTGAAGTCGAGAGAGCTTTACGAGTTCTCGATGGAGCTATCATGGTTCTTTGCGGGGTTGCAGGAGTTCAATCTCAATCGATTACTGTTGATCGACAAATGAAACGTTATGGAGTTCCTCGATTAGCTTTCGTTAACAAACTCGATCGACAAGGTGCCAATCCTTTTAGAGTTGCAGGACAACTTAAAGAAAAATTAGGTCTTAATCCGATCATGATGCAAATTCCAATTGGTCTTGAAGACCAACATGCAGGCGTCGTTGATCTTATCAAGATGGATGCTTCATTTTTCGAAGGAGATAACGGAGAGAAAATTCGAGTTGAAGCGATTCCTGCTGATCTTAAAGATAAGGCTGAAGAATATCGCCAAAAGATGATCGAAGGTCTTGCTGATGTTGACGACGAAATCGCAATGAATTACCTCGAGGGCAAGCCAGTGACAAACGAGCAACTTTACGCTGCTGTTCGTCGCAATATTCTCGCTCTTAAAATTACCCCTGTATTTATGGGTTCTGCTTATAAGAACAGAGGGGTTCAAAAACTTTTAGATGCCGTTGAAATGTATTTGCCCAATCCAAAAGAGCGAACCAATAAGGCTTTTGATTTGGATAAGAGCGAAGCTGAAGTTGTTCTTTCTGCGGATCCTGAAAGGCCTTTTGTTGGTTTGGCATTTAAACTCGAAGACGGACGTTATGGTCAGCTTACCTATTTGAGAGTTTATCAAGGTACTCTAAAGAAGGGTGAATTCATCGTGAACTCTCGCGATGAAAAACGCGTTAAGGTCGGACGCCTCGTGCGTATGCATGCTGATGAGATGATCGATATTGAAAGCGCTGCTGGAGGAGATATTGTGGCGATGTTTGGTATTGATTGTTATTCAGGCGATACATTCTGTGCTGAAGGTAACCGATTTTCGATGACATCGATGTTTGTTCCTGAACCAGTTGTCAGCTTGGCGATTAAACCTAAAGACAAGGCTGCGGCGAATAATTTTTCAAAAGCTTTGAACAGATTTTCAAAAGAAGATCCTACGTTTCGAGTTCATCAAGATGAAGAGAGCGGCGAGACGATTATGTCCGGAATGGGCGAGCTTCACCTTGAAATTTATCAAGAACGACTAAAGAGAGAGTTTGCGGTTGAAACTATCGTTGGAGCTCCTCAAGTTGCATATCGAGAAACTATTACCAAATCGACTCCGTTCGATTATACCCATAAGAAACAAACTGGCGGTCAGGGTCAATTTGCGAAGGTGGTTGGAACTCTAGAACCTAATGTTGGAGCCACAACTGATTACGAATTCGTTGATGAAATTGTTGGGGGACGTATTCCTCGAGAATTTATTCCTGCTTGCGATAAGGGATTCAAAGAGCAGCTTAAGAAAGGTCTCTTGATCGGATTCCCTGTGGTAAACGTCAAGGTTCGTCTACAAGACGGTCAATACCATGATGTTGATTCGTCCGAAATGGCGTTCCGAATTTGCGCGATGACCGCGATTCGCGAGTTCTACGCCAAAGCAGCTCCTACGATTCTTGAGCCTATTATGAAGGTTGAAGTTGAAACTCCTGATGAGTTTCAAGGAGCAATCTTGGGTGGCTTGAATCAAAGAAGAGGCATGATTGTTGGAACAACGACTGCGGGAAACATCGCTGTAATTACAGCTGAAGTCCCGCTCGCTGAAATGTTCGGATACTCAAACGATATTCGGTCTGCCACTCAAGGTAAGGCGACCTTCTCGATGGAATTTGCAAAGTACGCACCAGTACCCAAGCAAAAACAAGAAGAGCTCGTTAAGAAGTATCAAGAAGAGAAAGCTAAGGCTCAGAAATAATCAGATTTAAAATCTTATTGAAAAAACGCGCTCCCAAAGGGCGCGTTTTTTTTGGATTTGCCCGAACGACGAATTGAGTTTTTATGTTCGCAAAAAAGTGAAATGAGCATTGCTTTGCAAAGCCCGGCAGAGGTTCCTGAAAAGATTGCGGGGAGACATCTTCGATTCTGAAAAATGGGAGCTTAGCCCTCCCTAGATCGATTTAAAGCGTGTTTTGGTGGCACAAGATTTGCACCTCAATTGGGGGGGCAAGAATTGAAATCATTTCTTAAACTTCTTTATCAGAGACTAGACTTCGAAACTGAAGAGCGAAAAACGCTTGGGATACATACGCCACCCATTAATAATATTCAAAAATTTTCGATGGCCACGATGGCGGCCCTTATTCTTTTCTTTTTTATTTATCAGATTGGGCAATATGCGAATTGGCAAAAGCCAGTTCAAGAAAATCACTACATTTGGAACTTATCGAAAGAGCAGGTGAAGTGGGACGTCTTCTATGGCCAGTCTGCGCAGTGTGGAGATAGTCCTTGTCAATTTAGTTCTGACCATAAACAGGTCACGAAACAAATGGTTTTGCCCGCCAGAGAATTTCCTTTGCTGGATTGGAAGAAAAATCAAAAAATATATTTATCGGCCTCGTTGAATATTCCCGATCTGCTTTTAAAATTTGATGAACCTCTTGTAATTTATTCAGCTTATATCTGGGCAGAAAAATATACTTTTTATCTTAACCAAAAGCCGTTTCATGCTGGGGGTAAAGAGACAGTTTTTATCACTCTTCCAAAAGAGATATTGAGTAAAACCATTGATCTAGCTTTTGAAATTGATCCCGGTAACTTACCTTATCAGGGCCTCGCCAATAAAATTGATCTTTTAATCGGTCCAAAATCTCTCTTATCTCGTCAGGCCTATAGTTCGCACGAATACTTAACCACATATCAGCTCTGGTTTTTGGTTCCAAAACTGATTCTGTGTTTTTTCTTTATCGCTCTATTTATAGGATTTTATCGCTTTAAAGAAATCCGATATCTCGTCTATTTTCTTCTCGCCTCTGCATTAACAAATTATGTGAGATCCGATTACTATCCGACCAGTTTAAATGCTTATCTGGATGGAAGAGTTGCCGATCATCTTGTATTTTCATTTTCTCAAATCGCTCTTTTGATGTTCGTGCATGAGTATTTTAGGCGATATTCTAAAATATTTAATTTTTTAATTCGTACTGCTGTTTGTGTCTTGGTTTTTTGTTCGGGGCTCTTTTTAGTCAGTAGCGAAGCTCAAGCTCTGTGGTTAAGAAGCGAATTTTTTACAAAAATAGGGCAGGTTCTTTATTATTCAGCATATATGTATGGAACTTTTTTATCGGCCGTCACGGCTTTCTATTTAAGAGAGAAGGGTATCAATGGTTTTAGAGCGATCACTGCACAAACTCTGTATATTGTTTTTGGTGCACTCACTCTTTTTTTGATGATTTTTGAGTTATTTGGTTATCAGCAAATTACTGACCCTTATTATTTTCAAAATGTAGGGAGTATGCTTTTGATTTTTACGTTTGCAGCATCAGTTCTTATCGAGTTTGGTATAGCGCTTCCTCAAAGAAATTTAATTAAAGGTCTCTTTACTAAATTCATTCATAAGAAAGTTTTAAAGGATGCCTTAAAATCCGAAGAGCTTTTGATTCCTCGAAAGAGAAATATCGTTACGCTCGTTGTCGATATTCGAGGCTTTTCAAGTTATTGCGAACTTCGATCGCCCGAAGAAGTTGTGGCTACTCTTGTTTCAGTTCGAAATTTGATCACCGAATCGGCTCAAGCATTTTACGGCTTAGTCGATAAATTTACCGGAGATGGAGCTCTGCTTATTTTTGGAGTGATTGATTCTAATCGAAATTATGCCATGGATTCAATTCAGGCGAGTTTTATGCTTTTGCAAAATTTTCAGAGACAACTTGGGGGCATTCAATCTGTTAACGGCCAGTGTCTTCGATTAGGAATAGGAGTGAGCTCGGGAGATGCCATTGTTGGTGCTATCGGAAGTGATGCAAAAACTGAATACACAGCATTAGGACACTCTGTGAATATGGCCTTTCGATTAGAAGACCTGACCAAGGCCTTAAACATGCCTTTTGTTATTGATACGGAGACTTTCGCTTCAGTGAGTAAAAGAGTGATAGTTTGCATGTTTAAAGACCAAAAAGTGAAAGGTATTGAGAAACGTGTCGTTGTGTACGGACTCATTGCGTACCTAGGAGAAGAGGATGAGTGGATCAGTATTTCACCGGAATACGATTGTATTCTTAAGAATTTAAAAACAGCTGCAGTTCTTCTGCCCGAAGAAATTATGGTTCTCAATGGAATTGAAAAGTTGAAAGCTTAGCGGCTTTTTTCTCGTGCTCTTCGTTGTCGTCTGATCGCAGACCATAAAAATAGGATAAAGAGTGGGATAAAATACCAAACCGACCGTTTAAATTCAGTGAAAGAATCGACAGCCTTATATTCTTTAAACTGAGGATGAGATCTTAAGTAAGATAGAAAAGATTCGATGGGTTTGTCGGGATTAAGTTGAATAGCCTTTCGATAATTAATTTCATCGTACTCAGCCTTTTCGGTTGAATTAGAAAAAAACGATTGGATGTTCTTTCCTATTTTATATTCTGAAATAGAGGGCGAGGCTCCGCAGCTTTGAAGAACGATGAAATCAATTTTCTGTTTGAGTTGTTTTTGAAACTTTGAAATTAGACCCATAAATTGTCTTCGACTAATGCCGGGGCGATCATTTGATTCGACGAGAGTCGGATCTTTAAGAATTTGCTCAAGCCGATCTTTCGTCATTGATGATGTCCAAATAGAAACACGAGGCGTAAGCGCCATTTCATTATTGCCATGCGATTTAAAAAGAAGGCCAAGACTTAACTCGGGATCTGAAGAAATTTTT
Source organism: uncultured Bacteriovoracaceae bacterium (assembly GCA_964601045.1). Lineage (GTDB taxonomy): Bacteria > Bdellovibrionota > UBA2394 > UBA2394 > UBA2394 > JAQBPA01. The sequence goes on from CAZRLF010000007.1 coordinate 88,694, forward strand.
TCGCTGAGCCATCCAAGAATTCTTCTTACCGACTCATAGTCGCTTAAAGGATTGCTTTGAAGGACGGGATTATTTTGTGTCTTAAGTTCAAAATCAAATTTTTCAGAGGTAAATGAATTAGTGTTTTTGCCTTTTATAAGAAACGCATTTTTTCGAGCTAAGGCATTAGTAAAAACATACACATTGGCTTTAAAATTTGTTAAGGCGTCCAATTCATTTTTAACTGAAGTGGGAAACTTAATCTGATCGGCAGAAATATTTTTTAGAACGAGAAGCGATTTTTCAGTATTTATTTCTTTGAGCCATGATGAAAGCGTTTCGTAGTTCTGTTTTTCGGGACCTTCAGGAGATGTCTCGTTTGCAAAATAGACAAAGGTATCCACACCTCTTGTTTCGATTGCAGCAAAAAGGAAACAAAAGAAGAACCAGAGTTTTACGAGTCGATGCCCCAAGTCTTTGAACTTAGAACATCAAAAAATCTCTAGCCAGATTTATCTGACTAGATGGAGTCTGCTGAAAGTGCGTCTTTAGCGAGAGCATCCTTAGCAAGTGCGTCTTTTGAAAGAGCATCTTTGGCCAACGCATCTTTAGCGAGAGCATCTTTAGCAAGAGCGTCCTTCGCAAATGAGTCTTTCGCTGAATAGGAGCTGTTGGCTACGTTTCGGCTAGTGGTGATTTGAGAAATGCCAAATCCAGCACTTACGAGAGAGATAGCTGCGAATACAGGAAAGATATATTTTTTCATAAAGTCCTCTTTTTTGTTTGGTTTAAAATAAAGAAATAGCAGAGGTCGGGAGACCTAATTCAGACCGGCGCCTAGATAAAATCATTCTGGTAAGGCAAAATGAATGCCCCAGACGCGTGAGAATATAAATAATAAAGAAATCTCCCTTACGAGACCTCTTACTACATCTTTACAATTTATTTTTGCTCTTCGAAGCTTGTGGCTTCAAACAGCAGTACCAAATCACTATGCAAAATCGGTGCCAAAAAAAAATCTCTGCAAAACTTGCATTCAAATATCAGACTCAGCTTTCTTGCTGAATTAACTAAAGTTTTGGAATGGCCTATTATGTTTACTCGTGGAATTTCTGCGTAGTGGGTACTTAACTCCGCAATAAGGGGTGGCAAGTTTGGGACAGAAAGTCAGCAGTTTGCCGATTTCAAAATCGCCTTCCACTCTGCCTCCGTCACCGGGGTAATCGAAAGCCTGGAGCCAGGCTTTAAGAGCCACATATTCTTGCAGGCTGGATTCGAACGAAAATCACTCAGGGCAACAAATCGATCAAACTTTTCAACAAATTGAACCTCCCTCAAAAACCAGCGGGGTTTTTCTTTGGTGGCAGCTTTATCGTAGTATTTTGATTTCTTATCGAATTGAGTGAGGTCGGGTTTTGAGGGGCTTACAATCTTCATGATGCCGGCAGCACCCGAAGGCTCAGCATTGCTATGATAAAAAAAAGCGAGGTCACCGGGTTCCATAGAGTCTCGCATAAAGTTGCGAGCCTGGTAATTTCGAACTCCCACCCAATCAGTTTTTTTATCTCGTTTAAGATCATCAATTGTATAATCGTCTACATCAGACTTCATCAGCCAATAATTCATGATCTGAAAGCTACAGTAGGCTTTACTTGGCTTCAAGTGGAGTCAATGACTGAGCTGAAACAGCAAAAGTTTGAACCGAAAATTCGCCCCATTTTTTAAGATTTTTAAGCTCTCTAACTTCAAAGGTTCCTTCCGGAAGGCGGCCTAAATTAATTCGAGCAGTCTTAAACGAAGTAATGGCTTCGCAGTCAGTAGCCGATTCAACGGCAGTGGTATGAAAGAGTACCACGTTACGATCTCGATCGACTCGGACGGCTGCAGGCTTTAGCTCGTAGCAGGGATGGGGGAGTTCAACGGTGACCGAGAATTCAACTGGCTTTGTCCTATCCACAAAAGCGGGTATGTCGACAGATACAGGTGCGGGAGATTCAGTGCTATCCATGACTGGAAGAGCGGGTCGGCCTGTAAGGACAAAGGCCGAAAGAATGAGATGCTGGAGTATGGTCATATTTCAATCACCTGGGGCTTCAGCTCCGACTAAAGTCAATTGAACCTGAAAACCTTGCATGGCGTCACCCATTATTTTAGGGCCTAAAAACGCTTGAGAATGCTATTTAAGCCACTTAAAAGAGGCCTTATGGCAGAAACCACTTGGCCGGGCTCGGCCAAAGGGCTCCTTGAGGCCCGTTATCAAGCGTTTGTTAAAGGTGATATCGACTTTCTCGTCGAAAGCCACCATCCCGAACTTCGCTCTCAACTCGATCGAAATTCGATTGAATCATGGAGTCGAGAGTCCAATTGGAAAGGGCTCGGTATTGAATCTGAGAAAATCGAAGGCGAAAAAACATTCATTACATTTTCGGTTAAATACGAACGAAATTATGAGCTTATCAACCACCGTGAATTTGCTGAATTTAGAAAACATGACGGAAAATGGTTTTATTTTGATTCGGAATTTCCCAAACCTGAGACCTTAAAGCGAGAGGTCGATAAAGTAGGTCGAAATGACCCCTGTAGTTGCGGAAGTGGCAAAAAATTCAAGAAGTGCTGTGGTTAGGGGCCTGGACGGGTTCATAGATTTTGACTAAGAGAGATCCCTGTGAAAATACATGGGGTTAAGCGCAGTTTTGGGGCTTCGCTTCTTTTCATATTTATTATTTTTGTCGTTCGAGTTGAGGCCGTCAATTTTGTTGACCCTCTAGATCTTGAATCAGCTATTTCTAAAAAAATCCTTACCGTTTCTGAGTTTAAATTTATTCACGATTTTGCCACTGAGAATGGTTTTAAGGTTTACCTCTTTGGGGGGACGGCCGCAGGTTTTGGTCACTATGTTAAATGGGATTTGCTGCGAATTAGAGGTGATCGGAGATTCCAGAATGAGCGCTTTGATTACGATTTCAGCAATATCTATCGGTCGACTCAAGATGCCGACTTGGTCGTTGATGGATCGGAGCATCAAGCTCAATTACTTGAAATTGCTCTGCGGTCATATTTTCCGCATCTTCAAGGTTCCAAACACGCTTGGGAAGTCAGACTTTTAAAAGAAGATCGCAGAGATAAACTGGCTCTTTTAAAAAACCCAGACTTTTTAGATCAGCATACTGATTCGCACTCTGTAGGATTGATAGAGATCACAGATCCGGCGGCTGACGAAAGTCGAATTAAGGATTTAAGAGAGTGGGATAAAAAAATACCGCAGTTTTTTCGCGATATCTGCGAGAGCAAATTGCATTTTTATTTTTCTGATAAGCATTTCTCAACAAAACGAGCTGCTAACGGGCTCAATCCGCCTATCATTGCGGTTATTCGTTATTTTATTAAAGCGTTTCAATATGAACTTGAAATGAGACCTGAAGATTTAAAGATTGTTGGACAAATCATTGATGAGTTTAAGCCCGAAGGTGTCTCTGAGAGTTACGTGAAGCTTTGGATTATCAAGAATGCTCGCAATCTAATTAGACATGCTGTCGATATCGAATACGCCCACAATACTATTGAGCAAGTTCAGTTAAGAGAAAAGCTTATGAGGTTCGACGATCAGCGAGTGATTGATTCGCTTGCCTGGTGGATGAATAAGGAGCCTTTGAAATCATTTCGAATCGTTAAAGGTGCCGAAGCGACCGCTAAAGATCTTGGTATTGATGTGGTTGCCCATGAAACTCGTGATTTTTTAGCATATGAATCTATTACTCGTTCTCATCAAGGCAAACCCAATGTGCTTATTTCTCGAAAAGACACTCCTGGAGAAGGTGCTGCATACGGTAACGGATTTTATGTTCGCAGAGGGCGTGAAGGTGCGGTGGGTAGCAGAATCACTATTCGGTTTCATATGAATCCAAATGCTCGGCAGGGGGTCGATTTTTTGGGACCATTTAATGATTTCATTGTTGTACTCAATAAAAATGCGCTCGAGATTATTCCTGAATATCTTAATCTTAACTTTCGGTCTTATTTAGCCCTGTTTAAAGATGGGGCCATTAATGATTTTGATCGAGGCATCCAGTTCAAGCTTTCGCAGAGAATTTCGAAACAGATTCATTCTATAAGCATCAAGGACAAAGAAATTCTTTTGAAAGAATTTGAAGATTATTGTAACTCGACTCAAGAGCTTCACTTGCCCTGGCTTAGAAAAGCTTTTGAGTTTTTATCCAGAGCACCGGAGCTATCAGAGAAGATCGGTAAAGCCATAGAGATCTTAATCTCGCGTATTCCTGAAGACCTTCAATTGAGAGAATCGGTCGTAAGTACTTTAAACGCTGAAGGCATAAAGACTTCTTTTTGGTGGGCAAATGGAATATCAACAAAGAATTATATTAATTCTTTTTTGCAAGAACAGATAAGCCAGGTTAAAAATAAACACTTTTTAAATCAGAAAAGTGCCTATCATTATCTAGCCGTAAGGATTTTCGGCAAAGAAAATTTAAAATATATTTTTGAAAATCATCCCGCCCATTTGCCGTGGCTGCCCTCGTTAGAAGTTTCTTTTCAGAGGCTTATTAATCAACCTATTTCGATTAATCGATCTTTAGTATTTCAGCTCTCAAGTTTAGAACCCTTTCTTCCTGATGATATTTTATTTGAAAATATGGCTGTTTTACTTTCGCGTGCTTATCATGGTGAAGATTCTGAAGAGGACAAGATGCGTTTTCAGTTTTTGATAAACCTCTATTCATTTATCACTTCTGATTTGAGTACAGAGCGCCAAGAGAACTTCTTCAGTTCGAGGGCTTTTGAGCGTAACATAACTTTTATATTTAGAAATTTATCTGAGATTTTAAAAAAATTCTCAGATGCTCTGGAAGCTCGACGGGTTTCTTTAAAAGAACATACTGTTGTGCCGATTTATGATTTTTTTAATTCCTATCTTGGAAATTCTACCTCGAGCTTCCAGCAACCGATAAGAAGATCGTCTATCGATCGATTACCGGTTGATATTCAGAAGATTTCTCGCGTATCCCAAATGATGGTTTCGAAAGAATCGAATATACGCCGAGAAGCTTACGAGTATTTTTTATTATCTGATGACGAAGTAAAGCGAGCAGTTGCGAATCTAGTTATTCAATCTCCGCATACTTATTTTTATAATGACCTTCAGAAAGTGGTAACTAATATATTTGCAGGTGAATTGCTCGTTTCTCAAGTTTTAAAAGTAATTGTCGAATTAGTGCCTGAAGCTTTTTCAAATAATGATATCTTTTTAGCTTTAAGTGAATCTTGGGTGAATGGCCAGGCAGTACGGAGTGTTCGTACAGCCGGGAGTAAAGGCCTCTCTGCTGGACTTATCACATTTGAGAAAATGATTTCTCTGCATGAAAAAGTGAGCGCCTTTCAGAATTATAGCCTGGATTCTTCTGAAGCTTCGCTTCTTGAGTATTTTAATAGAAAAGAATTTTGGGCTGGTCTTGGTAAGGCTCTCAGAGGAACAGGCGTTAGTGATTTAGCTGAACTTCAAGCTTGGTCTGCGATGCTCAAGTATCCCACTTATTTTGAATTTATAAATCACGCCTTTCCTGCTGAGCGTATTCTAGGGCAGGCGCTTGATCGAACGCCGTCTAACAGAGAGATAGTTTCAGAAAAATCGATTACTGAGCTCAAACTTCTATTTGTACTTTCTCGTCCTGATTTATATTCCCATCCTGAATTTTTAAGTATTCGAGGACAGCTCAATCTTGCTCTCGCAGATTGTTTTGATCTTGAAAACATTCCTTTTGATCAAATTGCCCAGTATATGAAGATCAATCCAGAGGTTTTAACTGCCGAACGAGTGCTTATGGGGTTTTTTGAGCGTCTTCGTTTGAAGCCAGATATTAGAGCGGCAAGTTTTTTTAGATTAGCCCTCGAGGTGCCAGGCTTATTGTCCAAGCTTATTGCACGGTATGGTGGAGATTTTTTTAGAGAAAAAATTAGAGAGCTTAGTCTTAGAGTAGCAGATAATTACACTAATCAATTTAATCAAAAGATATCGGCTGAAGAGAATAGAGAATTACGCATTCTTGTCAGAAATTTTGAAAATTTGATGAATGAACTTGAGCCTCGCGTAAGAGTTTCGTGGAAAGTCAGTGCCCGAAAAGCTTTTTCGAGTTGCGCAAAACTAATCTCAAAATTGCGATCAAAGTAGTATGAGAGTAAGCTCTCTCAATGTCTGACTCTCTTAAAGATCGAATGGTTAAATGGGTTCAAGAATTACAAGATCAAATTGTCGCGGGTCTTGAGTCTTTCGAAGATAAATCTCGCTTTCAAAAAGAAGAATGGACGCGTCCGGGTGGTGGGGGCGGAGATAGTCGTGTTTTACAAGGCGGCGATGTTTTTGAAAAAGCGGGAGTGAATACTTCAGTTGTTCATGGTGATTTGCCCCCCCTGATGATGGATCGTTTAGGGACTAAAAATCCGCATTTTTTCGCGACCGGAATTTCACTTGTTTTACATCCTCGATCTCCTCGCATTCCTACGGTTCATATGAATTATCGCTATTTTGAACAGCCCGATCGGCATTGGTTTGGTGGCGGTGCTGATTTAACTCCTTATGTTTTCTCTGAAGTCGATTTTAGACATTTTCATCAGACCTTAAAGAAGGCTTGCGATAAAACGAATGCAGATCTTTATCTCAAATACAAAAAAGAATGTGATGAGTATTTTAAAATTTCTCACCGTGAAGAAACACGTGGCATTGGAGGAATCTTTTTTGATTATCTTAAAGAGGATGCAGAAAAGACATTCGAATTTGTTCAAAATTGTGGGAATTCTTTCTTGGAGGCCTATTCTCCCATCGTTAAGCGCAATTTAAACGAAGAATTTTCAGAGAGACAAAAGATGTTTCAGCTTTGGAGGCGTGGAAGGTACGTAGAATTTAATTTGGTCTACGATCGTGGTACTCTCTTTGGTCTGCAAACTAAGGGTAATATTGAAAGTATCTTAATGAGTCTTCCGCCGGAAGTGAGGTTTGATTATAAGCCGAATCTTGAATCAAATGATGAAGAGAAAATTCTAATGTCTTGTTTTAGAAACCCGCGAGAGTGGACTTAACGCCACAGGGGTACAATATTAAAAATGAGGTCACCCCAAAAATGTGTTTTAGGAAGCCCATACGTCAGGGGCATCAGAAGAAGAAATCCGGCAAAAACAAAGCCGAGAAATCCAAAGTATTCTTTGCGTTGTGCTCGGAGTGAGCCAGGCTTTGTAAATCCGATTTGATCGAGCCACAGAACGCAGATAAGAATCGCAAAGATAAGGGGGGGTAAATAGTGGTAAAGAAAAAGCGGACGTGAGATCGGCAGATAAGGAAGATAGGCAATTAGATACCCAACAAATAAAAGGTTAAGCTTAATAGCCAATGCGGGTTTTTTTGGCGACCTCAAATCAGAAACATTTTTTAAAAGCGAATGCACAATAAAACCTGCCAGAAAAAGACTGCTTACAATCCACACAAACGGATTTCCAAAAAAATAAATATCTCGCCCGGGAGTCGACCAGTAATAAATAGGGTGGAAATCAAATGGCCATGTCCATGCTTGGCTTGAGTGGCTATGAGGAGTTGAAATTCCTGCATTACTTTTAAACATTACTTTATGCAGAAGCACGAGATCCTCAAAAAAATTTCCGCGATTTTTATAAAATTGATCACCCGTGCCAGGGAGGCTTAGTAGTTGAAAATGAATGAACCATCCCAAAAGATAAGTTCCAACTAAACTCGAGCCCATCCAGATCCATTTTCGAATAAAAAGAGCAGCACTTGAAAGCGATGTAAACTTTAGACGATCAACGGTAATAACAAGCAAAACCGCGGGAGCTATGAGTCCCGTGAATTTTGTGCCCATGGCCATTCCGGCCGAACATCCGGTCAAAATCCAGTAGATAATTCTCATCTTCCAACCTGAAGATTTTTCGGACTTAAGATAGAATAAAATTGAAAGTAAAAGCGAAACCAGCAGTAAACCATCTAATGCCATAATGCGAGTTTGAATCAAAAATGCATTATCCAGTGTGATGAGAAGTGCTCCCAAAGTGGCAGCAGCTAAGGTTGCTCCTATCTGCAAAAGTAAAAAAAATAAAATAGGTGGAAGGAGAGTGCCCCAAATCGCAGGAAATGCTCTCAGCCATCCAATGGGGACGTTCTCGTAAGTATCCCCGATATTTTTAAATCCAAATTCTCCATTGTATCCTCCTAATTTGGCCGAGGCTGATAAGAGAAGTTTGGCATGTGGGGGGTGGATATCAAAAAAATTTTCTGAAGTGCAGCAATAGGCCGAAACAAATTTGCCAAAATGAACTTCGTCAAAGACGACGCTTTTAGGTGACGAGAGAAAAGCGAAATGCAGAATAATATTTAAGACGAGAAGACCAAGAAAATACTTTGCGTTCAAACTTAAAGACTTCATGGCTTCATTTTGTAGATATCGTACCTCTCGTCTGACAGGATACGTGTGAAATGCTTTGAAAAGAAGTCAAAATTGAATTCAAAGTTTTCTGAGTTCTTTCTTAGTACTGCATGTGTTAATCCGTACTTCGCAATAAGAGCTTGTGCGTCTTTTCCGCCCGCAAATATCTTCTTTATATCTTCCTCTACACTTTGATAGTCAAAGCCGTACGACCACAGCGTTGCTGTATAACCCATGAGAACGGGGCGTCCGCTTAAACGAAGTACAAAGTTTTGAAAATCGTTAGGTTCGATGACAAATAAATCAGAATTTGAAGTCTGTTTGCGAACATCTTGAGCGATTTTAATATCGTAAGATGACCACATCGAATAAATCATTCTCTTCTTAAAGAACATTCTTGAAACTTCAAGCCCGCCTGAAAAAACGCATAAAAAGCATAAAAAACCGCCACCGATTTTCAAAAATTTACTTTTATTTCGTATGAAAAAAAAGATTGTTTCGCTGGCTGGGATACAAAAGAAAAGCCAGGCCCAGGTGAAGAGTTTTGTATTGTCCCAAAGCCAGGGTGAGAATTGAAATAAATTGCATAAAGTAAAAATTATCCAGCCGCTGACGACAAATGGATTGGCCCAGAGTCTAAATTTAAAAGTACCATAAAAAGCGAGAAGTAGAAAAATTCCACCATTTAGCCACCAAAAGTTAATCCAGCTTAAAAAGCCATCGTTCGCAAGCCATCCGATAGAAATTTGAAAAAAAGAACCCTCATGAATATTTCTAATAAAAATAAAATACAGGGCAATCGAACTGAGAAAAGCGGTAAGCGCAAAGTCAATCCATCGTCTCCAAAATTTGAAGTCAAAGAATGCAAGCACGATGAATACGACTCCTAAAGCAAATACTGAATGAGGGTGAACGATCACCAGCGAGCCAAATGAAATTCCTAATAGAATTTTATGAACTCGTTTGACCTTATCAAACTGGCGAGATCTCCAGGAGGCAAGAAGACTTAGGATGCCTAATCCCAGACAGAGGCCTAGTAAAAAAGCTCTTTGAGGGAGGAGCTGAAAAGTAAGAATATTCATGAGCTCTATTTTTTTTGAAGGAATATTCGTGTATTCAATTATGGGAAATCCAAACGCGATCTGAGAACCCTCGCTTATGTTTTTGATATATTCAAGAAAACCTAAACCTCCCGAAAGAAAAAACAAACTGATGCAAATTAAAATCTGAGCGGCAGATTTTTTGTGTAGATCGAAAAATAGAACCATGGTGAACAGAAGAGCATAAGCAACGAGAAGACTTGGAAGGGTAAACGAATAAGTGAGACTCGCTCCCATTTTGTGAAAGAAGAGGGAGAGTAGATGCATTGCGAAGGGGTAATTAAATCTCTCTAAATAAAAGAGGGGATGGTGATTAAACCAATCGCTCACGGGGTGGTTTAACATATGCTGGAAGTACGTCATATGAGCGGCCCAGTCAGCCCATATACTTCGCACGCCTGCATAAATTCCTTGGTCGGTTTCATAAAAAAGGCGAGGCAGAAGCCAGGTGAAAATCACGCCCCATATCGCAAAGGCCAGGACGAGAGATTTCTTATTCTTTGCTAAGACTGAACCCATCAATACCAAATAAATAGTTTTCTGTCTGAGCATTTTGATTTCTTGCTGTTGTCTGAATGCGAAGAATAAGTTCAGATTTTTTCAAATTGAAAACACCTAAATCAATCGGTCCTGAATTTGTAATAGAACTCGACCAGAGATCAATGGGCGCAGAAAGTGGTTTTAAATTGTGTAAAATTTGAATTGTCGCGTAGTCGTACGACTTAGAAAAATAGCCTAAAAGTTTATATTTTCCGTCCTCAGGAATGGGAATAGCGAGTTCGATCCAAGCGGGGGATTTTTTCGCCTGAGCAAACATATGCCCATTATTGCTCCAACTTCCATCTAGAAAATCATTGGTTGCTTGATAGACAAACTCAAAATCAGAACTTTTATCTGTTACTCTTAGAGTTTCAGCCTCCATAAAATTTTTAATTTTGAGAATCTTCGCGTTAAATTGAAAATGTCGAGTTACAAGGAGTGCAACGGTGCATAAGCCGATTAATAGAATGGCTTCAGCAAAGTGAATTTTTTTTGGCTCGTTCACTTCTTAAAGATTGCTGCTTCGACCGTGAATCGCAAGATTTATTTATAGTGCTTCTTACTGAATGCAAACGCACTGAATTTTTGAGCCGATCTCAACAAGTTTACATTCGGCTCGATCATTGCAGGAACAAAAATCAGAAGGTGGATTGGCCGCATGAAAACAACTGCTGGCAGATGGACATTCGACCATCCCGTTGTTGAACTGTGGGCAGCATTCGACATCATAGAGTTGGCTCATGGATCCATTTGCGCAAAGAGGTGTGGCGTCCGCAACTTCGGGCCGAATGATCGGACCCTGACATCCGTAACATGAATTTTGATAGCGGCACTTAACCGGACTGGTCTCAATGGCAACCGGCACCGGTCGGCACCAGTAGTCAGATCCATCTTGCCCATATCTGAGAGCTGGTTCGGTATCATCCATTGCATTTGAATTCTCGCGAGGTACTTCAGCTACTTGGACTTTGTCTTCTTTCGTAGGTTGAGGTTTCGGTTGAATTATTAAATTTTTATTGATGTATTCTGACATGGGTGCAGAAGATTTAATTTTCTTTTCTTGTTTGAGTGCCTTTACAGCTTCTTGCTGAATCTGAGGTCTCGCATTTCTGAGCTCAGTCTGAAATCCGTAAATCAAGAGATAAACGAGATAGAGACTTGCGGCAAAAAGCGCTGATGCAACCCAGTGAAACTTCATTGCGCTTTAGGCCTTGTTAATCGTGTTTGAGAGTTTATTAAATTTATCTGCTATATCAGAAAATAAATCGTCCTTGCGCAGGTGAATCGGGCTAAGTTGTCCTTCTTCTTCACATTTTTCAAAATGTCGAGCTAAAGCAAAAAGTGGACCTGCGATTTTGCGACTAAACATCAGAGAATGAAACGCTGCTAGTGTTAAAAGAACTAGCATGAGCAAACCGACAACAAGAACTCCTAAGCCCATATATTTTTCGATGGCCAACATAAATGTCGGACTAAGTAATCCTGCAAGGTTAATCATCTCTTTGATAACAATTTGAAACCAGAGATAAAGGCCTACACCCAAGACTCCTAAAAAGAGTGCCGTATAGAGGACAAAATTTCTAAGAAACCAACGTTGGAAATCATTGAGGACTAAAATTTTCTTTCGCTCGATCATATGTCTATTCTAAAACGCTTTTTAATTACTGCTAGGCGTCCATCTTTAATTGCATTCGTTGACCCAGTGCTTTCATTCATGCCACGCTGACAAGGGATGCAGATTGGTCTAAGCGTCATTATTCCGTGTTATAACGAAGAGGCTCGAATTCACGATTTTGAAAGATCGTGGCAAGACTTTCTCAGTCGAGAAGAATCACGACTTAAGTCAGAATTTGGTTTGCTTGAGTTAGTTTTTATTGACGATGGATCGTCCGATAAAACTCGTTCGATGCTTGAAGATTTAAAAAGAACTATAGGACTAAAAACTCCAATTAATGTTATTGGACTTGGTTGCAATCGAGGAAAAGGTGCCGCCGTTCGAGAGGGTTTTAAAACAGCTAACGGAGAATGGGTTTTGATGACTGATCTTGATTTAAGTTGTCCTCTTGTTGAACTTTTTAATCTTAAGAATTCAAATGCTGATTTTGTTGTTGCAAGTCGTGCTCTTAAAGAAAGCAATATTGTTTTTAAACAGAAGGGAGCGCGACCAAGCTTGGGCCGTCTCTTCAATCGACTCTTGCGTTTAATGACAGGAATTCCCATCTTTGATACCCAATGCGGATTTAAACTTGTTCGAGGAAGTTTCGCTCGTACTGTCGCAATGAAGATGACCGAAAATCGATTTGCATTTGATGTCGAGCTTTTGCTTTTACTCAATCAAGCGGGTGCCACTATTGAAGAAAAGGGAGTGGAATGGTCGCATCGCGAGACCTCACGTGTCAGTGTTTGGTGCGACGGATTGCAAATGGTCTGGCGAGTTTTCGTAATGGCTCTGAGATATCCACGTTGGCGTAAAGGTTCTTAAGAAAATAGTTTTCCAATAAGTTTTTTTGCTCGGCTCATCAGGCTTACTTTTTTCTCTACCTTCTTATGTGATGTGGCCGAAGAGTGTGCTGTTTTAGTTGGCCTTGTTTCAGGGGGTTTAGTTCGTCTTTGCGAATGATCGCGAGGTCCTCGTCCAGCAGCTCTAGAATGTGTGGGACGACGCGAGCCCTGAGATCGGTGATGACGATTTCGTCCTCGATCTTCATCAGAAAAATCTGAAGAATTTTCGTTTCCTTCAATGACTTCAAATTTAATTTTTTCTTGGAGTTGTTTGTATTTCAACATTTGATCTCGGTTGTCGGCTTCGAAGATAGCAATGGTTTGGCCAGCGCGTCCTGCACGACCTGATCTGCCAGATCGATGAATATAATCTTCAAGAGAGTCGGGTATATCAAAATGAAGGACATGAGTAATCGTATCAACATCGATTCCACGAGAAACTACATCAGTAGCGACAAGAATTCTGATTTCACCGTCACGAAATGCGCGAATAGTTCTCTCTCTTTCGTTCATTGGGAATCCAGCATGCAGAATACCAACGTTTTGAAGAGCGCCAGAAATCGATCGATAAACTTGGTCTGATCCATTTCTTGTTTTGGTAAAAACAAGTGCGACGACATTGTCTGAAGATAGGAGGTTAATGACTTTATTAATCTTATCTCGCCGAGAGCAAAAGATCGCTTTATGTTCAATGGTCTCGCTAGATTCATCGGCCTTATCGATACGCACGTGAACTGGGTTTGGGCAAAATTTATTCATTAGATCGCCAACCTCTTTCGGCAAAGTTGCCGAAAAGAATAAGCTTTGTTTTCGATTTGTGACCTGATCTAAAATTTGCGTGACCTGAGGAGCGAAGCCCATATCACTCATCCGATCGGCTTCATCAAGCACAATAGCTTCGTACTCATTTAGACGGATAGATTCTTCTTGAACTAGATCAATCACTCGTCCTGGTGTTGCAATCACAAGTCTAGGCTTGTGATGCCGAATAGCCAGAATCTGTCCATCAATGGGAACTCCCCCATAAACTGGCACAGAGACAACTTCATTTTGTCCGTCTAAAAGCTGCATAGCTTCTTCATCGATTTGAAGAACGAGTTCACGAGTCGGAGCTAAAACTAAAACTTTTGTAAGCTCTTGTTTAAGGAGTCGCTCACAGAGGGGAGCCAGAAAAGCAACAGTTTTTCCGCTTCCTGTCTTTGCACCAGCAACCAAATTTGCTCCCTGTAAAATAGGGCCGGCAGTTGCCGCTTGAATGGGAGTTGGTTTTAAAAACCCCATTTTTTCCGTCAGATTGCTCAGTAATTTGGGATGACTTAAAATTTTATCGAAGCTGGCTTCTTCAGCGAGCGAGCTATTCGTTGATTCCACTAGAACTAAATGACCTCACTTTTTACGCGGCGCAGGAGCAGTAGGCTTCGCATCCGTCTTTGGGCTAGTACTTACACTAGGACTTGGCGGAAGTGAAGCCTGAGGAGTGGGAGTTAAAGAAGCTTTTACTCCCGCAGGATTCTTCGCCTTTTGTAAACAGTTGACAACATCGCGCGTCTGCATAAAGGCAATTTCTCTAACTTCTGTTCTAAACTTCTCTTTGCTTAACCGTCGCACCCAGGTGTTTAAGAGGTCTATACGGTGTCGGATCTGCAATTTGAGAATATGAGTGGCGGCATCGGGACTTTGTAAATTCCAAACCTCTACTCGATCGGTATCGTAGTGAGTTGAGAAGACAAGAGCTTCGCCATAACAAAACCCGCCGTTTTCACCTTTCCAATAGGCCCCCTGCAAAAGCCGGGTGGTTGGCCTCATTTTTTTGCTATATTTAACGACACTCATTCTAAAGGGCAGGCCTCTAACGGGGCGTTCGTTAAGTAAGCTTGAAAAATCATCTGAGCCACAGTCTTCAAACGCCCGATCTCGAGATCTTAAAAACAGTGCGCTGCGAGTGGGATCGGCCCCTTTAATACCTTTCACTCTTTCGTCCAAAAATTTATAGAACATCATTTTTCGCTCTTCAGGGAGCTTAGCTTTTTGAAGTTCCTGAAGATCTGTATTTGAAAAATTAAACGCGCAATCCCCAACCTTGCACTTCATTAAATCTTCCATTTCAGTTTTTGTAAAAATTTTCGTATCCCAATCGCCGTTGAGATCTTTGGGAAAAACTTTGCTTTCTTGCGGAACACAAGCCCGAAATTCTTTCTCAGTAGGATTAAAATCGAGTTTGACCGTTGCAATTGCTCCAACTTCTTGATCGTGAAGCTCTTTTAGTTGTTGAACTTCAATTGGAGACTTCCTCATTTCATCACTTATGTCAGCAATGCTGAGAATCAAAAATGGAATTAACATGGTCCAAACCTCCTCTAGAACCTAAATCATAATAGGTCGGCTTCACATCGCCTAGGAGAATTCTTAAGACTATGAGTCTAAGTAAGACGTTTTCTAAGTTTCAGCATTGTAAGAAGAGCTTGTGCAACTTCTTCGCCTTTATGACCATGCTTTCCACCAATGCGATCGCGCGCTTGAGCTAGATCGTAGACGGTAAGAATTCCATTCATAATTGGCAGACTAAGTTCGGTTGAAAGATCGATAATTTTTCGTGCTGATTCGTTGGCTACAAGATCAAAATGATACGTTTCACCTTTGATGACACAACCTAAAGCAATCGCACCTGTGATCTGTTTTGAGCGAGACTCGGCTGCCCATTTTACGGCGAGTGGAATTTCAAGCGCTCCTGGGACTTTCTCAACGACATATTCAAGAGAGGCTTGCTTCAAAACTCTTTCAGCGCCCTCAAGAAGCTGATCGGTAATTGAGGAGTTCCATTCCGATTGCACGATTAAGATCACAACTCAGTCACCTTTAAATTCTGAAGAAGATGCCCTAATCGATCACGTTTAGTTTTTAAATATTTTAAGTTCTGGGCATGACTTGGAACTTCAAGTGGAACTCTTTCGACAAGTTCGAGTCCATAACCTTCAAGTCCGACTATTTTTCTGGGATTATTAGTTAAAAGCCGCATTTTACGGACGCCAAGTGATCTTAAAATCTGAGCACCAATTCCGTAATCTCGTAAATCTGCTTCAAACCCTAAACGATGATTGGCTTCAACTGTATCAAGCCCCGATTCTTGAAGCTGGTAAGCTTTAAGTTTATTGACGAGGCCGATGCCGCGTCCTTCTTGTCTTAAATAAAGAAGAACTCCTGAACCTGCTTCATCAATTTGTTTAATGGCAGATTCTAGTTGGCTTCCACAATCACATCTCAGCGAGCCAAAAACATCGCCGGTTAAGCATTCAGAGTGAACACGAACCAAGACAGAAGCTTCAGGAGAAATTTCGCCTTTCACATAAGCAATATGCTGCGCTTCATCCACTTTATTTGAAAAAATATGCATCGTGAATTGCGAGCCAAGCTTTGAAGGGATTTTAGCTTGTGCTTCGTTTTGAACAAGCGACTCGTTTAATGTACGATAGCGAATGATATCAGCAATAGTACCCATCTTGAGATTAAATTTTTTCGCAAATTTTTCGAGATCATCTCGTCTGGCCATTGTGCCATCATCATTCATTATTTCGCAGATCACACCGGCCGCTTGAAGTCCAGCCATTCGAGAAAGATCAACGCTTCCTTCGGTTTGACCGGCTCGTTTTAAAACTCCGCCTGCTTCAGCTCTCAAAGGAAATATATGTCCAGGCATAGCGAGATCGCTCGGAGTCGAATGAGGATCTACAGCGATCCGAATGGTTCGCGCCCGATCAGCAGCTGAAATTCCAGTTGTTACGCCCTCTCGGGCTTCAATGCTTACCGAAAAAGCTGTTCCATATTTTGACGTATTTTTTTTAGTCATCATTGGAATCTGCATTCTTTCTAAAATTGCTGGCTCTAAGCTAAGACAGATAAGACCGCGCCCGTGCATCGCCATAAAATTAATCATTTGAGGAGTAATTTTGTCGGCAGCTGCTACCAAATCGCCTTCGTTTTCTCGATCTTCATCGTCGAGAAGAACAATCATTCTGCCTTCGGCTAGCTCCGTAACCAGTTCTGGAACTGAAGAGAAAATCATGAGTTCACCTCCGGCCTTAGGTTTAAAATATCAGCTGTCTGAAAATTCCTGAGAGCTTTCTCGATATATTTTGCCCAAATATCAACTTCGAGATTAACAATTGTGCCAATTTTATAATTGTGAAGACTTGTTTCAACCCAAGTATGCGGAATAATCATAAGCGAAAAAATTCCCTCTAGAGTGATATCATTGACGGTGAGACTAACTCCATCGACAGCAATGGATCCTTTTGCAACGATATAATTTTTAAACTCCTTCGGAGCTTGAATTTGAATTTTCCATGAGTGTCCTTCAGATTCAATACTGGTCACTGTACCGACGCCATCGATATGCCCCTGGACCATATGCCCGCCAAGTGGTGCTCCGACCTTAAGGGGTGTTTCGAGATTTACCGTGTCGCCGACCGAGAGAGATTTAAGAGTTGTTTTAGAGAGGGTTTCAAACGATAGATCAGCTGTGAATGACCGAAAGTCGCAATCGACGGCAGTAAGACAAACTCCGTTTACCGCGACACTATCACCACGATTTAAATGAAGGGAACTTTGATGAGATACTTGCACTTTAGCCCCGCGTTCAGAGAACTGAAGCCTTTCAATTTTTCCTAGATTTTGAATAAGTCCGGTAAACATAGGGTGATATTTTGGCCTAAAAATAGTCGATTTCGTGTAATAATGAAAGCCCCCTTAAGAGGCATGTTTTGAGGCTTTTAAGCGTTTTTAAGTTAACTTATGGCTGTTTCTGCGATTCTAGTCTGAAAAATCTTTGAGAGTCTGCGCCGGGAACCAAAATAAAATGAGTATCGTTTGTTGTCGACGCTGGCGAGCTCCATCTCAGCCAAACCCCATTGGTATCTAATAGTGATTTTGAGAAGACTTCCCATCCAAGAGGGTTTTGAGGCCAGGATATTTCAAGGTTCTGGGTTTCGGTTGGGCGAATCGCAAGTTTTGGAAGCTCTGACCATGACTGTAGTTCTAAATCAAAAATGAGATCACTACTCGTCGATGAATTTTGGTGGATTTCAGCTGCGATTAAATTTGAACCCACCTTCAGAGCGTTTTTCGAAACAGGGATTTGGTAAAAATAATTTTCTCCTTCGCCAGCGACACTGGCGGTGGCAAGAGTTGTCGAACTCACAGCGGTAAGAGGCAAGTTGCTGCGAAACATTTCGGCTCCATTTAAATAGATAATCGCTCCGTCATCGCGCATGAGATGAAAGACAAGATAAGCGGTATTTTCAATTTCGTTGAGATTAAATTCTAAGCGAAAATAAGTAGTGATGAATTTGTTTTGCGCATTTGCTCCATAGTTGACACGAGTGACTTCGCCCTTCTCGCCATAGCCGAGAGGTGCGGCTCCAGATACCCAAGATGTATCGTCAAAGCCTGGCTGATTCCAATTGGTAGGGGCAGAACCAAGGTCAAAGAATTTCCAAACTGAGCCACGTTCCACGAATATCGTAGCGTCAGCGGCCTCAAGGCAAGAAACAAAAGCCAGTCCGATAAAAACAAAACTTATAAATTTATTCATAGGTTCTCCAACTACTTTGGACGACTACATCATTGCCCAATATCTGAATTGATTCAGGTTTTAAGTTTTTGATCTGCCTTAAATGTTTAAGGGGAGTTTTACCTGTTGAGCGGCCCAGACTAAAACTTCCTCGGCCACCGAGTATTCCTCGACCATAAAAAATAAAAATCCGATCAACTAAATCTTCTTCGATAAACCGAGTCGCTATAGTAGGTCCGCCTTCGACAAATAAGTGACAGACTTGGTGTTCAGAATAAATTTTTCGAAGCGTTGCTCTAAGATTTTTGGTTTGATTAAGTGTAATAATGTTCTCTGCCCCATTTGCTTTAGTGGCTTTAAGTGAAGCAATTGGGCGACGAGGCCTTCCAAAAATAATAACCTTTTGAGCAGCTGGCTTTGTGCGCTTGCCGCGAATATTAAGTGATGGATTGTCGCTGTCAATTGTGCCTCTTCCAACTGCAATTGCGTCCGCCTCTGATCGTAAGCGATGAACAAACGAGCGGCTTTCTTCGCCGGTAATCCATTTTGACTTTTTAAAATCGTCAGCCATTCGTCCATCGAACGTCATAGCAATTTTTAGTGTGATATAAGGTAGGTCTAACCTTTGATTCTTAATAAAAGCTTGGTTCAGCTGAAGAGCTTCTTCTTTGAGTAGCCCGACTTCAGTTTTAATCTTCTTTTTTTTAAGCAATTTAATTCCGCGACCGGAGACCAATGGATTAGGGTCTAAGTGCGAAATGACCACACGTTTAAATTTTCTTTGAGCAAGAGCGGGAGCACAGGGGGGCGTTCTCTTCTTAAGGTGAGAACAGGGTTCTAAATTGATAAAAATTTCGGCCGCCTCAAATTTTTTAAAACCCTTTCGCTCAGCATTTCGAATGGCTGCAATTTCGCCATGGTCAGTTCCTGGACCTTGATGAAAACCTTCGCCTACAATTTTGTTTTTATGAACAATAACGGCGCCTACTTTTGGATTTGGCAGAACAGATCTCCTGGGTTTTTGGGCAAGTAGAAGAGCGCGGTTCATCAAATCAAAATCGCGCTTTGAAAACGTCATAAACCCTCAGATAGCACAGGATCTCCCCGCAAGTAAGACAGGAGATTGAGGATTTTAAAGTTCTAAAGGCTTTACTGCTCTCGATGCCTTTCGTGGATGAGTAAATTTTGTTAAGCTCCGTCAAAATTTTGCGAATTCTATAAAATCGTAGTCACCAAATTAAACTGGGATTAGCGTTATTAGATGATTTTTAAATATTTAATTATTGCCTGTATAAGTCTGTTCTTGGACGGAAGAGTTTATGCGGGGGAATCTACGCCGACTATCGCCTTTGCGAAAGAGGACACTATGCTTAGGCAGTTTCCTGACTATACAGCTGACGAAATTTTAAAGATCAGATTAGGCAGCCGCATAGAAGTTTTAAAAGAGGCTGGTGCGTGGTGTAGGGTTAGCCTTGAGAGTGCAGGCGGGGTAAAAAGGGGCTGGGTTAAAAGAGCAAGCCTTAAATTTCTCGAATAGTTATTTAAAACTGCATTTCTTGCGTTTCATTCGTTGCCACAGCAAAAGCATCTCCGTAGTCTCTTTTTCGGCATGACAGTCGAAGATCCGATTCGCAGTATTCGCCTTAAGAAGGTCGCTGATTTAAGAGAAGGCGGAGTTAATCCATATCGTATTGCAGAAAAGCCTAAACATTTAGCGGCTGATATTCATCGTGAGTTTGGCGAGCTTTCAAAGGAGGATCTTGAATCAGCTGCTCTTAAGTCGCCTGATCAAGTTTACTCTATTGCTGGGCGAGTCATGCTCTATCGGTCGTTTGGAAAATCTACTTTTATGACCTTAAGAGATCGCTCAGGTCGCCTCCAGGTTTTTTGTCAGGCCTCTGTGCTTTCACCCGAGATGTATGAATTGGTCAAACAGACTGATCTTGGCGATATTCTTTATGCTGAGGGCAGTCTCTTTAAAACAAAGACTGGCGAACTTTCGATTAATTGCAAGCGTCTTATTTTATTAACTAAAAATACTCGGCCCCTGCCTGAGAAGTTTCACGGTCTTGTCGATATCGAAGCTCGCTATCGACAGAGATATCTCGATTTAATTTCGCATGATGATGCAAAAAAAACATTTCAAGTTCGTTCTAAAATTATTCAGGGCATTCGAGACTTCTTTTTGCAAAGAGATTATATCGAGGTTGAAACTCCCATGCTGCATCCGCTTGTGGGGGGTGCGACAGCACGACCTTTTAAGACCTATCACAACACCTTAAAGATGGATTTGTTTTTACGAATTGCGCCCGAGCTTTATTTAAAGCGTCTTGTTGTTGGTGGGTTAGATAGGGTTTTTGAAATCAACCGTTGCTTCAGAAATGAAGGTATTTCGATTAAGCATAATCCAGAATTTACGATGCTTGAATTTTACGAAGCCTATGCGACTTATCATGATTTGATTAACCTCACTGAAGATTTAATCGAGAAATTGGCTATAAGTGTTTTAGGTCGCTCAAGTCTTTCGTATCAGGGACAAGAAATTTCTCTTGCAAAACCTTATCGCAAGTTTACGGTTCATCAGGTTTTGCAAGAATATAAAATTAATCCAGATGACAAAACCGCCCTAACGAATCTTCTTAAAAAAGCTGGGCAAAAAGTTAAAGGTACTGAGCCGCTGGCTGAACTTCAGTGGATGGTTTTTGAAGTCGAAGTGGAGTCACAGCTTATTCAGCCGACTTTCGTAACAGATCATCCCATCGAAATTTCTCCGCTCGCTCGTCGCAGCGAGATAAATCCAGATGTGGCTGAGAGGTTTGAACTTTATATTGCTGGCCGCGAAATTGCGAATGGATTTAACGAGCTCAATGATCCCGAAGACCAAAAGGGAAGATTCTTAGATCAACTTCGTCGCAAGAAAGAGGGCGATGAAGAGGCGGGAGACTTTGACGAAGATTATATTCAAGCCCTTGAATATGGTCTGCCTCCAACTTCTGGAGAAGGAGTTGGAATCGATCGATTGACCATGTTGTTTACAGATTCTCCCAGTATTCGTGATGTCATTTTATTTCCGCAACTTAGATCTTTTACGGGGTCGCCAACGCCGAATGAATCTTGAAGTCTTTCTTGCTCGACGTTATATGAGCTCTCAGAGAGGGAGCGGGCTTTCAGTGATTGCTTGGATTGCTTTGGCCGGTGTTATCGTCGGAGTGATGAGTCTTGTAACTGTGCTTGGGGTAATGAGCGGTTTTGATCGCGAACTTCGTTCTAAAATTCTAGGCAATAATGCACACATTCTTGTCACGCTTCGTCACAGAAAAGAAGGTGATTTGTCTCAAGTCGATGTTGTCAAAAAAATCAAAAAAATGGATCTCGTCGATTCGGCTATGCCGGTTCTTTATGGAGAGGGCTTTATTCTTGGGCCCACCGGGGAGTCTGAAGGAGTTATCTTAAGGGGGGTTGACCCTGACGAAGTTCAAAAAGTTTTAGATTTAAAAAGCTATGTGCGTTCAGGCGATTGGGAGGGCTTAAAAGAGGGGGGAGTGATGCTCGGTCGTAGTCTTGCTGAGCGACTAAATCTTGAAATTGGAGATTATTTTACTCTGGTTTTGCCACGGGGGGATTTTTCGCCTCTAGGAATGGTGCCTCGAATGAAAAAGCTCAAACTCGTAGACGTCTTTCATTCGGGAATGACTCAGTATGATGCTCATCATGGTTATATGGACCTCAAATTAGCTGAAGGTCTTTTTGATATGCACTCAACGGCAATTGAGGTGCGAGCGAAAGATGTTCGTTTTATCGACAATGTGAGAGATGAAATTCGTAGTAGGGTTCAAGAATCAGTTTTAGTTCAAGATTGGATTTCGCAGAACGCTGATTTTCTTTCAGCCTTGAAACTCGAGAAGACAGCGATGGGTGTTATTCTGGGCCTTATTATCTTAGTGGCTTCTTTTAATATTTGCGGATCTCTCATTATGATTGTTCGAGACAAGACAAAAGATATCGCGATTTTAAAAAGTATGGGGGCTAAAGATTTTTCAGTTCTTAAAGTTTTCTTTTATCAGGGCATATTTATCGGAATTGTGGGAACGATCGTGGGGCTTATTTTTGGAGTCATTTTAAGCATCGTGCTTCGTGACTATGTTCAGTTTCCGCTCAGTCAGGATGTCTATATGATCGACACTCTTCCGGTTGATATTCGAATTTCTGACTGTCTGCTCGTTATTGCTGGGGCTTTGTTAATTAGTGCCTTAGCAACTCTTTATCCAGCTCGATTGGCATCAAAAATTGTTCCGACCGAGGGCCTGAAGGCGGACTAAACGATGCAGGGATTAGAAGTTCTTAATCTTACCAAGTCGTACAAAGGCAGAGTTGAGCAGATTTTTGTTTTAAACGGAGTATCATTTAAAATTACCTCAGGTCAGAGTCTTTCGGTAGTGGGCTCAAGTGGAATTGGAAAATCGACTTTATTGCACTGTCTTGGGCTGATTGACAAAATTGACCAGGGTGAAATTAAAATTGATGGAGAAACGATCAGCAGTGATGAAAATCGTCGCACTGAAGTGCGGCGAGAGCAGATAGGTTTTGTATTCCAGTTCCATTATTTAATGTCGGATCTTACAGCCCTAGAAAATGTAACCATTCCGCTTTTGTTAGCTCGTAAAAGTAAACTTGAGGCTGAAACAAAGGCAAAAAATTGGCTTGATCGAGTGGGTTTGTCTCATCGCTTAAAACATCGTCCGGCAGAGCTCTCAGGTGGAGAGCAGCAGAGGGTTGCGATTGCAAGAGCTTTAGTGCACGAACCTAAAATTATTTTGGCGGATGAGCCAACCGGCAATTTAGATCCTGAGACTGCAAGAAAAGTATTTGATGTCCTGAAAGAGCAGTGCAAGAGTCTTAATTCTATTTTGATCATGGCAACGCATAATTTGGAATTAGCTGGCAATCTTGATAAAACGATGACCTTAAGAAAAGGGGCTTTGGTTTGAAGAAGCTATTTTTCATTTTTTGTTTATTGGTGGGGCTGAGCAAAGTCGAAGCTCAGACTATTTCGGCGATTGTTATTAAAGGAAACGAGCGTTTAGGAGAACAGGCCGTTCTTCAATATGTTTCAAGCAAGCCTGGCGACGAACTCAGTCGCTCAAAAATTCGCGATGATTTAAAGACTCTTTATAATACCGGCCTATTTAAAGATATTCAGATTGATGTTGAGAAATCCGAGAAGGGCCCCCGCATCATCATTAAAATTGTTGAGAAAGATTATATTCAAGAAATTCGCTACAAAGGAAATAAGCAAGTTAGCAAAGATGATCTTGAGAAAGGCATCGGACTGAAAACTCCGTTTCTCTGGGATGAAGCACTCATCAAAAATAGTATTGAGAAAATTCGAAAAGTTTATCGAGATAAAAGCTATTACTTAGTCACACTGCGAACCGAAGTGCTTCTCGAGGATAAAAAGAAAATTCTTCAGTTTGAAATCGATGAAGGTGAGCGCGTTGAAGTTAAGAAGATTTATTTTCAAGGGAACAAAGTTTTTTCAGATGAAGTTCTTAAAGATGCGATGATTACGAAAGAAGGGGGATTTTGGAGTGTTCTTTCTGGTTCTGGTCGATATGACGAAAGCCTTTTAACTCAAGTCGACTCAAGACGTATTCAATTGCAGTATTGGAAGAGTGGATATGCTTTTGCGAAAGTAGACTCGCCCTCTATTACTTTTAGTCCTGATCGTAGGCAGGTCTTTGTTTCGTATCATATTGAAGAAGGTGATCAGTATGATGTTGGAGAGATCAGTTTCTCGGGAGATATTGAATTTATTTCTGATCCTGCTGCTTTGAAGGAAGAGCTGAATTCTCAGAACGGATCGGTATGGAACTACCTTAAAATCCAAGATGATCTTACAAAAATTCAAGACCTCTATGGAGATCATGGCTACGCTTATACGAACGTAAGTCCGGATTGGAGAATTAATCCGGTTAATCCGCGTCAGCTAGATATCGATTTTCGAATTGATAAAGGTAGCATTTTTTATTTTGGATCAATTGACGTTCAGGGAAACATCGAAACTCACGATCGAATCGTCCGAAGAGAATTAGAGTTTAGAGAGGGAGAGCTTTTTAACCAGACTCGATTTAAAGCATCGAAAGAAAATCTGGAGAAACTGGGTTATTTTGCATCAGTTAAGTTTATTCAGAAAGATATTCTCTCTGAGAATCGAATGAATATTACGATCGAAATTGAAGAGAAACAAACCGGAACACTAACTTTGGGCGCGAGCTTTTCGTCCTTCGATCAATTTGGTGTTCAGGGCTCGGTTTCAAAAGTAAATCTGCTGGGTCGTGGCTATGACATTTCTCTTTCGGCCATTTTTTCGGGCAAACGGCAGCTTTTTAATGCGAGCTTTAGAAATCCTCGTGTTATGGATTCGAGATATTCTTTATCGCTTTCGGGGTTTAATACCGAGTACCAGTCGGTCGATCAGACAAAGGTTCTGGAGCGCGGTGGGAATGTGACAGTCGGCTATCCCTTCACAAAAAACTGGAGTATTTCTAGTACTTATAATTTTGAATACGTCGAAATCAATATTCGAGACAAGATTGAACGAGTCTTTCCAGATTCGTTTGGTGTGAGCTCGTCAATTGGTCTTACTCTTAGCCGCGATACTTTAAATACGCGTGAGATGTATCAGCCTTCAAAGGGAACCCTTAACCAATTGCAGTCGAGTATAGGCTCTAAATATTTAGGGGCTGATTTGTCGTTTTGGAAGACTAGTTTTCTTTCAAAACGTTATATCACGATTATTGATGAAGATGCGCCGCTTTTTGCCGGGAGTGTTTTGAGCCTTGGATTGAGACTGGATTATTTGCGAGCTATTGAGAATCGAAGCACTCCTTATAATGAACGATTTTTTCCTGGAGGGATTTATTCTATTCGCGGTCATCTCTATCGATCGCTGGGACCTGAAGGTTTTGGGCCTATTGGCTTAACCGGACGAAGAATAGATGACTCCGAGCTCGATGCGGGCGCATCGACTTCATTAAAATTAGGCGGTAATAAGCAGGCGATCTTTAATGCGGAATTTTTGTTCGATATTTTCCGTGAAGCAAAGATTAAAGGTGTTCTTTTCTTTGATGCCGGTAATGCATGGCAAGAGAGTCGATTTGCTTTAGAAGATGTGCGTTTAAGTACAGGATTTGGATTTAGATGGTTTTCACCTTTGGGGCCTTTACGATTTGAGTGGGGAATACCCTTGGATCGAAAGCCAGATGAAGATTCCATCTTATTCGACTTTTCAATTGGCGCACCATTTTAGTAGTTTCGAAAATATATAAGGAGGTTTTAATATGAAAAATTTATTTATAATTGCAGCTCTTACATTGAGCTTCTCGGCTGCCTCAAAATTGTTTGCAGCTTCGGAGTATAGGTTAGGCATCGTTGATATCCAACGTGCTATTGATTCAGTTGAAGAAGGAAAGAGCAAAAAAGAATCTCTCGAAAAAGAATTTAAACCCAAAGGCGAAGCTATAAAAGCTCGTGAAGAGAAAATGACCAAGATGAAGGCTGAAGCGGACGATCTTAAAATTAAAGAACGTTCAGGATTATTAAAGCCTGCTGAAATCTCAAGACTTCGTAAGCTTGAAGAAGATTGGGGCAAAGAATACGAGGAGTACCTTAAGGCTCGTAAAGAAACCGAAGAAGCTGCGTTTGCAAAACAACGACAAGCAACTGATGAAATTGTCCGAAAGTTAAGGGCTATCATTCAAGATTTAGGCCGTGAGGGTTCTTACACCAATATTTTTGAAAAGAATAATAGTGGCTTGCTCTACGCTGCCGAGCAGACTGATTTAACGGAAAAAGCGATCCAAAAATATAACGCTCAATACAAAGGCAAAGGAAAATAATATATGGGACGCGGAGATAATCGAAAATCCAGAAAAACAATTCAAAGACGCGGACAAGCGAAGAAAAAAGCTCGAGCTCGTAAAAAGCTTTCTGATGGTAAATCAGCAGCAGCTCCTAAAAAAGCCCGCGCTTAATAAGATACGCTCTTTGTAGCTTTGGGATTGTTTGTGCGTTCATTTGATCGAATGAATGCACAAAACAATTCAAAGCGGCAGAGAAATTTTTTATTTAGAAAATTTTTTTAGCCGACGCCTTGTTTTTTATTTTGCTCTGATTTTCCTAAATCAATCAGAATTGATTTGCAGTCATCTGCGGCGAAGATTTGAGATTGAAAAGATATTAAGGACAAGAAACCAACGAGTACCAAAAAGCGCTGAGTTGATCGCATACCTTAATTATAATGCAAAAATCTTGCCGCCTTAGAAATAGGGTAAACGCCGTGATAGGGCCATTGCTCTGAAAGAATTGCGTAGATTGCTATTTAATACCGCTGACGAAGCGCGAATGATTTACTGAGTATACCAGTGCTATACTTTCGACTTATGCAATTGAAGGCGTGACGGCTTCTGCTGATTCTTTGCGTTCAAGTACGCGAATAGTAGATGAGACTCGATTTCGACCCGCGCGTTTCGCTTGGTAGAGGCATCTGTCCGCGGCGTCGACGAGGGTTTCTAAAGTCTTTCTGCGGACAGGATCGTAATCTGCCACACCAATAGAGAGAGTTAGCTTTAGCTTTGTCTCATTGCAGATAAAGCTTTTCTCGGCGACGGCGTTTTTAATTCTCTCGCATAGACCGACTGCCGCTTGAAGGTCGGTGTCGGGAAATATAATAACAAATTCATCTCCACCGTAGCGGCCAACCACGTCTACTTTTCTCGTACTTTCTACTAAAATTTTGGCAAC
This sequence comes from uncultured Bacteriovoracaceae bacterium, assembly GCA_964601045.1. GTDB lineage: Bacteria > Bdellovibrionota > UBA2394 > UBA2394 > UBA2394 > JAQBPA01. The sequence continues at coordinate 115,624 of CAZRLF010000007.1, forward strand.
CTCTTTGAGTGAGGCGTCTCCCACTGTATGGCCATGAGTGTCATTAATCTTTTTAAAATAGTCGATATCAATCAGACAGAGTGAAAGAGGTTTGTCGTATCTTTGAGCGCGCTTAAATTCCGCATCCAATTGTTTTCGAATATAGCGATAATTGTGAATGCCTGTCATTTCGTCAGTAAATGTCATCGTCTGAAGGCGTTCGTTAGCACGGCGTAGCTCGTTAATCAGAAATCGATTTGTTTCGATAAGTTCATGTTTAGATTTTGATTCACGAATAACACTTGGCAGTCGATCAAGATAAAGCAGTTGAGTGTCTTTAATTACATAATCATAAGCGCCTTGCTTAATAGCTTCACTGGCAATGATTTCATTTCCATGACCGGTGAGCATAATGACGGGGGTTGTGATTTCGAGTTCCCGTAATCCTTTAAGAATATCGAGGCCAGATCTGTGAGGCATACTGTAGTCGATCAAAAGAAAATCATAATTTTTTAGTTCTTCTCTCGGCTCGCTGCGATCAGTAACAAATACTTCCCAGCCTTCTTTCATGAGGCGTCTTGCAGCAAGTTCGGCGTGGTGAGCATTGTCATCGATGATGAGAATTCTCATACTCAATTACCTCTTATTCTCCACTTCACGAGGCAAACAGACAGTGAAAGTCGTTCCAACATTCTGTTTACTCCGCACATGCACCTGGCCCTTAAATGACTCTGCAATTCGTTTTACAATCGACAAGCCAATTCCCATTCCATCGGTGGGCACATCTTCAAGTCTTGTAAATGGCAGAAAAACTTTTTTCAAATCGTGAGGATCAATTCCAACTCCATTATCTTGAATGGAAATACGATGATACGAGCGATCTTTTCGATAACTAATTTTAATTACAGGAGGAACTCCCGGTCGATGATACTTGAGGGAGTTGGCTATAAGATTAAGAAAGATTTGATAAAGGCGTACAGCATCAGCCTTAACGATAATATCGTCAGCTGGAAGTTCAACGATGCCTTTTCGTTTTTCAATTTGGTGAGACAGGCTTGTTAGCACATTCTTTAAAATTGCCATTAAACTAATATCAGTAAATTCGGCAGAGTCTTGCGAAAGGCGAACAATTGATTGAAGAGAGCCTACAAGCATATGAAGTGAGTTCACTGCTTCACGAATAATTTTGAGATAACGTTGTTGGTCTTTATTTGAAATTCCGCTCTCTTCGAGCAACTTCGTAAATCCTTCGAGCGTAACGAGAGGCTCTTTAAGATCGTGCGACAGCATATTGAACATGAGCTTCCATTCACGATCTCGATGTTGAAGACGATTGAGTTCGCTCTTGAGTTGAAAAACTAATTTGCCACTGGGAACTTTTAGTTTGCGCGAAGGCACAAGCGGAAGCAGTGCTTGCTTGGAGCTTTCTTTTTGACGTCTTTTAGTTCGAACTTGCGTCATTATTTTGTCCCATTTAATTTCTGATCCTCAATCCGTGAACGGCCGATTGTATGAGTTTTGTCTCCAGGTGTCAAAATCCCCACATAACCCCATGGAATCATTCATTTTCAAGGCCTCGAATCAATTATAACGCTTTATTCTAGCGCAACGAATGTTTCTAAGCAGTCAAAAAAGTTTCAGGGCCACTTCTTTTGCCGTCAAAGTTCTGATACCTTTATTGTGTCAGTGTTTTGACTTGGTGGGGAACCAAGTGCAGGGGAAGTTCTTTGGAGGGATGGTTTAAATGGGCAATAACGGCGACGCTTTAGAATCTAGTACTACTGCAGTTCAAGTAGAGACAGAAGGTACGACAAATTCGACTAACGTCTGGAAGCGTGATGCGCTGGAGAGGGCTTCCCAACAGGCCGAGGCGGTTGCAGGTGTTCAGAAGACTCAACTTGAAAATCTTACAGTAGAAGCCGCGTTTGTCGGACAGAGTCGTTCTGTAAAAGCAATTTTTGAACTCATCAATAAAGTTGCGAACACTGATTCGACAATACTTATTTTAGGTGAGAGTGGAACAGGTAAAGAACTTGTTGCTCGTGCCATTCATGCAAAATCAAATCGCAGACAAAAACCTTTTGTTCCGGTGAACTGTGGAGCGATTCCTTCTGAGCTTCTCGAAGCTGAATTATTTGGTCATGTAAAAGGGGCATTCACTGGCGCTCACGCAATGCGTCAAGGTCGTTTTTCACTCGCTCACCAAGGAACTTTATTCTTGGATGAAATCGGAACGATGCCCCCGAGTCTTCAAGTAAAGATTTTAAGAGCACTCCAAGAAAAGGAATTTGAACCAGTAGGAACTAATAAAAGTCAGCGATCAGATTGCCGTGTAATTGCTGCGACCAACATAGATATGGAGCAAGAAGTTGCTCGCGGTAATTTTAGAGAAGATTTATTTTATCGCCTCAATGTTATTCCCATTAATTTGCCAGCTCTCAGAGATCGCAAAGAAGACGTACCTTTACTCATTAATCATTTTTTAAATCTTTTTAATACAAAGAAGGGTTATTCAATTAGTGGGGTATCGGATGATGCGATGGATATTTTAGTTCGATACAACTGGCCCGGTAATGTTCGTGAACTCGAAAATATTTGCCAGCGACTTTGTATTTTAAAAACTTCTGGACTCATTGAACTTGAAGATCTTCCACCCAAACTGATGTCGGCTAAACCGATTCAAAGTTCTAATCGCCCCTGGTCGCACTGGATTCAAAATGGAATTCCTGAAGGTGGACTGGCGTTTGATGAACTCGTTGCTCAGTTTGAAAATGATCTGATTCTCAAGGCCCTTGAGCAAACAAAATGGAATAAAAACCAGGCTGCCCAGCTTTTAGGACTCAATCGAACCACCCTCGTTGAAAAGATTAAAAAACGAGGATTAGTTCCCACCATCTAATGCGAAGGTTTTTGCGGGCTAAGTCCGTAAAACTTGCAGCCAGGGACGTTTAATGAGCTTTAAATGCGGTTCTTCGAGCCTTCTTCTAGGCTTATTTCTTGCATAATTTAGTCCTACAACTCGTCATGAAATACCTTATCTCTCAACGTTTGCTTCTTTTTCTGGGTTTGCTCTTGCTGCCCTTATTATCGGTCTTTGCAGCAAATTCTGAGCCCGCTCTTCAGGCGTTAATTGCTTCAGGAGAGATTCGCCCCCAAGATGGCGATAAGGTTTTTTTACTTTCTCAGAAAGGCCCCTTTCAGCCTTCAATCGTAAACCAATTGCTTCCGATTAAGAATTTCTCTGATGCCGCGCATCCAAAAGGAAACTGCATGGGGATGCATCAGGTTCAGTTGGGTTTAATGAGTGCAATTAAATTTGAACGAGAAGGCAAAATGTCTGATGAAGAGATTTATCAGGCATTGGTTAAAGCTTCAGATGCAGACTCATTTTCTCAGCAGATTATTCGGGGCTATTCGTCACTTGAAGAATTTTTAAAAGATATGCAAGCGAAGTGGAGTTCTTTAAATCCTCTTTATCGCGCCATTCAAAAACTTCAGGGTCAAACGTCAGTGGGGCTCGATGTAAATTCACAAATCTCCGCTCAAAATTCTAGCGCCGAACATCAAATGGACGGATTTTCTACGAGTCCGGAAGTTCGAGCGAGAATTCCAGATCCTCGTGAATTAGTTGAAACGATAAAACAAAAACTGCAAAAGAATATGCCCGCATCATTAGCTGCTTTTGCATCGGGCGAGGCTGCAGGGCATACACTGACGGTGGTTGGTTATATTGAAAATGAAAACGAAAAACCAACACGCAGATTCTTGGTTTCAGATCCCAATCACCCCGGAAAATTAAAAATTATTAAACTTGAGATAGCCAATGGCAAATCAAACTGGACGTACGATTTGAGCAGTAATCCAAACGAAACCGCCAAAAATAGGAAGGTTGATCTTGGACTCATGAATCAAGGCTCTTTAAGTTCTCGCGAACAGGCTTTTCGATCTCAATACGAGTTACGAGAAACAGACGTTGAGGCGAAAGATTCAGCGCTTTCTCAAGCCAAAGTGCCACCAGGCTTTTGCCATCCACGCTCACGATCTCTCGGAGACATCGGCAATATTCTTTCACATTCTAAACACTAAATCAGTGGGGATAGAAATGTATTTAGTGCATCTTTGGAGCACGTTTTTTCTTAAGCCATTTTCGAATCACCGACTTCTGATCATCGGCCATCCATAAAAATTTAAGCCCGACACCTTTTGGTTTTGAGAGAGAGTTTTTGTCCTGAGCCCATTTGACTTCACCTCGGCCTTTAATTTCGGCGGTATTCGTAAGTTGAATTTTAAAATCTAAAAGCTGTTCGGGAGAGAGGGGTTTGTCGAGTTTGATAAACATTCCGTTTGGCCCTATATCGGCAGTAGTTGTTCGAACAGCTCTCTCTTTTCCTTCCGTGGGGAGGTCCATCACGACCTTCACATTATATTTAAAACGTTGATCGAGCTTTTTTCCTCGAAAGGCTTTATCAAAAAAATAGAGAATTCGTCTTTTAAGAGTAATTCGGTTTCGATTGCTCCAGTCGAAAAGGAGAGCAAACAGAGTTGAGAGAATTATTGAGGTTACAATTCCCCAGAAGAATGCATCCGAGAGTGAATGAGGAGAGCTAACGGTTTCAGCAGCAGATAGATCAAATGCTCCCCACATCGGTCTATTTTAACATTTCTGAGCGTAACAGATCGAGGAGGTGGTATTTTAGTTAGTGATTTCAGAGTGTTATGAGGGTCTTGCTAGATTATCGTCGAGCTACTAATAGACCTTCGTGATGACTCCAAACCTGAGGACTTATTTAAAATTTTTGAGTCTCTCGCTAGCGCTTTTTAATTCAGCCTGTGGCTGGATGGAGGAGAATGAAAACCCTCCCTTACTTTCTGAGCGTCTTGCAGCAAAAATGAGTCGCACTGGCGGGGTGAGGCTTTCGTCAGGAAGTTTTGAACTCAAAAGCCTTTCGTGTACCGAAGGCAAAGTCAGATCTGATGCTGAAGCCAAACTTAAAACTGATTCTCATTCAATTGAAATCCGAGATAAAAAGTGGGTGGAGACACTCGTAGATGGTCAGAGCAAATGTCAGGCTCAATACGAAAGTAAAATTACAGAATCGGTGGTGGGGCACATCGCTTTAAAAGGAGAGACAGTTACCTGTTCGGCGGAATGTACCACCGAAGAATGTAAAGCTAAGGTCGATAGTAAAGTAGAGTTCGGTTACAACTATATTTTTGACGGAATAAAATTAAAAATTAATTTTATCAAGCCTACTTTTTGTGAAGCAAATAACTCGTCTGGCTCATGGCTCTTTAGCAAAAAGAAACCAGTTTAAATTTTAGACTTAATGATTTCTAGAATGCGCTGAGCGCGATGATCGTAAGTATGATTTTCTTGAACTCGTTTGGATCCACGCTCAATTACTTTGAGACGTGCTGACTCATTTTTTTGATAAAATTTTATTTTATCTTGGGCTTCTTCAATGCTTTTATACGATTCGATTTCTTGGGGTTCAAAAAGCTCATCGAGATCTGATCGATAGTCCGTCAAAGGAAATCCGCGGCAGGCAAGAATTTGCAGAGGACGTTCATGAACTGCTGATCGAAACTGCCATTTGGTCATGCACAGGGAAATTTTTGCATTTTGAAAGCACGCCCAGAGTTCATCATCGCTAAGTCGGGGGCTTTCATTTTTAAGATTCGGTAGTAAAAACTTTTTCCATTCTTCTCCGCCAAAGACGCTGAGGCCCGAGTTCTGCAGACGATATAAGCAAGAATGAACTTGCCACCACGAATAGAGCATATCGAGACGACCTCTCATTAAATCGATAACATGCTGCGCCTCAGGTGGGAGACCCATTTTTGTTTCGTTATAAAAAATTGTCGTATGTTTATCGTAATCAGAAGCAGTATGAATCGAGCATTTAAAAAACTCTTGCACATTGAGGGTAATTTTCTCAATCCAAGTCTTAAGGCTAAACTGGATTTCTCTGCCTAGAATATTTTTAGCATTGGCCTCAAACTCGGCTAAAAATAATCTCGAATATGAATCGTTAATTTCTTCAAGCGAATCGATCTGAAACGAAAGCTGCGAGTGAGGAGTTCCTACAAATACGAGCGGTAGCGAGAATTTAGATTTGAATTCTGTTGAGGCTGAAAAATTAAAAAGATTCGAATCTACTGCCGTCGGAAAATACTCCGCACGCATTCCTCGCTGCCTAAAGAAAGCATAGTGCGCTCTATCAATTGTTAAAAAGATTGTGTTCTTAGAAAAAGGCCCTTTTTGAAGACGCTCAAGATGCTTCCATGATCCACTCACCCAAGGCGCATCCCAATAGAAACTTACGATTGGAATAGAGTTCTGTTCAAAGAAAAATTCAAAGTCCGACGAGTTTTTATGAGCGGAATCAAAAGCATAATAATTTACCGTAAAACAAAAATCGGGGCGTTCTTTAAGAATATCGATTTTTAGTTTTTCGATATCCGAAGTAGTGTCTAAAAAAATAGCACTTACGCGGTGATTTAGTTTTTCAAAGGCGAGCTTTAAAGCAGGGTAGGCAGATTCACGAGACGCTTGGATAAATAGAATATGCATTGCTGAGCTGATTTTATCAGCCTGCTTGTTGACCTCCCAGCGTGGATTTGCGTCTAGAGATGCGAAATATTTGCATAGTTTTTGTTATAATAGGTCTATACGCCTTATAGATGGATTATACGCTGGCATGCTGTTTGCAAACTTTAAGGCAGCAGAGGGGAATAGTGTATGAATTGCAGAATTTATAAAAGCGCACTGATTCTAACGTCGCTTGTTTTGTTTTTTTCAAGTTGTGGATCTGAAGAAGGTTCTGATTCAACCTTTCGGCCGTTAACTCCTCCCGGCGTTAATGCAGATCAATATAATTTTAATACAACTCCTTCAGTCTCTCTTGCTTCAAAAGATATCTACGCAGGTAATGATGTTTCTTTTGAGCTCAAATTTCCGGATGGATACGACTCGAGATGTAACGAGAGTACTCCTGTTCTTTGGCGATCGGTAGGAGATGCATCAAAATTTACGATCGAAAATACCAACTTTTGTCACCCAAAGATAACAACCACGTCTGACTACAGTGGTGAGGGAACAATCGAGGGCAATATGCTGCTTCCTGATTTAGGTTTAGTGCGATGGACTGGACTTCTTAAGCGGATGACCAGCGCTTCGATAACGAGCAGTTTTGTACCCGTCGATTCAAACGTTTGGGGAGCCGCGGTAGCAGGCAATGAACTGGTCGGGACCGATTCAAGCTGGTTTCAGAAAGTATTGGCAACGGCGACGACGCCTGATTCTTATTATTTAAGAATTTCAGAAAATAATGAGCTTAATTGTCTTTATCTTTCTGAGTTTGCTTTGAGTCCGGCTTCGAGGGCAGCTAATCGTTCATTTGTTATTAAAAGAGTATTTTCAAAGATTCAGTCGGTTATTTCTAATGACGATTCAATGAGTTTTGATTTTGAATGCAAGGCGACCTCAGCGAACCAAGATTACTGGGGGGCATGTCCTTTTGATATTTCTCGCGAAAATGACGATGTAAAATTTAGTTTTAAAACAATTAATGACCAAACTTGTGGATCATCAAATAACCCAGACCGTAATAAAGGGCCACGCATTGTGAATACGTTTAAATCGAATGTTAATATTCCTAGTAACTTTATCTATCCTGTCGAAATTCGATTGATCGTTAAACACGATCGATTAAGAGAAGGAACCGAGCCAAGCTTTTTATTGACGAGATTCCCTCTTAGAATTCGCAATCTGTAGTATTTATTTGGAGCTCTTCGTTCATCTTGACCAGGTCAGATAATTGATTCAACTTACCTGGCATATGGCAATTAAAAGCGACAAATGGATAACACGAATGTCAAAAGAACATGGAATGATCGAACCTTTCGAGTCTTCCCAAGTACGATCAGGGGTGATTTCCTACGGCGTTTCCTCGTATGGGTACGATATGAGAGTCTCTGATGAATACAAGCTTTTTACGAACCTGAACTCGACCGTTATTGATCCAAAGAATTTTTCTGATGCAAATTTTGTCGAATTTAAAGGTGATACCATTGTCATTCCTCCCAATTCATTTGCTCTAGCTCGGAGCGTCGAATATTTTAGAATTCCTCGTAATGTCTTGGCTGTTTGTTTAGGCAAATCGACCTACGCGCGATGTGGAATCATTTGTAATGTGACTCCCTTTGAACCTGAGTGGGAAGGTCATGTGACGATCGAAATTTCAAATACGACTCCTCTTCCTGCAAAGATTTATTCGAACGAGGGTATTTGCCAGGTGCTCTTTTACGAATCTGATGAGCAATGTGCGGTTTCATACAAAGACAAAAAAGGTAAATATCAGTCTCAAACTGGTATTACTTTGCCGAAACTCTAGCGAGTAGTTTGAAGCTAGGATAGCATCAGGTATGGCTCATGCCGACCTGCATTTTCATTCAACACATTCGGACGGAAAACATTCTGTCGCTTGGCTTATTCAAACATTGAAGCAGAGAAAATCCGCGGGTCTTGAGTTAGCTGTTTTAACTGACCATGATGTGGTTGCGGGTTTTGACGAATATGCCGAAGGTTTAAAAAGCGAATGGAGTGGAATTTGTGCTTCTGAACTTTCTTGTACCTTTACCGATAAACTGAATAATCATCGTGAACTGCATTTACTGATTTACGGCCTTAACTCATCTGATATCGAGCTTCGAGATAAACTTGATCAATTTAAAATTGCGAGAGAAACCAGGTTTTTTAAGATTTGCGATAAATTAAAAGATTCTGGGTATGATTTAGATTGCGCCGATCTAGCGCGCAAACATCCCGGTGTTTTGGGTCGTCCTCATATCGCAGATGCATTGGTTGAAAAAGGGTATGCGTCTTCTCGAAGCGACGCCTTCGATCGATTTTTAAAAGATGGAAGTCCGTTTGTCGTCAATAAATGGAGATTTGATTTAGCGGATGCCGTTTCTTACGCAAAGAAGCGTGGCTGTAAAACTTCGATTGCTCATCCGGGGCAGTATAAATTTGGAGATGGTGATTTAGAGATTTTTAAAAATGTAGGTGTCGATGCGCTAGAAATTTATCATCCTCGCCATCAGCAGCAAGATATAGAAAATTATTTAAGATCGGCAAAGTACTATGGATTTTTTGTTTCGGGTGGAAGTGATTTTCATACTGAAGAAACAGATCTTAAAGGTAAGCTTCCTAGTTTAGGATTAACGGATTATCCTCTAGAAGACGCAAAGAGATTCTTAGGAGATTTGTTATGAGTAGTGATGATTACGATCGTAATCTCTTCGGAAACATTGATCGATTTATCAAAGTAAAAATTTTGGATAAGGAATATGAAATTCCCGATCGTTTAGAGCTATTAAGGGTGTTTCAGTTTTTAGATTTTGAAATTGACTATGCACGTCTCTGTTGGAATGGATCTTGTAAACGATGTATCGTGAGTTTTGATCAGGCAGGCCAAAAAAATGAAGCCATGAGTTGTCGACTCAAATCGGCTGAAAATATGTGTGTGAGCAAGCTTCCTCCGACGATCAAATTAAAAAAAGAATAATCAGGCGTTTTGTTCAAGAGCTGAAGGAGATTCTTTGGTCGCAAAATCTTTGAATTTTCGGGCAGCTTCAAAAATTCTGGCTTTATGGCGAGAATCTAAGCGGTGTAAAGGCGCCAATGCGACTGCGGTGCGAGGATTTCGTGCAATGACAGCTGCATGCTTTTCAATAAAGGACCAATAGAGTCCATCGAGAATATCGCACCAGGGGCCTTCTTCGAAAGAGCCCATCCGGCGAATATAAGTTGAGCCACAAATATAAGGTCGGCTTGCGATAAGTCCACCATCGGCAAACTGACCTAAGCCGAATACATTTGGTGTCGTAACCCATTCAGAAGCATCGGCATACATTTCCATGCACCATCTAAAAACCTCTTGAGGATCGACCTCACAAAGAAGCATGACATTGCTGACGATCATCAGTCTTTCAACCGGGTGGTTGTAGCCTAAGCGAATAGCTTTTTGAATCGTGGAATCAAGAAAACTTAACCCCGTTTTACCTTCAAACCAGCATGGTTTGAGAGTACGCGTGTGCTTCCAGAAATTTGCGTTAGGGAGTTCGTCTCCAAATTCATGATACATCCCGCGAACAAACTCTCTCCAACCTAAAACTTTATGGATAAAACTTTCGAGTGACTGAATAGGGGTCTTAAGCTTCTTTGCAGTATCAAGAGCAGTGAAGAGAATTTCTTGGGGGGTGATAAGACCAATATTGAGCGGGCCACTCAGTGCTGAGTGAAAACCAACTTGTGTATGTAAAGCAAGTGCATCGTCGTAATCAGCATATCGCTCAAGACGTTTTTCTACAAAGTCTCTTACCCATGCTAAAGCTTCTTCTCGGTTTGTTGGCCACCAGAAAGTGTCAATGCTTCCGGTGTTTTGAGCAAAGTGTTTACTTACGATTTCTTTGGCTTCAGCAACAGAGTGCTCATATTTAAAAACACTGGGCTCTGCTGGGCGAATTTCTTTTGAAAGGCGCAAGGGATTTACATTTTCAAAAATAAAATGACCGCCTACTGGTTCTCCCTTCTTATCAACTAAGATTTTCAGTTTGCGCCTTCGTTCTTGATAAAATTGTCTTATAAATGGACGCTTCTTTTCTTCGACATAGTTTTTAAAATGCTTTCTCGAAGTCAAAAACATGGGAGTTTCTGCGATATGCAATTTTATTTTATTAGCCTTACAGAACTGCTCTAAACGTGCGGCGATTGATTCATCCTCAATTTCAAAGCAGTGGACAGCTTTTAAATTATTTTTGCGGATGATTTCCAAGAGAGGTTTTTCAAAAGCTTGGTTTTCGCCCTTGGTTTTAATTGGATTAAATTCAACTTTGTAACCTTTGTCGATTAGGCCTTTATGGAGTGAACGAAGAGCGGCCATTTCCATGATGAGTTTATGTTTGTGAAATTTATACCGAGAAAATAGCTCAATATCTTCAATAAGATAAAAATCATGCTTATCAAACTGAGAGAAGCACTCAAGTGGAAAAACCTGATTGGGAAAAACTATAAACATGAAGATCTTCCTTTATTCTAAAGATTGAAGGGGCATCTCTCCAAGTGAATTGAGCGACACACTGCGGCAAGTTGTGGAATTAAGTTTTAAGATTAAGACGGTGTTTATTAAAGGAGAGATAAGACAAGTCGAAGGTTTAGGTTGGCTTGTCCCATTACGGAGAGACCCGCCTTCTGCAAGATCTGCAGTCTCGTAAACTCTGCAGTCTCAACAGCAAAATCAGCATCCATCAGCTGTGATCTTGCCGCTGAAATATTTTCTATTAAATTAAGGGCATTGTTCTCCGCATAATCGAGGCGTGATTGAATCGCTCCAATATTGGAGCGTGCCGAATTAAGATATGCAAATGCGGCATCAATTAAGTTTAAGGAGTTTTGCGCAGAAGACTGAGATGAAATCTCTAGGTCGCTTTCATCTATAGATATTGTGGTGCCCATTCCTACACCATCGCCCATAAAGATTTGTGTCGAACCTGCGATCGAATTTGCTGGCACAGCCAGATCAAGAATATCGTCATTGTTCCAGTCGGCAATGGCAACACGGGCAGGACCATTTCCAACACTCATCGTCGTACGAGTCTGAAAAGTTCCGTTACCGTTGCCATACCGATAATAGACGAAAGATCCACCCACTCCAATAATATCCAAGTTCTCATCGCCATTGATGTCAAAAAGATTGATGTCGTCTGATGCCGACGTATTCGCAAATGGACTAACAGCCTGGAAGGTTCCGTTGCCATTGCCCAACGCCAAGTAGAGGTTGCTACCAGCATTAGTGGCAACTAAAAGATCAATCTTATTATCACCGTTAACATCTCCTGTTTTTACCATCGTGCCACCGGTCGTCGTACTTACCGTGACCCGAGATTGAAACGTTCCATTTCCATTACCTATAAATGTGCTAACCCATGCAGTCGACTCGTCACTACTTACCAGATCGAGTATTCCGTCGGAGTTAATGTCTGCAAATTCAACATTTCTTGGATTTGTTCCTGCAGCATACGTTGTGCGAGTTTCGAAGGTCCCATTACCATTGCCCAACCAGACACTTAGATTTCCTTCAGCTCTATCAGCCGCTACGAGATCTATTTTTGAATCTCCGTTCAAATCAATAGACTCAACTCTGGTCGATGTCGTTAGGGCAATGGTCAGCGTTTGAGTGAATGTGCCGTCACCGACTCCTAGCAGAACTGCAAGTTGATGGGTTCCAGTATTTACAGATGAAGCAAGGTCGATTTTTCCATCACCGTTAAAGTCATTCAATGTACCCGAATAGGTGTTCGAATAATGGATAGTTTGCTTATGCGAGAAAGAGCCATCTCCATTTCCTAGCTTCATGGTGATATCTCCACCCACACTAACTAAGACAAGGTCGGCATTTCCATCGCCGTTAATATCGCCAGTATTAACATCTTGAACTAAATCTTGTGCCGAAAAGCCAGTTGCTTGAGTGAAGGTTCCTAGTGGAGTCGTCGTTGTACTGCTTGTGGTCGCTTCAAAAATATCAGGCACTCGAGTGGATGCCAAATTAAATGAAATCATTTGGCCTTTTTGTGTGCCTACTTGAAGCGATGTTGTAGCAAAATTTCCGTCGAGAAGTTTAACTCCATTAAACTCGGACTGAATCGCAATTCGATCGAATTCTTCGACAAGCTGCTGAAGCTCTGTATTCAAATAACCTCTCTCGGTATCAGAAAGCGTTCCGTTGGCGGACTGAAGTGCAAGCTCTCTCATTCGTTGAATGAGTTCTGTTTGAGCAGCCAGTGCTCCTTCTGCTGTAGACAAAAAGCCACGCGAGTCATTCATATTGCGAACAGCCTGAAGCATTCCGCGTCGTTGCGATTCAAGCCCAGTGCCTAGTGCCATACCGGCAGCATCATCACGAGCCGAATTAATACGCTGACCCGAAGCCAGTCTTTGCATGGCGCGAGCGAAAGCCTTCGTTGTCTGTGACAACGTTCGTTGGCTCATGAGGCTTAAAATGTGCGTATTGATTCGCATATTTTTTAGCCGGCTTTCTCCACTTGTAAGACTAAATTTGTCATCAAGAAATCTATCGGCGTGTATTAAAACTTTTTCGAAATGAGATTTGAACGTGGAGCACAAATCAGAATAAAATTAAAGGCTTGCTGCGCATCA